>NZ_JAUCZC010000017.1 GCF_030373265.1 Blastomonas sp.
TCAGACCCCTCGCACCATCGTCAGCCCAAAAATAACGCGTTCTTCGAGGTGTCCAATTTCCTGTCGTACTGATTAGTAATATCCGGTATATATTTTATCTATGACATGTGATGAATTAGCTGGGTCCGGACTATAAAAAAACTGATTATCGGGATGATGGGCGTTTTACCTGCATTATTTGCATACGCTTCAATCAACACAGATCTTTTGTTTGTGTTCTTCAACAAAAACTAATCGTCGTTTTTTTATTGGCCAGCATCGGCCGAATTGGAAGATCGAAAGGGAGCCGGCATGCCTCGACCGAAAAATGCCGACATTGGTACGATGCCTCTTGAATGACCGGTTCCAGGTATCGTGCTTGCGGTGCCCGATGAACGAGATTGCGCGAACTGTTGAACCACATTCTTGGAATCCGCAGGACAGCTTCTGTCAGGAGTAGGCGCTTGTGGCGGATGATGTAAGCGACCAACTCTGCGTCGCCTACTGCCATTGCTAAATGGCAAATCGGACGGCCGCTTTCCGCCATTGGCATCCCACAACCTGCCATTCAACAACCGGCCCATCAACAGCCATGCGATCGGAAGAGATCTACATTTTTTGGTAGCGGAAAACCCATCAAAAATGGATCCTTGTATCGCGACAAAATTGGCTCCTGCATCAGCGGCGAAAGGGCCAACGGTTGCCGAAGTCAGTCACAATTTCGGACTCAAACCCGCTTGAAATCAAATAGTTAGAATAATTTTTGGGGCACAATTGGGGGCAAAGTTGGAGGTGTGGGTCAGTTAAGCGTTTTAATTCAATTGTTTAAATGGATTGTGAGGTTCCCGTAAGCGCACCACCTCTTCACAAGGTAGATCAGAAGTTCCCATCGGAAGGGCCTTCCGGCTTGGGGCGCTCGTGGGTGCTTGCTGGGGCGTCTTTGCGTTGGACCTGCGGTGGGCAAACGATGCAGAAGGGGCTGCTGTGCGTCCAAATGGAACGATCATAAGCACGCGATCGTGAGGTTTTATCGAGCATAAAAACCATACATTAAAGGAATGCTTCTTTTGGTACTAGTCCGCCGAAAGCTTCACGTTCTACCTTGTCTATCTTGGGCTATACGTGCCTCACTGATCGGCCACACCCATCCAGGTCCGGCGAAAGAGCTGGAAACGGCTATGAACGGGTTTGTTGATGTTGGCGGGTTTGCACACAAAGGCCCAACCAGCCATCTTTGTAACTCGACCCTCGTCGGCGGCCCTGCATCATGAGGCATTTGAAGCAAAATGACGGACAACAAACTCGACATAATCGTGTTCGGCGCGACCAGCTTCGTTGGCCAGATCATCACGCGCTATATGCACGAGCAGTTCGCCGATGGGTCCATCAAATGGGCCATTGCCGGGCGATCACCCAGCAAGCTGCAGAGCCTGAGCGACACAATTGGGCTCGCTGGCGTAGAGCAAATCTTGGCAAACGCATCTGATGAGACGGCGTTGAAGCAGATGTGCGACCGAACCAAGGTCGTAATGTCCACCGTCGGCCCGTATGCACTCTACGGCGATCTGTTGGTGAAAGCCTGCGCCACGACCGGCACCCACTACTGCGACCTGACCGGCGAGCCACAGTGGATTCGCAAGATGCAGTCACGCCATGAGGCTGACGCAGAGCGGAGTGGCGCAAGGATCGTCCATTGCTGCGGCTTTGACTCCATCCCTTCCGATCTCGGCGTCCATTTCCTACAGAAACATTCGGTTCAGCGGTTTGGTCAAGCCTGCAACACGATCGACATGCGCGTCGTCAGTATGAAGGGTGGCGCCTCTGGTGGTACCATCGCGAGCATGATCAATATGGTCAAGGAAGCGGTCAGCGATGCCGAGCTTCGCCGCGAGCTGAAGGACCCATACAGCCTGTGCCCTCCGAGCCATCCATTCGCCGTCCCGCAAAAGGAAGTGAAGATCGAATACGACAAGGCCTATGGTGGCTGGATCGCGCCCTTCATCATGGCGGGCATCAATACACGGGTAGTGCATCGGTCGAACGCGTTAAGTGGCAACGGCTATGGCACTGACTTCAGGTACGAGGAAGCTGTGGCAACCAAGGGCAAGGGGATGGCCCGAGCAACAACCTGGGGTGCAAACGCGCTGATGGTCGGTCTGGCTGTGCCTCCGGTCCGGTGGCTGCTTGAAACCGTAGTGCTGCCAAAGCCAGGCGAAGGCCCGAGCGAGAAGGCGCAACGCGAAGGCGGGTTTGAACTGATGTTCCTGGGTTCAACTCCGAAGGGCGACACACTGCGCTGCCGGGTCACGGGCGACCGCGATCCAGGCTATGGGTCGACCGCGAAGATGCTGTCTCAAGCTGCTGCGTGCCTCGCCAAAGACGTGCCCGACAAGGTGCCGGGTGGCTTCTGGACGCCGGCAACGATCCTCGGCGACAGGCTGATCGACCGGCTTGAGGCAAATGCAGGGCTGACGTTCGAGCTATTGTCGTAGCCTAGCAATCACTCTTGTCGGCCGCGCTCCGCAAACAATGCGGCCAACCTTGAGGGAAGATCTGATAATATCTGCCGTTTTCTTGTATCCGATGCACTTGGCCATTCTTGGATTTCGCCCAGATTGCGACCACAGCCTTCGCAGTAGCCCATTCGCTCATAAATCCTGCAGGTCTGATTGCACGGTGACTTCATGTCGCTCCTCACACCACAGGCGCGGCCGCTGAGCAAGCGTGCCAAGTCATGCGGCGGTCGGCTCAGCATCAGTTGCAATTGACTTCCTGCGGCCCCCGCGACCAGTGTTCTGCAAGCCAGTTTGCAAGGCTATCTCGCGGCGGCGTGCGGCAAATCCCACGGCTCACCGTCCGATAATCTGCGGATTGGTGGCAAAGCAATCTGCGGATTGTCCCAAGCGACGCCGTGGACAGGGACGAGCGCCTTTGGACCTATCGCGTTGGCGAAACGTGCCAAGTCGGCGGGGCTTGCATGCCCGGAAGTATGCAGCTTCACTGTTCTGGCTCCAGCCGCCTGTGCTCGGGCCCACCCCGTGTTGGGATCTGCCGGATCCAGATAGCCACTCCAATTGGAGAACGCATAAGCGTCGGCAGCGGTAAAGCCCGCTCCACCGCGCTCAAAGTCCCGTACGCAAGAGTAATTCAAACCTATAGAGCGGGGCATACGCAGAATTATTTCCGGCGATAACAGAGTTCGGTTTTGGTACGAACGGTGCGGCTGAACAGGGTTTCAGTTCTCTCTGGTGTGGAATTTGCGCATGGCGCCCCGCGGATCGGCAGCGATGGTGATCGTATCGTCAAAAATCAGCGTGGACCTCTGCGTGCTTTCATAAGCGGGCCATTGAGGAATGCGTGGGTTGTCCGGCGTTCCGTTGGCGGCAAAGGCAGCCCAGCTTGAAGCGATGGCTGCCGCAAGGCTGATGGCTTCCGGCGACGATCCATTGAGCGCGCTACGGGTATTATAGAGGCTGGGCGCGACATCGATACCGTGCACCGCCCCAAAGCGGCCACCCGCTGCAGGGCTCGCGGCCTTCCATAGATAGGCCCAGACCTTGGCGCCGCCTTGCTTTGCCTTGCGCTCGGCCTGGGCGAACGCACTTTTACGGAAGGTGCGGTCGGTGTCCATCCGCGCGGCCAGAAGGAAAGGTTTTTCGTCGGGCGCTTCAGCGCGGTAGGCCGCGACGGCTTCTGCCGCGTCATCGCCGAACAGCTTTTGCGCAAACGTCATCAGACCGGCCTCGGTCATCGCGAAATCTGCCATGCGATAGGCGCGCTCATCAAGTGCGCTGGAAATGATCATCGGCACATCGGCGGACACCGCCGGGGCATCGGGGTCCCACGGATGGCGGGGGAGGGTGATGCCATCGATCACCGGCGCGAACGCTCCTGGTGCTTCGCCTTTTGCCCGGTCTGTCATCTCCAGCTTGGCCTGAGTTTCGAGCAGCGTCGTCCAGGGAACCTGCTGCAGCTGGCGTGCGTTTTCGGGCGCGATGTCGAGCGCCGCGAGGAGGCGGCGCGTGGCGGCCGAAGCCATCTCAGGCGGCATCATGCGCAAGGCCGATCCGCTCATCACCCCCGCACGGTGGAGCAGACCTTTTGCCGAGGGCATCGCCATGAGGACGCTGGTCTTGGCACCGCCACCCGATTGGCCATAGACGAGCACGCGCGAGGGATCGCCGCCGAATTCGGCAACGTTCTGTCGGACCCACGCCAGCGCGGCGACGATGTCCTGCATCCCCACGGTGCCCGATGTGGCAAAATCGGATCCGGCGTATTCGGGCAGGTGGAGAAAGCCGAACGCGCCGAGCCTGTGGTTGATCGCAATGACTACGCTGTCGGTAAAGCGGGCCATTTGCTCGCCGTCCATTCCGACCGAATTGCCCGATCCGCTGTAGAATCCGCCACCGTGCAGCACGACGATGACCGGCTTCTTGGCAGTGGCATCGATTTTCGGGGTCCACAGGTTGAGCGTAAGGTTGTTCTCGCCCATACCCGAAGGGTTGCGATCCACCATGATGAGATCGGCGTAGACCGATCGCCGGTCCCCCGGCACTTGCGGCGCGACATCACCCCAGTGCAGCGCATCGCGCACCCCGGCCCAGCTCTCCGGCGGGAGGGGAGGCATGAAGCGGTTGGCGCCCGCCGTGTCGCCGGCATAGTGAACGCCGCGAAATATCGCTACGCCCCCCGATGAAAGCCCGCGCAATCTGCCTTGCGCTGTCTCGACCACCGGAAACAACGTACTGCCCAGCGCCGGCTCGACCAAAAGGCCCATTCCAGTGGCCAAGCTCGCGGCGATCGCTGTCCTGCGTGACATCATGTGACTCTCCTTTGTGTCGCGGCCCCTGCCGGGGCAGTTCGCGTGACTGACACTAGAACCAATAGAACATCTGTGTTAAGCCTTTTTTCAATAAATGGGTATGGCGATCATACTCGCTGGCGGGAAGCAGCGTGAGAGGGTGGGAATGCGGGGTCTTGTCGATGGGATGATCGAAGGAATTGCCGAATCAGTGCGGCGATCTCCTGATAGCAGGGGGATGACTGCGTGAGCGGCGTGCCATCTGTACCGCACCTGAGTTGTCGGATTCGGCCTTTAGAAAGGCAAATCTGAATATGGGGTCTGATCCAGCGGTGGTTGCGAGCGAGGCACGGATCTTGCCGGACAGTTCCACCTTGCAGCGCAAATGGGCGCGTGCGCGACTGACTGGGCTGATGAACCTCATCCAGCCCTCGTTCCGTACTGACGGTACCATTCTGGATGAAGACGCGATCCGCATCGATGTGCGCGCCGCCATTGCGCACGGATTTTCAGGCACAATGCCGATGCCGAACTGGACCCTTCCCGGGACGGCTAATTGGGATCACTTCCATCGGATTGTGTGCGACGAGGCGCGGGGCAAAATCGCGGTACATGGCACCATTTTCGGGCGTGACGTGGAAGCGGATCGGGATGTGCTCAAAGGGCTTGAACGGCATGGTGTCGACCTTGTGCTACTGGCATCGACCTTTCCACGTGGCGTGGATTCGCGGGCGCTTCACGACCTGATAGCTGCGCGGGTACAGGCCACTGCTCTGCCCGTGATGCTCTATGCGGCGACCGGGCGGCGCGCCTTTGCCGCACTGGGGCCGGAAGGGCAGCCGCTCGACGTCTATGACCGCATCGCCGATATGCCCAATGTCGTTGGAGTCAAGGTTTCGCAGACGGTTTCCGAAGCGGCCACGGTCGAACTGTGCCGCAGGCTCGGCAACAGGCTTTCGATCGGGCCGGTCAATCTGGACTTCCTGCCACAGCTCGCGCGGCGGTTCCACATAGCGTGGAGCGGACAGTGGAATGCCGAGGCGATCCAGACTCCAGCCGACAGGGCCGGCATAAGACTGCTCGAAGCATCGGCGTGTGGCGATTTCGATCAGCTCGATGCGTTGGCGCAGCGGTTGCAACCGGTATTGGTGCACTTCTTTGCGGTGCAGGCACCGGTGCTCGCGAAGGGCGCACATCCCTGGCCGCACAATCGCTATTACCAGTGGCTGGGCGGGGGGAATGGCGGTTTGCTGCCTGCTGACCCCCATGCACCCAAAGGGGCGATCCCTGTGCTGGATGCGGCCGGTCGCACCGCGATCCGCACGGCATTTGCCGCGGCTGGGTTGCAGCCGGTCGATGCCCAAGACGACGACCAATTTATCGTCGGGCGCGCCGCCTGGTCTCGCGGCGAGCGGCCCGGAGCCAAACTGCAAGCGAGCGGATATTCGCGTGAATAAGAGGACACCCCTGACATGAAACAAGCCTTCAAGAGCACCCTGGCGCTGGCGGCGCTGTTCGCGAGCGCGCTGGCGCCGGTGACGGCCGCGCCATCGCGCGCAACCTCCTCCGCTATATTGCAGACGCGGTTTGGTCCGGTGGCGGGGAAGGTCGAGGGTAGCAAGGGGCAGGTGCGCGTCTATCGCGGGATACGCTACGCCGCTTCGACCGAGGGGCGGCGATTCCAGCGTGCTTCCGATCCGTCGCCATGGACTGCGCCAGCCGATGCCAGTGACTTTGGCAGCGATTGTCCGCAGCCCGAGCCCGGCGAAGTGCCAGTCTTCTCCTCATGGGCCAATCCACGCGGGATGAGCGAAGACTGTCTGTTCCTGAATGTCTGGACGCGCGGGCAGGGGGACAACAAGAAGCGACCGATCATGGTCTGGCTGCACGGTGGCGGCTATGTCACCGGTTCGGGCTCCAGCCACGGATATGACGGATCGCGGCTGGCCGAGCGCGGCGATGTTGTGGTGGTGACGCTGAACCACCGGCTGAACGCCTTTGGCTACAGCCACTTGGCGCAGGTGAGCGACGATCCGCGCTATGCCGATGCAGGCAACCTCGGCAGCCTCGATATCATCAAGGCGCTGCAATGGGTGCGCGATCACGCCGAGGCGATCGGCGGCGATGCCGGCAACGTGACCATCTTCGGGGAATCGGGCGGTGCGGCCAAGGTCTCGACGCTGATGGCGATGCCCGATGCGCGCGGCCTGTTTCATCGCGCGATCGCGCAATCGGGTTCGATGTCGCTCGCGGGGTTCGATCCGCGGCTGGCGTCTGCGCTGGCGAAGGATCTGCTGGCGACTGCAGGGGCAACGACGGTGCAGGATCTGGCCGCAATGCCGATGGATGCGCTGCTCAAGGCGATGGTGCAATCGCGCAGCAGGGGCGGCTTCTATCGCCCGGTGGTCGATGGGCGCGCGCTGACACGGCACCCCTATGCGCCCGATGCGACCCCGGTATCTGCCGACATTCCCCTGCTCGTGGGCAGCAACGCCAACGAGATGCGGTTGCAGGGCGGGCTTGGTCAACCCGGCAACTTTGCGCTGACCTGGGAGCAGCTGCCGCAAAAGCTGGAAGCCTTTGTGCCTGCGGCCGCGGTGGCCGAGGTGATCACCGGCATGCGCGCGGCGCATCCCGGCTACAGCGCCAGCGACGTGTTTTTCCAGGTGGCGACGTTCCGCAACTACCGCAGCGCCGCGCTGCGTCAGGCCGAACGAAAGAGCGCGCAGCCAGCGCCGGTTTACATGTACCGGCTGGACTGGAAGACACCGGTCGAAGGCGGCAGGCTGGGCACGCCCCACGCGCTGGACATCGCGTTCGTGTTCGACAACGTGGCGCGATCGACCAGCTATACCGGGCCTGAGACCAAGCAGACGCAGCGTATGGCCGACCTGATGGCCGATGCGTGGATCGCCTTCGCGCGCACAGGCAATCCCGCCACCCGCGCGCTGCCGCAATGGTCGACCTACTCTCCGGCGCTGAGGGCGACGATGATCTTCGACGTCAAGCCGCAGCTCGTGGTCGATCCCGATGCAGCTGAGCGCGAGCTGTTGCAGCGGCTGCTACCAGAAGGGCCTGCGCGTTAGAGGCGTTATTCCGTTCCGGACGCCATGGCGTCCGGAACGGGTCGCCGTCAGGTGCCGGGCTGCAACAGCTCGATCTCGTGCCCGTCGGGAGTCAGCAGGAATGCGATGCGCGCCGGGCCGAACTGGACCGTCTCGCCCTTCTGGCGCGCACCTGCAGCGATGGCGCGCGCGACATCACCGTCCAGATCGCGCGAGATCATGCCAAGCGGGCCCCAGCCATTGCCGATTTCGAGCGGGCGCT
The DNA here is from genome assembly GCF_030373265.1 of Blastomonas sp. Taxonomy (GTDB): domain Bacteria; phylum Pseudomonadota; class Alphaproteobacteria; order Sphingomonadales; family Sphingomonadaceae; genus Blastomonas. The sequence continues at coordinate 8,111 of NZ_JAUCZC010000017.1, forward strand.
TGTCCTTCCAGTGGAACAGCACGACCGTGACCGAACCCTTGCGCCCAGTGAGCATGTGTTCGCGAAAATGCGGGGTATCGATTGTATCAGAGTGCTTCATGCCGAAACCGGCGACGAAGAACTGCGTCGCGTTGTCGATATCCGGGACCACGAGTTTGACGAAGGAGAAGAGCGCAGGGTGCGCGGTGTCGCTGGTCGGGCTGGCTTGTGTCATGTCGTCGTATCTCCGTCGCCCCTTGGGCGCATCAGGTTTTCCTGGGTGACCGTGGCGATCAGTTGCCCATCGCGGGCAAAGAAATGGCCAAGGTTCAGTCCGCGCGCATGGCCGGACCACGGGCTGCTGGTGGCATAGAGCAGCCAGTCGTTGAAATCGGGCGTCGTGTGAAACCACAAGGCGTGGTCCAGGCTTGCCGCCTGCACGCGATCGCTTCCTGGCCGTATGCGGTGCGGAAGCATCGCGTTGCGCAGGAACATCATATCCGACGCGTAGGCCAGGATCGCTCGTTGCAGCGCCGGATCGTCGGGCGAGGCCTGCCGTATCCGCATCCAGGTGCCGGTGCTTGGTTCGCGCGGACGGCTGCTGAAAAGGGCGCCGGGATCGAGCGGGACGATCTCTATCGGTCGCTTCTCGAGACGGCCGAAGATCGGCGATGCTGCGGAATCCGGGTGTTTGTCGATCCACTGCTCCAGCGATTGCAGCGCCGCTTCGATATCGAGTGAAAGGGGCGCATCGATCTGGTGGCATAGGCCCGGTTCGGGCGCATGAAACGACGCAGTCATGCTGAAGATAAGCTGTCCACGCTGCCGGGCGTCGATCCTGCGTGTGGCGAAGCTGCGCCCTTCGGACAGCGTGGTGACCGCATAGTCGGTCGGTTCGGACGCAATCCCGGCCTTTAAGAAATGCGCGTGCAGCGAATGCGCCAGTTTTCCACCTTGCTCTTCGCCCGCAGCAGCGAGCAACGCCTGCGCGACGGCCTGGCCGCCGAACATGCGCGGGCCCATGGCGGGGCCGGGTCTACCGGTCCATTCTCCATCTGATCGGCGTTGCGGCCTCAACAATTCGTGTAGCAGCTTTATGGTCGCCTCCCTTAAATAGTTCCGTACCGACTATTCGAATAAATCCTGCGCTGCAAGGGTATCACCTACGCTGAGTTCCATCCGAACCTGTTCGCTACCGGCCCATTAGGCAGCAGAAGGCTAATTTCGGTCGCGCAGATGCCGCCAGGCCGACGCTGACACCCTCAAACCCAACTTTCGAATAAATTGACAATCTCACAAATAGAATCGATAAAGCCGGCACAGCAAGGAGAATCGCCGTGGTTTATGCAAAGGGAAGACTCATCAACGATGCGGACGCGCACACTATGGAGACACAGGACTGGCTCGCTCCCTATGTCGATAGCGCGTTCAAGGATCAGTATTCGCAGGTCTATTCTGACAAGGATGGCGGTGAGCGGATCATCAAGATGATCGACATGGCCAAGGCCCGCAAAGCCGATCCGGCCGCGCGCGCCAAGGCGCTGGAAAATCCGATCGAAGGCGCGAAGGGCTGGCTGGGTTATGGCGGGTTCGACAAGGAGGAACGGGTCGAGGCACTCGACTGGCTGGGCTTCAAGAAGCAGCTGGTATTCCCCACATTCGGCCTGGCCGCGATCACCCGCGCGGAAACCAATGATCAGCGCTACGCTGCGGCGCGCGCGCTCAACATGGCGCAGCAGGATTTCTGCAACGCCGATCCGAGGCTGGACTGCGTCGCGTTTGCTCCGCTTGATGATCCTGCGCGCGCGCTTGATGAAGCGCGGCGCGCCATCGCCGAAGGCGCGGCGGCGATCATGTTCTCGGCAGGTCCTGCGGGCGACAAAAGCCCCGGCCACGCCGATTTCGACCCGTTCTGGCAATTGCTGCAGGACAGCAGCATCCCCTTCATGCTGCACATCGGCCCAGGGACCAAGACCCAGCCCGCCAAATTCAAGAACAATGGCCGCGAGCGCGCACCCGATCTGCACGGCGGCGGCGAGAACCTGCGCTTCCCCGATTTCCTGTGCCTATGGTTTGCGCCGCAGGAGTTCCTCACCGCCATGATCTATGACGGCGTATTCCAGCGCTTTCCAGACCTGCGCGGCGGAGTTATTGAAAGCGGGGCGGGCTGGGTTCCGGAATTCCTGCGCATGCTCGATCATGGCTGGCAGTCTTTCAACAAGACCGACCCTTATCTGCAGTCGATGGACCTGCAGCCGTCCGAGTACATCCGCCGTGCCGTCCGTTTCACCCCGTTCCCGAACGAGGATGTGGGGCGGATGATCCGGGATAGCTGGCCCGAGCTGTACATGTTCTCGAGCGATTATCCCCACCCCGAAGGAACCCGCGACCCGTTGGGCAAGTTCGAAGCATCGCTCGCGGGCATGGATGCGCAGGTGCAGGACATGTTCTTCCGCACCAATTACGATCACATGATGTGCCGCGATGCGGTCCAGGTGGCGGTCGCCGCGGAGTGAGGTTGCCGGGCCGTTGCCCTGCGGCAGCGGCCTTAGGGTCCAAGAGGCGCCCGGCCCATGCCGGCGCCTCTTTTTTTGTCAGACGCCGGGCAGGCGCATCAGCGCCACGAGCGGATCGACGGACGGGGCCGTATCGAGCTTGTCGCACAGCGCAACCAAGGCATCGGCCTTCGATGGTCCCAGCACGGGCGCAACCAACTCGCGCGCTTTCTCTTCGGCTTCGACCTTTGTCAGTGGATGCGTCGGGAAGCCCGGAACATAGGGCACGAAGCGCTCGGCTTGCTCGCCGTTGGTCAGGGTGACAGTGACGCGCGCACTCTCGGTGCGGTCCGCGCCTTCACCCGAATCCTGCGCCTTGTCTTGCACAACCGTGACGCGGCGAGCGAACTCGGCGGCAGCCTTGTCGGTGTTCAGCCGTTCCAACGATTGCGCAGCGACAAAATCCAGCCTGCCGTCCAGCATGATGATGGCAGCAAGGTACGGGATGTTGAGCGCTGGCATGTTGGCACGCTCAAACGTGCTTGCCTCTCCCGGCATGGCAACCAGGATCGAGCGGACCTGATCGGGCCGGATCGTTCCGCGCAGATCCAGCAGCGCGCGCACTGCAGGCTGGGTGGGGCCGCCCACGGGATAGCGCTTCATCGCGGCCAGCTGCAGCTCCCAGCGCTGGTTCAGCCCTTCAACCAGTGAGGCATGATTATTGCCCTCTCCCTGAAACGCTCGCCAGCGGAACCATCCCTTTTCGTTGTCGAAGCTGTCGGGCACCCCGGTAAAGCCGAGGCGCGCCATGTGCGCGGCCTGCATGCCGTTGCGCGCGCCCATTCCGGCGAAGACGAACGCTTTTTCGACATGACGGACATCGAGCAGCCATTGCCACGATCCTGACGCCTGCTGCGCGCAATAGGCGATCATGTGGTTCACCTGCATCCGGTCGAGCCCGAGCAGCGGGGCGCAGGCTGCGGCGGTGCCGAACGTGGGAGCGATGCCGTGATTGGCGAGGCCTGCCAGATAGAGGTTGCGCGTACCGATCGCCTTGGGCAGCCGCCCTGCAATTTCATAGCCCACGATGACCGCGCTGATCAGATCGCGCCCGTTGCGGCGGTTGCTCCGCGCGGTTTCCAGTGCCGCGCTGACGATGGCGGGCCCTGGCTGGACATAAGCGGACGGAATGAAGTCGTTGATCTCGGCGGCATGGGCGGTCATAGCGCTGGCAAAGACGGCATCGACTGGCGGCGCGGTCTGGCTGGAGCCCAGGATCGGACTTTCGCCCCGACCGCCTATCGCGCTGGCATAGGCACGCCCCAGCGTCGCCGCTTCGAGCGTGTGGCACGCGATGATAGAGGCCAGCGTATCGAGGACGTGGAGCTTGGCCCTTTCGCGCACTTCGCCAGGCACTGCGTGCTGGGCGGCACCCGCGATATAGGCGGTGAGCGCAGGCACCACCGGCGCCCAGGAAGCTTCGCGTGCTGCTTGTTGCCCCAGTGTTCCGGTGCTCGCCGTGCCCAGTGCAAGCGTGGCTCCGCCACCTTTCATGATGGTACGTCTGGTCATTGCTATCCCGTTTTTCATACATTCGGTATCCTGGCGCTAAACGGATTTTGGCTGCCCATGCTGGACAGATCGGCTCTGACAGTCAAACAAATAGAGATTATTCGAGCCAGCTGATGGCGTCGGCTTGTCAATTCGGGCGGAACAAGCCATTGCTTGCAGCCATGACGGTGCAGGGCGATGAAACTGGGAGACGCGAGCAGGTGTTGGCCGTGGCCGAACAGCTGGTGATCGCGCGCGGCTCCCTCAACGTTTCGCTCAACGCGATCGCCGAGGAACTAGGGGTCAGCCGCAGCCTGCTTTATGTCTATTTCGACAGCGTCCCGCAGATCATTGATGCGCTGTTTTTTGAACAGGCGTTACGGCTCGACCAGCTGGTCAAACAGATGCGCGATCAACACAGCGATTTCCGGCCACGCATGCTTGGGCTGTTTCACGGGTATCTGCAGCACCTTGTCGAACGCGGCCATCTCATCCACCTGGTGTTGCGCGAACGCCATCAAGACAGCCCGTTGCAGCCGCAAAGCTCGCGGCTGTTTCGTCGGATCCTGCTGATAATCGCGCGAGATGTGTCGTGCGAGTTGCAGCTTGCGCCGCGCGGCGCCTTCGTGACGCTTGAACTTCTTGCGGCGATACCCGAGGCGCTGGCGCGACTGGTACGATCCGGCGCGGTCGACGTGGCTGTCGCGATGTCTACCAGCGAACGACTGCTCGCGGCGGCGCTGGATGCAATGGAAGTGCGCGAGGCCTGACGCTGATCAGCGCAAGCCGTCGGCCAGTCGCTCGTCGCTGGCCACCCCTGCCATGAGAATCGACAGGCAAAGCTGCTCGACCATGGCGAACGGCGCCCGCCCTGCCGCCACGATGCCGCCCGCCTTGAGCGAGACGGCGGTGAGCGCGGTGGTCGAAGCGCGCGCGGTCGCCGCATCCATCGCACCCGACTCGGTTAGCCGTTCAATGATCGGCGCTCGGGCGGTCGTCGCGGCCAGTTGCCGCTCATCGCGCAGGGCCTCCTTGACCTCCGGTACGCGCAGCAGCATCTGCAGCAGCGTGCCGTGCTCCGCCGCCTCGTGGAGATACCCGATCGTCGAGAGCATGATGATCGTGCGGCGATCGGCGTTGCGCGCCACGCGGCGTACCCGCGCGGCTTCCTGCCTGGCGATTTCCTCGCGCGCCATCGTGGTCAACAGGTCGATACGTCCGCCGAAGCAGTTGTGAACCTGGGTGTCGCTGATGCCGACCGTATGGCCCAGGCGCCGCATGGTGAGCGCCGAAAGGCCTTCTTCCATTGCGATCTGGCGGGCTGCGGCGATAATCTGGCTGCGGCGGCTGGCGGCGTCGAGCCTGGTTCTGACACCGGGCGATTGCCGCGTCTGGCGCGACCCGAAGGCCACGACTTCGCTCAGTCCCAAAGGCGGCGGGGGCAGGGCGGGTGCGGGCTCGCGCGAATGCGGGTTGCGGGTCCAGTGCGACCGGCTTGGCCGCGGAATGTTAAGCCGATCACAGATCTTGGCTAGGCCGTTTCCGGTCATCCCAAAGCGCCCCGCCACGGCGCCGATCGGCTCTGCCCATATCTGTTGAAACAGTTGTTCGCGCGTCAATTCCATGACGCTGACCATAGCGGTCGGCGACGCCGTCTGTCTACCGGCACTGTCGAACGCGCCTTGCGGTGTCCGCATCGTTTTCGGTCATACCGGAACTTCAAAATGCTATATTGTTAGATCGTAAATTTCAGGATAGGCTCCTTCTCATAGGACGAGGAACATAACAATGAGTCGATACGCTGCGATTGCGCTAGGTGCGGCTTTGTCAGCAATGTCATCTGGATCGAGCCTGGCCCAGATGCCGGCGACGATCGACCCGGCGTTGGTTCGGATCTCCAATGGGCAACTTTCAGGTTCGCATGAAAATGGCGTACTTGTCTTTCGAGGCGTGCCCTATGCTGCTCCACCCATAGGCGAACTGCGCTGGCGTTCACCTCAGGCCGTGGCAGATTGGCCAGGCGTGCGCGCGGCATCCGCACACGAGGCGCCCTGTGTGCAGCCGGTGGACCTCGATACGGCCAAGGCCAATTTTGGTGGCGTCAACGGCGCGCAATCTGAAGATTGTCTCTATCTCACCATCCATGCACCGAAAGCGGGCAAGGGTGCGCCTGTAATGGTCTGGTTCCACGGCGGGGCGTTCTTCCTTGGTGCGGGACATCTGGGATCTTATGACGGGACCGCCAATGCCCGGCAGGGCGTGATCACGGTCAGCGTCAACTATCGGCTCGGCTCCCTGGCGAATTTCATTCATCCGGCGCTCGAAGCCGAAGCGACGACCGCGGGCGGCGCGCAAGCGAGCGAACCCCGTGGCAACTATGCCTTGCAGGACAGTGTGGCAGCGTTGCAGTGGGTCCGCGCCAACATCGCCGCCTTCGGTGGCGATCCGACAAATGTGACCATCGCTGGCCAGTCGGCAGGCGGCGGGATCGTCACCAACCTGCTGTCGCTGCCTGCAGCCAAGGGGCTGTTCGCCAAGGCCATCGTCCAGTCCGGCAGCCTGTTGATGCCGGACCGCGACCTGGCTGCAGCGAAGGACATGGCGGTCAAGGCACTCTCGACGATCGGCGTCGCCGCGAATGCCGATGCAAATGACCTCCGCGCCATCTCGGCACAGACTTTTGCAGCGTCCAACGCGCTGCGCAGTGGCTTCTTCTTTACCGGCGACGAAGCCTACAAGCCGCGCGCGACCATCGCGACGCTCAAGGACGGCACCGAATATGACGTGCCGCTGCTTGTCGGTGCAAACATGGGCGAACGTGGGTTTGCAGCAGCCAGGACTTTCGCCAGCCTGGCGGGAGATAGCGGTGCGCCGGCGTTCCTTTATCGCTTCGATCACGTCCCTGCTTTTCGGGCGCCCGAATGGAAGAGCGGTCCGATCCATTCCGCAGAACTGATGTTCACGTTTGATTCGATCGACCTGTCCACCTGGGGAGGGGAAAAAGCCGATGCGACCGACCGCACCATCGCGCGGCAGATGAACGCATGCTGGGTGGCCTTCGCCCGGCAGCCGAAAGATGCGCGGACGCTCGACTGCGGCAACGGCTTTGCTTGGAAGCCCTTTGGAAAGGCGGGTGAGACAGCGGTCTTCGGTAGCAAAGGTCCGGTGATGACCAGCGGGCTCGATATGCCTGACGGACCGGACGGCCAGCAATGAGGTGAACGCGAAGCGAAGGCGGAGTTGCAAAAACAACCCGCAAAAATGGAATACCAAATAAAAAAAGGGAGAGAGGAAATGTCTAGGAAGACCCGTTTCATGCTGGGGACGACGCTTGCTTTGCCATGGGCAATCCTGGCTGGTGGAGTAGCACACGCGCAGGAATCGCAGGAGCAGAGCAGTGAGGACACGCGAGACCTGGAGCGTCAGATCGTCGTGACCGGCAGCTACATTCGCGGTTCCGCAGAAGACGCTTCGCTCCCCGTGGATGTCTACTCGCTCGACGAATTGACCCAGCGCGGCATCGACAGTCCGCTTGAGTTTATTCGCACCCTGCCGTCGGTCGGGATCACGCTCGGCGAATCCAATCAGTACGCCGCAGGCGGCAGTCAGGGCGTCGGATCGATCAACCTGCGCGGGCTTGGCCGCGAACGCACGCTTGTGCTGATGAACGGTCGCCGTTTTTTTCCGGAACCGGGCGACGGCGCATCCGATACCAACCTCATCCCGATGTTTGCGCTGCAGCGGATCGAGGTGCTCAAGGATGGCGCATCGACGACGTACGGCTCTGACGCGATCGCAGGCGTTGCCAACTTTGTCACGCGTCGGAATTTCACCGGGGTCGAAGTGGCGGGCAACTACCAGTTCGTGAAAGGATCGAACGGCAACTATCAGGCCAGCATTCTGGCCGGGCACGACTTCGGCGCGGCGAACCTGATGGTCGGGTTCGGCTATCAGCGCCGTTCGGAACTGAGCACCCGGGAACGCGATTTCACCAACGTGCCCTATGCGCAGAACCCGTCGGGCTGGTCGTTCCTGAACGATGTCGGGACGTATATCCCCAAGCTTGGCTCCATCACCCAAGGTGTTGCGGGCCGGACTCTGGGACTTGGAGTCGATGGCCAACTGGGCAACGCCTGCGGCGCAATCGGCGGCCTGAATGGCACATTTCCATCGGGTGCATCGGTGTTTCCCGTATGCCGCTATTCCTTCATTCCGTTCGTCAATCTGATCGAGGAAGAAAACCGCTATCAGGGGTTCGCGCAGTTTGAAGTGGAACTTTCGGACACTTTGCGCTTCGTTGCCGATGCACTGTATTCGCACACCGACGTGCCGACGCTCGGCTATTCGCCGAGCTATCCTCCGACATCCGGACCGCGTGGCCCAGGGTCGTCACAGGCGTTCTTTGTTCCGCGGGCCAATCCCGGCTTCAACACGTTCCTGGCGCAGACCTTTGCTCCCGGCAACCCTGCTAACGCGGCAGGCTATGCCAGTATCCTGTTCTTCCGTCCATTCGGCTTGACCGGCAACCCGCTCGATCCCGAAGGCTCGGGCGAAGGCGCCGCTTATAACAACGCGTGGCGGATTACCGGCGGGTTCGAAAAGGAGTTCAATGCCAATTTCAGGGCGGAGCTCTATGGCACTTTCCTGCGCAGCCATCGCACCGCCTATTCGTTCGATATTCTCGGCGGGCGCCTGCAGAATGCGCTCAACGGTCTTGGCGGTCCGAACTGTACCGGCAATACTCCCGGTGCAAATGGCTGTCTCTATTTCAACCCGTTCGTCAACTCGCGGCCAGGCAATCCTGCGCTCGGCCTGGACAACCCGCTGTATGTGCCGGGGACCGAAAATAGCCCCGAACTGGTCAGCTGGCTTCGCGCAAGAAACGGCACAAGGGCCTATGAGGAGCAGCGCATCGTCGATCTGGTGTTCAGCGGATCGGCCAATCTGGGCATCGAATTCGAATATGCCTTTGGAGCGCAGTACCGTAGTGCACAGTTCGTCAGCCGGGCAATCAACAGCTTCAGCGATCCGGCGGCGGTTCCTTGCGCTACGGAAGGCACGCGCAGCTGCCTCAACAGCCCAACCGATCTGGATTTTCCAACCGGGCCGTTCATCTTTCTCGGCCAGTATCCATCCGCCAACAATACCCAAAACGTGTATGCCGTGTTTGCCGAGGCCAAGATCGTTCCGTTCACCGGCTTCGAGCTGAACGGCGCAGTCCGCTACGAAGACTATGGCGGTGCGGTAGGTGCGACGTTCAACCCCAAGCTCAACGCCCGGTGGCAGGTGACCGACTGGTTCGCGCTGCGGGGCTCGGTGGGCGATACGTTCCGCGGCCCGCTTCCAAGCGATCTCTCGCTGACCGGAGCCAGCGCGGTGGCAGGGATCAACGTGCTAGGCAACAACTTCAAGGCGATCGATTCCGGCGGCAATCCCAATCTGCAGCCGGAAACCGCGCTGACCTACAATATCGGTGCGATCATCAATGCGGGTGGTTTTTCCCTCACGCTCGATTACTGGACCTACGAGTTCGAGGGACGCTTCACCGAGCTTCCGGTGCAGGCGATCGCCGCTCTGGTCGCACCTGGGGGGAGCGATGGTCAGCAGGCGGTCAATTGCGCCAGCCCCTTCGTGCAGTTCGTCGTGTTTGAAGGCGGCGTCTGCAATGCCAACACGATCGGTCTGGATATCGCGCGCATCCGCCGCCAGACGGTCAACGGGCCGGATTCCAAGATCAGCGGACTTGATTTTGGACTGAACTATCAGGGCGAACTTGCCGGGGTGAACATCAATGTCGGCGTGAACGCAACGCACGTAATCAAATACACTTTCTCGGACTTTACCTTTGAAGGGCTGACCTTCAGCCAAGGCTACGATGCTGCGGGCTTCTCCAACTATGATCGCGCGCCGGGCACGGTGTCCAAATGGCGCGGCAACGCCTTTGCCTCATTCGGGGTCGGTCCCGTCACTGCCACCTACAACATGCTCTACATTGACGGCGTCACCGATAACCGCTGCCAGCCCAATCTGCCATGTGCTTCGACGCCAGAATTCGGTGGCACCGATTTCGGGCGCAGGATCGGCAGCTTCACCCAGCATGACCTGATCCTGTCGGCCAATGTGGAAACCGGAGGGCTCGACCTGCAGTTCACGGCAGGGGTTGAGAACATCTTCGACACCGACCCGCCCGAAGCGCGGCTGGAGTATAGCTATGATCCGTTCATCGGCAACGCGCTGGGCCGCACGTTCCGACTGGGCACCAAGGTTAGGTTCTAGTCTTGCCAACGAGTGGGCAGCGGCCTTGCATCCGGTCGTATGCCCACTCCATCTGGGGCGGATGGCCATGCGTCACCCGCCCCTTTTTTCTAACAGGGAGGTATCCGAGATGGTGGGCATGAAAAGCAGAATTTTGTGTGCGGGCATTGTGGCGCTGGCTATGCCTGCGCAATCGCTGGCGCAGACCGCAACGCCTGTCGTGCAAACGGACAAGGGCAAGGTGCAGGGCGTTAAGCAGGGCGGGGTCGATGCATTTCTGGGCATCCGCTATGCCGCCCCGCCGCTGGGTGAACGGCGTTTCAAGCGCCCGGAGCCGGCCGCGACATGGACAGGCATCGCCGATGCTACGGGTCCCGGTGCTCCGTGCATGCAGCTTTATTCAGCCAGCGGGCCGAATGAATCGGCGCTGACGCGTCAGATCCAGACCATCTTTCCCACCGCCACCGAGGCCAAGAACGACAACGAAGACTGTCTGTTCCTGAATGTGTGGACCCCCGATGTGACCAAGGGCAAGCGTCCGGTCATGGTATGGTTCCATGGCGGCGGCTATGCCTATGGGTCGGGCAACTGGCCTGCCTACAATGGCCGCAATCTCGCGGACAAAGGCGATGTCGTGGTGGTAACGGTCAACCACCGCCTCAACGCCTTCGGCTATCTCAACCTAGCGCAGAAGTTCGGGAGCGAGTTTGCCGAGAGCGGCAATGCCGGCAATCTCGATCTGGTGCGGTCGCTTGAATGGGTGCGCGACAATATCGCGGCCTTTGGCGGCGATCCCGGCAATGTCACGATCATGGGCGAATCGGGTGGCGGCTCGAAGGTGAGCCATCTGATGGCGATGCCGGCTGCTGCGGGACTGTTTCACAAGGCGATCGTTCAGTCGGGGCCGGGCGTGATCAGCGGAAAGCCCGATGAAGCCGCGGCCTATGCTGCCAGCATCCTCAAACAGGCGGGTGTCGAGACGGCGGAGCAGCTGCGCAACCTCCGCGCCGACGAGTTGGTAGACGCAGTGCGCAAGGCGACTCCTGTAGGATCGGAAACCGGTCGCGGGCCGCAATTCCAGCCGATTGCCGATGGCACGATCGTTCCGCGCGATCCGTTCATGGCAGGCGCACCGGCGCAATCGCGCGATATTCCGCTGATGATTGGCTATAACAAGACCGAGATGACGATGTTCCTGGCGTCGCAGCCGTGGTTCGGCAGGATCGACGAGGCGACGATGACCGCGATGGCAGGAATGACCGGGCCCGGCGGTACGGCGGCGGTCGAAGCCTATCGCAAGATGTATCCCGACTATTCGCCCACGCATATCGCCAGTATGGCAATGGGCACGCGTTTCGTACGCGGCACCTTCCTGATGGCCGACCAGCAGGCAAAGACGGCGAAGGCACCGGTGTTCGTCTATCGGCTGACATGGGAAACCCCGGTAGGCGAGGGCATGCTCCGTTCGCCGCACACGCTCGACATTCCCTTGATGTTCAACAACGCCAAGGAAAGCGCGTCGCTGGTCGGCGAGGGCGAGGACGCCGCGACCATGGCCGCGATGATGAGCGATGCCTGGATCGCCTTTGCCCGCACCGGCAAGCCCGCCAGCAGCCTCATGCCCGAATGGAAGCCTTATACGCCCGCCAAGCGCATGGTCATGGAACTGGACGTCAAACCGCGCCTGGTCGATGACCCGGAGGCCGCAATCCGCAATCTGCCACGCTAGAATAGCCAGCAGCCATACCCGGGGGCGAGGTGTCCCGGCAGCGCCAAGCGTTGCCGGGACATTTTTTTGGGCCTTCAGCCGAACGTGCCGCCTTCACCGGCGCGCTCGCGCAAATAGTTGCTGACCGGCAGGCCATGCTTGTCGAGACCCGCGACAACGGTATCGAGCCCGATCGTCGATGCCCAGAACATCGGGCCGCCGGTGTGGATCGGCCAACCATAGCCGTTGATCCAGACCACATCGATATCGCCGGCGCGCTGGGCGATCTTTTCGTCCAGGATCATCGCGCCTTCGTTGACCATGGGATAGAGCAACCGTTCGCGGATCTCGTCCTTGCCCACTTCGCGCTGCGCGTGTCCGGCCTTGGCCGCAAAATCGGCGATGATGGCGCGCACCTCGTCCGAAGGCGTACGCTGGCGAGCGCTGTCATAGTCATAAAAGCCCTTGCCCGCCTTCTGGCCGAAGCGGCCCGCTGCGCACAGCGCCTCGCGGACCGTCGTGACCTTGGTTGGATCGCGGTGCCAGCCGATGTCCAGCCCGGCAAGATCGCCCATCTGGAACGGACCCATCGGAAAGCCGAACTCGAGCAGGACATCGTCGACGTCCCAATAGCTCGCGCCTTCCATGATCAGCTTGTTGGCCTGCCCCTGGCGCTTTGACAGCATCCGGTTGCCTATAAAGCCAGGGCATACGCCCGAGACAGCGGCGACCTTGCCGATTTTGCGCGCCAGCTTCATCGCCGTGGCCAGCACGTCACTGCGCGTCTGCGCACCCCGTACCACCTCGAGCAGCTTCATCACATTGGCTGGCGAGAAGAAGTGCAGCCCCAGAACCTGGCCCGGGCGCTGCGTTGCGGTCGCGATCTCGTCGATGTTGAGATAGCTGGTATTGGATGCGAGAATGGCACTCGGCTTGGTCACCTCGTCAAGCCGCGCGAAGACCTGCTTCTTGACCTCCATATTCTCGTAGACCGCCTCGATCACCAGATCGCAATTCGCAAGGTCTCCATATTCAAGTGTCGGCGTGAGCAGAGACATCGCCGTATCGACTTGCGCATCGCTCATGCGACCGCGCTTGGCCGAGGCTTCGTAATTGCGGCGCATCACCGCCGTACCGCGGTCGAGCGCCTCCTGCTGCATTTCGAGGATGGTCACCGGTATGCCCGCCGACAGGAAGTTCATCGCGATCCCACCGCCCATGGTCCCTGCGCCAATCACGCCGACCTTGGCAATCGGCAGAAGTTGCGCATTGGCAGGCAGATCGGCGATCTTCTGTGCGGCGCGTTCGGCAAAGAAATAGTGCCGCATCGCCTTCGACTGCGTGCCCGTCATCAGACCGGCGAACAGTTCGCGTTCTCTCTTCACGCCCTCGGCAAAAGGCATTTCTCCTGCGGCGCGTACGGCCGAAATCGCCGCATTGGGTGCATCGAAACCGCGCATCGCGCGCCCGTGCTTGGCCCGGAACTCGTCGAAGATCGCGGGATCGCGCACGCCGTCGTGATTGGCGGTGCCTTCGCTCGCGCGCGGCACCGGCAAACCGATCTTTGAACGGGCAAAGGCCAGCGCATCGGCTGCCAGCGAGTCGCCGCCGGCCAGCTGGTCGAGCAGGCCGATATCCAGCGCCTCGCGCGCGGAAATGGGATTGCCCAGCGCCACGAGCGGCAATGCCGCCTTCGCACCGACAAGACGCGGCAGGCGTTGCGTTCCGGCAGCGCCGGGGATGAGACCCAGCTTCACTTCGGGCAGGCCCAGCTTGGCCGTGGGCGCTGCTATGCGATAATGGCAAGCCAGCGCAACCTCGCACCCGCCGCCCAGCGCGGTCCCGTGAATGGCGGCGACCACCGGCTTGTCGCTGGCCTCGATCTGGTCGAGCACCGCCGGCAGGCTCGGCCCCTGTGGTGTCTTGCCGAATTCGGTGATGTCGGCTCCGGCAAAGAAGGTCTGGCCATCGCAGCGTATGACCATGGCCTCAATGTCCGCATCGGCAAGGCCCTGCGCAATGGCATCGGCAAGCCCTGCGCGCACGGACTGGCCCAGCGCGTTGACGGGCGGATTGTCCGATACGATCACGAGCACATTGCCTTCACGTTCGGTTCGAATGGGTGACGTCATTAATCCTCCTCCATGTTTGCTGCGGGCCCCGTCCGGCATCGTGCCGCAGGGCAGACTGTCACGGCAGCATGACTGCATTTTGCAGATCGCATACGGCATACCGATCATTCGTTTTAATGCCAAGGAAGGATTATCAGCTACAATAGTGGTCATACCTCAAATTCAGAAATATGATCGGACACCTTGCAAGCGGCAGTTGCTTCTGGCTTAATCGCATCAGAAAAGAATCATGTTTTTGGGAAAGGATTGTATCGATCATGCGTGACGCCGTTATTGTGTCCACCGCGCGGACCCCGCTGGCAAAAGCCATCCGAGGCGCTTTCAATGCCACCCATCCGGTGCAACTCGGCGCGTGGTCGGTGGCCGCCGCAGTCGAGCGGGCAGGGGTTTCGGGCGAGGATGTCGACGATGTGATCATTGGGGCGGCCAGCCAGGGCGGCGCTCAGGGCTTCAACATGGGGCGACAGATCGCGTTGCGGGCCGGATTGCCGGTGGACGTTGCGGGCATGACGATCGACCGCCAGTGCTCATCGGGCCTGATGGCGATCGCCACCGCGGCCAAGCAGATCATCGTAGACCGGATGGACATCTGCGTCGCCGGCGGGGTCGAATCGATCACCGCGCTGCGCACTGCTACAAGTGGTGCGCCATGGCGCGACGAGGAACTGCTGCGGATGCACCCTGACATTTTCATGCCGATGATCGGCACCGCCGAGGTGGTGGCAAAGCGCTATGGCATCGACCGCGAGGCGCAGGACGCCTATTCGCTGAAGTCGCAGCAGCGCACTGCCGCCGCGCAGCAGGCGGGCAAATTTGCGGAGGAGATCATCGCGGTGTCCACGACGATGCAGGTCAAGGACAAGCAGACCGGCGAGATCAGCAAGCACGATGTGACGATCGGCATGGACGAGTGCAACCGTCCAGACACGACAGCAGAAGGCCTGGCGCGGCTTGAACCGGTGATGGGGCCTGGGCACACGGTCACCGCGGGCAACGCCAGCCAGCTTTCCGATGGGTCTGCTGCGAGCGTGCTAATGGAAGCAGATGTGGCAAAGGCGCGGGGGCTTGCGCCGCTGGGGCGCTATGTCGGCATGGCGGTGGCCGGGACCAAGCCCGACGAGATGGGCATCGGTCCTGTGTTTGCCATTCCGCGCCTGCTCAAGCGCTTCGGGCTTTCGATCGACGATATCGGCCTGTGGGAGCTCAACGAGGCGTTTGCCGTGCAGGTGCTTTACTGCCGAGATACCCTGGGCATTCCCGATGACCGGCTCAACGTCAACGGCGGATCGATTTCCATCGGCCACCCGTTCGGCATGACCGGTGCGCGCTGCGTGGGCCATGCGCTGATCGAGGGCAAAAGGCGCGGTGTGCGCTATGTGGTCGTGACGATGTGCGTCGGCGGCGGCATGGGCGCGGCCGGTCTGTTCGAGGTGCTTTGAGATGAGCGCACAACAAACGATGTCGGCGGTGTTGCCCGAATGGGCTCCGCCGCCCGGCTGGCCGGTCATTTCCCGCCAGCACTGCCGTGAAATCCTGACTGCGCCCGGTCAGCGCTTCGAGATGGAGACTATCGATGTCGGCGGCGTGCCCACGCGGGTCTGGAAGAACGCTCCGCCCAATCTTCGTGCGATTGCATTGCTGGGGCAGTCGCATGGCGAGCGAGTCTTCACCATTTACGAGGACGAGCGGGTGACGTACGACGCGTGGTTTCGCGCGGTGGCGACGCTGGCGCATGATCTTACCGCGCGCGGTATCGGCAAGGGCGATCGCGTCGCCTTGGCCATGCGCAATCTGCCGGAATGGCCGGTGGCTTTCTTTGCCGCGGTGACAATCGGGGCAATCTGCGTCCCGCTCAATGCGTGGTGGACCGGGCCGGAACTGGCTTATGGCCTCGCTGATTCGGGCACACGCGCATTGATCTGCGATGACGAGCGCTGGGACCGGATTTCGCCGCATCGCGGCGAATGCCCCGATCTGGAGGTGGTCATGGTCGCGCGCTACGGAGCCGAGCTTGTCGGTGCGACGGCGCTGGAAAGCGTGATCGGTACGCCAGGCGCCTATGCGACGCTGCCCCTGAAAGCCTTGCCTGAGGTTGCGATCGCCCCGGACGACGATGCGACCATCTTCTATACCAGCGGCACCACCGGCAGGCCCAAGGGCGCGCTGGGCACGCATCGCAACCTGTGCACGAACGTGCTGTCGAGCGGGTACAATGCGGCCTGTGCGGTGATGCGGCGGGGCGAGGCCCTGCCCGAACCGCGGGCCAAGGTAGGGCTGACGGTCATTCCGCTGTTCCACGTCACCGCCTGCTCGGCCGGGCTGATTGGCAATATGGCCGCCGGCAACACGATGATCTTCATGCACAAATGGGATGTTGTGAACGCCTTCCAGATCATCGAGCGCGAAAAGGTCAACAGCACCGGCGGCGTTCCGACCATCGCCTGGCAGATGATCGAGCATCCCGAGCGGAAGAATTATGACCTGTCGAGCATCGAGGCGATTGCCTATGGCGGCGCGCCATCAGCGCCCGAACTGGTGCGCAAGATCCGCGAGGTGTTCGGCGCGCTGCCCGGCAATGGCTGGGGCATGACCGAGACCATGGCGACCGTCACCGGCCATTCGAGCGAGGACTATCTCAACCGCCCGGACAGTTGCGGTCCGCCTGTGGCGGTGGCCGATCTGAAGATCATGGATGCGGATGGTTCAACCGAGCTGGCGGCGGGGCAGGTGGGCGAACTATGGGCGCGCGGCCCGATGGTGGTGAAGGGCTATTGGAATAACCCCGATGCCACAGCGGCGACATTTGTCGGCGGCTGGGTGCGGACCGGCGATCTGGCGCGGCTGGATGACGAAGGGTTCTGCTATATCGTCGATCGGGCCAAGGACATGATTATCCGCGGCGGCGAGAACATCTATTCGTCGGAAGTGGAGAACGTGCTTTACGATCATCCCGCAGTGACGGACGCTGCGCTTGTCGGCCTGCCGCACAAGCAGCTTGGTGAGGAACCCGCCGCCGTGGTGCATCTGGCGCCGGGAGCCCATGCGACCGAAGCCGAACTGCAACACTGGGTGGCGAGCCGCCTCGCACGGTTCAAGGTCCCCGTACGGATTGTCTTTTCGGCAGAGACATTGCCACGCAACGCGAACGGCAAGATCCTCAAAAAGGAACTTTTTGCGCTGTTTTGAGCCAACGCCCCTTGATGCATGGCGTTCGGAAAACAGGTGGTGTAACGCGATCATTGTTGGAGGGAACGGTGGCAGACACGGGAAAAGGTACCAAGCGGTTCGGGGAAAAGCGGCAGGCAATCGTACATGCGGCCTCCGTGCTGGTGAATGAGGTTGGTATGCAGGCCACCACCCTTTCGGAAGTGGCCCGCGCCATCGGGCTCAACGCCACCAGCATCACCTATTACTTTTCGCGCAAGGAGCAGCTGGTCGTTGCGGTCTATGAAGAGACGCTCGACCGGATGGACCGCATGGCATCCGAGGCGCTGGCCGAGCCGGACCCTCAGGCCAGGCTACAAAAATACGTCGCCCAGCACGTGGCCTTGCGCACGCGAATCCGCAATGGCGAGCGCGGGCTGGTAACCGCGCTGTCCGAAATTCGTTCGCTCGATGCCGAAACCCAAAAGCCGTTGCTCGATCGCTACCGCCAGGTGGTGGAGAAGGTCCGGGGCTTTTTCGGCGAACCTACCAGTGCGGAGCAGCGTGCAGTGTTCTCGGCGCGCGCGCATGTGCTGCTCGAGGCGATGATGTGGTGGCCGGTCTGGTCTTTGCGCTATTCGACGCTGGACTTCCCGCGGGTGCAAGAGCGCATGGTCGATATCCTCGCGCATGGTCTACCGGCGCAGCGGGCCACCTGGCAACCGTTCCCTCTGAAGGTGCGCCACTGGCGTAGCACCAGCAAAGGCGAGCCGACCCAGAACGACGAGTTTCTGCGCGCCGCGACGATCATGATCAACCGGCTGGGCTATCGCGGGGCGTCGGTCAACCGCATCGCTGAATCGATCAATGTCACCAAGGGCAGCTTCTATCACCACCACGAGGCCAAGGACGAACTGGTGCTGGCCTGTTTCAACAAAAGCCATGACCGGCTATCGGCCACCCAGATGGCGGGGCAGAATGCGGACGGGGACTATTGGGGGCGGCTTTCCAGCGTGCTCTACGAACTGCTGCGCGTGCAGTTTTTCGATAGCATGCCGCTGCTGCGGACGACCGCGCTGCAGGCCCTGAACACCGAACACAAGACCGATGTCGTGACCCGTTCCAACCGGCTCGCGCGGCGCTTTGCCGGATTCCTGATCGATGGGATCGCCGATGGGTCAGTACGGCCCGTTGATCCGTTGGTCGCGAGCCAGATCATCATGTCGACGCTCAACGCAGCCTATGAGGCACGGCGCTGGGCCGAGCGTTTCGCCGACGGCGACGCTGCTATTTCGGCTTATGCATCGACGCTGTTCTCGGGATTGATCGATACGCAGTGATGTAACGCCATCAGCTCTGGGGCCGATTGCGCGGTTCGCGTACCTTGAACAGCATGCCCAGCAACGCCAGGCTGACAGCGCCGATCAGGATCGCAAAGAGAGGCGTGAAGCCCGCGAATGCCACGAGCACCCCCGCCAGCACTGGTCCGATCGCGGATATCGCGCCCTCCACGGTGGTCGCCATTGCAAGCCGCATCGCGGTATCCTGGGTTTCGCCGAATTCCAGCACCATCGTGGTAGAGGCCAGCATCCAGCCCGCGCCGCCAACCCCCAGCATCATGAAGGCTGCGTAGATCGGCAGGGTCGTATGGCCCAGCATCAGCGTGACCATTCCGGCGAGCAGGCTGCACAGCGACAGCAGATAGACCAGCTTGAACCCGTATCGATCCCCAAGCGGGCCCCAGATGACATTGGACACGGTATCGGACGCCAGGAACATGAAGCTCAACGCCCCCACCAGCGCGCCATCGAGGCCCAATCGGCTGCCCGCATAGACCGTCCAGAAAGGGCCTCCGACGCGTGCCAAGGTTGCAAGGCTCTGCACCACGAGAAAGGCGGCAAAATCGCGGTTACGCAGCAGTTGGGGAAACTCGCGCACTCGGTCGCGCATCCGCATCTGCGGCCGAGCGATGGCTGCTGCGGGTTCGCGGATCAGGGCTCTCAGGACGAACAGCCCCATGCTGGTCAGGATAAAGGCCAGCAGAAAGGTGGTCGCGTATCCGTTGCCCAGCCAGTCATCGGCGATGAAATAATTGCCGGCAACCCATGCCAGCACGGCGGCGATCAGGCCGCCGGCGAAATTTCTATAGCCTTGCAGCCTTCCACGCTTGCGGATCGGGATCAGCTTGCTCATCAGCATCTGGAAGGCGACGCGCTGCGCGCCGGTAAAGAAGCCGAGCAGCAGGAAGCTGACGAAGGTCGCCGCGAGCAGGATGTCCCCTGTCAAAAACCATCCCGACAGCGCCAGGCACAGGATCATCAGCCGCATCAGCGACCCGACCTTGATCGCATATGGCAGGATGTGGCTTCTGTGTTCGATGCGCGAGCCGCTGGCGATCGGGCTGATCGTCGCGCCCAGTTGCAGCATCGCGGCACCAAGTCCCACCGCCGCGGTGCTGCCGGTGAGCACCAGCAGATAGGCCGGGATGATGGTCGGCGCATAGATCAACCGGAAACCGGTCATCCCGAGCACGCCATGGATGAAGTTGGCGCGGTAGTTGCGCGGCAGGTTTTCGTCCATGAAACGGGCATGATCGTCCAGCGCACGTTGCCGCGCGCTGGCCGTCATGTTCAGCCCGTCCGGGTCTTCGATAGGGTCCAAGGATTCAATAACCTGACAGCGTGGCGAACCTGTCCTTCAGAAATCCGGTGCTGCCCCAGCTTGCCTCAAGCACGCGGGCGCGTTTGAGGTAGAATCCGATGTCGTACTCGTCGGTCATGCCGATACCGCCGTGCAATTGCACGCCTTCGCGGCTGATCGTGTGCAACACGCGATTGGCCTCGGCCTTGGCGATGGCCGCGGCATGAGGCATCATCATGCCAGAATCGAGCGCCTGCAACCCGCCTTCCACGGCTGAGCGCATCATCGCAAGATCGCCGAACAGGTCCGCCATGCGATGCTGCAGCGCCTGGAACGAACTGAGCGCCTGGTTGAACTGAACGCGCTGCTTGAGATAATCGAGCGTGGTATCGAACACCTGCTGCGCCATGCCCAGCATTTCGCACGCCGTGAGGATGCGTGCGCGGTCGAGCACCTGATCGAGCAGGTCATCGCCGCCATGCGCCAGCTTTTCGGCCCGGGCACCGCAGAAGGTGACCTGCGCGTGTGATCGCATGTCTGCCAGATGGCGCGTAGCGACCTGCACCGAGGCCGCGGCATCCGGGGTGCTCGTGTCGACGACATACATTCCGTCGGCGGCAGCGACGACGAACAGCGTTGCGTCATGCGCTTCGTGGACGAACGCTTTTGTCCCGGTCAATGAACTATCGCTCACGCTCGTTTCCAGCCGATGCGGGTTGTGATGCGCACCCTCGTCGATAGCGAGCGTGCCGATCATCGCGCCGCCGGCCAGCTGCGGCAGCCATTTTGCTTTTTGTTCTGGATTGCCGCCCAACACGATGGCCGCGGCTGCCAGCGTCGTTGTAAGCAGCGGGCTGGCCGTGACCGTCTTGCCCATTTCCTCAAGGATCATTCCTGCGGAAAGCCAGCCAAAATCCGTGCCGCCGAATTCTTCGGGGATGATCACTCCGGCCCAACCCATCCGCGCGATCGTGGCGTAGGCCGCCGGATCATAGGCCCTCGGTTCACCACTGGCCCGCACGGCGCGGAATTTCGCCACCGCGCTTTCGTTGGTCACCCATTCGCGCGCCATGTCGCGCAGCATTTCCTGTTCCTCGTTGAGAACCGCCATGTCCTGTCCCGTCGTTTCTATTGGTGATCGAGCATACCAAGCACACGCTTGGCGATGATGTTGTTCTGGATCTCGGTTGATCCGCCGTAGATCGTGACCGCCTTGCCAAACAGCCAGGCGCGTACGCCCGCAAGCTCTGCATCGGAAAACCCTTCGCCTTCCCAGCCCAGGCCTTGCAGGCCCATGATTTCGATGGTCAGTTCGGACCGTTCCTGACTGAGCTTGGTGCCGAGCTTCTTGAGCACGGAACTGATCTCGGAAACGCCGCCCTTTTCCTTGCTTTCCTCCGCCGCCCGGCGTGCGGTGAGCAGGAATGCCCCCCAGCGGATTTCGAAATCGGCGATGCGGTCGCGCAACACCTTGTCGGTTAGGACACCGCTGGCATCGGCTTCGTGGTACTTCTTCGCCAGATCCGAAAGCCTTGGCCCCATCATCCGCGCCATCGAGCCGCCGCCGGACAGGTTGGTGCGTTCGTGCTGCAACAGACGCTTGCCGATCGTCCAGCCTTCGCCTTCGCGCCCGACGAGATTTTCCTTGGGCACTTTCACATCGGTGAAAAAGGTTTCGCAGAATGGGCTGAGACCGCTGATCATCCGGATCGGGCGGACTTCAACGCCCGCCGCGCGCATGTCCATGAGCAGGAAGCTGATGCCCTTGTGCTTGTCGCTGCGATCGGTGCGGACAAGGCAGAAGCACTTGTCGGCCCATTGCCCGCCGCTGGTCCAGGTCTTCTGGCCATTGACCAGATAGTGATCGCCCTTGTCCTCGGCCGTGGTCTGCAGGTTAGCGAGGTCCGATCCGGCATTGGGTTCCGAATAGCCCTGGCACCAGCGGATTTCGCCGCGGCAGATCGGCGGGATGTGCTCCTGCTTCTGCTGTTCGTTGCCATATTCCAGCAGCGTGGGGCCGAACATCATCACGCCCATGCCGCCAATCGGGTTATAGGCCCCGGCGCGGGACAGCTCCTCGTTGAGGATTGCTGCCTGCTTGCGGCTCAGCCCGCCGCCGCCATATTCCTTGGGCCATGTGGGCGTGCCCCAGCCACGGGCACCCATCGCCTCACGCCAGCGGCGCTGCGGTTCGGTTTCCCGCAGGTCACTTTCGACCCCCGTCACGGGATTGCCCTTGCCTTTCAGTTCGGGTGGGAAGCTTTCGGATAAGAACTGCTGAACCTCCCGTCGAAAGTCAGTTTCAGAAGCGGGTGCACCCGCTTTAGCCAAGCTCGCCATTACAATCTCCAGTCAGAAAACAAACTCATCGCGCCGGTCTCGAAAACCCGCCGTCGCGGGCGGTCTGTTCGAGCGCCTCTGCCTCTGTCGCGCGCAGGCGGGCGACATTGGCACGGTGCAAGGTCTCGGTGATGGGGTAAAAGAACAGGAACAGGCAGCCGATCGTCCAGAGCCCGATCGATGCCGGGATGTAATGAATCAGCAGGCTCTGTTCCATCGCCAGGGTGACATCGGCGGGGCTTACCTTTTCGGGAAAACCAGAAGCTGTCAGCACCATCCCAGCGACCAGAATGCCGAAGCCCGTGGAGCATTGCTGCATGAAGCTGGACGCGGAAAAGAACACGCCTGCAGCATGCTTGCCTGTCGTGACGGCGTGATCTTCCACCACATCGGCGAGCATCGAACTGGTATTGATCAGCGAGGTCGCAATCATTGCGCCGTAAAGCGCACCTACCAGAAACAGCGTCGGCACCAGCAGGGGGTGCCCGACCGGAAAGAACAGGCCCAAATAGGTCAGGGCGAGGGGGCTGACGCCGAGCAGGATGCCGAAGAATGCCATCGCCATCGAGGTATTGCGTTTTCCGAAACGGGCAGAAAACCAAGGTGCAAGCGGCGCCGCAATCGACGCGGCGACAAGCGAATCGAAGGTCAGCAAGGCTATCTGCCCGGAATTCAGATCGAAAACATAGGTGCTGAAATACAGCGTCGTTGCGCTGGAAAGGCCGATCGCGGTGTATTTGAATACACCGAAGCCGAAAATGGCAAGGAACGCCTTGTGCTTGAAGGCCGAGAACATCTCAGTGAGATGACCGCCGATGCTTGTCTTATGCGTTGGCACGTCGGCCTGCCGCATGTTCTGCACCTGCTTGCGCGTTCCCACCGCGCACACCAGGATTGCCAGAAGTATTAGAGTACCACCGGCAAGGGCGAAGCGATGGTAGCCATCGGGGTTGAGCTGCCCTATCGGATAATCCGGCGTCGCCACGAAGAACACCGCGAGACTGAACGCCGTGAAGCCGAACGTACCGGCATAGCCGAACCAGTAACGCAGCGAGAACAACCGTGTCCGCTGGGCGTAGTCCGATGTCAACTCCGGGTTCATCGCGCTGCTGGGGATTTCGAACATGCTGATCGAAACCCGCGTCAATGCTGCGATGCTGAATATCCAGATACCCATTTGCATATCGGTCAGCCCGCTGGGCGGGAACCACGCTATGACGAAGAAGAACGCAGTCGGTAGCGCAGACGCGAAAATATAAGGGTGCCTTCGGCCCCAGCGTGATCGCGTCACATCCGACAGTCGCCCGATGAACGGATCGGCTATTGCATCCACCAGCAGCGTCAGCGCGATCGCAGTTGATACGATCGCTGCCGGAACGCCGATCACCTGATTGTAGAACAACAGCAAATAGCTTGAAAAAGCGGCATTTTTCACGCCAATCGAGATCGCGCCGAAGCCATAGGCCAGGCGCGTGGACCGGGGCAATTGCCCTTCGCTGGTCGTTTGGTCGTCCAGCATCGCAGCCGCGCCGGTCATGCGTTGGCCTCCGCCAGTTCGGCGAGTTCTTCCATCGGATCGAACATCTGCCTTGCGGCTTCGCGGCGCGCCAGCAGCGAATAGTCGGGAAACATCGGGTCGGATACATCGCGATACTGCCGCAGGTGCTCCTTTGCGACCGTCACTTTGTGCACTTCGGTCGGGCCATCGGCGATGCCCATCACCATGGACGCGATAAGTCCGCCAACGAACGGCATTTCATTGGAAACGCCCAGTGAACCGTGGATGTGGATGCAGCGCGCGGCGATGTCGTGATACACCTTCGGCATGAGCGCCTTGATTGCCGCGATGTCTTTTCGAACCGTGCGATAATCCTGATATTTGTCGATGGTCCAGGCGGTTTTCAAAACGAACAGCTTGAACTGCTCCAGTTCGATATAGCTGTCGGCGATCTGCATCTGCACCGCCTGATAGTCGGCAATGACGCCGGTGCGGGTTTTTCGGCTGACGGCGCGGCGGCTCATCAGATCAAGCAGGCGGCGGCAGCTGCCGACCGTCCGCATGGCGTGATGCACCCGTCCGCCACCAAGCCGGGTCTGCGAGATGACGAATGCTCCGCCCTGCTCGCCCAGAAGATGATCCGCTGGGACGCGGACATCGCTGTAGCGGATGTAGCTTTCAGATCCGTTTTCCTGCCCGTAGACGCCGACGTTGCGGATAATTTCGACACCAGGTGTGCTTGCCGGTACAATGAACATGCTCATCCGCTTGTGGCGCGGCGCGTCGGGATCGGTCACGGCCATGACGATCAGGAATTCGGCCCATTTGCCGTTGGTCGAGAACCACTTCTCGCCGTTGATGACCCATTCGTCACCATCGCGAACAGCTGAGGTGATGAACGCCGTGGGATCGGATCCACCTTGAGGTTCGGTCATCGAGAAGGCCGATACGATCTCGTTTGCGAGAAGCGGGGCAAGATACCGCTCCTTCTGTTGGGCCGTACCGTAATGGGCAAGAATCTCTGCGTTGCCGGTGTCGGGTGCTTGGCAACCGAACACCACCGGGGCAAATGAGGCGCCGCCGAGAATCTCGTTCATCAGACCCAGCTTGACTTGGCCATAGCCCTGTCCGCCCAGTTCTGCACCAAGGTGGCAGGCCCATAGGCCTTGCTTCTGAACATCCCGTTGCAAAGGACGAACCACGGCGTTTCTGGCGGGGTTGCGCACGTCATAAGGGTGGATGCCGAGCAGCCCGAGCGGTTCTACTTTGTCACGGACGAAGTCTTCGATCCAATCCAGCTTGCGCTGAAAATCAGGGTCGGTCTCGAAATCCCAAGCCACCGGCGCTCTCCTGTCTCATGCGTTTTCGCACTTCGTGATTCTCAGCATACCCACTTTTTAGAAAACGGCAAGCGGGTCTTCCTTTGGGGTGATCTCGTGGCACGCTATGCCTTCTCCGCCTGCGGACCAGCCCCATCTTTTCCTGACTTCATGCAACGCTTGGCCCGGCGCACGTAATCACCATCCGCAGAGCCGACCGTGCGATTGATCTGGCCGGGCTTGTTGGGGGAAACTGGCAGTACGCCAGCGGCGGGACTGAGGGCACCGTTTCGCAATTCGATCCTTGAATTTATATTGAATATCGCACTACTAGTGGTAGTCAGATGCCGTAAAAGATAAAGAGGTGCGATATGGGAGAGAAGCCAGTGGCGACGTCGCGCGAAGGCGCTATCGCGAGCAAGGCGGCGCCAGCTCGCGGTCTCACGCCGACCGATGGGGGATATCCCTCACCAGCCTATGGCTGGTTCGTGGTGGGCGTATTGACGCTGGCCTATGTCTTTTCTTTCCTCGATCGACAGATCCTCAGCCTGCTGGTCGAGCCTATGAAGGCCGACCTCAATCTCAACGATACGCAGATCAGTCTCCTGCAGGGGCTCGCCTTTGCGGTATGCAATGCGCTCGCCGGCCTTCCGCTCGGTCGCCTGGTCGACACGCAGCGCCGGACAACGCTGGTCGCTGCGGGCATCGCCTTCTGGAGCGTCATGACGGCTGCCTGCGGACTGGTGCGCAGCTATGGTGCGCTGCTGATACTGCGCATGGGCGTAGGGGCGGGGGAGGCTGTTCTCACACCTGCGGCAAACTCGCTGATCGGCGACCATTTTCCGCCGCACAAGGTCGGCTTTCCGCTGGCCGTCTACAGCATCGGTATTTTCATCGGCGGCGGGCTGGCGTTGGTCATCGGCGCAACGGTGATCGCCGGAGCCATCGAAGCCGGCCCGGCATATGTGACGCTGGTCGGCGAAATCAGGCCATGGCAGACGGTCTTCCTGATCGTCGGGCTTCCCGGTCTGCTTGTCGCCTTGCTGGCCCTGTCGCTCCGCGAGCCGGCGCGCAAGGGCGCGCTTCGCCGGTCGGGCGCGGACAACGGTGCCGGCAAGCCTGAGGCACCGCCGCTGCGCGAGGTTTTTGCCTTCCTCAGCGAAAATCGCCGGGCATTCATATCGGTGAACCTGTTCATGGGGTTTTCGGCAGTCGCTGGATATGGCGTCGCGGCGTGGGTGCCCTCGATGTTCATCCGCCGTCACGGCTGGACCGCGGTCGAGATCGGCCACGCTTACGGGCTGCTGCTGGTCTTTGGCACGGCGGGCGTGCTGATGGGCGGGTGGCTGGGTGATGTGATGACCCGCCGTAAGGGGCCCGGCGGCCGGCTCCACATCGTGATCGTGGTCAAGCTGCTGACCATTCCTTTCATCATCGGCTACACGCTGCTTCCCGACGGCACCTTGGCACTGCTGCCGTTGGCGGCTTCGATCTTTCTGCCGACGTTCATGAACGGACTCAGCCCGGCGATCCTCCAGCAAATGGTCCCCAACCAGATGCGCGGCACGGCGATTTCCATTTCGCTGCTGGTCGTGAATATGCTTGGCCTCGGGGTCGGGCCGACCTTAATCGCGGTGCTCACCGACAGTGTATTCCAGGATCCTGCGATGATACACCTCTCGATCCTGTTCGTTTGCGTGGCGATGGCATCGATCTCACTTATCCTCATCCTCATCGCCTATCGTCCCTATGTTGCGCTGGTGAATGCTTTGCAGCAGTCGCAGGCGGAAGAGGGCAGGGAGGCGTTTGCTCAGGGCAGGCACTAGGCTATGCGGAGGCGACCAACTTTTATGAGGTCGCAACCGAGATAGGAGTACCATGCCGGACATGCCACGCCACCGCTCCCCTCGGTCGAGCCGCGACGAACGCCGGACCGACCTGCTCGATCATGCTGCACGGGCGATCCTCGCGCAGGGCGGTTTACCGCTGTCCTATGACCAGCTGGCTGTCGCTGCCGGGGTCAGCAAGGCGCTGGTGTATAACTATTTCCCCAGCCAGATCGCACTCGGTAACGCGTTGATAGAGGACGAATTGGCTGGCGTCGATCGGGACGAGCTGCGCCGCCTCGCGGCGACCGACGATCTGGTCGCCGCCGCGCGCGGATGCGCGTATTTCTATTTTGACATCGTTGTCGATCGAGGGCCGCTGCTTCACATGTTGCTAGCCGACCCGCTTTTGAACCAGGGACAGGCAGCGTATCTGACATCGCGAAGCGGCTTATTGCTGTTGCCGATTGTACGCCGGTTGCGGCGCGCCTTCGGCATATCCGCGCGCGAGGCGAATATCATCGTCCAACTGCTGATCACCCTCCCCGAAGAAGCCGGAAAGCAGGTGTTTCAAGGCAGCTCGACGCGAGAGCGAGCGCGGCGGTTGTGCGCCGATACCGTCGAGGCGACGCTTTCGGCATTACAGGGCGACCGGTCCGCAGACGGGGCGCTGGCGTTAGGCATCGATCTTATGTGACGCCGTCGCGCGATGGCCGTGCTCGGCGATCATATAGTCGATACCCGCACCGATCCCTGGCATAATCAGCCGTTCGATGGTTTCGAGATCGGCTTTGCCGCGGGCCATGAGCCGGCCGCCGCGCAGTGACATGGCGGTCAGGAGTGCGCCGACAAAGGTGCTCGCCCACGCCGGCACGCCATAGGCTTCCTCGAATGCGGTTCCAAGCACATCCTTGTTGACGCGCCGCCGCTCCTGATGGTCAGAGCGCAAGGCAAGGCGGACCTCGGGAAGCGCAAGCAGTTCCTGGACGATTTCCCCGCGCTGGCTGACCTGTCGCAAATAGGCGATCGTCGTCAACGTATAGCGCATCTTGGGATCGGTGCAGTTGCGCGCAGCGGCAAGGCGCGCCTTGTTCATTTCCATGAGCTCGGTCCGCGCGATGGCGACCAAAACCTCGGCCGAGCTCTTGTAATAATTATAGATCTGAGCCTCGCTGATACCAATATCGCGGGCGACCCGTTTGAGCGAGACGGCGTGCACACCCTCCGATCGGGCAATATTCATCGCCTCGTCCAAGATCTGCTGGCTGCGCTCGTCGCGCGACATCCGGCTGCGAGGCCGCCGCGAGGGCTGGCTATTGCGCGTGATCGTCGCTTCGGCCGGGACATCGTCAGTCACCGGCGGTAGAGCCGTCTGCGGCTGATCCTTGCCGGCGTAGACCTTCGCCCAATACCCCCGGGTGGGATAGGGGATCAGCAGCCGGTCGCAGATTTTGGCCAGCCCATTGGCCGACATGCCCAGGCTAACCGCTACGTTCGACATCGGTTGCGACCAGACAAGATCGTAGATCTCCAGGCGCGTCAAGACGGTCGGTGGCGAGGCGCCATCGTCATCGCTGCTTCGCGGGGAAGGGCTGGTCGGGGCCATCGGATGATCAAACACTCTCGCTCACAAAAGGCAAGTCTTTCAGAGTTGACTAATATTCTAGTTAGAATCTATAAATGCAATTCGCACCAATAAGAATTGCGGCGAATCCGGGGAGAGGAAATCCTGATGCATATACGCAAAACCATCGCTTGCTTGCTCGTCGGCCTGTCGGGAACAGCCTTTCCCACCGCGCTAGCTGCCCAGTCGGCAGACCAGCCGCTCCGCACAACCGCTCCGGCGGATGGCGCCAGTTCATCGGTGTATGGATCGGATATCGTCGTCACGGCGCAGCGCCGCGCCGAAAGTGTCCAGCGCGTCCCGGTCGCCGTGACCGCGGTTGCCGGCGAAACGCTGCAGCAGCTCAACATCACGTCGCCGCAACAATTGACGCTGATTGATCCGAGTCTGAAGTATAAGCAGAGCACGAGCGCGGGCAATTCCGGCTTCCTCATTCGCGGGATCGGTACAAGCAGTTTTTCGGCGGGTATCGAACAGAGCATATCGACCGTCGTCGATGGCGTTGTGCTGGGTGACCCATCGACCATCTCGACACTGATCGACATAGAGCGGGTAGAGGTGCTGCGTGGTCCACAGGGAATGTTGTTTGGGAAGAATGCCTCGGCAGGCCTGATTTCCTTCACCACGGTGCGCCCAAAAATCGGCGAAAGCGAGTTGATCGGGCGGGCGGAGTTCGGATCGAACGGCCATCGTGTCGGCAATCTGATTGCCAACCTGCCGATTTCGACCACCGCCGCCGTCCGGGCATTCGCCTTCATCAAGGAACGCGACGGCGTTGTTACCAATCGCAGCCCGTTCCAGCCGAAGGATGTCGATGGCCAGCTCAATTATGGCGGCGGTCTCAAATTCCTGTGGGAACCGACCGACGGCCTCAGCATCTATCTTTCGGGGGATTATTCAGAGGTCGGCCGCTTCTGCTGCTCGATGGTGTGGACGAAGGTGGCGCCGGGATATGCCCCCGCGGTCAGCCTGGCCGAATATGGCATCGTCGCATCGGACCGCAACCGAGAGGTCGCGATCAAGGGGCCCTCGTTTGGGTCTGCCCAGCGCGGCGGGGTGTCGATGGAGATCAATTATGACATCGGCGATCATGCGCTGACGTCACTGACGGCCTGGCGCGGGTCCTCGCGCGAATCCTTTTACGACGGCGACAACACGACAATCAATTATGTCGACCGCAACGGGGGATCGAACAAGCTTGATCAGTTCAGCCAGGAACTGCGCCTGACATCGCCCAGTGGCAACCTGATCGACTATGTCGCCGGGCTCTTCTACTTCGACCAGCGGGTGACCGGTTTTATCGCCCAGCAGGGACTGCTCGAATGGATCGTTCCGGCTTCGAACGGCAACGTCATCCGGCTTGTCCCGACTGCGCCGCCCGGCACCATCTTCGACGCCAACCTGACCAACCGTGTCCATTCGCGCAGCGTCGCCGGGTATGCCCAGGCCAATATCCACGCGACCGAACGGCTGAACTTCATTCTCGGTGGACGCCTGACCTATGATGATCTGCAACTGAACTACAGCCGAGGGACGGCTCCAGGTGCCCGGCCCATTCCCGGCGCCGTCACGCTGTCGCTGCGCCAGCGGGTCGACAACACCAATTTCTCGTTCCGCGTCGGCGCGCAATATGACGTCAGCGACGACATCATGGCGTATGCGACCTATTCGCGTGGCTACAAGGGGCCGGGGTTCAGCGGTCTCACCGTCTCCAACGTCGATCAGGATCAGCGCGTCGCACCGGAAATTCCGACCAACATCGAAGTCGGTGTCCGCGCGGCGCTGTTCGATCGCAAGCTGACGGTGAACGCAACAGTGTTCCATATGCGGGTCCGGGACTTCCAGGCGCAGGTTGCCGACCTGTCGAGCCCCAGCTACGCGAACCGGATTACCAACGCCGGGTCGCTGAAGAGCAAGGGCGTCGAATTCAGCATCGTCGCGCGCCCAACGTCGGGACTGACCCTCAGCGGCGGCGGTGCCTATGTCGATGCGCGCTACGGCCGTTTCGAGGGCGTGCAATGCTATTTCGGCCAGCCCAAAGTGGCGCAGGGGGGGCCGTGCGTGGCGCCGCCTGCTAACCCCAATTCGATCGACGGCTTTTTCGACGCTGCTGGCAATCGGCTCGCGGGCGCACCGCGGTTCAGCTATAATCTCGTCGCCGACTACCAGCGCGCGATCGGTGACGATCTGCGCGCGCAATTCCAGGTCAATTTCAGCGGCCAGTCGGACGTCAACTATTCGGCGAACGGTGATCCCGGGACGATCCAGAAAGCCTTCGGCCTCTTGGGCGTGAACATCGGCATCGGGGCGGAAGACGGGCGCTGGCGCATCGGCCTTTTCGCGATTAACCTGCTCGACAAGCAATGGGCGGCGCAGAAGAATGCCAGCCCGGTCACGACGCTCAATCCCGGCGGATATCTGCAATATCTCAGCCCCGACGCGGTTCGCACGGTCGGTGCCACTCTCGACTTCCGCATCTGATCATCAAGGGGACAAATGACATGAAATTGTACAGCGCGAACATGCCGGCGCCGAACCCGCGCCGCGTGCGTATCTTTGCCGCGGAGAAGGGCATTGCTCTGCCCGAGATCATGCTGAGCCTAGTCGAGCGGGAACACAGGTCAGCAGATCATCTGCATCGCAATTCACTGGGCCAGGTTCCGGTGCTCGAGCTTGAGGATGGCACAACTATCAGCGAAACGATCGCCATCTGCCGCTATATTGAGGAATTGCAGCCCGACCCGCCAATGTTTGGCCGCAGCGCCAAGGAAAAGGCGTTAATCGACATGTGGACGCGCAGGATCGATATCCAGCTCGGCGAGCCGACGAAGATGTTCTGGCGTCATGCGCACCCGGCCACCGCAGCATTGATCGAGCAGCATAAGGTCTTTGGCGAATCCAACCGGGACGTCCTGGCGCGCGCGATGCAGTGGCTCAATACCGAGCTGGAGGACGGTCGTTCATTTCTGACCGGAGACAGCTTTACGATCGCCGATATTGCCGCACTGACGGTCATCGATTTCGCGGCGCTGATCGGACTTGATCCCTTGGTGGGCAAGAAGTCTGTAACGGACTGGCATGCGCGTGTATCGTCGCGACCCAGCGTATCCGGCTGAGGCATTTCCCAGCGGCGGGTCCCGCTGAACCCATCCGTGAAATTGGGATGAGCCATCTTCGCCTCCGGTCCTCAAAATCAGGATGGAGGGCGGCGGGGAATCGGGGGGCTATTCAAATCTCGGGCCCGCGTATTCGTGCAAATTCAGAATTTGCTTCCATATTCTGAACAAGTTGGTACATAGGATGCGCTTACGTCGCATGCGACGGATAATCGGCAGCTTTATGCCACCTCTTATCCCTTTCTAGCACTATTGAAGCCGGGATGCGCCGCTGTTGGTGCATGCCCGTCATACTTGGGATAAAGGTTTATCCATATGACTACCGGAACCGTGAAATTTTTTAACGTCGACAAGGGTTATGGCTTCATTGCGCCAAACGATGGCGGCGATGACGCCTTCGTGCACATCTCGGCCGTTGAACGCGCTGGAATGCGTACCCTCGACAAGGATCAGGTCGTTTCTTACGAACTGGAAACCGATCAGCGGGGCAAGACTTCTGCAGTAAATCTTCAGGCTGCCTGATTAGCGCGGGGCAGCGTGATCCATGCGGTCGCGCTGCCCCGTTCCATTTGCCGCGCTAAGTTTACTGGAGTTGAAAAATGACTGATCCGCAAAGTCGTCCGTTCCTTATCAACAAGGATGCCGATGGAAATGTCCGGCTTACGGTACGCTCCACCCGGTACAACTCGCAAGGTTACCCCCTTGTGACGTCCCTGCTGCAGGAAGAGCTGTTCAAAACTGCGACGGCAGCGCGTGCGTTCGCGCAGGAACATTTCGGCGCCCGCCCTGGGGACTACGCAGCAAAGTAGCTGCCAGCTGGTCTGCCGTGCCCACATCAAACGCGTGGTCGACCAGAAACGCGCCGTCGGCCTTCGCCGGGTTGATGCCTGCATACCGAGGCGCATCACAGGGCCGGACCACGATCCTGGTCCAAGACTCCTGAAATTCAAGACGGAAATGTGCGCCCTTGCGGCTGTCGGTGGCCTCCCCGAGAACCGATCCGATGCCTGCCGCGCCGCACAGGCGCCGGGTGATATCGAGGCCCAGCCCACTGCCCGTGCTGCCAAAACCCTTCCCAAAGGGGGGCAAACTTGTCGGTGTCGCTGTCGAACCCTGGGCCATCATCCGAAATCGACAGACAGCCGGTCTCAGAACCGATAACCAACTTTCCGGCCACCATATGCTGGAAGCCATTGCCGATCAGGGTGTCAGGCTCGGCAGGCTTCGACCGGATTTGAAGCCAGCGCGATCTTGCCGTCTCTCCTGTAGATGTCCGGGCGGAACGTGATGGTGCCGTCGGGTGCGGGGGCGGCGGTGAAGTACGCCAGATAGATCGGGATGGGTCGGACCAGATCGAACGTCACGGTCTGTCCGGCCTTGATCGCTGAAGCCACTTCGTCACTGGTCTTGCTTCCCTCGAGCAGCACGGCCGCAAATCCTGCGGCATCGTCAATCCGCACGCAGCCATGGCTGAAGGCGCGGGTGTCCTTCGAGAAAAGCTGTTTGCTTGGCGTGTCATGCACATACACGCTGTAGGGGTTGGGCATCACCAGCTTCATCTGGCCCAAGGCGTTGAGCGGGCCGGGCTTCTGCCGCCAGCGCCCATTGGCATAGACATATCCCTGGCTCGCCGAGAAGCGGCCGCCCTTTTCGCGCACGATGCTCGCCGGAATGTTCCAATAGGGATTGAGATTGACGCCCGTAATCTGCGTCGCAAACACCGGGGTAGGGGTGGATGTCTTGCCGACGATGACGCGCCATGTTCGATCAGCCTTGCCCTGGCGCGTCAGCCTCGCCTCGAAGAACGCTGCATTGATCAGGAGGTGATCCGCGCCCAGCGACCGGGGCATCCAGCGCCAGCGCTCCATGTTGCGGCCGATCACGGCCTTGCGGTCGGGGGCGCTTTCGCTGGCATAGGCCGTGCGCAACGCGGCATAGTCGCTGTGTGCCGGACGCAGGGCGGTCATGAAGGTCATCAGACTGTCGGTCGCAATCGCCTGGCTAACACCTGCTTCCAAGTCGATCTGCGCATCGGTGTCGACGATCTGCCAGCCTGCTTTCTGGCTGGCACTGGAGTGGCCCAGCAAGTGCATCCCCGCAAGGCGCATAGCCAGCGCATTGGCGACCCTGTCCAGCGCGGGCCCCGGTCCTTGACGAACCGCGATCTCCAGCTCGCTGGTTTCCAAAACTCGGAGCGCGTCATCCCCCGCCGCTGCTATCAACCGCTGCAGCTGCTGCGCCTGATCGACCCGCCAGGACGCCGCCTGTGCCTGCGGAGCACTTCCCATTGCCAGGCATGCCAATGCAAGCTTTGCGTTCAGCCATTTTTCCGGCATTCTGGGCCTCGTCCGTTTGCGCTTCGACAATGGCGTTCCCAACTGATGGATGACAGATATACTGGACGGTGTAGCAATGAAACTGACACGACGCCACTTTATCGGAGCCTTGGGGCTGGGGGCCGCAGGGGCCAGTGCGCCAGCGGCATTTGCCAGGGTACGCACCGGCGCGGCGCCAGACCTGCTGGCTCAGGCCAAGGCTGCGCTCGATTCCCAAGGCGCAAAGGTGCTCAAGCGCGATGTCGTCGGTGTTGTCGATTTCAGCGCGCCGTCCGGCAAACCCAGGTTCCAGATTGTCGACCTCGACAATGGCCGGGTCATGTCCAGCATGCTGGTTGCGCATGGGCGCGGGTCGGACCCTGCCAATACCGGATTTCTACAAAGGTTCTCCAACGAACCGGGATCGAATGCCTCGAGTTCGGGAAGCTTTGTTGTCGGCGAAACCTATGTCGGCAAATACGGCCGATCGGCGCGGCTGCACGGGCTTGATCCGCAGAACGACATGGCCTTTGACCGCGCCATCGTCATCCACTGTGCTGACTATGTCAGCCAAGCCATGGCAAGCGCTTCGGGCCGGGTCGGCCGAAGCTTCGGCTGCTTCACCGTCCCGTCCAGCGATATCGCCACCGTGCTGGCGTTGCTGGGTCCCGGACGGCTGCTCTTTTCCGCGCGCACGGTTTCGAGCTGAAGCGCAACGCTTCGGGATCGAGGCAAACGGCGCGGTCAGGGCTCCTCAGCAGCACGGCCCGCGGGTCCGGGTGGTGAAGGGTGCCCCTGTCCGCTCCGCCCCCGATCCTGTCGCCTGTCAGTTACCCGCCGGTGCTTTTGGGCAGGCTGTGCTGGAGGAAAAATGTCGCCATGGCGCGAGACGCGTCGGGTCCTTGCGCGTCGGTATAGGTTCCACTGGCGTGGCCACCCGACCAGGCATGGCTCGCTCCGTGGATCGTCCATTGTTCGATCTGGGCTTTGCCATCGTCGCTGCAGTTGATGTCGCGGGTATAGGCCCGCCCCTGGGCCGTGCCGCCCTGCTGGCGCGTGCTGGCCAGCGGCATGCCGATGGCGTCGACGGCATTTGCAACGATCTGTGCACTGTTCACCGGATTCACCGTTCCGTCCTTGTCGCCGTGAAAGGTGATGACCGGCACGAACTGGCCTTTGTGACCGCAGCCATGGGTCTGCGCAGATCCGCTGCGCATGGCGGTGAAAGCCGACGCAACGCTTGTCGCCGCTCCGCACGCCAGTCCGGAATGGACGCCGATGGCAGCGTAGACGTCCGGATAGGCTGCGCCCAATATGGCTGCAGCCGCGCCGCCTGCCGACAGGCCGGCAACATAGACCCGGCTTGGATCTGCGGCGTGCTCTGCGACAATTTCGCGGGTGAGAGCGGCGATCTTTGCAGGTTCGCCGCTGTCGCGCCGCTGATCGCCGGGTTTGAACCAGTTCCAGCAGCGTGACATGTTCGCCGATGCGGGCTGCTCGGGATAGGCAACGATGAACCCCAGTTCCTCGGCAAGCAGGTTCATCTGTGTTCCGCTGGCGAAGTCTTTCGGGGTCTGGGTGCAGCCATGCAGCATGATCACCACCGGCAACCCGCTGGTCGGGCGGGACGGCAGATACAGCCAATAGGCCAGCGTGCCTGTCGGTCCGCTAAAGCTGCGTTCGGTAAAACTGCTCGCGCGATCGGCGGTTGTGGTTCTCGCCGCCGTCAAGGCTTTCGTCGAACGCTTTGGTTTGGATGGGGTCTTCGCCTTGGGCGTTGGAGCCTTCACGGGGGCAGACGGCAGATAGCGCTGCAAGGCGTCCATCGAGGTCAAAGCATGCATGTTCCGGAATGCCTTGCCGCTGACCAATGGATTCCCGGCTGCGGGGTTCAGGGTGGCCTGGATCAACCGCGTGGCAGCGCCCAGGTTGCCTGCGCGGGTGAGCCGCAGGGCTTTGGCCATAGCAGGCCGCATCTTCGTCATAACGTTCGCAATCTTTGATGGGGGGGTGGCCTATCGGGCTTTTGGTCTCGCATCAGGCAAGAAGAGGACGAGCGGCGCGTCGGAAGGTTGCGGACAAAGCGGATCGCATCATGCGCTTGGTCGTATTGTGCCATCGTCGCGCGCCGGCTCCTGCGGGTTTTGCCGCGATGCCACGTCATTTGTTGACCCAGTTGGAACGCCCCAGCCTTCTGCCTCGTAGTTGGAGCTCAGGCCTCTTGCCGGGCCGTTTTCCAAGGGGCGAGCTGATTGGCCTGAAACTTCCTTTTCGATTCTCACGGCGTGCCGTGCTGGCCGGTGCGGGCGTGTCGGCGATCGTTCCGATGGGCGCAGTCGCCGCGAGGTCTGCGACCGAAGAGTATCTGATCCGGGATGCCACGGTATTGACGATGGCGCCTGGCTCGGCAACGCTCGCGGGTCAGGATGTCCATGTCCGCGGCGGCGTTATCGTCGCCATCGGAGAGAACATCGACGCGCCCTCGGCCAAGCGGATCAACGCCCGTGGCTCGATCGTGCTCCCCGGGCTGGTGGATACGCACTGGCATCTGTGGACCACACTGTTGCGGAACCTCGCCGACAACAGCGCCGAGAACGGCTATTTTGCGATGACCGGCCGCCTGGGGCAGCATTTCACCCCCGCAGACATGCGGTTGGCAGCGATGCTCGCCGCTGCCGATGCGATCGATCACGGAATCACCACGGTGCACGACTGGTGTCACAACATCCGCAGCCCGGCACACGCGCGCGCCGCACTGACCGGATTGGACGACGCCGGACTGAGGGCGCGCTTTTCCTATGGCGCGACGCGCGAGACCGGATTCGACCAACCCCTTGATGGCAAAGACTTCGCACGCCTGCATGACCGCTGGAGCGATTGGTCCGCCGGTGGTCGCATCACACTGGGGCTTGGCTGGCGCGGTGTCATGGCGACGGTGGATGGCCGCCCGGCAGCGGTGCCCGAAGCGGTCTGGCGCGCGGACCTGGCGCTGGCGCGCGACCGTGGCCTCCCGGTGAGCGTCCACGCCAACAACACCGCCGCCAATCGCGGACATATCCGGCAGTTGGCGGACCTGGGCCTGCTCGGGCGCGACATGCAGATCGTCCACGCGGTCAACGCCGAGGCCGATGAGATCGCGGCGATCGCGGGCAGTGGGGCGAGCGTTTCGCTGGCGCCGTCGTCCGAACTCACCGTAGGTTTCGGGGTGCCGCCGGTCGCGGCGTTGCGGGGCGCGGGTGTTCTGCTCGGCGCGTCGATCGATACGCCCGCTCTGGTGGGTGCGTCGGATTTGCTCCGCGAACTGCGAACCATCCAGGGGCTCGCCAACGCGCAAGCCGGCGACGAGATGGCGATGACGCCACTCGATGCGCTGGCAATCGGCACGCGCGAGGGCGCAGCCTCTTTGGGACTGGGCGATATCACGGGGACGCTGACCCCAGGCAAACGCGCCGACCTGATCGTTGTTCGCAGCGATGCGCTTTCGCTGCAGCCGCAGGCGGATCCAGCAACCACGATCCTGCGATCGGTCCGGCCGTCGGATATCCGTCTCGTAATGGTCGATGGCGCGATCCTGAAACAGGACGGCCAGTTGACGCGGATCGATCGTGCGGCGCTTGCGAGCGACGTTGCGGAAGCAAGCGCGCGGCTGGTTCGCGATGTCCGCTGAACGCGGCACCCGTCGAAGCTGGTTACGGATCCTGGCGCTGGTGGCGCTTGCTCTGGTCGCTGTGCTGGCGATCTTCGCATTGTGGGCGCGCGCACCGACTATTGCCGCGATCGAGCGACCTGATCCGGCGAGCTTCGATCGAAGCGAAGTCGTGCGCGGCGCAGCGCTCGCCCGGATCGGCAATTGCGCCAGCTGCCACAGCGTGGCGGGAGGCCGGGTTTATGCCGGCGGCACCCCGATCGAGACGCCGTTCGGCACGATCTTTGGCAGCAATATAACCCCTGATCCCGAAACCGGCATCGGCGCCTGGTCCTACGAGGCCTTTGCGCGATCGATGCGCGAGGGGGTGGGGCGCGATGGGTCGCATCTGTATCCGGCATTCCCCTATGATCGCCTCCGACACACCAGCGACGCCGACCTGCGTGCGCTCTACGCCTTCCTGATGACCCGCGATGCGGTGCGCGCCGAACCGCCCGCCAATGCGCTGATCCCGCCGCTGGGTTGGCGCCCCGTTCTGGCGGGGTGGAAGCTGCTCGCGCTGCCGCGCACCGGTCCGCAGGCACCGCAGCCGCAACTGGGCGCGCTGTGGGAGCGCGGCCGCTATCTGGGCGAAGGGCTCGCGCATTGCGCCAGCTGCCATTCGCCGCGGGGACTGTTGCAGCAGGAGGTACGTGAACAAGCCTATGCGGGTGGCTGGTCCGATGGTTGGTATGCGCCGCCGCTCGACGCATCTTCGCCGGCCGTGCGCGAATGGACCGCTGAGCGTCTCTATGCCTATCTGCGCACTGGTCTGAGCACCGCGCACGCTGCCGCTGCGGGGCCGATGGGACCGGTGACGCACAACCTGGCGCGTGCGCCCGAACGCGACGTGCGCGCGCTGGCAACGTATTATGCCTGGACGATGCGCGAAGCGCGTGCTGCGCGGTCCGAACCGGTGCTGCCTGACCGCGGCGCTGTCGCGGCCAGAGCGCACCCCGCGGGGGCTGCGCTGTTTCGCGGTGCGTGCGCGGCATGCCACGAGCCCGGCGCGCCGATGATGGTCGCGGGGCGTCCCGACCTCCGGCTGGGCAGCCCGCTGCACCAGGACAACCCGCGCGACACGGTGCAGATCATCCTGCAGGGCCTCGAGCCGCCGGTCGAGCCGAACGGACCCTATATGCCAGCCTATGCCGACACGCTGACCGATACGCAGATTGCCGCCGTCACCGCCTATATGCGGGCGCGATGGGGATCGGGGCCCGAATGGGGCGATCTAGAGAAGGCGGTGGCAGATGCGCGCGCGGAGAGTGGCGAATGATTGAACTGACGATCAACGGCACCCGCCGCCGCATCGAGGGCGATCCGGCCGAGCCGTTGCTGTATGTGCTGCGCGACAACCTGAGGCTGCATGCCGCCAAGTTCGGGTGCGGGCTTGGCCAGTGCGGGTCGTGCACCGTTCTGGTCGACGGCAAGCCGGTGCAATCATGCATCACGCCGATGGCCGCGCTCGCAGGCCGGGAGGTCATGACGGTCGAAGGGTTGGGCAGCGCCAATTCGCCGGGATCGGTGCAACAGGCGTTCATCGACGAGCAGGCGGCGCAATGCGGCTATTGCATTCCCGGCATGATCGCGCGCGCTGAAGCGTTGTTGCGCGCCGATCCGCGTCCGAGCGAAGCTGCGATGCGCGCAGCGATGCGGCCATCGCTCTGCCGCTGCGGCACGCATATGCGGATCCTGCGCGCGGTGCGCCGCGCCGCCGTGGCGATGGGTGGCGGTATCGTCGATCCTGCCGAGCCAGTTTCATGAGCGGTGGGGCCATGAGCGGCATTGCACGCCGGGATGTGCTGGGCGGCGGCGGGCTGGTGGTGCTGTTCGCACTCGCTGGAACCGGTATCGCGCAGGAAGGCGGCACCAGCGGCGGCGGCGAGGGCACCGGTGCGCCGCCCGAGGTCGCGCCCGGGCTCCCCGGCAGCCTGGCCGAGTTTCCGCATCTGGACGCCTGGATCCGCATCGCGCCCGATGGCGCTGCCACCGTCTTCACCGGCAAGGCCGAGCTGGGGCAGGGGATCGGCACCGCGCTGCTGCAGATCGCCGCCGACGAGCTCGACCTGCCGCTCGAGCGGGTAAAGCTGATCACAGCCGATACCGGGCGCACCCCAGACGAGGGTATCACGTCGGGCAGCCAGTCGCTGCAGAACAGCGGCACCGCGATTGCCAACGCTGCTGCCAATGTCCGCTATCTGCTCGCCGAACGCGCCGCCCGGCTTTTCGGGGTGGCGGTGGATACGCTGTCGACCGTCAACGGGTTTGTCCGCGCGCGCGACGGCCGACAGGCGAGCTATGGCGAACTGGCGGCATCGCTGTCTTTGCATGTCGAGGCGCGGCCCGATGTGCGGCGCAAGCGCGTCGCTGCGCGCGACCATATCGGCCGCGACCGCCCGCGCCGCGATATCCCGCCCAAGCTGACCGGCGCTGCGGCCTATGTCCACGACATGACGATGCCGGGAATGCTGCACGCGCGCGTCATCCGCGGCCCCGCCGAAGGCACCCGGCTGACCGCACCCGATTTCGATGCCATTGCACGGCTTCCCGGGATCGAGCGGGTGGTGCGCGTCGGCGATTTTGCCGCGATGCTGGGCCCGCGCGAATGGCCGCTGGTGCAGGCGATGCTTGCGGTCGGACGGATGCCATGGACCCGCAGCGAGGCGCCGCTGCCGCAGGGCGATCTGCGCGACATGATCCGCGCGCTATCCACCGAACCCGATGTCATCCTGATGCGCGACACTGTGACACTTCCGTCCGTGCGGCGAGTCACCGCGCGTTATGACCGCCCGTACCTGATGCACGGTGCGATCGGGCCGTCCTGCGCGGTTGCCCTGTGGCAGGATGGCGAATTGACCGTGTGGACGCACAGCCAGGGCGTCTATCCGCTGCGCAACGCGCTCGCCGAGCTTCTCGACCTCCCGCCCGAGCGCATCCGCTGCATCCACCGCGAAGGCGCCGGCTGCTATGGGCACAATGGTGCCGACGATGTTGCTACCGACGCCGCGCTGGCAGCGCGCGCGGTCCCCGGTCGGCCGGTCAAGCTGATGTGGACCCGCGAACAGGAGCATGGCTGGGAACCGCTCGGCCCTGCAATGGTGACCGAGCTTTCGGCGGGGGTCGATGCCAACGGCCGTATCGCCGAATGGACGCACGCGGTGTGGAGCAACACCCACAGCACCCGGCCTTCACAGGCGGGCGACCTGCTCGCCGGGCTCGAGGTCGGGCGAGGCTTTGCGCCCTCGCCGCCGCGTGCGATTCCGCAGCCCAATGGCGGCGGCGATCGCAACGCGATCCCGCTCTACACGCTGCCGCGCGCAACGATCACCAGCATGTTTGTGCCGCAGATGCCGGTGCGGGTATCGGCGCTGCGCGGGCTGGGTGCGCACATGAACGTGTTCGCAATCGAAAGCATGATCGACGAACTGGCCGCAGTGGCCAAAAGCGATCCGGTGGAGTTCCGGCTGCGGCACCTCGAGGACCCGCGCGCGATCGAAGTGATCCGCACCCTGGCTGATCGCTTCGGGTGGGCGCGGCCGAAGCGCGAGCGCTGGCGCGGCCAGGGCTTTGGCTTTGCACGCTACAAGAACAGCGGCGCCTATTGCGCGGTGGCGATCGAAGTTCGTATCGAACCCGAAACCGGAGCGACGACCGTGCTGCGTGCCGACGCTGCGGTAGATGCCGGGGAAACGGTCAGCCCCGATGGGCTGCGCAACCAGATCGAGGGCGGCATCGTCCAGTCGATCAGCTGGACCGCCCATGAAGAGGTGCGCTTCGACGCCGCCCGCCGGACCGCGTTCGACTGGAGCAGCTATCCGATCCTGCGCTTCGATGCGGTGCCGCTGCAGATGGCGGTGCATGTGGTCGACCGCCCAGGGCAGCCGTTTCTGGGCGCGGGGGAAGCGTCACAAGGCCCCGCAGCCGCGGCGTTCGCCAATGCCATTGCCCGCGCGACCGGGCAGCGTTTGAGGTCAATGCCGCTGACGGCGGAGCGGGTTCGGCTGGCTCTGGCGGCGCGATGAGCTTTGGGAGCGGTGTCTCGGTCGGGGCGTGCGCATCCGACCGGCCACGCACTGCGTCAGGATGATCAAAGTGGGCAGGTCGAGATCGAAGGTTGCGCCGCGCGCCTGGGCTCAGTTTTCATCGGCTACACGCAAGCCCGGGACGCTGCCCCGTCTCATACGAAATTGCGAAATGTGATCGACATCGTCGGCTGTGATTTCGGAAATGCGCGTTCTGCCCATCAGCCCCATGTCGCGCTCGATCTCGGTGCGGAAAATCGTCAGCACGCGCGCCACGCCTGCCTCGCCGCCGGCCGCCAGCCCGTAAAGATAGGGCCGCCCGATCGAGCAGCCGTCGGCGCCGAGCGCGATCGCCTTGAGTACGTCGGTTCCGCGCCGCACGCCGCCGTCGGCGATCAACTGCACGCTGTTCTGGATGCGGTCGCGGATCGCGGGAAGATAGTCGATCGGTGTCGCTGCCCTATCGAGCTGGCGACCGCCATGATTGGACACCATGATCGCATCTACGCCGCAGGCGACGGCGCTCGCGCTGTCCTCGGGCATCATCGCGCCCTTGATGACCAGCCTCCCGGGCCACTGCGCGCGCAACCATTCGACATCTTTCCAGGTCGCGGTCCGATCGAACTGGGCGTTGACATAGTCGATGACGCTGGTGCCCGCGCTGCTGAAATCTCCGACATGTTCGACGACGTTGGCGAGTTGGAACGAGCGATTCCTCAGCGCGCCCAGCGACCATGCCGGATGCATCGCAAAACTCATCACACTGCTGAGCGTGAACCGCGGCGGCATGAACATGCCGCTGCGCAGATCCCGCTCGCGATTGCCTGCAATGGCGGTGTCGACCGTCAGGCAGAGCGCGCCATAACCATGTGCCGCCGCGCGCTCGAGCAAGGCTTTGGTTAATCCGCGATCGCGGAACAGGTAAAGCTGGAAATAGCGGTCGGCTCCCGATTGCGCGATGGCCTCGATCGAGGTGGTCGCCATCGTCGACAGGCCATAGGGCACCTGCGCCGCAGCCGCCGCGCGCGCGACCGCCATTTCGCCCGCCGCGTGAAACAGCTGAGACATGCCGGTCGGCGACAGCATCAGCGGCATCGCGCTGCGAAATCCGATCAGGTCGGTGCTGGTATCCACATGGCTCACGTCGACCAGCGTCCGTTGCGCGAGCACCCATTCGTCGAACACCGCGCGGTTGCGCGCCAGCGTCCATTCGTCGTCGGCGCCGCCTTCGAGATAGTCACGGATCGGCAGCGGCAGGGCGCGGCCTGCCAGCGCGGCCATGTCGGCAATGTTGAAGACTTTGGCGAGCGATTTCATTCAGGTCATCGTTGCCTGAGCTGCATGCCAACCGATGAATCGAAATGACTGTCCATCGCTACGCGCGCGGCAGCAGGATCTCGGGCCGCGATCGCATCGGCCAGCGCGCGATGCCGGGTGATCATCGTCTCGCGCTGCTCATCGGTGACCCGCGTCTGCCAGGCTTCGGGCACGGCCACCTGCATCAAGGGCTCGAAGGACCGGACGATGGCGACGAACAACGCATTGCCGCTCGCCTCGGCAATCAGGATGTGCAGCGCAATGTCGTGATCGGTGGGCGCATGGTCATCGACCTCTTCGGCCATCCGGTCGACCAGGGCACCGATTGCCGCGGCCTGCGCATCGCTGCGGTTTTCGGCCGCCAGAGCGGCTGTCCGCACCTCGATCGACCGACGGACATCCCAGACGTCGGCCACGCTGATCTGAGCCGTCGAGATGCCGTGATCGAGCGATGCGGCGAACACCGCCCCATCGATCGCTGCAACCCGCGGCTTGCGGCCGTTGCCGACGTCGATCAGCCGGAGCGCCGCCAGCGCCCCGAAGGCTTCGCGCATCACCGCGCGGCTGACGCCGAGCTGGCTGGCGAAATGTCCCTCGCCCGGCAAAGTATCGCCGACCTTGAGCTGCGATACGCGGA
This sequence comes from Blastomonas sp., assembly GCF_030373265.1. Classification (GTDB taxonomy): domain Bacteria; phylum Pseudomonadota; class Alphaproteobacteria; order Sphingomonadales; family Sphingomonadaceae; genus Blastomonas. The sequence goes on from NZ_JAUCZC010000017.1 coordinate 51,717, forward strand.
TATGCGCCGCCACCGCGTCGATCGCCTGCTGGACAAGCGAGACGCCTGGTGCCTGAGAGCCCACGCTCATGCGGCCCGGCCCATCGCGCGGAAGCTGCTGGGCGATACGCCGAAGCGGCGGTTGAAGGCGCGGGTAAAGCTCGAGTTGTTTAGATAACCGCTGGCATAGCCGATGCTGGACACCGGTAAATCGGTGCTCAAAAGCTTGGCCTGTGCTGCCACCAGGCGGCGTTCGGCGAGCGCCTCGCTGATCGTGCAGCCATAAATATCCCGAAAGCCGCGGGTTAGCTTGGCGCGGTTGATGCCGCAGGCCCGCGAGATACTGTCGAGCGTCAGCTTCTCGCCCCATTGGCTGTCGACAAGATCGCGCGCCGCGACGATGGCGCGGGTATCGCGCTCGGTAAAGCCCGGATCACCATTGCAGGCAACGAGCTGGCCCGCCTTGAGCGCTTCTGCAGTCTCGCACAGCAGTTCGATGCTCTTGGCGAGCCGGTAGGTCACCAGCGCGTCGCCCCGGCGCGAACCGTCTGCAATGTGGAGCGCGATCGCGCACAACGGATGCGAAAGGTGGTAGGTGCCATCGCAGGCCCCACCGGACGCCCAGTCATAGAGCCGTGCCAGTGCGCGGTTGGCGACGAGAAAAACGATCACGCCGTCGGCCGATACGAGCTGTACAACGCTGTCGATGTCGGGATCGGACACGATCGATACCGTCGGCAGCACCTCGTCACGCGCTGGGCGGAACGCGAACAGCGTCACATCGGCGGGGACATCGTGCTGCGTGACGGTCACCGGGCCGATCAGCGTGGTCATCTCGGGCGAGACGGCGATGATCGCAGATGCCATAGATCCTCTCCTTATTTTCGAGGAGCCTACACCTATCGGATAGCTCGGGCAATAGCTATCAGATAGGTTCAGCGACTGCGGACACCGGCGCGCGGCGCATGGCAAGATAGAAGCATGCAACCGATCCGGCGCTGACGACCACCCCGACCAACGCGAGCGCCTGCGCGAGATACTGCTCGCCGCCCATCAGGTCACTGACCGCGGCGACCAGCGTCGGCGCGAGACCGAAACCGATCAATCCGGCCACCGCGATGAAGGCGCCGATGCACAGACCGCGCAGTTCGTTGGGCAACAGCACCGTGAGCGCGACCGACATGATGAGCCCGGTCACCGTGCCGCCGAGCATCAATACGCCCAGCGCTATCGCAAAACCCGTCACCCCCGGAAGGATCGGAAACAGCGCGGCAGGCACGCTGACCGCGGCAGCGATCACCGCGCCGATCAGCAGGCCGCCGCGCCGCCCGGTTTTCTGGCCGAGATCAGCGGCGATCCCGCCGAGCACGGCTCCTGCGATACCGGTAAAGAGGATCAGCGCGCCCATCCAGCCTGCGAACTGTTCGGGCGTCAGGCCATGATTGCGGGTCAGCACCGGCACGGCCCAGATGCTTGCCGCCGCATCGGCCATGACCACCGCGACCTGGCCAGCGAAAAGCGGCAGCAGGAAGCGTCGGCGCGTCCACAGTTCGGCGGCGATGACGCGCAATGCTGGACGTGCCGCGCCCGACGCGACCTCATGGCGGGCAGGTTCGCGCAGAAACAACAGCGGAAGCGCCAGTAAGAGGCTGAGTCCCGCCAGCACCACATGCGTGCTGCGCCATGGGGTAAGCCCCATCAGCGCGATGTCACTCGCCGCGAGCCAGCCGATCAGCCATCCGGTGGCGGTGAACCCGGCTGCGGTGCCCAAGGTCTTGCCCAACGTCGTCAGCAGCGCCGCACGGCCGCGATGCGCGGGCACGACCAGGTCCGCGCCCAGCGACAGCGCCGCGGTCAAGGCTCCGGTGGTGCCGATCGCCGCGAGTATCCGCGCGATGAACAAGGTGGTGGTATCGGGGGCAAAAGCGGTCATCGCGGTGCCCAGCGTCCAGACCGCCGCGAGCCCGATCATCAAGCGGACCCGGTGAACGCGATCGACCAGCAGGCCGATGGGGATCGACAGCAGCACCATCGGGATCGCGGCGGACACCCCCTGGACAAGGCTCAGCGCATAGTCGCTCAACCCCATCTCGGCCTTGGCAGCACTCTGGATCGTGCTGAACGATCCCATCATCGCAAAGCCGATCGCCATCGCCAGCGATAGCACCAGCAGAGGCGGCAGCGAGCGGCTGAAGCTCGGCACGCCGACGGTGGGCGAAGCGGCGATCACGGTCACAAGGCGAAGATCTTGCCGGGGTTGAACAGATTCTGGGGGTCCAGCGCTCGCTTGATCGCGCGCATCAGGTCCACCGCATCGCCGAGTTCGGCAATCAGCCATTCCTGCTTGCCGATGCCGATGCCGTGTTCGCCGGTGCAGGTGCCATCCATCGCAAGCGCGCGTTCAACCAGCCGTGCGTTGATCGCCTCGACCTCGGTCATCTCCTCGGGTGCATTGGGATCGATCGAGAACACGACATGGAAATTGCCATCGCCGACATGCCCTAGAATGGTCGCGGGGATCGCCGACTTGTCGAGATCGGCGCGGGTTTCCTCGATGCATTCGGCCAGCCGGCTGATCGGCACGCACACGTCGGTCGCCCAGCCGATCGCCCCGGGGCGCAGGTTGATCGCCGCGTAATAGGCCTCGTGCCGGGCCTTCCACAGCTTCGACCGCTCCTCGGGAAGGTTGGACCAGGCAAATTCGCCGCCGCCATTTTCCGCCGACAGCGCCTTGACCATCTCTACCTGTTCACCGAGTTGCAGCGGGCTGCCATGGAATTCGAAGAACAGCGTCGTGACTTCGGGATAATCGAGCTTGGACCACAGGTTGCAGGCGCGCATCTGCATCGCGTCGAGGATCTCCACACGCGCGAGCGGCACGCCGAGCTGGATTGACTGGACAACGGTATCGACCGCGCCCTTGAGGCTGTCGAACCCGCAAACTGCCGACGAGATTTGCTCGGGGATCGGATGCAGGCGCAGCGTGACCTCGACGACGATACCCAGGGTGCCTTCGGACCCGACGAACAACCGCGTCAGGTCATAGCCCGCCGCCGATTTGCGCGCACGCCGGCTGGTGCGGGTCACCTTGCCATCGGGCGTCACGACCTTGAGGCCGAGCACCGCCTCGCGCATCGTGCCATAGCGCACCGCGTTGGTGCCGCTGGCACGGGTCGATGTCATTCCGCCGATCGTCGCGTTGGCGCCGGGATCGATCGGGAAGAACAACCCCTGATCGCGCAGGTGCTCGTTGAGCTGCTCGCGGCGCACGCCCGGTTCGACCACGCAATCGAAGTCTTCGGCATTGACCGCGAGGATGCGGTTCATCTCGCTGAGGTCGAGGCTGATGCCGCCGCACACCGGCGTGGCGTTGCCCTCGATCGAGGTGCCCGCACCGAACGGCGTGATCGGAACCCGCGCATCTCGGCACAGCTCGACCGCTGCCACCACATCCTCGGTCGTCCTGGCAAAGATCACCGCATCGGGCAGCATGGTTTCGAAATGGGCTTCGCTGGTACCGTGCTGCGCGCAGATGGCATCGCCGGTCTGGACCTGCGCACCGAAACGCGCCGTGACCTTGTCCATAAATCCGTCGGGCAAGGCGAGGCGGGCGGGGAAGACAATCGCAGTCATCGCAATCAGAACTCGAACCGTACGCGCGCGCCATAGCGGCGGCGATCGCCGACAATGCCCAGGTCGCTTGCGGGCAAACCGGCCAGCACCAGTGTCGTCCGCTCGATGTACGATTCGAAATAGTCTTCCTGCAGCAGGTTGTTGGCAAAGACCGAAAACTCGATGCCGCCGGTCTTGTAGGCAAGCTGGGCGTTGACCAGCACATAGTCGTCGAGGAAGGTCGGGGTCGTTTCGTTGAGTGTTCCGGCAAGCCGGCGCCCCTTTCCGGTCGCGCCCAGCGTGAAGGTCATCGTATCGTCGCCCAGTGGCAGCACGTAATCGCTGTTGATGCTCCAGGTCGTATCGGGCTGGAAGGTCAGCCGATCCGACGAGAGCACGCGGCCAGTGACCAGCGTATAGGGCGTGCTGTCGACCAGCCGGGCATGAACATAGGTAAAGGCGCCGCTCAGCGTCCAGTTGCGCACCGGACGGAGGCTGGCCTCCAGCTCGAAGCCATAGCTTTCGACGTCGCCGGCGTTGAGATCGACCGTCACCAGCCCGCCCGCCGACGACGGCGCGACCGAATTGAGGCCGATATAGTCCTTGTAGTCGCTGTAGAACAGCGCGGCGGAGACGTTGAAGTTGCGATCGGGCGAGCTGTACTTGCTGCCCAGTTCATAGGTCCATGCGCTGTCGCCGCGATAGACCCGCACCGGGGCGGTGGGGGCGTTGAAGCCTCCGCCGCGATAGCCGCGCGCGACCGTCGCATAGGTCATCAGGTCATCGGACCAGCGCCGGGTGACGCTGAGCCGCGGCTGCACCTGATCGGACTTGAGCGACACCCCGCCGGTCGCTTCGCGATCCTCGTGATCGTAACGAAGCCCGAGCGCGACTTCCCAAGCGCTGCTGGGTCGCCAGAAGGCGGTGCCGAAAACGGCATAGGTATCGGCATTGGTCCTGGCGGAAACCGGGACGACGCGGTTCAAAGGAACAACCGTGGTCACGCTGTCTGCACGCACCATTTCATTGCTGTAGAACACGCCGACCAATGTGCTGAACTGATCCGACCACAGGCTGTCGAGCCGCAGTTCGGTGGTCAGCGTATCGAACTGGTCGGTAACCGACGAGCGGACGATATCGAACGGGCTGAAATCGCCATCGGTGTTGTTGGAGCGGCTGGTGCGGCCGTCGTAGGCGGCCATGCTGGTGAGCGTGCTGTCGCCAAATTCGGCATCGATCCGCCAGTTCACCCCGTAATAGCGATAGGCGGTCTGGTTGAGATCGTTGAACGGGATGTTGCGCGAATAGTCGCGCGGGCCGGTGACGCGGGCATAAGGCGTGTTCGCGCCGTCGATCCAGTCGTGATAGCCGTTGAAGACCATCGTGAAGCTCTCGCTGGGCGTCAGCCGGACGGTGGCATTGAGCGAGTCACTCGTCAGCCGGTTCTGCTTGCCGCCGATCACCGAGTTGGTGAGGAAGCCGTCCTGCTCGCGATGCGACCCGGCGATGCGGACAGCGAGTTTGTCGGTGATGATCGGAAGGCTGACCGATCCGGACACCAGCCAGCTGTCGTCGGGGCCGGCATAGCTTGCCACGCCGCGGACCTCGAGGTCATTGCCCGGCTGCCGCGTGATGACGTTGATCGCGCCGCCCAGCGTATTCTTGCCATACAGCGTGCCCTGCGGTCCGCGCAGCACCTCGACGCGCTCGACATCGAGCAGCGGGTTGTTGAGATAGGCGGTGTTGGGGCGATAGATGCCATCGACGAACAGGCCGACGCCAGGCTGTACGGTCTGCACCAATGTCACGCCGACACCACGGATCGCCACGAACGCGCGGCCCGCGCCGTCGCTGTTGATATTAAGACCGGGGACCGACTGCGCGATGTCCCTGACCGAAGTCAGGCCGCGGCGTTCGATCGTGTCGCCCGAGATCGCGGTGATCGCGACCGGAACGTCCTGAAGGCTTTCCTCGCGCCGGCGCGCGGTGACCACGATCGCGTTCTGCTCGATCACGTCGCCCGAATCCTGTTCGGTGGGCGGGGCTACCTGCGCATGTGCAGCATAGGGCAGTCCCGATACCAGCGCAGTGGTCAGGGCCAGGCGTTGAAGTGCTTTCATGACAATCTCTCCTGTTCCCGCGGAACTTGTGCCCGCTTGGTGTCAGGGAAGCTATCGGACAGGTTGTACCTATCTGAAAGGTCTGCGACTGTGCCGATCCGCACAATCGGTTACCTCTACGGCTACCAGCAGCTGTATCCGCCATCGGCCAGCACGATGCTGCCGGTCATCAGGCTGGCCGCGTCGGACGCGAGAAACAGCACCACGGCGGCGACCTCCTCGGGCTCGCCGAGGCGGCCCTGCGGCGTTCCGTCGATCCAGCGGCGGTACATTTCGCTGTTCCGATCGGCAAAGGCGTTGAGCGGGGTGGCGATATAGGTCGGGGCGACCGCATTCACCCGCACGCCGCGGTTCGCCCATTCGGCGGCCAGGCTGCGGGTCAATTGGTGCACCGCTGCCTTCGACGCGTTGTAATAGCTTTGCGGTTGTGGGCGGTTGACGATCAGGCCCGACATCGAACCGATGTTGACGATGCTGCCTGATTTGCGTGCCAGCATATGCCGACCGAACGCCCGCGCGCACCAGAAGCTGCCGTTGAGGTTGACGTCGAGCACATTGCGCCAATGCTCGTCGGTGACATCCTCTGCGGGCGTATCGCTGCGCGCGATGCCCGCGTTGTTGACCAGAATATCGATCCGCCCCGCTGAAGCCGCAAGCGCATCGGCGGCTGCGGTAACGGCCGCCGAGTCGGTGACATCGAGCACCATTCCGGCAACGTCATGGCCCAGCTTGCGCAACGCCGTCTGCGCCGCGTCGATGGCATCAGCGTCGCGGTCGCCGATGGTAACGCGCGCGCCCGCCTCGGCCAGCGCCTGCGCCACGCAATAGCCGATGCCCTGAGCGCCACCGGTGACGAAGGCGACGCGGTTATCGAGCCGGAAGCGATCGAGATACGTTTGCGATGCCATTGTCTGCTCCCGATTCACCGCAGGAACTGCGAAGCGGGCATTATCGGTTCGCTGATGGTGCGGTCGGCCCACAGTTGCCGCACTTGGCGGGTATCGGTGTCGAACCGATCCCATGGCAGCGCGCCATCGGTGGCGAAGCGGACCCACAAGGCGTGCGTACGGTCAGCCAATTCCTGCGGCGGCGCCTCCCCGGCAAGTCCGCGCGGCCCGGTCACCGTCGCGAGGGTGTCGAACACGAACGGAAGCTCGATTCCATGGCACGCGCCCAGCTGACCGTCACAGGCGGGCGACCGCCAGTCGAACTCGTACATATGCGTGGTTCCGCGATGCGCGGCGGCAAACTCGCGCGCGGGCCAGCGGAACACGAGATCGCTCAGCGCCTCGGTCATCACATGGCCGGGCTTATGGCCTTTCCGGCCCCATCCGTACGCGGCCAGCGCTTCGCGCGCCCTGGGCATCGAGCGCCCCACAAGCCATCGCGCGAGCAGGCCGGGAATCTTGTCGCTGACCCCGGTCGGCACGAAATAGAGCCGCATCTCTTCGGAATTGGTGCCGATCAGCAGTTCGACATCGGCGCCGATGCCGTCGCGCAGGGCATCAAGCGGATGCTGTGGCAGCACGTCATCGCCATAGACCGGAATAAAGCGGCTGATCCCGAAGACCGGTTCGAAGCCCTCGTCGTCGCGCAGGTCGATCTTCCACGGGCTGGCCAGCTTCTCGATCGCGGCGGCGGCGGCCATCGGATCGGTGGTGCGAAACCCGGCGGCGTCTGGCGTCACCTTGAGCAAACGCGCCATCTTGCGCACCAGCCGCTGCGCGACCGGAATCGAGCGCACCATGGAGCCGTGTCCGCTCTGGACAATCGCGCGGCGGAACAGCCCTTGGGCCAGCGGCGAGGCGACGAGGTTCGCGATGGCCATCGCGCCCGCCGATTCGCCGAAGACCGTGACATTGGCCGGATCACCTCCGAATGCGGCGATGTTGTCCTGCACCCAATTCAGCGCGGCGATCATGTCGCGCAGCCCCAGGTTGGTGGGCACGCCGGGGATCGGAAGAAAGCCCTCGACCCCCAGCCGATAGTTGATCGCGACAAAGACCATCCCGGACTGTGCCAGTCGCGTGCCGTCCTGCACCGGCGCATCCTTGCTGCCCAGCACGAAGCCGCCGCCATGGATGAAGACCATCACCGGGAGTCCTGCGGCATTCTGCGGCTTCAGGATGTTCAATGTGAGGAAATCGTCTCCCTGCGGACCGCCTTCACCGACCAGCGGCGTGACGTCGAGCGCCGGGAATGGGCGGATCCGCTGGGGCGCGACCGGTCCGGGGGCCGTGGCATCGCGCACGCCGCTCCCCGGTTGGACCGGCTGCGGAAGTGCAAAGCGCGCCTCGCCGGTCGGCGGTGCAGCATAGGGAACATCAAAGAACTTCAGGATGCCGTCTGCAACAGTGCCTTTGATCTCCCCTGCGGGAAGACGGATGTGTGTATCATTCATGGTCTCATCCTAACGCGCCCGCGCAGGGCAAGTCTTGCCACCGCGCTGTGCCGTTTCGCAATTTCGCCGTGCCCGGCACCGCCATTGCCTTATCCATGCATGAAAACCCAAGTGGTCCAGCCTATCGGCATGCGTGGCGCGCCGTAGATCGCGAGGCAATGTCAGGGAGAAGCGCAATGCATGAGCCGTGCTGGTTGGCGGTCGAAACCGGCGGTACAAAGATCCTCGCCCGAATTGTGCGCGGCGACACGGTCTTGCTGGAGGATCGCTGGCCGACCACCAGCCCGCAGGCGGCCGAGGATGCGCTGTGCGCTTTCGCCGCAAGGGCGCCCGCGCGGTTGGCAGGCGCCGGCATCGCAGCCTTCGGACCGATCGTGGTCGATCCAGCAGCCCCCGATTATGGCGAGGTGCTGGCGACACCCAAACCCGGATGGACGGGGGCGAACCTGAGGCTGGCTCTGGAATCGAGGCTGGGGATTGGCGTTGCGATCGATACCGATGTCAACGCAGCCGCGCTGGCCGAACAGCAGGCTGGCGCGGGCAAAGGCTGTGCGAGCCTCGCCTATGTCACGATCGGCACCGGGATCGGCGCCGGGCTGGCCATCGCCGGTCGGACGCTGACGGGGGCCATGCACCCCGAGCTGGGCCACGTCCCGGTGCTGCGCTATCCCGGCGATATCGCCGCCAGCACCTGCCGGTTCCACCCCAGCTGCGCCGAAGGCCTGGCCGCGGGCCCAGCCGTGCAGGCTCGGCTGGCTGGAGGTGCGCTTGAGGATGTGCCCGAGGCCTTCGCCGCGATCGCTGACTATCTCGGGCAGTTGTTCGCGGCCATCGTTATGGCCTGGTCGCCGCACCGGATCGTGGCAGGCGGCGGCGTCCTGGCTGTGCCGGGGTTGCGCGGCGCAGCCACGAAACGGATGGCCCATGCACTGGGCAGCTATGGTGTCGGCGCTGCCGCACGCGGCGCAGGCTTCGTCGTGGCACCGCAGCTCGAGCACGCAGGGCTCGAAGGCGCACTCATCGTCGCGCGCCGCGCGATCATGGGACATGCCTGCCAATCAGCACCGCTCCTTGGATCGGCGGGTTACGCCGAAAGCGGCCATTCCTGACGCGGTGAAAATCGGTCCAACGAAGACTGCAACCGGGCCGGCTAGATTCAATGCGGAGGCAATCGAGTTGAGTGGTTCGATACGTTGACATGTGCACCGAGCCATTTCCCAAGCTGCTCATCTCATCTCGAAGAGTTCACGGTGGTACCGGTCCTTGGAGAGACCGTCTGCGATCATTGCTTGGTATAGACTGTCGCCGAACTTCGATGGACCGCAAAACCAGACATCTGTGTCGCGCCAATGCGGGATCCACAGGGCCACCTTTGCCAGATCGACAAACTCTTCTTGGCCAGTATCGACAAAATGCAGGCGCACTCCTGCGGCGCTGGCAGAACTGCGAACTTCATTGATGAAGCCGTCATCCGGTGTGCCAGTCGAATAGATCAGATCCACATTCTGTCGCTCGCCGGAAAGGGCTATCGCCTCCATTCGGGCAATGAAGGGGGTGATGCCAACCCCTCCGGCGATCCAGAGCTGCGCCGCACCGCCCGACCGAAAATCGAAACGGCCATAAGGGCCCTCGACCGTGACTGCCTGGCCGACTCTGATAACGTCCGGCAAGTGCCGGGTGTAATCCCCCAGTCCCTTGATGCTGAAAGCGAGGCGGCCTGTGTTGGCCCACCCAGAGGATATGGTGAAAGGATGCGCCTGTTCTGAATCCGCGAACTTCAAAAAGGCAAACTGTCCGCCAGCGTGGCCGGGCCAGGCTGTCGTCAGCTTCACCCCGACATCCAGAACCGAGTTGCCGTCGTGGAAATGAAAGTCGGTCACTTCGCCAGTGAACCGAAGCGTCTTGCCGATCCTTGCCAAGATCGACATGCTGCCGCAACAGCTGCGGCGGCCAGAACCACGATGACCAGCAGGCCTATCGGTGCATTCCAGTAGCTGGCCGGGGTTAGCACGACGCCGTGGAAAGTAAGCACGAGAAACAGCGGCGCCATCAGTCGATGGGTCTTGAAGAACAGATGATAAGGAAACCGCCGCCACAGCGCGAGCGCCGCCAGCACCAGGAGCAGATAGAAAGCCCACTCGCCCAGATCGGAGGCCAAATTCCGAAAGCTGGCGAAGGGGCGAGGCTCCATGGCTGCGTTAGGCACGCGCTGCAGCGGCGCTAGCGCTCCTGCTTCAACAAGCCATTTCGGTCCCTTTTCCACCAGCCAGTGCAGCACCGCCATGATGACGGCGGCTACACCCAGCCACTTGTGCAGACGGTAGAATTTGTCGAGGCCGCCCAATGCCGTTTCAACTTGCACCGGTCTTGCGGACAGCAGGATGGCCACCGCCATGAAAGTGATGGCCAGAATGCCGGTCAATGGCACAAGCAATCCCCGAACGGACCAGATGTCGCCTGCCATCAGCGCCGGATCGATGCTCGCAAGCCATAGCGCTATGATCAGCGCGGTGACCGCGAGGAATGCCAACCTCAAGCGGGTCATGTCGGCGGTCTTTCTGCGCTGGTGTTCCCATCGGCACATGGTGAGCCACATGCCGAAACGGTGGGTCGGCATTCGCCGACCTGTCGTGTTCCATCAGGCGTCATGTTGAAAACCAGGCGGTCTTGCACTTGCATAGGCTCCCACTCCTGCCCTGCAGCAGGATTCCGGGGAATGGGGCTGCGACAGGTGCAGCTTGCAAGCGATGTCCGCCGGTATCGGGCGAAGCTCAAGGCAATGGGCCTGCACTCACAACGACAGATGTCCCGGTTCGGTTCCCGGCAACGGGCATTCTTGGCGCCTTTGTCGCGCGGCGCATTTCTTGGAAGGTCCGGGAGCCGGTTACGTCCGTCAGGCTGTCGTCAGACGGGCCGTCCATACCTGCTGCACAGGAGGCTGTTATGGCACATGAAGATTCATTACCCGGAACCCGCATCACCGTATGGGACCTTCCGGTCAGGCTGTTTCACTGGTCGCTGGTCGCGGCGATCGCGGTTTCGTTTCTGTCATCGGAAGAAGACAGCGTGCTCGCGCAGTGGCACATCGCGGCGGGTTGGATCGCTGCGGTGCTGATCGCGTTCCGGCTGATCTGGGGCCTTATCGGCGGCAGGCACGCGCGCTTTGCCAGCTTCATCCGGCCATCGGCCGTGCTGCCGCACATCAAGGCCCTGTTTGCGGGCAAGGCTGAACGCTCGGTGGGGCACAACCCGCTGGGCGGCATGGCGGTGCTGGCGCTGATCGGAGGCACCGCTGCGGTGGTGTGGACCGGTTTTCAATTGATGGGGGGCGGTAGCGAAGACCTGCACGAGATGATCGCGTTCGGCCTGCTCGGGTTAATCGCGGTGCATGTCATCGGTGTCATCGCGATGTCGGTTGCGACCCGTGACAATCTGGTGCGCGCAATGGTGACTGGACACAAATCGGCAGCGGGCTTGCCGCCGCAGACGCGGGAAAGCCCCCGCGTGCTGGCCGCGCTGGCAGGGCTCGCAGTGATCGGGGTGTCGGTTCTTGGCATCCTGCGGTATGATCCGGCAGCATTTACCGCCGGAGCCCGCGAGGAGGCCGAAATTGCAGAGCATGCGACCGCCAGCCTCGCCCGTGCACCGGCTGCAAGCCATAGCGAGCGCGATGATGATGACGATTGATCAGCGCTGCAAAGCACCACGCAGCCGGTCGCCGGGATATCCTGAATGCGGCTGCTGATCGTGGAAGACAACGAACGGCTCGCCGGCCTGATCGCACAAGGTCTGGGGCGGCGGGGCTTTTCCTGCGACATTGCCCCTGATCTGGCAACGGCGGATGCGTGCCTGGAAAGCGCGGCCTTCGATGCTGTCATCCTCGACCTTGGCCTGCCCGACGGCGATGGCATGACCTGGCTGCAGCGCCAGCGCAGCCTGCGCCAGCTGATCCCCGCGCTGATGCTCACGGCACGTGGCGGCCTGGAAGACCGGATCGCCGGGCTCGATTCGGGCGCGGATGATTACCTCGTCAAGCCGGTGGACATCGAGGAACTGGCGGCGAGGGTCCGCGCCTTGCTGCGCAGGCCGGGGCCGCGCGCAGCGACAGTGCTCCAAGCCGGCTCTCTCATTTTTGATCCGATCAGCCGCGAGGCCCGCTGCGACGAGAGGATACTCGATCTATCCCGCCGCGAGACCGACCTGCTGGAACTGCTGATGCGCCGACTGGGCACGGTTGTGGTGCGCGATAGGATCGAGACCACGTTGTATAGCTTCAACGAGCCGGTGACCCCCAATGCCGTAGAGGCCACCGTATCGCGTCTTCGTCGCAAGCTGGACGAGGCGGGGATAGTCGGGCAGCTGCATACCGTTCGCGGTGTCGGCTACATGCTGCGGAGCAGCTGAATGGCCCACCAACCACCGTCGATTTTCCATTCTCTGGCACGCGGACTTGCTGTCGTCGGGCTGGGGGGCACCGTGTTCCTGCTGGTTGCCGTGCTCATCGAATACCGCATCAGCTTTGCCGAGATGGCAACGGCAGATGCGTTGGAGGCCGCGCTGCATGAAATGGCGGAACACGTGCTGTTGCCCGTTGTCGCGCTGGTCATGCCGATGACGGGGGCAGCCCTGTTCGTAATGCGACGGGCATTCAGGCCGTTGACGAATGCAACGGACCAGCTGAATGCGATCACCGAACGTGATCGCAATATCCGCATCGATGATCGTAAGCTGCCGACCGAAATTCGGCCGTTCACCGTGGCGGTCAACACTTTGCTGGGAAGGCTGGAGCAATCCGCGCTGCATCAGGAAGCGTTTGCCGCCGATGTCGCGCACGAGTTGCGCACCCCGCTGGCGGCGATGATGCTGGAGCTCGATGGCATGACAGACCCTGCCGCTGCGCGTTTGAAAGGCGATGTAGCCGCCATGCGCCGGTTGATCGACCAGCTGATGTTGCTGGCGCAAGTGGATGCGCAGGAGGCCGCCGCTACTGCGACCGACCATGTCGATTTGGCCGAACTTGCCACCGATGTTGTCGCCCGCTGTGCACCCGGCGTCATCAATGCGGGCCGCATGATCGAGCTGGCCAGCGAAGCCGCGCCAGCTTTCGTCCGCGGGCGGCGCGAGGCGATCGCAGCGGCCTTGCGCAACCTGATCGACAACGCTGTTCGGGTCACGCCGATTGGCGGCACCGTTCACGTGGTGCTGGAAGGCGCGCCTGCTATCCGCGTTATCGATGGTGGCCCAGGGGTGTCGCATGAACAGCTCACCCAGCTGATCCAGCGCAACCGCCGCGCCGACCATGCCAGCCCGGATGGCGCCGGCCTTGGCCTCGCCATCGTCGACCGCATCATGCAGGTGCATGGAGGCGTCATCCGCACCGAGCCTGAAAACAGCGCCTTGATCCTCGACTTCGGCTGAAAATCCCACTGTCAGGTTGCTGTCAGCTTGGGCTGGCAGGTGCCGAAGCATGAACAGGCAACAGATCATCACGACCGGCGCGGTTGCGCTCTCCATCGTCGCAGGCCTTTTTGCCTACAACCAGTTCAGCGAGCCGGGCGACACCCCACAGCCCGCCGAAGTTTCCACCGATCTTCGGGTCGCGCCTGGGGCATTGACCGCGCAGCAATTGCAGCGCCTGGGTATCCAGACACAATCGGTGGACGCTGCGGTGGACGTTCCCTTGGGACCTGTTCCCGCAGTCGTCACTCTGCCGCCGGAAGCACAGGTCGCGGTCACTGCACCGTTCGATGGTGCCATATTGCGGGTATACGTCATTCAGGGCGAGATGGTCAGGGCAGGGCAGCCGCTCGCGACCGTCAAGAGCCGTGAGCCACTGCAATACGGCGCGGAGCTTGCACGCGCACAGGCGCGGCTGGGGCTGGCGCAGGCAACTGCCGCCCGCACCCGTCAGCTGGTGGATGAAGGCATCATCGCAGGCGCGCGCGGCGATGAGGTGACCGCCCAAATCCGCGTCGCGCAAACCGATGTATCGGAGAACGCCCGCATCCTGCGACAAGCTGGAGCCAGCTCGGCAGGAGAAGTCACGCTGCGTGCGCCGATTTCGGGCCGGGTCGCGGCGATGACCGCGCAGGTCGGCGGACCGGTGATGGCAACATCTGCGCCGTTCGTGATCGAGAACAGCTCGGCCTTTACACTCGACCTACAGTTGCCTGAGCGCCTGGCAGGACAGGTGCGCCCCGGCATGAGCATCAGGGTGAATGGGCTCGGCACACCGGAGGGGGTCACCGGGACCATAGTGTCGGTCGGCGGTTCGCTCGATCCTGCCACGCGCTCGGTGCTGGCCAAGGCGCGCATCGATGGTGCTCGCGCGCTGGTTGCTGGCAAGTCGGTGATGGCCACAATCAACGGCACCGGTGCAGCATCCGGCACCAGCATCCCTGCCACGGCGCTGACCAGGATCGACGGCAAGGACCATGTGTTCGTACGCACCGGCAAACGCTTCGTGAAACGTGCGGTGGAGGTCGCGGGCAGTTCTGATGGCAAGGTGTTCGTGACTACCGGCCTCAAGCCAGGAGAACAGGTTGCCGTCTTGGGGTTGAGCGAACTCAAGATGCTGCTGGTCGGGGGCTGATCGTCATGCTCCGCACACTGATCGAGGCCGCGCTCAACATGCGGTTGGCCGTCATCGGCATCGCACTGGGGCTCGCCGCATTCGGCGCATATGCCTTTGCCAACCTGCCGATAGATGCTTTCCCGGACATCAGCTCGACGCAGGTCAAGATCATCATGAAAGCCCCCGGCATGACGCCCGAGGAGGTGGAAAGCCGGGTCATCACACCTGTCGAGATGGAATTGCTCGGCATCCCCAACCAGACCGTGCTGCGGTCGGTGGCGAAATACGCAATTGCCGACATTACGATTAATTTCGAGGACGGCACCGACATCTACTGGGCTCGCAGCCAGGTCGCCGAGCGGCTGGCTAATGCGACCGCCGGTCTGCCAGCCACGGTCGAAGGCGGCATGGCCCCCATCTCCACACCCTTGTCGGACATGTACATGTTCACCGTCGAAGGGCCGATTTCGCTGACCGAGAAGCGGCGGCTGCTCGACTGGACGATCCGGCCTGCATTGCGCACCGTGCCGGGTGTCGCAGACGTCAATGCGCTGGGCGGCATGGTCGAGACTTTTGAGGTGCAGCCTGACTTTGCGGCGCTGGCAGCGGCCAGTCTTACGATCGAGGACATCAAGGCCGCAGTCGAGGCGAGCAACCGCAACGATGGCGCGGGCCGTCTGGCGGTGGCGGAAGAGGCGCTGATCGTCCGTTCGGTTGGCGCGATCCAATCTCTCGACGATCTCGCATCGGTGGTGGTGCGCACTGCCAATGGCAATGTCGTGCGGATCGGCGATGTCGCAACCGTGCGCATGGGAAGTCTGACCCGCTATGGCGCGGTGACCAAGAACGGCACGGCAGAGGCGGTGCAGGGACTGGTCATCGCGCTGCGCGGAGCGGACGCGAGCAAGGTGGTCGCAGGCATCAAGGAGCGGCTGACAGAGGTTCAGGCGACTTTGCCCAAGGGCGTCACAATTGCGCCGTTCTATGACCGCTCCGACCTGATCGGTCGCGCAGTGGGCACAGTGGAAGATGCGCTGCTCGAAGCCATCGTGCTGGTCGTCATCCTGCTACTGCTGTTCCTGGGCGATGTGCGCGCATCGGTGATCGTGGCGCTCGCGCTACCGATGGCGGCGCTGATGACCTTCATCTGCATGCGCGCCATAGGGCTAACGGCGAACCTGATGAGCTTGGGGGGCCTGGCAATCGCCGTCGGAATGCTGGTCGATGGTGCGGTAGTGGTGGTCGAGAACGTCGTCGAGCGATTGTCCGATGCGCGGCACAAGGGGGCGAGCAAGCTCAATTGCGTGTTTGTCGCCACCGCAGAGGTCGCAACCCCGGTGGCATCTGGCATGGCGATCATCGCGCTGGTGTTCCTGCCCCTGCTGACCCTCGAAGGGCTGGAGGGCAAGCTGTTCGCCCCAGTGGCGATGACCATCGTGCTGTCGCTGATCTCGGCGCTGCTTCTGTCGCTGACGCTGGTGCCGGTGCTTGCGTATTTTGGCCTTAAGCGCAGCGAGAGCCACCACGAGCCGTGGCTGATGCGGCAACTGACACCGCGTTACGAGCGGCTGCTCAACGCGTCTTTCGCGCACAAGCCGCGCGTGTTCATCGCTGGGGGGATCGCCCTGCTGCTGGCGGGCGGAGCTTACAGCATGACCGGCAAGACGTTCCTGCCGACGATGGATGAAGGCTCGATTATCGTCCAGCTGACCAAGCTGCCCAGCATCGGCATCGAACACAGCACCGCCGGCGACATGAAGGTGCAGAAGGCGCTGCTCAAGGATGTGCCCGAGATCGAGGCGGTGATTGCGCGCGTCGGCAGCGACGAGCTGGGGCTCGATCCGATGAGCCCCAACGAGACCGACAGCTTCCTGGCCCTGAAACCCCGCGACACATGGCGCGTGGATGACAAGGCGTGGCTGACCGACCAGATCCGCACAGTGATGCAGGACTTTCCCGGCATCGAGCCCAGCTTCACCCAACCCATCGAAATGCGCATTTCCGAGATGCTGACCGGCGCGCGCGGTGATCTGGTGATCCGGCTGTTCGGGCCAGACCTTGGCGAGCTGTCGCGGTTGGCGGGGGAGATTCAGGGACGGCTCCAGAAGATCGAGGGCACCACAGAGGCGATGACGGTGGCCAATGACACGGTGGATTACCTGCAGCTGGATATGGACCGGATGGCGGCGGGCCGCGCTGGCATGCCTATTGATATGCTGCAGGATATGATGCGCGCCAGCGTGGAAGGCGTGCGCGCCGGATCGGTCACCGATGGCAACCGACGCATTCCCGTGATGATCAAGGGTGTGGGCAGCGAGGGCATGGGCCCGGAAACGTTCGCAGACCAGATGTACCGGTCCCCCAGCGGACAGCTCGTGCGGGCCAGCGATGTCGCCAACATTGCGCAGGTCGCAGGCCCGGTAAAGCTGGAGCACGAGAACGGGTCGCGCTTTGCGATGGTACAGGCCTTTGTCGGCGGGCGCGATCTGGTCGGCTATGTCGATGAAGCCAAGCGGGATATCGAAGCGAACGTAAAGCTGCCCCAGGGCTATCGGCTGGTGTGGGGCGGACAGTTCGAGAACCAGCAGCGCGCATCGGCAAGGCTGATGGTGGTGCTGCCGATCTCGCTCGTGCTGATCTTCGTCGTCCTCTACGCCACGCTGTCCTCGGTGCGATCATCGCTGCTGATCCTGGTCAACATTCCCTTCGCCATGGTCGGGGGCATGGTCTCGCTGGCAGTATCCGGCGAATATCTGTCGGTCCCTGCATCGGTCGGGTTCATCGCCTTGCTGGGCATCGCAGTCCTCAACGGTCTGGTGATGGTGACCTGCTTCCGCCAGTTGCGCGATACCGGGCTGACACTATCGCAGGCCGTCCGCCAGGGTGCCGCTCGCCGCCTGCGACCGGTGCTGATGACCGCGACCATCGCGGCCTTCGGGCTGGTGCCCCTGCTGTTTGCCAGCGGTCCGGGGTCTGAAATCCAGCGCCCGCTCGCCATCGTGGTGATCGGGGGACTGATCAGCGCAACGCTGCTGACGCTCATCCTGCTGCCGATTCTCTACGAACGCTTTGGCGAAAGCCGCGCGGAGCGCGAGGCGGGCGATCTCGCGCTGGCTGAGGGAGGACCGGCATGATCCGCACGATGATAGCTGCCGTCGCCTTGCTCGGCACTTCGGCGACCGCGCTGGCGCAACCCGGCCTGCCTGCCGATGCGCAGGTTCAGATCGCACTCAACGAGCACCCAATGGTGCTGGCGGCCAGGGCGCGAGTCGAAGTGGCACGCGCCGATAGCCGGGCGCTGCGGGTGGGAACGCAGGAGTTTTCGGTCACCACCAGCGTCATGCAGCGATCGGTGGACCGCGAAGGCCGCTTTACCGAGTTCGACGCCTCGATCAGCCGACCGATCCGGCTGCCCGGCAAGGCGGCGCTCGACCGCAAAGCCGGCGATCTGGGCCTCATCGCCGCTGAGAACCGCATGGAGGATGCCAAGCACCAGGCTGCTCTGCTGCTCGCGGAACTGTGGTGGGACTGGCTGGGGGCATCAGCGGAAGAAGCCGTTGACCGGCAGGCGGCAGACAACCTCAATCGCTCGCTGACCAGCGTCAAGCGCCGCGCCGAACTGCGCGATGCATCCCCGCTGGAGGTCGATCAGGCCGCTGCCGCTCTCGGCTCGGCGCGATTGCAGGCTGAGCAGGCAGCGGGCCGAGCAGCACTGGCTCGCGCACGGCTGACATCGCAGTTTCCAGGGCTTGTCCTTCCGATGGCCGCAAAGGAATTGCCGCTGCCGGAGTTGCCCCAGACGGGCCTGCCGGTGCTGCGCAATCTGGTGATCGAGCGCAGCCATGAGATCTTTGCCGCGCGCGCCGAGGCCGACCAGGTGCAGGCTCTGGCCGACCGCGCGCGGCAGGATCGTTTTGCCGATCTGACCATCGGCGTTCGCGCCTTCAGCGAGCGTGATGGCATGGAGACTGGTCTCGGCCTGATCGCCACGATCCCGTTGGGCGGCAGCCACCGCAGCGCCATCGCCGACCGCGTTTCCAGCGAGGCCGTCGCGGTCGCTGCCGAGGCTGCAGCGGTCGGCTTCGATGTGCGCGAAATGGCTGACGGCGATCTGGTGAATGCCAACGCGGCATGGCAGGCTTGGCAGCGCAGCCGGGAAGGTGCCAAGGCGCAAGTCGATGCGGTCTTGAAGATGCGACGCGGCTATGACCTCGGCGCGATCAACCTTGCCGATCTGCTGCTCGCTGAACGGCAGACGCACGACATGTTCCGTGCCGAAATACTGGCACGAACACAGGCATTGCGTGCCATAACCCGCATCATGATCGACAGTCACAGCATCTGGATCGGTGACGACGACCAATAAGCCATCGCCAGAAAGGCGCCCTGCCATGACAAGACTGCACATCCACCCCGAACGTCATCTGGTTTCGCGAATTGGTTGGCTGCGCGCGGCCGTGATGGGGGCGAACGACGGCATTGTCTCGACCGCCAGCCTAATCATCGGCGTGGCCGCCGCATCCGCGCAGTCGGCGGACGTGCTGATAGCTGGGACTGCCGGGTTGGTCGCAGGCGCAATGTCGATGGCGGCAGGCGAATATGTCTCGGTCAGCTCGCAGCAGGATACCGAAAATGCTGACATCGCACGCGAACGCAGCGAATTGGCAAACGATACCGACGCAGAGATTGAAGAGCTGGCAGGTATCTACATGGGTCGCGGGCTGGATGCGGCAACGGCTGACACTGTCGCACGTCAGCTGATGGCACACGATGCGCTTGGCGCGCACGCGCGGGATGAGCTGGGGATTTCATCGTTCACCACGGCCCGGCCTGTCCAGGCGGCGCTGACGTCTGCTGCGACTTTTTCTGTCGGTGCGGCGCTACCGCTGGCGATGGTGCTGGTTGCCCCCGCAGCAACCCTGACTATTGCCGTCGCGGTGGCCTCTCTCGTGTTTCTGGCGTTGCTCGGCGCGATTGGCGCGAAGGCAGGCGGCGCGTCACTGTGGCGTGCCAGCGCACGGGTTACCGTCTGGGGTGCTATCGCCATGGGACTGACGGCGGGTATCGGTCGCATGGTCGGCGCGGCGCTTTGAGCATCTGGTTTCGATGGGTGGTGGCTCCACCCTGTACGAGTGCTTTAGCTAGGGTGATGTCACGCAACTTGCTCTATTGAAGCGGTAAAACCGGGCCGAATAGCGGGATTTTGAGTCGCATTGCCGAGCATCCGCATTCAATTTCTACAACGGCAGCTTCTGTCAGGACCAGACATTCATGTTGGCGCCACTGAGTGACCGGGTCTGGGTCGACAGCTGCCAGGGGCCAACGCCGGATCGTGGAACAAGCCGGCTGATCGCCACCCCTCTCGGGAACGACCGGTCACGTTGATACCGGCCATTCCCGAAGTGGCGGAGATGGCCACAAAGACCCGATTTACGCCGGGGGCAGACTGGCTGTTCATGGCGACGGAACCGCTAGACGTGATCGTCTGAGTGGCTGCCCTTGGAGGACCACTCGGTCGTGCATCGGGCGTGGTCTGCTCCGGTCATTTTCATGCAGATTTCACATCGGCATACAGCTTTGCCCATCGAATTTTCATGACGATCCGCCGCAAGGAGGCCTCCGTTGAAAGGAGCCTTCATGACCTTTGATCTTGCTCTTGCCGGACTCGTGGCTCTCGGCCTGCTGGTGTATCTCATCGTCGTTCTGTTGCAGCCGGAGCGCTTCTGATGGACCGCGCTTCGCTGTTCGAGCGCAAGCTCGTCGTCCCTGCCATCCGCGATGCGTTCGTCAAGCTCGACCCGCGCACGTTGGTGCGCAATCCGGTGATGTTCACCACGGCGGTGGTCGCTGCGGTGGCCAGCGCGATCCTCGTCCGCAACATCGCTGGCGGTTCGGGGGACCTGTTGTTCGAAGGGCAACTGGTGTTCTGGCTGTGGCTCACCGTGCTGTTCGGCAACTTCGCCGAGGCGCTGGCCGAAGGCCGCGGCAAGGCGCAGGCGCAATCGTTGCGCGCGACCAAGGACCAGCTTGTCGCGCTGCGCATCGACCGGACAGGTTCGACCGAGGAAATTCCCGCAACTCAGCTGAACCGCGGTGACATCGTTCTGGTCTGCCAGGGCCAGGTCATCCCGGCAGATGGCGAGGTGGTCGCAGGCGTGGCCTCGGTCAACGAGGCAGCAATCACCGGCGAAAGCGCGCCGGTGATCCGCGAGGCCGGCGGCGACCGTTCAGCGGTGACCGCAGGCACGACGGTCATCTCCGACCAGATCCAGGTCAAGGTCACCGCAGAGCCCGGAAGCGGGTTTCTCGACCGGATGATCGCCTTGGTCGAAGGCGCGAGCCGCCAGAAGACCCCCAACGAGATCGCGCTGACCGTGCTGCTCACCGGGCTGACGCTGATCTTCCTGGTCGCGGTGGGCACGCTGCCCGCGTTTGCATCCTATGCCGGTGGCGAGATCGCGGTGCCGGTGCTGATCGCCTTGTTCGTGGCGTTGATCCCGACCACGATCTCGGGGCTGCTGTCGGCCATCGGCATCGCCGGGATGGATCGGTTGATCCGCTTCAACGTGCTCGCAAAGTCGGGCCGCGCGGTCGAGGCGGCGGGCGATATCGGCGCGCTGCTGCTCGACAAGACCGGAACGATCACCATTGGCGACCGTCAGGCCACCGAGTTCGTTCCATTGCCCGGAGTGGCCAAAGCCGACCTGATTGCCGCAGCACGGCTCTCGAGCCTTGCTGACACCACCCCCGAAGGCCGGTCGATCGTCACGCTGGCAGGCGATGGCGAGGCAATGCCCGACGGCGCCGAGCCGATCGCGTTCACCTCGCAGACCCGGGTCAGCGGGCTGCTGATCGGAGCCGGAAACGAGGAGCGCTCGCTGATCAAGGGTGCGGTCGATGCGGTGCTCAAGCGGCTTGGCGACACGGTCGATCCGACCGCTGCTGCGGCGCTGCGCCAGGCGTCCGAAACCATCGCACGCTCGGGTGGGACGCCGCTGGCTGTGGCGGATGGCAACCGGCTGCTCGGGCTTGTCCACCTCAAGGATATCGTCAAGGCGGGCATCCGCGAGCGCTTTGCCGAACTGCGCCGGATGGGAATCCGCACCGTGATGATCACCGGCGACAACCCGCTCACCGCCGCGTCGATCGCCGCCGAAAGCGGGGTCGACGATTTCCTCGCAGAGGCGACCCCCGAGGACAAGCTCGAGCTGATCCGCAAGGAACAGGCGGGCGGAAAGCTGGTCGCGATGTGCGGCGATGGCACCAACGATGCGCCGGCACTCGCGCAATCCGATGTCGGCGTGGCAATGAACACCGGCACGCAAGCGGCGCGCGAGGCGGGCAACATGGTCGATCTCGACAGCGATCCGACCAAGCTGATCGAGATCGTCGGCATCGGCAAGCAGTTGCTGATGACCCGCGGGGCGCTCACCACCTTCTCGATCGCCAACGACGTCGCAAAGTATTTCGCGATCCTGCCCGCGATTTTCGTGGTGCTCTATCCGTCGCTTGGCGTGCTCAACGTGATGGGGCTGGCAACGCCGGGCAGCGCGATCCTCTCGGCGATCATCTTCAACGCGCTGATCATCCCGCTGCTGGTGCCGCTGGCGCTACGCGGGGTCGCCTATCGCCCGATGCCCGCCGCCAGCCAGCTGCTGCGCAACCTCGGGGTCTACGGCGTCGGCGGGGTGGTCGCGCCGTTCATCGGGATCAAGCTGATCGACCTAGCCGTGACCGCTGTCGGTCTTGCCTGAGCCATGCGCCTGCCGCTCCCGGTTCTAATCTCATTTCATAGGAAAGACCCCATAATGCGTACCTGTGTCGCTTTTCTTCCGCTGCTCGTCGCTCTGGCCACGACACCCGGTTCGGCATTCGCCCAGACCACGCCCGCTGACAGCCCGATCTGCACCGATCGGCCCACCAACGGCAACTATGCCTGCACCGTGCCTGCAGGCATGGTGCAGATCGAGGCGGACGTTTTCAACTGGACCACCAATCAGGTCGCTGGCGGCCGGGTGGACAGCATCGCGTTCACCAACCCAGTGCTCAAGTTCGGCCTGACCGACAACAGCGATCTGCAGATCAACTGGGCGCCGTATGTCCGGGTCCGGTCGCGCGATGCGGCGGGGCTGGTCAGCATCGCCGATGGCGTCGGCGATGTCACGCTGCGCTACAAGCGCCGCCTGACCGATCCTGCCAATGCGCTGCAAATCGCGGTGCTGCCGTTCGTCAAAGTGCCGACCGCGCCCGGCGGCATCGGCAACGGCAAGGTCGAGGGCGGCATCGCGGTGCCGATCAACTACAGCGTTCCGGGCGGCTGGACGGTCACTTTGGGGCCGCAGTTCAATGTGATCGCAGATACCGATGGCTCGGGTCACCGCACAGGGCTCACCGGGCTCGTCAACGTCGCCAAGTCGCTGGGCGCGGTCACGCTGCTGGGCGAGCTGTGGACGCGGCAGGACTTCACCTCTGCCGGCACGGTCGACCAATACAGCGCCGATGCCGCCGTGGTCTGGCTCGCGCGGCCCAATCTGCAGTTCGATATCGGGGCCAATTTCGGCCTCAACCGCAACACCCCCGATGTGGTCAGCTACATCGGCGTGTCGACCCGTTTCTGAAGGGAACGATGATGGAAGCCATATTCGCAATCATGCTGGTGGTCGGCGGCGCAGCTTTGCTCTCCTGGCCGTTGGGCCAATACATGGCCGGATTGTTTTCGGGTCGCTTCGCCCGCGCGGATAGCCTGTTCACCCGCGCGGTGGGCGGCGCGCCCGATCAGGGCTGGAAGCAGTATGCGATCGCGCTGCTGGCGTTCAACGCGCTAATGTTCGTGTTCGTGTTCGCGCTGCTTACAACGCAGCACGCGCTGCCGCTCAATCCGGACGGGCAATCGGCAGCGTCGCTCGACCTCGTGTTCAACACCGCCGCGTCGTTCACCACCAACACCAACCTCCAGCATTATTCGGGCGAGAGCACCTGGAGCTATCTGGCGCAACTGGGTGGTCTGATGTGGCTGCAGTTCGTCTCGGCCGCGACCGGCATCGCGGCGCTAGCGGCACTGGCGCGCGGTATTGGTGGCCAGGCCAGCATGGGCAATTTCTTCCTCGATCTGCAACGCGCCACTTTCGGCGTGCTGCTGCCGCTGGCGATCGTCGTCGCCTGCGTGCTGGCGCTGAGCGGCGTTCCGATGACATTGGCAGGCGCGGCTCAGGTGACCACGCTGGAAGGCGCTGCGCAAACCATCGCACGTGGTCCGGCAGCAGCATTCGTTGCGATCAAGCAGCTCGGCACCAATGGCGGCGGGTTTTTTGGCCCCAACTCGACCCACCCGCTGGAAAATCCGGACTTCTGGTCGAACGGCTTTTCGATGATCGCGCTGATCCTCATTCCGATGGCGTGCGTGTGGATGTTCGGGCGGATCATTGGGCGAATGAAGCATGCAGGCGTCATCTTCGGCGTGATGCTCGCCTTCCTGCTGCTCAAGATCGGCGGTGCGGTAGCGTTCGAGGCCGCGCCCACCCAGGCGTTCGCCAGCCTGCCGGTCATGCAGGATGTCGGCAATCTCGAAGGCAAGGAGCTTCGGCTGGGCGCTGCCACCGGACCGCTGTGGGCGGTGCTGACGACTTCGACCAGCAACGGATCGGTCGGCGCGATGCATGACAGTCTCAACCCGCTCACCGGGCTGATGCCGATGGTCGGCATGTGGCTCAACGCCACCTTCGGCGGGGTGGGCGTCGGCATGATCAACATGTTCCTCTACATCGTCGTCGCGGTGTTCATCGCCGGGATGATGGTAGGCCGCACACCCGAATATCTCGGGCACAGGATCGAGGGCAACGAGATGCGACTGGCCGTGCTGGCGCTGTTCAGCCACGCCTTTCTGATCCTCGGCGGCACCGCGCTGTTCGCGGCCACCGCCTGGGGGCAGGGCGCGCTCAACAACGTCGGCGCGCACGGCTTTTCGGAGATCCTCTACGAATTCAGCTCGGCAGGCGCGAACAACGGATCGGGCTTCGAAGGGCTGGGCGACGCCACGCTGCCCTGGAACATCGCCACTGGCCTTGTCATGCTGATCGCACGCTTCCTGCCGATCATCGCTCCGCTCGCCATTGTCGGCTCGCTGATGGCCAAGACCCGCAGCGCCGAGAGCGCTGGCACGCTGAGCGTCGAGGGCGGCACCTTTGGCACCGTGCTGGTAATCACCATCCTGATCTTCGGCGCGCTGACCTTCTTCCCCGCTGCCGCACTCGGCCCGATCGCCGAGCATGTCACCCTGATGGGCTGAGCCCAACTGGCCAAAGGACAGACCTATGACCTACCTTCTTCCTTCCATTCGCCTGTGGCTGATCACCTTCGCGGTCTGCGTCATCGGCTATGCCACGATTGTGCTGGGCTTCGCCCAGGCGGTCACACCCTATCGCGCCAACGGCTCGATCATTGCGATCGATGGTCAAGCCGTCGGCAGCGAACTGGTCGCGCAGAACTTCACCTCGGAGCGCTATTTCTGGCCGCGCCCGTCGGCTGTCGATTATGACGGGATGGGCGCTGGCGGAAGCAACCTGTCGCCGACCAGCACGGATCTGGCGGATCGGGCCGCAGGGACGGTTTCGCGCTATGGTGCCGGCGACGACAGCCCGTTGCCCGCCGATCTGGTTGCCGCATCGGGCGGTGGGCTCGATCCGCACATCTCGTTGGCGGGCGCACTGTATCAGGCCGATCGGGTCGCTGCCGCGCGAGGATTGGCCGCCGAACAGGTGCGCCAGCTGGTGCGAGGTACTGCACACGCCCCCGGAGGGATGTTTGCACCAGCGCCGATCGTCAATGTCCTCAATCTCAATCTGGCGCTCGACCGGCTGGCACCATAAGTAGCGCACACGATGACCAACTCGCCGCCCAGCAAAGACGCCGACCGCTTCTTGCGGATCGCAGAGCGCGAGCAGCGCGGCAAGCTCACCGCGTATCTCGGCGCCGCACCGGGGGTGGGCAAGACCTATCGCATGCTGCAGGACGCCGCGCGGCGACAGGCGGAAGGCTGCGACGTGCTGGTCGGCATCGCCGAGACGCATGGCCGATCCGAGACGGCGGCGCTGCTCGAGCCGCTCGACGTGCTGCCGCGGGTTGGCGTGGACCATCAGGGCCACCGGCTCGAGGAATTCGATATCGATGCGGCGTTGCTGCGTCGCCCCGATCTGGTGCTGGTCGACGAACTCGCGCACAGCAATGCACCGGGCAGCCGCCACCCCAAACGGTGGCAGGATGTCGGCGAGCTGCTCGCCGCCGGGATCGATGTCGCAACCACGATCAACATCCAGCATATCGAGAGCCTCAACGATGTCGTGGCCGGGTTCACGCATGTCCGGGTGCGCGAGACGATCCCTGACAGCATTCTCGACGATGCCGAACTGATCGTCGTCGATCTTCCGCCCGATGCTCTCATCGAGCGGTTGCAGGCGGGCAAGGTCTATCTGCCCGATACCGCAGGTCGCGCGCTCACGAACTTCTTCACGCCCAATAAGCTGTCGGCGCTGCGCGAAATGGCGCTGCGCTTTGCCGCGCACAATGTCGACCGGCGCCTGTCGAGCCAGCTCGAGATGAGTGGCGAGCGCGCGGACTTCGTGTCGGGCGAGCGGCTGATGGTCGCGGTGAGCCCCGGCAAGGGCGGCGCGCGCGTCGTGCGGCAGGCCAAGCGCATGGCCGATCTGCTGCACGCGCCGTGGACAGCCGTGGTGGTCGAAAGCGGCAGCGCGCGGGGCGTGCACGGCAACCAGCGCGAACAGCTTGCCGACAATCTGGCGCTGGCAGCTTCGCTAGGCGCATCGCTGATGACGGTCGCCGCGCAGGATGTTGGCCAGGCGCTGGTTGATCAGGCCAGCGAGCTGCGCGCCAGCCAGATCGTCATCGGCAAGAGCCGCCGTAGCCGCTGGTTCGAATGGCGCCACGGATCGATCGCGCAGGATGTCATCCGCCGGGCCAAGACCATCGCGGTGCACGTCGTTCCACTCGACGAGGCGGACGAAAAGCCCTCGCAGCCATATGACCCCTATTCGCAGCGCGACAATGTCATCGCCTTTCTGCTCGTTGCGGGCACTGTGGCGCTGCTGCATCTGGTGCAGCCCTGGATTGCGTTTACCGCAATCGATCTGCTGCTGTTGCTGCCGGTGATCGTTTCATCGACCGTACTGCGGATGCGCGCAGGTGTCTGGTCGGCGATCTGGGCGGCACTGTCGTACAATTTCTTTTTCATCCCGCCGCTCTACACGTTCACGATTTATAGCCCTGCCGATGTGGTGACTTTCTTCGTGCTGGCGCTGGTCGCCATCGTGGTGGGCGCACTGGCGGGCAAGGTGCGGCGGCAGGCACAAACCAGCGCGGGTGTCGCCCGGCTGAACGCCTCGCTGGCGCGCTTTGCAGGCTTGATGGGTGGGCTTTCCGACCGGGAGGAAACTGCGCGGGTCGCCTGCCGCGAAATCGGGATGCTGCTCGATGTCGAAGCGATGATCGTCTCGCTCGAAGACGACCGCGTCGTTTCGCGCGGCAATGAGCGCTTTGCCGAGCTCGATATGGTCGATGCCGCCGCTGCGCGCTGGGCCCTGGAACACGGCGAAGCCACCGGCAGGGACACCGGCACGCTGACATCGGCAGACTGGCAGTTCCATCCGCTCAAGACTGCGCTGGGCATCATGGGCGCACTGGGAGTGGCCCGATCGACCAAGGAGCGCGTGATCCGGCCCGATGATGCCACGCTGCTCGCATCCCTGGTCGACCAGACCGCGCTGGCGCACGAACGGTTGGTGCTGGAGGCCGAGGCCCGACAGGTCGATGGCCTGCGCGAACGCGACCGGCTGCGCGGCGCGCTGCTCGGCAGCATCGCGCACGACCTGCGCACGCCGCTCACCGCGGTGATCGCCGCGACCGAGGCGATTCCGGCAGAAGGCAGCTATGCCGAGGAGGTCAGGATTGCGCGCGCCGAATCGCGCCGGTTGCAGCGCTTCCTCAACGATCTGCTCGAAGCCTCGCGGATCGAGCACGGCGCGATCGAGCCCAAATGGGAAAGCGTGGATCTGACCGATGTCATCATGTCAGTGCTGCGCGATCTGCGCCAGGACAAGCCCGGTGCCCGCGTGGCGACGCACATCGATGCCGATTGCCCGTTCCTGTCGAGCGATCCGTTGCTGTTGCGCCACGTGCTGATCAACCTGATCGACAACGCGCTCAAGTTCTCGCCCGCCGATGCGCCGGTCGATGTCGAGCTCCTGTGCCAGGATGACCGAGCGGTGTGCCGGGTGATGGATCGCGGCCCCGGCCTGCCCGCCGACCGCGATGCGCTGTTCGAACGCTTTCATCGGCTCGAAGGAAGCGACCGCGTCGGTGGGTCGGGGCTGGGCCTGTGGATCGCCAAGAACTTTACCGATGCGGTCGGGGGCACCATTTGTGCACGCAACCGAAAGGGTGGCGGCGCGCTATTCGAACTGTCGCTGCCCGTACCAGACAGTGCAGCCACACTGGACAAGGCCGACCATGCGTAAAGACGTTCTGATTGTCGACGATGAGCCTGCGATCCGCAGGCTGCTGACAAGTGCGCTCGACCGGGTGGGGCTGACCCATTGCGAGGCCGCAACCGCCGCAGAGGCGGTGCGGCTGGCGTCGGGACAGCAGGCGCCGCTGGTGGCGTTGCTTGATCTGGGATTGCCCGATCGCGACGGGCTGGAGATCCTGCCCCAGCTTGCAGGCTTTGGCCAGTCGATCATCGTTCTCACTGCGCGCGATGCCACCGCCGAAAAGGTCGCCGCGCTCGATCTGGGGGCCGACGATTTCGTCACCAAGCCCTTCGACAGCGAAGAGCTGCTCGCCCGGGTGCGCTCGGCGATCCGGCGCAAGGCGGGGCCGTTGGCGGATGTTACTGTCCGCGAGTTTCGCGAGGGATCGATCGACCGGCAAGCCCACCGCGTGCACATACGCGGCGCACAGGTCGAACTGACTCCACGCGAGTTCAACCTGCTCTGGGCGCTGTCCGACCGCCCAGGACGGGTGATGACCCACCAGAGCCTGCTCGAAACCGTCTGGGGCGAGGCACACCGTGACGACCTCGATTATCTGCGCGCCGCGGTCCGGTCATTGCGCAAGAAGCTCGAGCTCGACCCCGCCAGTCCGAAGCTGATCGTCAACGAACCTGGCGTGGGATACCGGATCGCCGTTGCCTGAGGCGCGCCCCACAAGGATCTACAACGGCTGGCAGCTTGGCCATCAACTTTAAGCTTGGTCGGAACTGGATAGCGCCGGATGACGGCACGCTAGGACCGACGGCGATAGGGGCCAACGTCCTGGTTGGCGTGCGGAAATATCTCGCCAGGCCAACTGGCATCATTCTGTCGGGAAACCGCGGAAAACAGCCAATTATGGCAAATCACGGAATGCTCAGAAAAAGCATCCCTGGTGACCCCTACGGGAATCAAAAAAATCAATTAAAACATTGACTTAAATCTTGTTTTGAGCTCGCAGATTTGCCCGATACCATCAGCGATACCATCAAACTCACCGGGCGTTTTAGTGAGCGTTGAAGCCTTTTGCGTGGTGGCGCAGTACCGGCTCTGTGCAGGCGAATCAAATCTTAGCATGGCTCTCCTTGAATGCCACCTGGACTTTTTGACATGCAGCCCCGTCTATTTCTGGTCGGTCGCTTAAAGGCGGGTTTGGGCACAGGCGAAAGTTTGCGAGCGTTCCCCAGTTGCAGAATACTGTGTCGGCTGTCGACCCAAAATCGGTCACTGAGTTGAGCGAAGGTCATCGTCCGCTTCCAACAGAAGCTGACGCTGGGTGGCTCGAGGTTTAATGGGCGTTTGCTTTGAGACAGGTTTGTCCACCGCGCCAATGGTTGCCCGTTAGGAAATATATGGCTTCATTGCTGCCGCTGAAGCGTCCTATTCATGTCCAGCGAAGCGTCACGACCAACCCAGGCGCACTGTTCACGAACTCCAGGTCGCACCGATGCCAGTCGGCGATAGCGGCGACGAGGCTCAGGCCCAGACCGTCGCCGCCTGCGTTGCGTCCGGCAGCGCCGCGGAAAAACCTTTCAGTCACATAATCAGCTTCGCCCGACGTCAGCCCCGGACCGTCGTCGCAAACGGAAAGAAAGGTCCCGTTCGGATCGGTGCCGGAGAGAATCGTTACCCGTCCCTGCGAATGGCCAAACTTTATGGCGTTATAGACAAGGTTGGACAGCGCCTGGAACAACAGGTCGGCGTCCCCGTCGATCGCCGCATCACCTTGGCTCGAAACGTTGATGGCGATGCTGCGCCGATCTGCTTCGGGCCGGTAATAGTCGTATACATCCTCCGCCAGCACCGCGAGATCGACGGACTTGATCCGGGCCTCATACCGTCGGCCTTCTACCCGCGAGATTCGCAGCGTCGCGTCAAGGATGCGGTTCAACCGTTCTGCTTCCTGCATGGCGGCGAACAACGATGATTTGCGCGGTTCAGACCCCAGCATATCCAGATCGACGCGGTCGAGATGACCGATCAACCGGGTAAGCGGTGTTCGCAGCTCATGCGCAGCGCTGTCGGATACGCGCCTGACCGCCTCGAACAACATTTCGATGCGTGAGAGCATCACGTTCAGCGTGCCGGCAAGCCGATCGAAATCGTCACCAGTCCCCTTGATCGGCACGCGCTGACTCAGGTCTCCATCCATCACCATAAGCGCGGCGCGATTGATCGCATCGAGCCGTTTGGTGATGGCTGCGGTCATCAGCAGAGCACCGCAAATGCCGAGGAAAATCGTTCCACCAATCAGCCACAATGATGCCGCGCGCAGCTGCTCTTCGCGGGCAAGCACCTCATCGGCATCCCAAGCGGTCAGCAGACGGGCACCGTCTTTCAGCGTGCCGTCCCTCAGGATCGCATAATGATCGATCTCCTCTCCTTCGACAAAAGTATCGGCTTCGACCTCAAGCCACCGGCTCTCCTGCCTGCTCGGCCAGCTCGGCAGGTTTGCTACTATCGTCCGACCGTCACGACCGACCAGCGCAAAGAAATGATCGCGCCCGCCTGCCCCCTGTTCACGGGCGCGCAGCGCATCGATCAGGGCAGCCCTACCGCTGGTTTCGTCGATCGCCTGCATCGCCACGAAATCACGATCCGCCAGCCCCCTTATCGCCAGGCGCGGTTGATGCACACTGATCCAATAGTAAGCTGTGCCCAGTAGCGTGACCGAGAGGCAGAATGTCCCTGCGTAAAGGATGGTCAGACGGACCGAGAGGCTCTTGAGGAGATATCCGGTCATTGCCGCACGATATAGCCCACGCCGCGCAGCGTATGGATGAGACGTGATCTGCCGCCCGATTCCAGCTTGGTGCGCAGACGGCTTACGTGCTGGTCGATGACGTTGGTCTGTGGATCGAAATTATAGTCCCACAGATTTTCGAGCAGCATCGACCGGGTCACCACACGCCCGGCATTGCGGACCAAATACTCGAGAAAGCGGAACTCCCGCTGGGTGAGGTCGATCCGCATGCTGGATCGTTGCGCAGTGTGTGCGATCAGATTGATTTCCAGATCCGCGAAACGCAGCACGGTCTGCTCACTGGTCGCGCTTACGCTACCGCGTCGTGCCAGGGCCTCGACCCGCGCCAGAAGCTCCGACATGGCGAAGGGCTTGGACAGATAGTCGTCCGCGCCTGCCTGAAGGCCCTTTACTCTCTCGTCCACATCGCTGAGCGCACTCAGCAGCAACACTGGAGTGCGGTCGTCGGTTGCCCGCAAGACGTTCACAATCTTCAGGCCATCGACCGACGGCAGCATGCGGTCGAGGACGATCAGGTCGTAGACTTCGCAGGAGGCTCGAACCAGCGCCTCCTTGCCATCGGATTGCCACTCGACGATGTGCCCGCGTTCCTTGAGACCCGAGGCGATGTAGCTGGCGACGTCATGATCGTCTTCGACAAGAAGTATGTGCATGGGGGCAGTCTGATCGTTCCGATATGCGCAGCCAGTCCAGCCAAGACCAGTTTGCCGCTCCTGTAAACCTCCAATATCTACAGCGACATCATCGGGCTTCACGAGCACTCGTCACGGTTGAGGCTCTTTCCGTCCAAACGTTTGCAAAAACAAATGTTATAAACATCGTCCCGTCAGGCGCATGGGCCATGCGATGATGGATGCACGCAACGCTCTCTTCAAACCTGGCCGGATACGAAGGCGCACCTTGCCGCGATGTCACCGTCGGCTGGACCGCTGTGGTTCTGGCCGGTCAGCGGCCGGGCGTCGATCCGGTCGCGGCCCATTTCGGCATGCGGACGAAATCGCTGGTGCCGGTGCGCGGCGAACCGATGCTGCTTCGCGTTCTGCGGACGCTGCTGCACACGCCTGGAATCGCGAAAGTGCTGGTGCTTGCGCAGGACATCGACGAGCAAATGACTCATCCCGCATTGCTGGCCTTGCGATCCGACCTGCGCGTCGTGGCGTGCAGATCGGGTGCCACGATCAGCGGCAGTGTGCTTGATGCCATCGGCAGAGGCGACATCCAGTGGCCCGTCCTTGTCACTACGGCCGACAACGTCATGCTGACGCCTGAGACCACACATGAATTCATGCGCGGGTTGACAGGCCAGGACGTCGCCATCGGACTGGTCGAGCGATCCCGGCTCGAGGCGGCATGCGGCCCGAGCACGCGCACATGGCTGCGCTTTGGCGATGGTGCCTTTACCGGCGCGAATCTGTTTGCACTGAGGTCAGTGCGCGTCGCACCTTTGCTGCGGTTCTGGGAGACCGCCGAACACGACCGCAAGTCGATGCTCAAGCTTGCCGCGCGCTTTGGACCGGTGCTGCTTCTAAAGATCCTGCTTCGCCGGCTCACCTTGCACGCGGCGTTGACTGCGGCCGGACAACGATTGGGGCTGGATGTTTCCCCTGTGCTGCTGACTGACGGACGAACGGGCGTCGATGTTGACAAGCCGGAGGATCATGCGCTTGTCGAAAGGCTGTTAGCCGAACAGGCGGGAACCAGCGCATCCGATATGGCTGGTTGCCCTGTGACGCTTCCCGGCATGCCGGCCTGATGGCCCGCTGAAACCATAATGCCAATGTCTGGGGAAGACTGCCTGTGAAGGCCATCGCGCTCTATGATCTGGACCGCACCGTCACGGTAGCTCCGACCTTTACGCCCTTTTTGGTGCATATGGCCGTGCGCCGTGGCGGCTGGAGGCTTGCATTGCTGGCCTTATGGGTTCTGGCCATGCTGGGCTACAAGCTGGGCCTGTATGGCCGGGATGGCCTCAAGCGCTTCGGTCTGTGGCTGATGGTGGGCCGCGAGGTCCGTAATCAGCGCCTGCAACCATCGATCGATGCCTTTGTCGATCAGCAGATCGCACGCAACGTCCGCCCCGGAGCGCTTGAGCAGATCGCCAAGGACCAGGCTTCGGACGTTCTGCTGGTGCTGGTCACCGCCGCGCCGGAAATCTACGCCTCTGCGATGGCTGACCGGCTCGGTTTTGCTGTATGCATCGCGACGCGCCACAAGCGCTCCGCCGACGGTGCCTTGCTGGCGGAGATCGATGGCCGCAACAATTACGGGGCCGAGAAGGTCCAACGAGCAGAAGCCTGGTTGCGGGAAAGCGGCCTCGATCGCGCCGAGCTGTTCATCACGGCCTATACCGACCATGCCAGCGATGCACCGATCCTCGACTTTGCCGATGAGGGCGTGCTCGTGGGCCGCTTTGCCAAACCCTCGGCGCGCTGGCAGCAAGTTGACTGGGGCAGATAGTGGACCGTATTTCACCGTCTTGTCGCAGCACGCGGGCGCAGTTCGAGACCGGGGGGCAACTGCGCCTGTGAAACGCATCTGCTTCCTGTTCAACCACGACCAGACGCACCAGCTCGCGCACAGCCTGCCCATTGCGGTGCAGATGCTGGCACAGGGCGGCAACGAGATCGTGCTGGCCTATACGAGCGACGCTATCGGCCAGGAGCTTGCCCGACTGGGCGGGGTGGAACTGGCAGGTGCCAGCATGATCCGGCTGGGGCTGAAATCGCCCGTCGCCCGCTTCGCCGCCGTTTGGCTCGATAGCGCCGTGCCCGCGACCAAGGCGCTGCTCTATCGTGATAATCTGGACTTCTTTCGCAGTTTCGACGCGCTTGTCGTATCCGAGAAGACATCGCTGCTGCTCAAGACGCGATACGGGCTCGACAGGCTGACGATCATCCACACGCGGCACGGAGCCGGCGACCGCGCCATCGGCTTCAATCGGCAGAGCGCGCTGTTCGATCTCGTGCTGGTGCCGGGGGACAAGATCCGTCAGCGGCTGATCAAAGAGGCGGGACTTGCCCCGGACAGGATCGCGATCTGCGGCTATCCCAAGTTCGATCTGTGTGCCGACAACCGCTTTGCCGACAGCTTCCCCGAGCCGCATCGACCCGTAGTGCTGTATAACCCGCATCCGTCGCCGAAGCTGTCGAGTTGGCATCGCCATGGGCGGGCGGTGCTCGACGCATTTGTGGGTCAGGATCGCTACAACCTGATCTTTGCGCCGCATGTGATGCTGTTTGCCCGCAAATGGACCGTGACCATCGATCCGCCTGCCGTCGCGCGCGTCCAGCCTCCCGGCGCCGCGGTATCGGCTTCTTCACATATTCATCTGGACCTCGGCAGCGGTGCCAGCAGCGACATGTCCTATACCAACCGCGCCGATCTCTATCTCGGCGATGTCAGCAGCCAGGTCTACGAGTTCCTGCGCGCGCCGCGGCCATGCCTTTTCCTCAACAGCCATAACTTGGCCTGGCGGAACGACCCCAATTATCTGCACTGGACCGCAGGGCCGGTCATCGAGACCCCCGACCGCCTGATCGAGGCGATCGACCGTGCGTTCGCAAGCCAGGCCGAATATCGTGCGCAGCAGTATCGCCTGCTCGACGATACCTTTTCGGTCTCGCCTGAGCCTTCCGCATTGCGTGCTGCGCGCGCCATCGAAGCCTTTCTCGCCACGGACGGCGACCGTTGAACATGAGCCGGATCGCGCGCAATCTCGGCTTGCTCATGTCCGGCAAGACCGTCGCCGGGCTGATCAGCCTAATCTATATCGCGCTGTCCGCGCGCATGCTGGGCGTAACCGATTATGGCGTGCTCAATCTCGTGCATGGCTATGCGACCTTCATGGGCGCGCTGATCGCGTTCTCTGGCTTCCACCCGGTGGTCAGCTTCGGAACCCAGGCACTGCACGAGCAGGACTTGGGGCGGCTCAGCCGGTTGCTGGCGTTCATGGCGTTGCTCGAATTCGGCATGGCGCTGATCGCCATCATCTTGACGGCAGCACTCGCCTATCCGATCGGTCTGGCGCTGGGATGGTCGTCCGAAACAATCGCCTTCGCACCGATTTACAGCCTCGCCATACTGGCGACCGTCCGCGCGACACCCTGGGGGCTGTTGCAGATTACCGGCCGGTTCGATCTGATCGCCGCGCATCAGGCTATTATGCCGCTGGTTCGTCTCGCCGGAACGCTGCTCATCCTGGCCTCAGGTGGCGGGCTTCAGGCGTTCCTGATCGTCTGGCTGGTGGCGTCCGTTGCAGAAGGTTTGTCGATGTGGGCCATCGCCTGGTGGGTGTGCCGCATCCGCGGCATCAGCCTCGTTTTGCCCGGCTATGAGACGCTGAGCTCGGCCATCGCTGAAAACCCAGGAATTCTTCGTTTCTTGACAATTACGAACTTCGACCAGACTTTGCGGGAGTTCGCACCCAAGGCCATACCGCTGATCATCGGCTGGGTCTCCGGTGCGGCGGCGGCGGGACTCTACGCTCTGGCGGTCCGCATCGGGGCTGTGCTGACCCAACCTCCGCAACTGCTGGGCCAAGCCGCCTTTTCGGTCATCCAGAAGCAGGTCGCGGCCGGGGAGATCGACCGAGCGCGCCGGACCATCGATCGCGCTGCCCGGTTGGTGCTGCTGGCAGGCGCAGCCGTCGCAGCGCTTATGAGCATCGGCGCGCGGCAGATCATTGCGCTGGTGGCAGGCCCGGATTTCCTCGCAGGGGCAATGCTGCTGGTGCTGATCCTCGCGGCCAGAGCGGTCGCTGCGGCAACGCCCCTCTGGTCCACCGCGCTGACATCGCTGGGGCGGCCAGGCAGCAGCTTGCAGATAAATCTCACCTGCAATCTGCTGACGTTGCCCCTGCTGCCGCTGCTGCTCGGCATGGCTGGCACCGAGGGCGCAGGCTACCATGCGATGATCCAGGCGGTCTGTTTCGCGTCGATGCTCTGGTTCGCCACCCGGCAGGCGATTACATCAACCATCAAAGGGGCCAAAGATGCAACGGCTTGCTGATTTCTGGCGCTATGGCGTGCTCAAGACCTGGCGCAAGGCAGTGGCCGCGACAATGTCGCCCGTTTACGCTGCGCTGCATCGTTCGACCGACCGAGATCCCGGCGTCTTTGTCAGCCGCTATGGGGTGAAGATGACGGGCAATTGGCGCGACCGCACGTTCCGCTATTGCATGTTCGCAACTTATGGCAACGACCTTGCCGACATTCTCGCCGCGCAGGACCGGGACTTCCAGTTCATCGACATCGGCGCGAACCAGGGGCTTTACAGCCTGCTGGCAGGGATGAATCCGCGCTGCCGACGGATCGTCGCGTTCGAGCCCGTTCCCGCGACCTTCGCTATGCTGCGCGGCAACATTGCAATCAACAACCTTGCCGACCGCGCCAATCTGCACAAGCTGGCCATCGCAGCCGAGGCAGGGCGGACCGTCATCAAGGTGAATCAGGCGCATTCTGGGACGGCAAGCCTTGCCGACCAGTCGAGCTATGCCGTCAGCGAGGAAGTCACCATCCAAACCATCAACGCGCCTGTGCTCGATCAAATCCTCAGCACCGAATGGCCAGGTATCGTCAAGATCGACGTCGAAGGACTCGAACAGCAGGTCATCACCGAACTGGCGCGCGCTCGCAGCTTCCACGCCGTCTCGGGAATTTTCTATGAGATCGACGAGCGCTGGAGCGATGCAACGGCTATTCGGTCCCAGCTTGAAAGAGCGGGCTTTCGTAATTTTCGACGCTATGGTCGCGGTCATCATTATGATGTCTATGCCCAGCGGTAGAAGTCGTCCTATCTCAGCACACGTGATCTACGCATAAAGAAAGCATTGCCTTACATTGGCGGCAGTTTCGGTTCATTGGGAACGGCTGTTATTGGGGCAACCCTGCCGTTCCGAGGCAACTATGCGAACGGCAGCTTCGTCCCAGAATCGGCACTTCGAGCCGACCTTTGCTGGCGTCTATCCCAAGAGGGGCCGGCTCACTGTGCTGAGTTCGATGCCAACCCCTCCAATTCGACTATTCTCTTGGTGACTTGGCGCAAGAATGCTTTGCGCAACCGAACTTCGCGCAATTCTGCCTTTGTCGGCATGGATGCGCAGCTTGGCCGCGGACTGCACGCCACAGTGTGCCAAGGCTCGTCAGCACAGCTGCGATACCTGGCAGAGGCGACCCATCGATAATGACCATTGCAGACTCCTTCTGATGGAGCCATGTTCTATGTTTGTTCTCAAGTAGGAAAGGCGATTCAGCAGTGAGCGTCACGATTTCTCCTGTGCCGGGGAAGCCGCACATTCAGGTCAGCGGCGATATCCAAGCCGTCCTGCAGGTCCCGTTTGACGACGACGACCGGTTCCTCGTCGGGATCAGCGATTGCACCTTGCTGGTTGGCACTTACGACGAACAGCTGCGATGTTCCTGGTCAGTAGCGCGCGAGGGCGCTGCCATCGTGCGGATCCAAGGCGAACGCGTCGATCTGCATTGGTCTGTCGAATGGATCAACGTCGGCCTCTACAACGGCGCGATGATCGACCGTTCCGAGCTTGCACCCTTGCCACTGTTTCCTGAACTCGACCGGCACGCCGCCTGATCGTCAGTCGCCGACCTCATAGAACATCGGGTTACGCAGCCATTCCTCGATAGCCGATTCCCGCCACCCGCAGCATCGCTCTGCAAGTTTGACCTGCCGGGGGAACGTGCCCGCCTGGATTTTGCGGTATAGAGTCGCTCTGGACAGCCCCGTGCGATCAAGCACGGTGTTGAGCCTCAGGAACCTGTCGGGTGCATGGGATGCCATGGCCATTG
>NZ_JAUCZC010000018.1 GCF_030373265.1 Blastomonas sp.
GAACGTTTCCGATGCCCGGCAATCTGCGAGCGTGGTGCCTGGACCGCGTGCCTGGATGCACAAGTTGTAGTTTGCCCCTGTCGCCGGGTTGATGGCGTTGGGTGCAAGTTCGACGACACTTCGCTTTTCGATGTCGTAGCGCCCTGCCAGATTGAGATGCAGCTCTGGCGTGATGTCGAACTGGAGGCTCGCAAAAGGTGCGAAGCTCTCGGTTTCGTAGCGTTGGCGAGCATACGAGACCGTGGCGCCGATGATTGCATTGCCCAATGGATCAATACCATCCGAAGGTGGCACCACTCCCACCAAGTCCTGATTCAGTTCGCTGATCTGGCCGCGCGTGAACTTGAGATAGTATAAGCCCACCTGCCAGCGAAACCGCTGATCATCAGGAGAAGTCAGGCGGACTTCCTGCGAAAAATTGCGGTCGCGGTACTTGTAGCCTTGGACGGTCGAACCCGGCCCACCGGAGTCTGCCAGATAAGGTGGCGAGTCACCTCCAAAAAACTGATATAGCTTGTCTGCAGCGGTTACTGACGTGATTGATGCCCACCCCATATCGTAGTCGATCTTGAGCGACCCAGAGACGAGCCATTCATCAAGTTCCCCCCTCACGTTCGTCACGAAGGGGAGGTCAGTGCGATTGGCATCCAGCTCATTGACTGGAATGCCACCGATCGGTAGCCCCACAAACTGCGACTGCAGGGCAGTCGATCCATCCTGGGTATCGTGGCCGCTCAGCTTGAGGTCCACGGTCAGGTCAGCACTCGGCTCCCAATAAAGGCGGGCCTGCCCCAGTGCAGTGCGCAGCCGATACGGTTTTTCGCCGGTTGTGATGTTGGTGAACGGTCCTTGTGTATCGCGAAACGAGCCTGCGACGCTAAAGCCAAGGGTGTCGCTGAGCGGGCCACTTACATCGACCTGAGCTCTCGCGGTATTCCAGCTGCCATAGCTGGCGAGCACAGAGCCGCCAAGCTCGCTACGCGGCAGTTTTGTCCTCACCACGATTGCGCCGGCAGCGGCGTTGCGGCCAAAGATTGCACTTTGCGGACCTTTGAGAACCTCGATCTGCTCGATGTTAAACAGATCCTGGTTGAACTGCTTGAGACTGGAAAGCTGCACGCCGTCGATCACGACAGCTACATTCGGATCCGAGTTACGCACCGAGGTCTGTCCTCGGATATTGGTGAAGCTGTCGCCGGTCGCCTCGTCGATGAAGGTAACATTTGGCGTAGAAATGAGATAATCCTGTGGCCGGACGATCCCTTTTGCGGCGATATCGCCATCGGTCACAACCGAAACTGCAATCGGGACCTGGCTCAGGTTCTCATCTCGCTTGGTGCCCGTCACAACGATCTCACCATTGCTGGCAGGAATGTCGGAGGGCTCGGTCTGCGCGATGGCTGGCGAGCTGCAGAGAGCCAGACCTATGACCGACGCCAACGACGCATGAAATTTTGTACCCCTTGAGTGCATCCTGTCTCTCCTTGCTCGACATCGTCGGCCTAAACGGCTCGCTTCTTGTCAATTTGCAGGATCCACATTGGCCAAAGTTTCAGCAAACGACAGGGCATGGCGTGCCAAGGCAAAGCTGTTCGGGACAAACCACACATTGTCTGGTTGCTCC
Organism: Blastomonas sp.; assembly: GCF_030373265.1. GTDB lineage: Bacteria > Pseudomonadota > Alphaproteobacteria > Sphingomonadales > Sphingomonadaceae > Blastomonas. The sequence goes on from NZ_JAUCZC010000018.1 coordinate 1,625, forward strand.
GGAAACGATGCCAGCCAAGATGAATGCGAAAAGGCTTATCGTGACAAAACGTCCTCAATAGCCTAGTCGCACGCAGGAGGGATGGGACGCGGAAAATGCAGGTCGAGGATGAAACAAAATCTGGCTTAACTGGGTGGGTGCTGGCAATTGTCCGCGCCATGCGCACTAGCGGAATCGATCCGGACCAGGTGTTGCGTGACATCGGCATGGACCCTTCACGCCTGGCAGGAGGCTACAGCCGATATTCGCAACACCAGATCAGCTTGCTATGGCAAAAAGCCGTCGTGTTGAGCGATGCAGACTTTGCCTTACGCGTTGCTGCTGAAGTGCGTCCTTCCACCTTTCATGTCGTCGGCTATGCGATGAGCTGCTCCGCGACGCTATCACGCGCATTGCACCGGTTCGCCTTTTATTGTCGCCTCATCTCGGACTCGGCGACCGCGACATTGACGGAGTCAGGCGAAGAGGCGACCCTTGCAATTCATTTCGATACCGGAGGCCCGCCACCCATCTATCAGACGGTCGATACCGTGCTAGCGTCCGTTTTGGGCTTTTTGCGGTGGATTGCCGGGGAAGAAATCAATCCTGTTGCCGTTAACTTCGTTCATCCAAAGCCACTCATGGGGGGCGGGCTCGAAGCCTATTTCGGATGTCCTGTCGCTTATGGCCAACCCGACGACAGCATCGTTTTCAGACGGGTCGATCTTGAAGCACCGATCATGGTGGCCGATGAAGAGTTGGCGTCGCTGCTGGACGGTGTCGCCAACCGCTACCTTGAAAAGCGCATGGCAGGCCGCTTCGCGTTGCGGGTACGTGATGCCCTGAAAGCACGTTTGGGCGATGGCATGGTCCGCAAGGGAGATATTGCTAAGCGGCTGCACATGACCGAACGCACTCTGCTCCGTCGGCTCAAGGAAGAGGGCACGACATTCTCCGATGTACTCGATCAGGTCAGGCTGCAACAGGCGTTCCAATATTTGCGGCGGGATGATCTGACCATCCGTGATATAGCGTATATGCTCGGATTCTCCGACGAAGGCACCTTTTCCCGCGCATTCAAACGTTGGACTGGCAGGCGACCCAGCACCATTGCGCAGATGAATGCCGAAGAATTGCGCGGCGTCACCAGCAAAATCGATAGTTAGTCCACCAGTCTATTTCCGCGCAACCAGCAAGGGGGCGGAGTTGTTTTGTCCGTGTGGCACTCCTGCTTGCATTCGCAGAAATTCAGGCAATGCGTCAGCCGCGCGCAGATGATCGCGGCCAAGAAGCTGCAAATCGGGACAGCCAAGCAATGCAAGCGTGCGTTCGGTTTCTTCCCGCATCAATTTCAGCCATCGCACGACACCCGGTGCTCCAAACGCAGAGAGGGCATAGAGATAAGGTCGACCGGTCATGCAAGCGCGCGCACCCATAGCCAAGGCCTTCGTGATATGGGTTCCTCGCCGGATCCCACCATCCAGGATGATTTCGATCTGGTCTCCCATGCTGTCCGCAATGTCGGCGACGATGTCGATTGTTGCAGCCGACCCGTCAAGCTGACGCCCGCCATGGTTGGAGATGATTACCGCACTGGCACCTGCATCGGCGGCACGCCGAACATCGCTGACACTTTGCAGTCCCTTCACAGCGATCGGGCCGCCCCAGTAGCTGGCAAGCCTGCCAATCTGGTCCCAACTGATGTGGCGCTCCATCTTCTCCGCAAAAAACGCCGCCAGGGTCGAGATATCGGCATTTCTGTCGCTTGACACATTGGGTAGCGTGAAGGCGCCGCCACTCAAATAGCCCATGCACCAAGCGGGTCGACTGACGAATGCGGCCAATGAACCGGCGGACAGACGAGGAGGCACGGTAAGGCCTGAACGCACATCACGCTCGCGGTTCCCGGCCACGACGGTATCGACTGTGATGCACACGGCATTAAATCCGGACGCCCGGCACCGATCAATGCTCTCGCGGTTTAGCGCATCATCGGCCAACAAATAAAGTTGATAGATCTTGGGTCCATTTGTTGCTTTGCCAATATCTTCTATTGAGGCCGTGGCCATGGTTGATAGCGCATAGCCTACCCCAGATTCAGCCGCGGCCTTTGCAACGCCGATCTCCCCATCGGGATGGAACATCCTGCTCATGCCGGTTGGAGCAAGGATCAATGGCCACTGCAGATCGCAGCCAAGTACTTTGCGTTGCATATTGATTTTCGTGACATCAGTTAGATACCGCGGCACAAAATCATAGCGGTCGAAAGACGCCACGTTGGCCACGCAGGTTTTTTCGTCGTCAGACCCACCGCAGATGTAGTCGAACAACGGACGCGGCAGGCGCCGCTGCGCGGCGGCCATAAAGTCCGCAGTCCCCAGGCAGTTCTTCAGCTTGGCCATGTCGGCTCGCCCCCTTCTCAGTTGCTAGGAGCGAACGCGGTAGCGCACTTTGAGATGGTGAGGCCCTCGTGCAAAATAGGAATCAAGCCAATCGACCTCATCGGAAATTGGTTCGAGCAGTTCGAAGCGTGAAAACACGGTCTCAAGCGCTGAACGTGCTTCCATACGCGAAAGATAATTACCCAGACAGAAATGCGGGCCTTGGCCAAAAGACATCAACGGAACCTCGATCTTTCGATCAATGTCAAATGCCTCCGGGTCCGCAAACTTGCTTTCATCGCGATTTGCAGAGGCCAGCAGTGGCATCACTGTCGAGCCCTTCGGGATGGTAACACCGTTCAGTATTGTGTCTTCCATGGTGTGCCGGAATATGATCTGCACCGGGGGATTGTATCGCAACACTTCCTCGATCAGTGCGGGCACCAGAGTTTGATCTGCACGCACTCTGGCATATACGTCCGGGTGCCGGTTGAGCTCAATCAACGTGGTGCCCAACAGATTGGTGGTCGTTTCAACGCCCCCTATCAAAAGCAGTATCGACATCTGGATCACTTCAATGCGCGACATTTTCTCGCCATCAATCTCGGCCTGGATGAAGTCGGAGATCAGATCGTTCTGCAAACAGGCAGCGCGTTCGTCGTATAGCTCTTCAAAAAAGGCACGGATTTTGTCCGAACTTTCCTGAATCTCGGCAAGCCTTTCCGGACCGTAGGCCGCGCGGTTTGCGGCGGCGAGGACATTGTCCACCCATATCTTGAATTCGGCGCGGCGTGCCGTGGGAACACCCAGCACCTGTGCAATCACCGTCACTGGATACAGCGCGCAAAAATCAACGGCGAAGTCGAACTCCCCCTCTGGACCATGTTTTTCGACAATATCGTCGATCAACTCGTTTGCGACCTCGTATGTACGATCCACTAGCGCTTTAATTTTTGACGGCACAAAAGCCTTGTTTGCAAGCTTGCGTAGGTGAACGTGCCCAGGAGGGTCCATCGAGATCATCGGCGGCACTTCGGGCACCGGATCAAACTCGCCGAGCAGCGCGGGCCAGAACATGGACGAGCTGTAAAGTTTGCCGTTTTTCAACAGCATGTCGACATCGTCATAACGCGCCACGGCGAAAGCCTGCATTGAAGGAAGCCATGTGACCGGGTCGTCGCGCCGGAGTTTGGCGTAAAACGGATAGGGTTCGTGCTTTACGACTGGATCGAGAGGATCGTACACGCGCACTTCGCTTTTATGCGATTCAAGAACGGTCAACGTAGGATCAGACATTTTTCTCTCCATGCAGGCCAATGGCAAGGTGGCATGCTTATTGTTGCACGCCAGCTTATGACTCGCAGCGCTTCCACCCAAGAGCCTGCCGTGCCAGGAACAGGCAATGGGTGCCAAAGATTTGCAGGAAATGTCACGATCGGCTTTAAGCTGGCTCCTTGTGCCGTGGCAAACGGCGCCTTTCCCCTTAACAATTGCCTTCTAGCCGAACGGGCAAAATGTCCGTGTTGTCACCTTTGAGGAGAGGAATGTACCATGCATTTTTTATATGCCGCTCATGTCACCGAAGATCATCTCAACCCTGATCAACAGCGGATTTTGCGTGCACTCCAGTCACCTACGATCACGTCGGAGATGCCGACCGCTTCGCACAATGCGCGACCGAAAGATTTCAATAGCGCCCAAGACTGGGTAACGGCGTTTTTTGACAAGGGCGCAGAAGAGGTGCTGGCATACTATGCAGACGATTTTGTCTGGGAAGATATCGAATTCATGCAGACGATCACAACGAAGGAAGATCTCTACAAAGCCTTTGTCGTATTTAACAACTCAGGACCAGAATCTCCGTTTGGCGTGCACAAGTTTGAAGTACTCAGTTATGATGGGGATCGCTGCCCCCCTCAGCATGCACAGACTCGTAAGGGCAGCACCCCTGCAGATTTCGGTGACGAAATTTATCGTCGATATGCAGATAATATCATGCTTGGGTCGGATTTTGAGTATGATGAATGGGGCTATATGCAGTGGATTTGGAAAGCCACGCATAATGAAGATTTTTTCGGTATCCCCGCCGCCGGGCGCACAACATATACGCGCGGCACGACAACTCAATTTTATCGGGATGGCAAAATAGTTCGCTGCCGGACGCATTGGAACTTCCGCGAATTTGCCATGCAGCTTGGCGTTATTCCCTTCCCTGATGAGGCATGGCGCGACAACCCCGGTCTTTCCGAGGGCCGGTGATGCGCTACCAGCTGTTGGGGCGAAGCGGTTTACGGGTCTCGCAAGTCGCTTTGGGCACCATGACGTTCGGCCCTGGCGCTGAATGGTCACGGCCTGAAGAGGAATGCCGGGCGATTTTCGACACCTATGCCGAAGCCGGAGGGAATTTCATTGATACCGCCAATATGTATACCGGCGGCGAAAGCGAGAGAATTATCGGTCGTCTGATTGCTGGCGATCGCGATCGATTTGTTGTTGCCACGAAATATGCCAACGCTGTCCCAGGCGCGGGCGATCCAAACGCTGCCGGTATGCATCGGAAAAGCCTTATGCGCTCACTTGATGCCAGCCTTCAGCGGCTGGGCGTCGACTACATCGACTTGTACTATGTCCATTGGTGGGATTTCACGACACCGGTGGAAGAGGTTCAGCGCGCGCTCGACGATGCGGTCAGCGCAGGCAAGATTCTTCATGTCGGATTGTCGGATGTCCCGGCGTGGGTGACGTCCCGCGCCCAAACCTTTGCAGATTTGAGAGGGATGGTGCCAATAGCAGCGATGCAGCTCGAATATAGCCTCGTCCAGCGCTCGATCGAACGTGAGCATTTGCCCTTGGCACGGACTCACAATATTGGTGTAACGGCTTGGTCGCCGCTCGCCGGAGGCATTCTTACTGGCAAATATACCCGCAGCGGGTCTGAAAGCAGCCGCCGTCGGATGGATTCGATGCAGCTCCAGCCGCTGGATGACCGCAATCGCGCAATCGCCAAAGCTCTCGATGCTATCGCCGACCGGATTGGGATCACCTCTGGGCAAGTTGCATTGGCTTGGGTAATGTCTCGCGATGTAATTCCAGTCGTGGGAGCAACTCGCGCTTATCAACTGACCGAAAGCCTGACGGCCGCACGGATAACGCTGGATACCGAAACTCTAGCGGAGCTCGATCGTGCCAGTGCTTACGATGTCGGCCACCCCTACAACATGCTCGATTGGGACATGCCAATGGCGCTGGGTTACGGCGGTATGTTCGATGAGATCGACATCCCCCGTTTCCCGGGTCAACGTTAAACATTTTTTGCGCTCACCTTTTTATACTGCGCGGTGGACCGTTCGGGATACCGCTTTCGGCCTTCAGCGCTGCTTGAGCTTGCAAGCTCCAAAGTCTTGTGACTTGGCCGCATAGCGGATGATGCGGTCAATATAGGTAACCGGGCATGTAGGTTCAGGTACTGTCGCCGTGCATGACGAGTCGGGTAAACGCAGAGTGTCGGGCATCGGAGCCATGCAACGGCGGATCGATCTGCTACCCAATACCACGGGCATCCGTCGCGAAACCTTCAAACATGTATTCAGCATGCTCAAATCCTGGATGGGCAGTATCGCTCTCCTGACCAAGACGCGCCAAAACATCAGAATAGAGGCGAGTTAGTGCGTGTTGGCGTACGATATGACGCGGATGATCTAGATCATCGGCATTCACCGTAATATCAAGGGGCGCTGAGGCTAGCTCACGGGAGGGATTCTCAGGCGGCCTTTCGCAAGCATGATAGCTGCCAGGCACAGAGACCCCCTAGCTTCTGCCTGAGCGCACCTTCCGGCCCGCACGCAAACGCCAACTCTCAGTTGTTCAACTCTGTAGGGCTGCATCGCTGGGCCGGGGGCGCCTCGATTAGTCTTTCCACTCCCAATCAGCTTGCCTAGACGTGCGAATGTGTCGTGTCCTCAGTTGCCTCCGACAGGCTGCTCTGAAAGGCCGCCGCCCAGCGCAACGTAGAGCGAAACGCCATTTTGTAGCTCAGCTGACCGCAGCGCTAGCAATTGTTGCTGCGCGGCAAACAGATTGCGTTCAGCATCGAGCACTTCAAGATAGATCGAAATGCCGTTATCATACCGCATACGCGCTACGCGAGCCAGACGTTGCTGCGCTGCGACAGCTCGTTCCTGGGCTGCAATCTGCTGGGCATAGCGCTGCCTGCCGACCAGAGCGTCAGACACTTCGCGAAACGCTTCCTGCACAGCGCGTTGATAGGCTGCGGTCAATTCATCAGCGGTCGCGCGGCTGATGGTCAATTGCGCTTCCCGGCGGCCCCAGTCAAAAATCGGCAGGCCAAGCGCTCCGCCGAACGACCAATTTTGTGCATCACTGTTGATCAAGCTGCCCAAAGCGGGCGATGCAAAACCAAGGCTACCTGTGAGCGAGATGCTCGGGAAGAAGGCCGCACGAGCTGCGCCGATATCGGCGTTGGCTGCTCTCAACTGCAGTTCAGCCCCAAGAATATCAGGCCGATTGGCCAGCAGTTGTGATGGGAGGCCAGCATCCAGTCCGCGAAACTGAGCTGGATCGGAGAGCGGTTGGCCTTCGGGAAGTGGGCCTGCAACTGGACCACCGACCAGCACGTCGAGCAGATTTCGCGACTGATCGGTTGTCCGCTGCAGATCCGCTAGCTCGGTTTCGGCCTGGGTGAGCAGCACCGTTGCCTGATCCAGATCGACGACCGAGGTTACCCCCGCATCGGCGCGCAATGTGGCGATCCGCAGCCCCTCGGTCCGCGCGGTCACCGTCTGCTGCGCAAGAGCAATACGCTCTTCGCCTGACCGGATTGCCAGATAGGTCGCCGCTACCTGGCTAATCAGCGACAGACGAAAGGCCTGCTCTGCCTCGATGGTCGACAGGAACCGAGCGCGCGCTGCATCGCGCAGATTGCGCACCCGGCCCCAGAAATCGATCTCGAACGATGAGACGGCCACGCCAAGATTATACTGGGTTATGTCGATCGAGGTCGGCTGTTCGCCGCCCGCGGCCCCGGGCAGCGTATTGCCAAAGCCCAAAGCATTGATCGGCGAGCGCGATCGCGTAACCGACCCGTTCAGATCGACCTGCGGCAGGCGGTCGGCTTCGGTGATCCGGTATTGGCCACGGGCCTGTTCGATCCGTGCGACCGACTGGGCCAGCTCTCGGTTGTTAGCCAGGGCAGCAGCGAGATAGGCCTGCAACCGCGCATCGCCGAAAAACTCGCGCCAACCAATATCGCTGGCCAGGCGACTGCCATCGGATGGTTGCGTATAGGTGGGTGCAACGGGCGCAGCAGGCTGGCGGAATTCTGGTGCCAGATTGCAAGAGGCCAGCGCGGTTGCGCTGATGGCGACGATCAGCTTACGCATGCGCAGTCTCCGTTGAGCGGGATCCATTGTCGGCAGCTTCTTCGGCGACGTCCTCCGCCATATGATCGCGCTTGCGGCTCAGCCACTTGCGGGCCGCGACATAGAACACGGGTGTGAAGAATATGCCCAGTACAGTTGCAACGATCATGCCGCCCATCACCCCGGTGCCGACTGCGTTGCGGCTGGCGGCACCTGCACCGCTCGCGATCACCAGCGGCACCATGCCAAGAATGAAGGCAAGGCTGGTCATCAAGATGGGCCGCAGGCGCTGGCGCGCCGCCTCTATCGTCGCCTCGATAAAGCCCTTGTCGGCCTGTTCATCGGCAATGGCGAACTCGACAATCAGGATGGCATTTTTCGCCGCCAGACCGATGATAGTAATCAGCCCGACATTGAAATAGACGTCGGCCGAAAAGCCCCGCAGCGTCGTGAAGACAACCGCCCCCAGAACACCGAATGGCACGACCAGCAGCACTGCCAGCGGGATCGGCCAACTTTCATAGAGCGCTGCGAGCAGCAGGAACACGACGACCATCGACAGACCTAGCAACAGGCCGATCTGCCCCCCTGCCTGCTTTTCCTCAAAGGCGATGCCGGTCCATTCATGCGCCATGTTGCCTGTCAGAACCTCATCGGCGATGCGTTCCATCTCGATCAGCGCTGCACCGCTTGACTCGCCGGGCGCTGCCTGCCCCGCAATGGTCAGCGCTGCATAGCCGTTGTAGCGTTCCAGCGCCTGCGGTCCCGATGTCCAGCGCGTCGTGGTGAAGGCCGAGAACGGCACCATCGCGCCGTCTGTGTTGCGAACGCGCAGATTGCCGACATCGTCATCGGTCATCCGGTTCGCAGCTTCGGACTGCAAATAGACACGCAGGACATTCCCATCACGCACGAAGTCGTTGGCGTATGCCGACCCAAAGCTGATCGACAGCGTCGCATTGACGTCGGCTATCGACAGGCCAAGCGCACGCGCCTGAATGCGATCAATGTCTACATATAACTGCGGGCCATCGCCTTGTCCTTCGAGCCTGACGCCTACCAGCAGAGGGCTTTTCGCCGCCCTGGCCAGAATCTCGTTACGGGCCGCTAGCAGGGCTTCGCGATCACCTGAACGGTGCTCCAGCTTCATCGAAAAGCCAGTGGCATTGCCAAGCGATTGAATGGGCGGCGGGTTGAGTGCAAAAATCGTTGCTTCCGGAATATCCTGCGCAAAGCCGATGACCTTGCCGACCAGAGTTTCAGAGCTGTTTTCGGTACCGGCGCGATCTTCCCACGGGGTCAGGTTAACGAAGGACAAGCCGGCCGTCTGGCCTTGTCCGAAGAAATTGAAGCCACGGATCGATACGACGTCCTTCACCTGCGGCTGCTGGCGCAGGAACGCCTCCGTCTTTTCGATGGCAGCGCCCGTCGTCTGCAACGTGCTGCCGGGGGCGGCATCATAGTTCACGAACATATAGCCCTGGTCTTCTGACGGCAGGAAGCCGCCAGGTAACCGCGTAAACAGCAATGCGGTGACGACGCAGACAACCGCAAAAACTGCCAGCCAGCGCACCGGCCGCGCGACCATTTTGCCAACGCCGCCGGCATAGCTGTGCGTTGTGCGACTGAAGCGGTCGTTGAACCAGTTGAAGAACCGCTGCAGATATCCACGCGCACCGGGCTGAGGTGCCGGCATGGCGCCTCCATGATCCCGATCATGGGGCTTGAGCAATGTGGCGCAGAGCGCAGGCGTGAGAGTTAATGCGAGGACAGCGGAAAAGAAGATCGATACTGCCAACGTCACTGAAAACTGGCGATAGATTCCGCCTGTCGATCCGGGGAAGAACGCCATCGGAACGAAAACCGCAACCAGCACCAGAGTGATGCCGATGATAGCGCCCGTGATCTGACCCATTGCCTTGACGGTGGCGCGCCTGGGATTGAGCCCCTCTTCGGCCATGATGCGCTCGACATTCTCGACCACGACAATCGCATCATCCACAAGAATGCCGATGGCCACCACCATGCCGAATAATGACAGGGTGTTAATGGAAAAGCCGAATAGCCACAGCCCAAGGCATGCTCCCAGCAGCGCAATAGGCACGACCAAGGCAGGGATGAGCGTTGCGCGCCAGTTTTGCAGGAACAGGAACATCACCAGGAACACCAGCACCATCGCTTCGATCAGTGTCATGATAACGCTGTCGATGGATGCGTTGATGAAGGGCGTCGTATCAAAAGGAACCTGCCAGACAATATCCGGGGGGAATGACCGCTCAAGGTCCGCAAGCCGAGCACGCACCGCATCGGCGGTTGCCACCGCATTGGCGCCATTGCCCAGCTGGATCGCCATGCCGGCGATGTCCTTGCCGTTCAGCGTGGCGTTAAACTGGTAACTGTCGGCGCCCAACTCGACCCGCGCGACATCGCCCAGCCGCACGGTAGATCCGTCAGGGTTGGAGCGCAGGATGATCTCGCGAAACTGCTCGGCGCTGGAAAACCGGTTCTGCGTCACGATCTTGGCGCTGAATGCGGTTGCTTCTGCCAGTGGCTGATCACCGAGCGATCCGCCTGCGGTTTGGCTGTTCTGTTCCTGCACCGCTGCCAGCGCCTCGCTCGATGATAGGCTGTACCCGGCCAGCTTTTCGGGATCGAGCCATATCCGCATCGCGTATTGCGACCCAAATAACTGGACATCGCCGACCCCCTCGATCCGCCGCAGTTCTTCGACGATATTGTTCGAAGCGTAATCTCCCAGTTCCAGCGGTGTTGTTTCGCCAGATTTGGAGGTCATGGCCACCAGCATCAGAAAGCCGGCTGATCCCTCCTGTATCTGCACGCCCTGGCGGCGCACTTCTTCGGGTAGTCGCGGCTCCACCCGGCTGAGGCGATCTTGAACCTGGGTTCGTGCAACATCCATATCGGTGCCGCTTTCAAACGTGACCGTAATCGCTGCGGTCCCACTGGAGCGACTGGTCGAAGCCATATAAAGAAAATTGTCGACCCCGTTCATTTCCTTCTCGATCACCGCGGTTACCGTGCGATCCATGGTTTCTGCATCGGCCCCTGGATAGCTGACGTTCAGCGACAATGCAGGCGGGGCTACTGCTGGATACTGCTCAATCGGCAGGTTGGTCAGGCCGATCACACCGGCGAGTGCGATAAATGCGGCAATGACCCAGGCAAAGACCGGATGATAAACGAAAAAGCGGTTCATGCTGCCGGGCCCCTCAACGTGTCTGGGTAGATTGCGCAGGGAGCGCAGGCGCAGTGGCGGGGCGGCCGCTCCTGGCGGGCTGGACACGCACCTTCTGACCTGGCTGCGCCTTTTGCCAGCCCGTTACAATGACACGCTCGCCGGATTTCAGGCCCGAACGGATCACCCATTTGCCACCCGCCAGTCCGCCGAGCACAACTGGGCGCCGCTGCGCCGTGCCGTCGGCTGCGACGATTGTGACCGATGCTTCCTCGTTAGCAATCTGTACGGCTGCCTGAGGCACCGCGATGCCATTGGTCGTCGTACCGGCAAAAATACGGCCACGTACAAAGGTGCCAGGCAGCAATGTACGCTCAATATTCGGGAAATCAGCGCGCAGCACCTGGCTTCCTGTAGACGGGTCAACCGTCAGATCGGCAAAATTCAGATGACCAACCGGGCCGTACTCCGTTCCATTTTCGAGGATCAAGCGCACCTCGACACGCGATAGATCGGGCAACACGAGTTCACCGCCGCGAACGCGCTGCGCGATATCCTGTATACGCGCACTCGACTGCGTGAAGACAGCATAGACAGGGTTCAGCTGTTCGACAGTGGTCAGCAGCGTAGCCTCAGTTGCGCTGACCAGCGCCCCTTCGGTGACCTGCGCCCGACCGATCCGTCCGGCAATGGGCGCGCGCACCGTCGTATAGCTTAGTTCCAGCTCCGAACGCGAAAGGGTGGCGCGGGCATCGGCAACCGATGCTTCGGCTTGCGCCAGGTCGGACTGTGCCTGATCGTATTCCTGCGCACTGACCGCGCGCTCAGCCACTAGCGGCTTGTAGCGGTTCACGATTTGCCCAGCGTTGCGCCGGGCCGCAATGGCGCGTTGCAGCGCGGCGCGGCCCTGCTGAACCTGCGCCTGCAGGTCGCGCGGATCGATGCGGAACAACGGCGCGCCTTCGCGCACATCGGTGCCTTCTGTGTACAATCGTTGTTCGATGATGCCGTTTGTGCGAGCGCGCACTTCTGCCCGGCGGACTGCTTCGATGCGTCCAGGTAGTTCGATGATGTTGGGCACCGGCTGGGCGGTCAGCGTGATCGCGGTGACCGCAACCGGCGGCGGCGCTGGCGGCGTCTGGTCATCGGCACTGCACGCGGTCGTGATCAGCATCGCAGCGGCCAGCGTAATGCGCGCAACGAAGGGTTGGGTGCAGGGCGATTTGAACACGGAAAGCAGGCCTCCACTGGCAAGATTATCGATACTCGCGAGTTTCTTTACAAGCTCATCTCACAAAAGCAACTGGTGGGTTCTTTTTATTTCTGCGTGTGCTACATGGACTGCGGAGAGATGCAAAAAACGCAAACAGATGACCGGGGCCCAGGACGCCCCACCCGTGAGCAAGCAGCCGCAATCGCAGACGCGGTGCTGGCTGGCGCCCATGAGATGTTTTTAGCGAAGGGGTATGCTGCTGCCGGAATGGACGAGATAGCTGCTCATGTGGGCGTCTCGAAGCTGACCATCTACCGCCGCTTTCCCAGCAAGGAGGCGCTGCTAATAGCGGTCGTTGACCGAGTCATTGCCGAGCTGACTGCTGCGGTAGAACTCAACGTATTGGCATCGACATCACCACTCGATGCGTTGGAAGAAACCATAAAGACCGTGTTCAAAGCGTCGGTGGAGCCTGATGCGGTTAGTTTCGGCCGGTTACTCAGCTGTGAATCGGCCCATAATGCCATGTTGCGCCAGCGATTCAGCGCTTGGCAGGGAAAAATACGCGGTCCTGTGCTGCGCCAGATCAGTGCCGCGCAGCAGCAAGGAAAGATTGATGATGGCGACCCCGCAATATTGTGCGCCATACTATGCGATCTGATGGATGGGCTGCCCAAGGCGCTACGTGATCAAATCGTTGATCCGGTGGCTATCGATCCTGAGGCATTTTTTCAGGAACGGTGGAGCTTCTTCCTGCGCGCTGTAAGCGTCTGATCGCGAATTGGTCTGGCATACCGCAGGGATTTGCGAAGCTGATAAAGCCTCAAATGATGTTTTGAATGACTGTCATGTTGAAGCTCGGCACTATCCCTTTGCCTTCCTTCCGTGGCAGCTTTCTCGACGTCGGAAGTCGGTTCCCGACCAACTTACGTCGTTCAGCGTAAAGGTTGCTGGCGACGGCCTTTCCCGACAGCAGACGTTCCCAGTACGTGCGATCGGCCTAGACCAAATTTGGATCATGGCATGTTTGCGATGCCGATGCGGTCAAACGTAATGGCTGGCGTACCATGATCCTGGACGACCTGCCTTGCCCTATGCACAATTGTCACCGAGCACACCCAGAAGGCGACCCCGTAGAGATTTTTCATGCGACACTGCGTGATCTCCAAGGAAATCGTCAAAAGCGCTGCCATCCAGCGGTCGCGAAAAGAAATAGCCTTGTCCTACCGAACAGCCGAGCGATCGCATGATGCCGAGCTCGGCTTCTGTTTCGATTCCTTCTGCAACAACGCGGATATCCAGCGCCTCGCCTAGCTTGATGATGCTCTCGACGATCACTTGCTTGGCCGGGCTGTCCACGACATCGCGCACGAAACTGCGGTCGATCTTGATCTCGGTCAGCGGAAATCGTTCCAGATACCGCAGATTCGAGTATCCGGTACCGAAGTCGTCGATAGAGATTTCAACGCCCAAGCCGCGCAGGTCGCGAAATAGGCGCAGGACTTCCGCAGGCTCGGGCATCATGAGACTTTCGGTGAGCTCAAGGGTCAGCCATTCAGGACGACAGCCGGTCTCGGCGAGCACCTGGTCGACAAACGCTACCATGTCCCTGCGGGTGAACTCCAGCACCGACACATTGCACGAGAAACGTATCGGTGTGCGTCGTCCGTCATTGATGCGCACTGCCTGCCTTGCAACCGTTCGCATGGCCCATGCCCCGATGTCCAGGATCGCGCCGGTCTCCTCGGCAACGCCGATGAACCGACTTGGGGACTGCAGCCCGAACACGCCGTGGTTCCATCGCAGCAAGGCCTCGGCACCCACGATGTTTCCAGAATGCAGATCCACTTGAGGCTGATAATGCAACAGCAGTTCCTCGTTCGGAATTGCCGCCTGCAGATCATTTGCCAACCGGATGCGATTGGATGCGTCGCGTTCGTCCGCCGCGGCAAAGCGATGCGGTGGGTGTGAGGCCATCGCCTTGGATCGCTGCAAGGCTGCGGCGGCCTGGCGGACGAGCTGGAGCGGATCCGACCCGATCGACCCGACGGTGTAGCCCGTAGCGAACTGGGCCGTCAGTGCTGCGCCGGGCAGGATGAAGCGGGGCTGCAAAAGGTTAAGAACATCGTCGACCAAGTCCGCGGCGCGTTCGGCTTCGCCAAGCTCGAAGGCAAGCGTGAAGCTGTTTGTGCCCACGCGCGCCAAGGCGACCGATGACAGCGTCGCGAGGCGCCCGGCGACCGATCGCAATAGCGCATCACCGATATCATAGCCGAAGCCATTGTTGACATCGTGAAACCGCATGATGTCGAGCTTGACCAGTAGTACGGCGGATCCTGCGGGCACGCTTATCGACGCCAGCCGATCAAGCAGGCCGTAGCGATCAAGCAGACCGGTCAGGCGATCAACGCCTGATGCGTAGGTAACATCGCGGATCAGGCCGACGCAGTGTGTGATCTGTCCGGATGCATCGCGATGCGGCACCATCCGAAGCGCGTTACGGAACATCGTGCCGTCGCGCTTGTAGTTGCGAAGGGTGACCGAACAGGTGCGACCTTCGGTCAGCGCAGCGCGGATTTCGGCGATTTCGGGCTGCAGGCGGTCGCTGCCTTGAAGATAGCGGCAATTCTTGCCGACGGCCTCCGCTGCAGCATATCCGGTAATCGCCTCGAACGCGGCGTTGACCTTGACGATAGGGTGCCCACGCTGACGCATGTCCGCGACCACCACGCCATCACCGACGTGGTCTAGGGCCAGCCCATATGCAGCCAAAATGGAATCGGAATCGTCCGATGGCCGATCCAGGCAGTCCCATTGCTTGGGCCTGAATCCAAAATCGCCTTGCGGTGGGCCCTTGCCGACGTCTCGGTCATGCGCCATGGCGCGTCCAGGGATCGCCGCCGATAACCTTGAGAACTTTGGTCTGGTTGGTTTTTGCGCAAAAAACAGCGCGGTCATTTCGCATTGTCTGGCCTCCAGGTTCGACAATGCGAACCCCCGGCCAAACCTTCAATGACCGCAGAGCGACGCTTCAGGACAAATCGGCGGCACTTTCGTCTTTGCCTGCAGCGCCAGACCCGGCGGTCTGAAATCGCTGGCGATATTCTGTCGGGGTGACACCGATCCGGCGCATAAAGGCGCGCCTAAGGGTTGTCGTCGAGCCAAATCCAGCGGCATATGCGATCGTCTTGAGCGGCGCGCTGCTGTCTTCCAGCAAACGCCGGGCAATATCGATCCTCGTCAGTTCGACATAGGTAGCTGCACTCGAGCCCAGCTCGGCGTGGAAAAGCCGCGACAGCTGGCGCGGTCCCACCCTTGCAACCTCGGCGAGTGCTTCGAGGGCCAGTTCCCCGCGGGGATATTCGAGGATGTGCAGCTTGATCCGGTCGATCGGACTGCTCGTGGCAGATTGAGCGGTCAGAGCATCGCTGAACTGCGACTGACCCCCCGGGCGCTTGAGAAACACGACGAGGCGGCGTGCCACCCAGAGCGCGAGCGCCCGGCCATGGTCCTCTTCGATCAGGGCAAACGTCAGATCGATGGCGGCGGTCACCCCGGCTGAACTGAACACAGGTCCGTCGCGGACGAAAATCTGGTCGGGCTCCACTTCGATGTCGGGAAAGTCGGCCGCCAGACGATCCGCATATTCCCAATGCGTCGTCGCACGGCGCCCTGCCAACAATCCGGCGTGCGCGAGCAGGAAAGCGCCGGTACACGTCGATCCATAGCGCCGGGAATGCCGAGCCTGATCCTGCAGCCATCGCATTGCGGGGCCACTCGGGCGCGCCGGCAACCCATAAGGCCCGGTGACTATCAGCGTGTCGCAGTTCGGCGCCGCAGTGTCGATGCTGGCATCAGCCACATATTTTACGCCAGAAGCGGTGTCTGCAACGCCGCCGCGCTCGGTGACGAGCTCAACAGTGTAATGCGGTCGTGACCTGATCTTGCAATTGGCTTCGAACAGCGCATCTCGAATACCGGCGATTTCGAGCAGGTGCACCTTTGAGGGTGCAAAGATGGTGATATGGATGGCCTGTACTCCGCTCAGCGACAGCACAAGGCCATGGCCCAAGTCGTATACGCCCATGCTCGCCGAACACAAAGCGCGTCGCGGATGCGGTCGTCACTCGCGTGCGACACTGCCGACCGAGCCATTGCCAGGCGGCAGGATGATCACCACATACGCTGTGAGGTTGGCAGCCTGTGAGATGCCCTTGGGTGTCTGGCGGTGATAGCATTCCAAGGGGTGGCGAAGACGCGGCCATTTTGTTTCGCAAGGTCAGATGGAGAGCCGCGGCCCGAAACAATATGGGACTCGGTGGACGGTCAGCGCCCAATTCACAACGAGGAGACGTTACAATGGCGAACGGCTGGGCGCGCGACGGTGCGATCCAAGATCAGATCGACGACACGGTGACAGACGCGGTGCTCAGCGCACGGGCGCGATTGCCGATTGGCGAGGGCACCGAATATTGTGACGACTGCGGCGAGGAGATTCCAAAGCCGCGGCGCGCGGCGCTGGCTGGTATTCGTACATGCATCACCTGCCAGTCGATACGAGACCGGCAGATGCGCACCGCAGGAATCAACCGGAGAGGCAGTAAGGACAGTCAGTTGCGCTGATCGAGAAACGTGAACTGACCAAGCAGACCTGGGAGGCGCCGGAAGCAACCGACCCAGGCCCAATCGGTCAGGGTTCCAAATTGAATTTGTGCCTGCGCCTGAAGCCCCCACGCCCGTCTCCCGATATCACATCGGCGGCACTTTTGACCACTTATGGCTCGACGTGGACCGGCCCTACGAAACGCCCAATCGCTCGGTGGGCAGGTCGAGAGAGGGGTAAAAAATCTATCCGGGTATGTAGATCCCGCAAAGCTTGTTGCCGTCGGGATCGCGCACGTAAGTCAGGTGGATAGTTCCCATCGCGGACTCCCGCGGGCCAGGAGCGTCTTCGATTGACGTCCCGCCGTTGGCGACGGCTACATCATGAAATTGCTGAACTTGCTTGGGCGAATTGCACGAGAAAGCAACGGTGCTCCCGTTCGCCACGGTGGCAGGTTCATCGTTGATCGGCTGGGTGACGATGAAGTTGGTTCCGCCCTGGTTCGGGTAGAAGAGGCGCGTATGTCCGCTTCCAGCGATGTTGATCATCGGCTCTGGCACACCCAGAACACCCAAAACCGCGTTGTAGAACCGCCGCGATCGCTCGATGTCATTAGAGCCTACCATCGTGTGGAATAGCAATTTCTCTCTCCCTATCGTTACGAGGACGCTTGTGGAGGCAGTGCGGGATCGGAGCAAGCGACGAGTTGCGTTCTCAGCCATTTTAGAAGGCCTATCCGGTCGCGCTTAGTTGGCCAGTCGGGGAAGCACCGGACGTCAGGTATTGGCGAGCTCTGCCGTTTGACACCTTACGTCGTAACGGCAGGAAAGTCCCAATTTCAGACGTTCTTCAAACAGCATTTCGATGTTGACTGGATGTTCAAATTGCAATGCTATCAAGCAATACCGATTTGAGATTGCAGATTGCCAATTCGTTCAGCGCAGATTGCATGGACAGCCCGCCCAAGCTCTTCGACACAAGCGCCAAGCCAGTTCAACTCCTCCTCGGTGATGCGATAGTGCTTTGAGTACCGGGCCTTTACATAAGCCTCCTTGAGCTTCTCGAACCGAGCGCGATCAACCCGCGTATCGCGGGGCCATGCGTCAACCAGCCGCATGTCGATCCGCTCCGCCTGGGTGCGAAGAAAACCCAAATTGTGGACGTGCGGAGTGTAGAACGTGCAGACCAGGAGAACACCGTGGTATAATGCCTCGGCAGTCTGATGAAATTCAAACGCGGCGTGTTTGAATAGCCCTTCCTGCACCGCGTACCTAGCAAGCTTGTCGCGGCCCATTGCGCTCGGAAACCACTCGTCAAAATACTCTCGTGCCATGGCCAGCGCCTGCTCAGGCGTCTTGGGCTTGGGCGTGTGCAGCTCCCGATCATCAGCTTCATGCAGCGCGATGCCGTCCTTTGCGACGTCCATGAAAAAATAGCGCCCATGCGCCAGCCCGTCGTTCACCTCCTGAAGGGTATGCACAATAAAGTTCACTGGCGTGTGCAGCGTCCGATCGATGGTAAGCTCGCGGATCAACCGGTCTTCCAACTTCAGCCAGTAATCGACCCGCTCGGTGAGGCGCTTGTCATTGACGATGATCAGCAGATCGAAGTCCGAGCGATAGCCCTTGGCCGTGTGCGGCTCATCGACCCAGCCGCCGCGCGCATAGCTGCCATAGAGGATCAGCTTCTCGATCCGGCCCTTCTTCTTCCACTGGTGCGTGGCAAGCGCCAGGGCGTCTTCGAACTCTTCGAAGATGATCTGCTTCACGCGCTCAAGCTCGCGCTGCTTGTTGGCCGGAAGATGGTCGAGATCGGTTCGCATGGTCATCTCACTGTGTAAGTCTGATGGCATAATGGCAAGCAAAGTCAGGAGGAAAGCCGACCATCACGGCGGCGGCGGCACCCGGAAATCCCAGACGGGAATGTTGAACGCGCGGGCCTTGTCAACGAGATTGTCCTGGATGCCGGTCCCAGAGAACACGACCAGTCCGACGGGCATTGCCTCGATCATGCGGTCGTTGCGCTTGAACGGTGCTGCCTTCTTGTGGCGGTTCCAGTCGGGCCGGAATGCGACCTGCGGCACTCCGCGGGTCTCGGCCCAGCAGGCAGCGGCGCGCTCGGCGCCGGTCGGGGTTGCGCCGTGAAGCAGAACCATGTCGGGATGGCGTGCATGGATGCGATCCAATGCTGCCCAGATATGCTGGTGATCGTTGCACGAAGGCCCGCCGCTGAACGCGACCCGGGTGCCCTGGGGAAGAAGAGCATTCGCCTTGTCGCGCAGGCGTTTGTCCATGAAGTCGCGGCTGTCGATCATCGATGCGGTGAGAGTGCGGTGGTTGATGCGTGAGCCAGTGCGCGGGGTCCAGGCCTTGCGCATATGGGTGCGGAACTGTTCGGCAGCGGTGTCGCGGAAGAATTCCATGGTGTCGCGGCGCTCGATCATCGAGATGCCTTCGGCGATCGTGCGCTCCAGTTCGACCGAACGAACCTCGCTGCCGTCCTGCTCGCGCTGAAGGCTGCGCTGATCCTGTTCGTTGCGATCAAGTTCGATCTCGACCCGCTCGGCGGCGCGATGGAAGATGTTGACGAGGTTCCACAGCAGATTTTCAAGATCAGGCTCGATCCGCGTGTCGATCAGGCTGGCGATGAGGCCATCGAACATGTCGGCGACGGCTCCGCTGGCGAGACGTTCGTCGGGCAAGGGCCTGGGATCAGGTTCATCCTCGAACGGGCGATAGCCGTAAAGCTGCATTTCCTGGAGAAGCTGGGCACTTGCCCCGGTCTGTGGCTCATCTTGCGCGCCAAGGTCAGGATCGTGTGTCATGTCGAATGGTCCTGTATGTTCCAAGCCGCGCCTCTCGCGGCCTTCGCAGCGACAAACAGCGACATCGGGGTGCAGACATGCACCGGCGCGCACCGCGCGCGGGCCGGAGCGCAGCGGAGGATGGCAAGGGACAGGCTATTTTGCCTCGCGATGCAAAGGGGCGCATGCCCCGGCGGAAAATAGCCTGGCCATGCCATTGCGTGTCTGCTCCCTGTGGCGCAGTCGCCACGAGCGAAGGCCAAAGGCGCAGCGTCCCTGCATGCGGGTCTGTGTCATCAGACCGATTCTCGACACTGGCGCAGGCACCCCGCCCGGTTTCGCAGCCGCCATTCAACGGGGTTGCAGATACTCCGCCACATCGCAGCCCTTGAGCATCGATCCCAGTCTTGCCGCCAATGCGTCCACACCAGCTGCCATGAGATCGCTGTTGAAATCATCGCGCTCGGGTAACAACGCAATCGCCTCGATGTCTCTTTCTGCTGCGCGATCGGCCAGCTTCACAAAGGCCCCCTCGCCTGCGGGATCGTTGTCGCAGGCAACATACAGCCGTTTGAGCCCGGCGGGAAATTCGAGGGCAGCAAGGTGCGCGGCGGAAAGCGCCGCGATCATAGGCATGTTGGGCATCGCCTGCCGGAGCGAGAGCATGGTCTCGATCCCCTCGCCCGCTGCCATGACCGGACCTGCATTGCCGAAACGGACGCCATGCCCCAGCAGATGGCCCATGGCACGCCGCGGCGTGGCGACCGATGCTTTGCCTGTCATGTCTGGATGCAACCAGGTGCGATGGACACCGGTAACCGCGCCGTCATCATAGGTGACGGCAGCAATCAGCGCGGGCCAGGCCGTGCAGACGTCTGAAGCGTCGTCCGCACCGGGCCGGTAGAAGCAACGGGGATGAAAACGCAGCCATCTGCAATCGGAGATGTCGGCGATGCCGCGCCCTGCCAGATAAGCCGCAGCCGGGCTTCCACCGACGGGCAGAGATCTGGCCCAAAGCCGCCGCGCCGCCTCAGGCGTACCGGCATTCGTTCTGGTGCGCCTGGTCCTGCCCGATGGATGTCCAAGTTCCAGCGGCAGGCTCAGAAATCGCCGCGCTTCCATAAGCGTATCGCTGAATGCCGAATGTCCGCATGAAGCAGCGATGATATCGAGCAGGTCGCCATGCTCGCCGCTCGCGGCATCGGACCATTTGCCGACCGACCCGCGACCTTCACGCGGACCTGTAAGCCGGACATAGAGACTGCGACCGGGTGAGTTGCGGACGTCACCGACCATCCAGTAATGCCCCTCACGGCGACCGCTGGAGAGATAGTGGCGGCACACCGCCTCGGCATTTTCACCGAGGCGGCGTGCGATATCGGAGGGGGAATCGATCATGCGGGGCTCCTTCAGGCGGCCTTGCGATCCTGCACCCGCACAATCGGAAACCGATCGACGAGCGCAGCGAACACATCGGCGCCAGCAGCCCCTGCCGGCACGTAGAACTTCAGTTTCCACGAGACGATCTCCGAGATCAAGCCCATCGCTTTCAGCCGCTCGACGCCCAGATCGTTGAAACCGGACAGCTCGATCCGCCAGTCGTTCATCGCGCGCACCCGGCGCAATGTCTGGCCCTCGGCGATCTCCAGCGCGATGGTGCCTGCACCCAGCATCCGCCATGCCTCGGAAACATCCAGCCGCACAGGGCCCTTGCCTGTCACACTCGCAGCCCAGGCAGGCGACACCTTGCGCCCGATGATCCGTTCGCCTGCATCGCTTTGCAGCCGGTAAACGCGCGTCGATTCCTTGGGCAGCCGCTTCCAAATCGGCAGCAACAGCCCGGCAACAATGTGAAGGGTGGATGTTTCGAATTCGGGAAGTTCGCCCAGCTCCGCATTCCAGGCCGCCTCAAACGCCTGCACGGTGGCTGGCTGCCAGTGCGAATGCTCAAAATCCTCGGCGAGCACCCGCATCTTCTCGAGCGGCCGCTGGAGGGCAAAGCGCCGATGGACGCTGCCATCGTCATCGATGAGGCTGCGCATGCGGAGCTTCACCGCCGCGCGCCCGGAGCGCGCGTTGACAAACAGGTCGCCGCCGCGCGCCTGAACCAGGTCCAGCGCGTCGGCGAGCAGAAGCGGCGCAATCCGGTCTTTCCGCTCGATGGTCAGGAGCTGGGTCTGCGCGGCTGTTCCCGGATGCACATAGATCGTCTGACGCCCCGCCACCGTAAAGCTCTCGGCCCTCAGGGTTTCCAGACCCATCTCGAACGTGCCCGATGCTACTGCGCCCTCGATGCGGCTGGCAAGCAGGCCTTCGAACGTCTCGAACAGGATGTTCTGCAAATCGATCGTCAGCGCGAGCATCCGGTTGAGAAAGGTGGTGATCGGCGGCAGTTCGTCCTTGAGTCCGCCTTCGTCCATGATCGTCAGGCCGGTCGCCGCCTCGAATGCGAGCAGCGAGCAGCCCTCGGTTTTGCCATCGACAAGCAGCCGGTAGAGCTGACGAAGCGCATCACGCGCATAAGCCGATTCCAGATTATCTTCTGGCCGGAACATGTTCTGGCCGCCCGTCTGGCGTTGGCCGCGGGTGATCGCGCCCAGGGTGTCGAGCCTGCGGGCAATGGTCGAGATGAAGCGCTTCTGCGCCATCACGTCTGTCGTCACCGGACGGAACAGCGGCGGCTGCTTTTGATTGGTGCGGTTGGTGCGACCGAACCCCTGGATCGCGCTGTCTGCTTTCCAGCCCGGTTCCAGCAGATAATGGATGCGTCGGCGCTGATTCCTGACGCCCAGATCAGCGTGATAGGACCGGCCTGTCCCGCCGGCTTCCGAAAAGACCAGAATGCGTTTCTCATCGTCCATGAATGCCCGTGTTTCGGCAAGGTTGGCACTGGCGGGCCGGTTCTGGACCGCAAAGCGCAATGATCCGTCCTCGCTCCTGACCGGCACGATCCGCCGCGAGCGCCCGGTGACCTCGGCAACCGCATCGGCACCAAAATGCTGGACGATCTGGTCGAGCGCGCCAGGCACGGGTTCCAGCGAAGCAAGCTTTTCGATCATCGCATCGCGGCGGCGGCAGGACTCGCGGTTGAAAACCGGATTGCCGTCAGCGTCGAACACTGCGCGCGATGCGAGATTGTCCTCACTGTCGGTGAACGGTTCGTGGAGCTGGACCGGAAAGCTGTGCGCGAGATAGTCGAGCACATATTCGCGCGGCGTGATGTCGACCGACACATCGCCCCATTCCTGCGTGGGGATGTCGGCAAGGCGGCGCTCCTGCAACGCCTCGCCTGTCGAGACGATCTGCACCACGGCGGCATTGCCTGCCTCGAGGTCGCGCGCGATGCTCGCGATCATGGCAGGCGTCTGCATGGCGGTGATCAGATGGTTGAAGAAGCGCTGCTTGGTGCTCTCGAACGCCGAACGCGCCGCCGACTTTGCCTGCGGGTTGAGCGTGCCGTGCAGACTGCTCGTTACCCCTGCGGCCTCCATCGCCGCATCCAGATTGTTGTGGATGATCTGGAATGCACCGGCATAGCTGTCATAGATGCGCCGCTGCTCGTCGGTCAGTTGATGCTCGAGCAGCTCATATTCGACCCCGTCGAACGAGAGCGAACGGGCAGCGTAGAGGCCCAGTGCCTTGAGGTCGCGTGCCAGAACCTCCATCGCCGCGACACCGCCCTCCTCGATCGCAGCGACGAACTCGCTGCGCGACGCGAACGGAAAATCGGTGCCGCCCCACAGGCCCAGACGCTGCGCATAAGCCAGGTTCTGGACGGTCGTCGCGCCGGTCGCCGACACATAGACGATGCGCGCATCGGGTAGCGCGTGCTGGAGGCGAAGACCGGCTTGGCCCTGTTGCGATGGCTTCTGCTCGCCGCGCGCTCCCTTGCCTCCGGCGGCATTGGCCATGGCATGGGCTTCGTCGAAGATGATCACGCCGTTAAAATCCCGGCCGAGCCATTCGACGATCTGCTCGACCCGGCTGGCCTTTCCGCCGCGCGCCTGGCTGCGCAGCGTGGCATAGGTGGCGAATAGAATGCCTTCGGCCAGCCTTATTGGCGTGCCCTGCCTGAAGCGCGAAAGCGGCGTCACCTGAAGCCGCTCCTGACCAAGCGCCGCCCAATCTCGCTGCGCATCTTCGAGCAGGCGATCGGAGACTGACAGCCAAACCGCACGACGGCGCCCCTTAAGCCAGTTATCAAGAATGATCCCCGCGACCTGCCGCCCCTTGCCCGCACCGGTGCCGTCGCCCAGGAACCAGCCCCGCCGGAACCGGATGACGCCTTCGATGTCGTCGCTCGCCGCCGAAACCGTATCCCATGGTCGTCGACAGCCCACGCGCCCGAGAGATGTTCGGAATGGGCCTCGCCTGCATAAATCACGGATTCGAGCTGGGCGTCGGACAATGTTCCATCCTCCACCAGGCGCATCGACAGATTAGGGCGATAGAAGGGCCTGGGAGGCGCAACCGAGGCCATCGCTGCGGACTGGACCAGAGCGGTCGGATGCGGGCGCGCGCCGTCGATGCAAAGCGATTGCAATGAATAGGGCTCGTAGATCGTATCGCCGAGCCTGCCTTCGGGCGACTGCCATTCGCGCGTCGAATAGACCAGTTCGCCTTGGTCGTCGCCGACCGGGCCGCCAGCTTCGGACGACCCAACCGGCAACCTTGCCGGGCCGCGCGAATGGCTGGAGATAGCGATCGGAATTGGCGATGCAACTGCTGACCGCGGCGGGGACGGGTCTGGCCGCTCCGGCAGGTCGGTCTCGACCCATTGCAGCAAAGTAGCAAGGTCGGATGCCTCACCGCGACGTTCCAGCAGCGCAGTTCCGCCTGCATGCGGCACCTTGTCGAACACCAGGAGCCGCGTGGGCATGGTTGTTCCATGTTTGGCATAGACCCGCCCTGAGATCGCCGCCGAGAAGCGAAGCGCGGCTGTCTGCTGAAGTGCACCGAATGCATCGCGCCAAGCGGCCGCTTCGGGCGAACAGTTCGCCCCGACGATCGCGACAAGTCGTCCGCCATCGCGAAGACGTGCCAGCGCTGAGGCGAGATGCCGCAATGCTGCATCGCGCATGGGACGCTCGACGCCGGCCACCGCCGAAAACGGCGGGTTCATGAGCACGACATCGGGCCGGATCGCACCGTCCAGCCGGTCGTCGATCGAGGCGGCATCATGCCGGGTCACGGACAGGCCCGGAAACAGATGGGCAAGAAACTCGGCCCTGCCGCAATCGAGCTCGTTGAGCACGACCGTTGCACCTGCAAGCTCGGCGTGGATCGCGAGCATGCCTGTACCGGCCGATGGCTCCAGGACCCTATCGTCCGCGCGCATGCACGCTGCCTGCGCAGCAACATAGGCCAGCGGCAATGGGGTCGAGAATTGCTGGAGAGACTGGCCGGACTGCGAACGGCGTGTGTGCGTCGGGATGCGCCGCGCAATGCGCTCCCACATCGCGAGGCACTGCTGCGAGGAACCCGCTCGCGTCATAAGCGCGCGGCCGTACGCGCGGAGCAACAGGACCTGCGATCCCTCGCAGGCGTCATAGGCCGCTTTCCAGTCCCAGGCACCCTCGGCATCGCTCGCCCCAAAAGCCGCCGCCATGGCGGTGCGCAACTGGCCCGTGTCGAAAAGCTGACCTGCCTCGAGCAGCGGCAGGATGTTTTGAGCGGCAGCATAAAGGCACGCAGCGGTTTCGGGGTGTCGCAGCGCGGCGCCCTGCGCCGCGTGGGAAGGAATGAATGTCATGGCTGGATCCTCAGGAGAGCGGGAAAGAGCGAGCCGCGCGGCGCTCTCTCCCGGCCCCGCGGCCCGCCCGTTCCGGTCCCGTCTCTCCCTCTCAATCCAGCGGCTTGTGCCTGGCGGTATGGATCACGAACCCGTGCCTGCCAGTGGCATATTCGCTGCCTGGGATCAGGAAGCTGCGGGTATGAGCATTTTCCTGATGTCCCCCGATCGTGGCCGTGCCGACGACATCGCCCGGATATGCCGGAGACCGTGCCGCAGAAATCACGATCCAGTCAGCTGCATGATCCCGTGCAAAACCCTCGCGGTCGCGCGTGAAGGATTCCGACCGACCAAGTTGCCGACCATGCACAGCCTCCCATGCATCCGGCATCCAGTCGCGCAGGATCT
The DNA here is from genome assembly GCF_030373265.1 of Blastomonas sp. Classification (GTDB taxonomy): domain Bacteria; phylum Pseudomonadota; class Alphaproteobacteria; order Sphingomonadales; family Sphingomonadaceae; genus Blastomonas. The sequence goes on from NZ_JAUCZC010000018.1 coordinate 27,317, forward strand.
TCTCCGCAGAGCGCTTCTCCTTGTCGGTAAAAATGTCGGGATAGGCTGTTGCGACCCGGGCCCAGTCACCGTCTTCCTCGTACCACCCGTTGGGCAGCCGCAGCACCGGGTGCATGGCGCCATTGCGTTTGGCGTCGAGATGGAACCCGCCGTGGCTGGCGGTCTCGTGGCAGACAATGCTTTCGGCATAGCGCGTTGCACACTGCGATGGTCCCCAGGGCGTGGATACGGGCTGATGGATCGTCGTCCGGCCCAAAGCACTGCGTTGACGCAAATGCAGCAGGCATTCTCCGACATGGGCACGAAAGCCGGCTTCGTCTGCAACCTGCCCATCGGAACTCAAGCCATCAGACGCCGACCAATCGCAAATTGGTTTCGAGCCGGGCAATGCGGTCGCCACACGATTTCCCTGACCATCTCGGGCCGGGATTGCGATCAGCGCGAGATAGTCGATTCGCGCTGCCATCAGGCCATCGGTTGTTGTGCGGTATTCGGCTTTGATGCTGGTCATGCCGCCATCCCCCGCAAGAGGGGACGATTGGCAACGTCAGGATCGACGATCATGTCGATGCGCGCGCCATGGTAACGATGCCGGGTCAACCACGATTGTGCCGCCGCCTCATCTTCCGCAAGATGCTGAAGTTCATCGCCCTCGCCAATAGCCGTGAGGATACGTGCCATGCCGAAGCGCGGTCGTTCGATGATCTCGAACTGAAGCTGGCTTGTCGTGGAATAAATACGGCGCAGGACGATGACTGGCACTCCTGAACTTGCATACGTCGCGATGTGAAGGCCAAACGTCGGAGGTGAGGACCAGGTCCCGTTTTTGCTTCCGGGGCTCCATTGAACGAGCGTCCCGGTCCCGTTGTCTTCTTCCCACGCTCGAACCTTGCGCGTGAAGCGATCGGGCGGCCGCGGTTCGCCGTTACAGACGCGGATTTTGGCGCCCAGCGGGGCATGGCGGTAGATGTCTAAGGCTGACATTTGGAATTCTCCTGAAAAAGGGAAAGCCCGGCGCGGTGGCCGGGCTTTCGGGAGGTGAAGGGATTGATCAGCCGCTCAGCGCGGCCCGGTATCATTCGGCAGCAATGGCATCGGCACCCCCGTGACCCTCGCAGGTGTCTTCCACCTCGCCATCAAAATCATTGGCGAGCCCTGCGGGCAGAGCGCCGGTGCCATCGTCGTTCGCAGCGCCATGCGACGGCGGTTCCGCCTCGCCCGGAGTACGCATCGGCTCGGGCAGCCAGTTCGTCTCCTCAAGCAGCCGCTCGGCTTCGTGTGCCATATCGGCCTTTTTCAGATGGTCGATCATGCCAGCAAACTGCTCGCCGCGCGCTTCGGTCACATCGGCCAGGATGCGCGGCTTTGTCACACCGCGAAAATAGCCTTCGACCGTCGGGCGCCAGCCTGCTGCGATAACATCGAGCTCCACCGCCCGGGCGATGACATGCGCGTGCGCGATGCGGCGCTCGATGCTGCGCCGGGATATCCGGCCATTGTCATATTTGGGCACGATCTCTGCCTGGGCGTTGAGTCCGAGCGATGCGCAATGCGCAAACAGGCTGGCCTGATCATCTGCTTCGAGTGCCAGCAGCGCTTCCCACAGTTCGGTGTCGTCCTGGGGCAGACGCCCGGTCCAGTCTGCATGGCGCTCCGCGATCGCACGCGCGGGCGCACTGTCGCGCAAGCCGTCGGGCGGATTGCTGAAGTGCACTGGGTGAAGCGTCAGCTGCAGGCAACTTTCATGGCTGAAGCTGTAGAAAGCCGACAGCACCATCGCGTGCAGGACTGCTGCAAAGGCGGTCGCGGGGTCTTGCGCAAAGGCATCCTGCAAGGCCAGCGTGCGCCAGGCCGTCAGGTCGGAGACCAGCCTGTCGGGAAGCGGCTTGAGGCCGCCTTCTTCTTCGACATCGCCGTTGGGGTCATCACCTCCGGGAAGCGAAGTCCGTTCGGTCCCACCACGCCCGAGGTCTGTACTCCGTACCGCAGCGCTGCCAGACCCGGAAGACCCCAGCACTTCCGCATCATCGGCAGATGGGTCCGCAGCTTCATCTTCGGGCCGCACCAGCCCGCGTTCGACCCGCAGGGACCCATCGGCATCGATGGACACAAATGCGCCAGCCCATGCCATATCGTCAGGATCGAAGATCGTCGGCCGATCGACCAGCGCGCCGATCTCGGCTTCAACGGCATCAATGCTGGCATCGACCTCCTGCGGAATCTCGGCAGCATCCGACCATACCGCCGACAACTCGTCCGCCTGCGCTTCAAGCGCTGCAAGCCGTGCAGCTTCCTCAGGCGTTATCGGGGTTTCCATTCCGGAAATCCTTCGCATCCCGGATGTGGCATTCCAAGGCAGGTCGATGGCGGTGGCAACCCATTTCCAGCCCTCCGCTGAAATGCGTTCCGCATCCTTGGCCAACTTTTCATCGACCAGCCGATCAAGCAGCGCGACATCGGTCAGCCAGCCGCCATCATCGGGCTCGAACAGGTCACGCACGACGCTGCCGCCCGCAGCAACATAGGCCGCTTCCGTGACATAGCGCACGCGCTTGTCGGCGACGCGCACCGTGTTTTCGGTCAGCTTGTGACGGATATAGCCAGCCGAGCGGTTGTAGCCGTGCGCGAGCAGTTCCCAGACCTGCTCCTGCCGCTCGTGATCGTCGCTGACGGTGAACGCCATCAGTTGGTCGAGGGTCATGCCGTCCTCGGCATAGATCTCGTGCAGTTTAGGCGAAACCGCAGCGAGCTTCAGACGCTGCCGAACGACTGCAGGCGTGGTCATGAAATGGGCTGCGATCGCCTCGACCTGCTGCCCGCTGTCGACAAGGCTGAGCATTGCACGAAATTGGTCGAGCGGGTGCAGCGGCTCGCGCATGGCGTTTTCTGCAAGGCTGTCTTCTTCAGCGAGGATATCGGCGGACGCCTGCTGGACAATGCAGGGAACAGGAGCGGTCTTGGCGAGCCGCTTATGCTTCACCAGCAGCTCGAGCGCGCGATAGCGCCGCCCGCCCGCCGGGATTTCGAACATGCCGGTCTCGGCGCCGTCCGCGTCAGGCACTGGCCGCACATTGAGGCTCTGCAACAGGCCGCGCCGCGCGATGTCTTCGGCAAGTTCGGCAATCGACAGTCCGCATTTTATCTGGCGGACATTGGACTGGGACAACACAAGCCGGTCGAATGGGATATCGCGCGAAGGGCTGAGGGTGATTGTGGCTTTTGATCTGGCCATGGCCATTCTCCATGACGGGCCGCCGAGAGACTCCCTCCCGGCTTTCAAACCCGTCACATGACCCTGTCCACCCTCTTCCTCTCTTGGCTGAAGCCTGCGCCAGCGACCACCGGCTTGTGCAACGCTGGCGGCGCCTGCTGGTACAGGCGCGCTTGCCAGGGCAACCGCAACGCATTCCCATCCCGTCAGCGGTCTTGCTGCCGAGCGCGCAGCGCACTGGCAGCCATGGCCAGCTTGCCTCGCGCTGTCACGATGGCTCCGCATTGGCGAGCGGCATACGTGTAAACCGAGAGGGGAAGGACGGGTTCGAAGACAATATCGCGCTCGATACCCAGTTCCAGTGGCAGCCGGATCGCCTCCAGCTCGAACAAGGCGAACCTGCCGAGTTCGGGGCAGCCGAACCCGAGGTCGGCAAGCCCGAACAATATGCCATCCTCATCCAGTTCGGTGGCGAGCCAGCTGACTGATCCTAAAGGATTGAAGAACCGCACCACAGGTAGCGGATCGGGTTCGGGTATGCATTGTGCCAAGGCAGCAGCCCTTTGCCGGGCGTTGCGCTGCAGCCGTGCTGCGAGCTTCTTTGTCAGCAGTTTCATGCCGCTGCCCTCCTTATCGCAACAGACGAGCTGTCCAGCGGACAGACAGGCGCATCAGCCGTGGCTGAGGTGAGCGGCAGGTCACGCTGAAAGGCGAGCAGATAATCCGCCGCTTTGGATGCGGCGCTGGCTGCGCGCAGGATGGCGCGATGGTCCTCGCGAAGGATCGCAAGCCATGATCCGATGTAATCGGCGTGCCGCACCGTGGGGGCAATGCCAAGCGCGGCGCAGACGAAAGCTCCCGCCATTTCTGCGACGAGCTCTTCGCGCCCGTAAGTCACTGAACCGAAAGCACCGCTCTGGTCGCGGTTCAGCCGCGAGCTGTGGCCGGCCCAATGAGCCAGTTCATGAAAGGCTGTGCGATACCAGTTAATGGGTTCGTGAAAGGCCTCCGGCCGTGGCACTGCAACAAAGTCATGGGTCGGACTGTAATAGGCCTCAGGACCGCTGATCCGGAAATCTGCACCGGTCGCATCGATCAGCGCCTGCGCAGTTGGCAGGATGAACCCATCGGGAACGGGCTCTGGACTCGCCTGGATGGCGTCGGGCAGGCCCTCGCACTGATCGACGGAAAACACGGTGAAGAACTTCAGAAAGGAAAAGCCCTTATCTGACGATGCCTCGCGATCATCGGATCGCTCTCGCCGATCGTCCGGAGCAATGCGGCGGGTATAGACGATCGGAGTGCCGCGCTCGCCGCGCCGCACCGTCCCGCCAAGGGCTGTTGCTTGCCGAAAGGTCAGGAATCCATGGCCGGTGAAGCCGCGTGAGGTAACTGCGTGCCATAATGTAAGAATGTTGACGCCGCTGTAGCGCCGCTGGCTTGCGGCATTGAAAGGCAGGCCGATCCCGGCATGGCTGTTATCCCATGGCTGGACCCAGGGCACCCGGCCCGCCTCAAGCTCAGCCAGGATCTGGTCGGTCACCTTGCGGTAGACATCCGGGCGCGGTGTCGCACCGGAGGTGGATCGATAGGTTTTACGCATGGCAGGTCTCCGCGACGGATGGCCAGCGAACCTCTCGCCTGCCTTCACTCCGTCACGGGACCCCGGCCCTTCTCTTCCTCCCTGCCGAAAGGCAGCTGTCCTGCCTGGCACCAGCGGCACCTGGCAGGATCAGCGAGCGGCTCGCGGCAATTCGCAGCGCAAACCAGCAGCCTGCAAGGTCAGCGCCTTGCGGCGACCGAAGTGGGTCAGACACGTCGATCCCGTTCGTTGCCGCTATCCGGACTGGCGCAGCAGAATAGAACCGGATCCGGAGCCGATTCTTCGGCACGAGGACTTTATCATGCAGAATCAGGGTGCTAGGTTACACACGTGGTCGCCATCGTTCGAAATCGAGCCGCAGCCAGAGCCCGCATACCGATGGCCTGCAAAGGACATAAGTGCATCCAGCCGTTCGGCGATTCCGGAAAGGAACCGGAAATCGGCGATCTGAAGGAGTGGCCAGCAGGGTCGACGGGTCGGAAACGCGCCTGCTGCCGGGCTTTAGAACGTGAACCAATGGCATCTGACACAAGACCTGTCGCTCGAGATATCCAGCGCGACGGATGAGTTGCATCTTTTTGGTGCGCTTGAAAAAGCGGCGGCGCGAATGAATTTCGATCATTTCGCGCTAGCCTATGACCGCAGGGGGCTTTCGGAACCCGGCAATTTGCTTGTGCACAATTATCCGGAAAGCTGGGCGACGGTCTACAAGGGGTTTGATCTTAGCAAGGCGGACCCTGTTCGCCGGGCCGGGGAGCGCGCGCTGACGGGCTTCAGCTGGCAGCAGATCGAGCATTATGTTCCGCTGACGGCCGCAGACCGGCAAATGCTATCCGTTGGCCGTGAAAACGGTCTGGCCGACGGCTATACTGTGCCAAGACATCTGGTCGGCGAGGCCAGCGGCAGCTGTACGTTCGTCATCAGCCAGGATCGCGATCTGCCGCAGCATTTCCTCCATACTGCCGAGATCGTCGGCGCAACGGCGCTTGCCACCGCCCGCCGCATCAGCGGTGCCAAGCAGGTAGAGCCCAGGCCGGTGCTGAGCGAACGACAGCGCGAATGCGTATTGTGGTCGGCGCGGGGCAAGACAGCCGGCGAAATCGCCGCGATCCTGGGGATCAGCGAGGAAACGGTAGTCCAGCACCTCAAGAATGCGCGCGAGCGGTACGATGTCCATGGCCGGCAGATGCTGATCCTGTGCGCGCTGTTCGACGGGCTCATCGGGTTCTCGGATATCTTCGACTGGTGGAATCCAAACTGAAGGATTTGAGACATGAGACGCTCTGCAAGGTTTGTTCATCCTATCAGGCGCTCAATTCTGTGCAAAAGCTTGAGGCGAAGGGTCGCGGGGCGGGGAACCCGGCGAAGGCAATCGCTGCTTACGGAGCGACCCAGAAGATTGAAACTGGGTCGTCACCGGACACGGTCGCAGCCTTGACCTGCTTACCCTCCTTCGGACACCTCCAGGAACATCCGGACAAGCTCGATGTCGATGTAGTAGGTCGGCGCTAACATGACACTTTCAACGTGTTAATGAACCTCCGATCATTTTAACACGATAGGGCGCCCATTTCAGCGCAATGCCGGTCGCGCGTACGCGAAAATTTGGTTTGATGGGCGTCGCACGACGGAAGCGCCCAAGATAGCACCCACCAGAGCAAGGCCTTTCGGGCGCGCGTGATCACTCATCCCCAGAGCATCTATAACGGTGACGATATGGGGGCGGCTTAACCCATCCCCTGATCTTGGTATACCGCCCAAATACCGATCGTGGTCTGGTTTGCAGAACAACAGTTCTGGGAAAACAACCATGATCAACGCCATAGCCCGTCTGGAAATTGCGGAAAGCAACTTGGCCATGCGCGCCATGTTCGCGGCCCGCAAGCAGGTCTTTGTAGACCTTCTGAAATGGGACTTGCCGGTCCTCGAGGGTCAGTTCGAGATCGACCAGTTCGATACCCCCGACGCCCGCTACCTGATCCTGCTTGGCGCAGACAGGCAGCATCGCGCCTCGGCCCGCCTCCTTCCCACCGCAGGGCCGCATATCCTGGGCGATCTGTATCCCCATTTGTGCGAGGGCGACGTCCCGCGAGGTCCTCGCATTCTCGAAATCTCGCGCTTCTGCCTCGACCGGAACCAGGATGCTGCGTCGCGTCTGTCGGCCCGCAATCAGCTCGTGACCGCGCTGGTTGATCACGCGATCCATGAGCGCATCGACTGTTATACCGGTGTTGCCGAGCTCGGCTGGCTCGCACAGATCCTCCGCTTCGGCTGGCAGTGCGAGCCGCTCGGGGAGCCGCACGGCAATACAGGGTCGAAAATCGGGGCCCTGCGCATCCAGATCGATGACCAGACACGGGCCAGGCTCGAGCGCACTGGCATCTATACCCCGTTATCGCTGCAGCTTGTCGAAAGCCGGGAGTCGGTCGCATGAACGCGATGTCGTCCGAAAAGCTAGCCAGTGCGCTGCTCGATAGAGGCTTTTGCATCGTGCCTGATGTCGTGCCGCGCGCCACCATCGAGGCACTTGCCAGCGATCTCGACCCGGTGTTTGCGGCGACGCCCTTTGGCCAGGGCAGCTTTTATGGCTACCGAACCAAACGCTTTGGCGGCCTGCTCAAGCTATCGATGCATTCGCATGCACTGGTGCTGGAAAACACCATATTGGCGGCAGTAAATTCCATCCTTGGCGATGCCTGCGATCGCATCCAGGTCAATGTCGCCCAAGCCATCGAGATCCACCCCGGAGAACGGCGTCAGTTCCCTCACCGAGACCATGATATGTGGAACGGCGCAAAGGGAGCGCACGAATATCTCGTCAACGTAATCTGGCCACTTACCCCTTTCACTGCAGCCAATGGTGCCACGCACATCTATCCCGATAGCCACGGTGCAGACGGCATGGCCCGGCAGGATCTGAGCGAACCGGCTATCGCAGAGTGCGACCCCGGAGCCGCAATCTGTTTCCTGGGCTCGACCGCGCACGGAGCAGGCGCAAATGTCACCAGCGAGGTCAGGCGCGGGATCGTCATCGGGTACAGCCTGGGCTGGCTGAAGCCCTATGAGAATCTCTGGCTTGCCTATCCCCCATCGGTAGCCCGGACTTTTCCTCCAGACCTTGCGGCACTGGCAGGCTATGTCCAGCACCGTCCCAACCTGGGCAATTACGAGGGCCAATGCCCATCCGTTCTTCTCGACGATGTCGTGCCGGAGCATCTCGGTGCCGTCGACGCCCTGCGTCCCGATCAGGAAACGATGCTGGCTGCGTTCGCCGAGCAGGAGCGGATAAGCTAGTGAGCCCGGCGCATGTCATCGAACCGACCTATGAAGCGATCAAGCGCCGATTGATGCATGGCCACTGGCCGCAGGGAACGCGGCTGGAGGCTGCAAGGATTGCAGACCTGCTGCATGTCAGCATCACACCTGTGCGCGACAGCCTGTACCGGCTGACGGGCGAACGGATGGTCGACTTTACGCATGGCGTGGGATTTCATGCTCCGCGGATGACCGAAGGCGATTTGCGCAGCATGCTGGAGCTGCATCTTGTGCTGATGCTGGCAGCGCTGGCGACGCAAGTGCGCGGTTCAATCACGCCAGTGGGCCGGTTGGACGAAGGATCGGACGGATTTGGTACGCTGTTCCTTTCGATCGCCCGGCGCTCGGGCAATGGGGAGCTTGCAAGCTGCATTGCTGGCCTCGGTGCCCGGCTCCATATCGCCCGTCTCGCCGACGCCGAGATACTCGGCGACACGACTGACGAACTCAGCGATCTTGAAGCGGCCTATGCCAACGACCCAGCCCACCCCGAAGTCCGAGCGCTGTTGCTGCGTTACCATGAACGGCGCGCGCAAGACGCTGCTGCCTATATCCGGCATATCACTGCCTGAACACCGCGCACGCCCGCCAAAACGTGAGTACAACTGTGCGGAGGACTTTTCCTTGTCATTGCAATGTCATCCTGACATCATTGGCATGCACGGGGCAGATCTGGCAGCCCGGTGCGGGATATTCCGCCAGGCATTATGAGCGCCTGTCCATTCAGGGACGGGCGGCCGGTACGGACCACGTGACCTTCTACAAGTCACCGAACGTCGGCGCAGCACTGGATGATGGACAGACTGGCTTTGCCCGGCCTGTTGATCTGTGCCGTGCGGGTACTGCTGCGTGTCTTCGCCAAAATGGAAAAGCCTTTCTTCTGAACGTCACCCGTTCTCGGTGTCATCGGCATGCCACGCCCATCCGGACGACCGTCCGGTTCAAAGCGAACCAGCATCGCGCGAGACAAGTGATCTAGACGCAGCGTTTCGGGAACATGCCGCAGCGCTGCTCCAGTTTCTGCGTCGCAAGGCGAGCCCGCAGGAAGCGCCCGATCTGGTGCAGGAGGTGTTCGCAAGGGCAGCAGGCAGCGCCCAGAGGCACAGCTTGGTCAACCCCGGCGGCTTTCTCCGTCGCATCGCCCAGAACCTGCTGATCGACCGATCGCGCAAGGTTCATCGGCATGGGGCGCCTGAGGTGTCGTTCTGCGAAGAACGGGATTTTGCCGCGCCCCCACAGCAGGAATGGAGCATGGAAGCGGCTGATCTGATGAGTTTGTACGAAGCAGCCGTGGATTCGATGTCACCCAGAACGCGCGAGGTTTTTCTGATGCACCGGGTCGACGAACTGACCTATCGGGAGATACACGAGCATCTGGGAATCAGCGTTGCAACGGTGGAATATCACATGATGAAGGCGCTCGCGCATATCGCGCAGGCCGTGGACTATACACGATGACGCACGATCACCGCGATGATGCAATCGATGACGCTGCGCGCGCCTGGCTGATCAAGATGCGGGGTCCGGACGCCCACCAGCTGCGTCACGAGTTCGAGACTTGGCATAATGCCGACTCTGCGCACAAGGCAGCCTATGAGCGGGCCGAAGCTATCATGGCGCAGTCCGCTATCCTGAAGGGCTCTATGCGACATGGCCGGGCGCGCAAGTCTCGGCCTGCCGCTCAACGACCTGTCATGCAGCGATGGCTGACCGCCGGTGCGCTGGCAGCCGCAGCGGCCATGCTATTTCTGGCGATCAGTGCCGGAGGTGCTTCCCTTTCCGGTGCCAATGGCCAAAATCCGATAGCCGCCTGGGCTGCCGAGCCTCTGATGACAAGGCACGGCGAAATCAGGAGCTTTCGGCTTGATGACGGATCCGTTGTCACGCTCGATACCGACAGCCGCCTCGACGTGGCGTTGAGCGATAATGCAAGGGTCGTGAAGCTTGGCAGAGGCCGGGCACGCCTGCAGATCGCCACTGACGCGCGGCCATTCCGCATTCTGGCAGGGGCTGGCGAGGTCACCACCACGCAAGCCTTACTCGATATCGGTTATGACTACGACGGCATGATCGGCGTCACTCTGTCCAATGGCGCGGCGGTAATTGCACCGACTGGTCGGAACACCTCCAAATCCGTAATCCGCCAGCTTCCTGCAGCAACGCCCCTGGCATATCGCGCCGATGATGCCGGGCTGAGGCTTCGGGCACGGTCGCCAATCTATGGCGACAGTGAATGGCCGTCTGGCTGGGCAGAATATCGCACGGTCAGGCTCGACCAGCTGGTGGCCGCAGCCAATCGATATGCGGCGGTTCCGATCAAAATCGAGGACCCTGCCATCGCCCGCCTCGAAGCGTCCGGCCGTTTCAGGATAAGCCAGACGGATACCTTCGTCAGGCGCCTTGCACAGCTGTTCGATCTTGCCATCGAGCGCAGGGCCAACGGAATATATCTGCAACGGCGATAATTTTTCCATTGCCTGACTAAGGTGCCCAAACAACCAGCGTCATTCCCCCTTCAAAGGCCGTGTGTCTCCTCGACAAGCGGCCCCAAACCGAAGGGGGATCAGGATGATGTCAGGAAAATCACAGGTGATGCGCGCGCTGATGGCCAGCGTGGCGCTGGGGCTTATGCCAGGTGCTGCACATGCCCAGCAGCAGGAAAAGATGGTCTACGACCAGCCAGCGCAGGATCTTGGCGACGCGCTGCGCAATGTGGCCACGCGAGCCGGAATCGAACTCTACGCTTCGGCGGATGATCTTGAAGGTCTTCAGGCGCCTGCCCTGAAGGGTGATCTGACAACACGGGAAGCCATTGAGGCCCTGTTGCGTGGCACCCGCCTCGTTGCGCGGTTTGAACGGGGGTCGGTGACGATCGGACGCGCTGAAGGCAGGCGCGCCGATGAAGCCGGCTCGCAATCCGATCCCATCATCGTGACGGGATCACGCATCAAGGGTGCGCCTTCGGCCGTTCCGGTGACGACGGTGACAAGCGAGGACATCCGCAATGCCGGTCAGAATGATCTTGGCGAAGTGGCACGCAGCCTTCCCCAGAACTTCGGTGGGGGTCAAAACCCGGGCATCGGCAACACTCAAGGCGCTGCCAACGAGAACGTCAACGTCAATGGTGCATCGACATTCAATCTTCGCGGCATTGGGCCCAATGCGACGTTGACACTGATCAATGGCAACCGTTTTGCCTTCAGCGGGGTCAATTCGGTCATCGATGTGAGCGCAATTCCCGTGGCTGCGGTCGAGCGTGTCGAGGTGATCGCCGACGGGGCCTCGGCGATTTACGGCGCAGATGCGGTGGCGGGCGTCGTCAACATCATCCTGCGGCGAAGCTATGATGGCGTATCAACCAGCGCGCGCGTTGGCGGATCGACCGATGGCGGCAATTTCCAGCAGCAATTCAGCGTTCTGGCCGGCAAGAGCTGGTCGACCGGCGGGGTGCTGGCTGCTTATGATGTCAGCAGCAATTCTTCGATCCAGGCCGGGTCGCGCAGCTATGCAGTCTCGAATAATCCGGATGCCACCCTATTTCCCGACCTGCGTCGGCACGCCGTTCTTATCAGCGCCCACCAGGCTTTTGGTGATCGCGTCGAACTGAGCGCCGACGCCATTTTCAAGACGGGCAGACAGATCGCGGCCTCGGGCTTCTCGGCCACAGTGCCGATCACCACCTCTGGTAACCAGGTTCGCACCGATTTCGAGACATTCGGAATTGCTCCGAAAATCGTCGTTGATCTGTCGGACGACTGGACCTTCGAGATCCTCGGCTTTTATGGCACCGACACAACCGATGGTCTTACCCGGATTTTTTCCGGAGGCATTCAGACGAGCACCGCCCCACGATATTTCTTCAACCGGAATTTCTCGGTTGAGGCGGGGCTTCAGGGCGCGCTGTTCGAGCTGCCTGGAGGGCCCGCCCGGATTGCAGCGGGCGCTGGTTACCGTTCCAGCTTTTTCGAGGCGAGGCTTGGCGGCAGGGCGTTCGACCAGCTTCGTAAAAACTATTTTGCCTATGGGGAGCTGTATGTGCCGCTCACCAGCCCGGAACAGGGCGTCGCGCTTGCGCACCGGGCATCGCTCACCGGCGCGCTGCGCTATGAGGACAACTCGGATTCGGGCGATATCGTCACTCCCAAGGTCGGCATGATCTACGAGCCGGTAGCCGGGCTGACCTTTGGCATCTCATGGGGCAAATCGTTCAAGCTGCCGACGCTCTTTCAGCAATATACGGGCTATTCAGCAGTTCTGGTGCCGGTTGGCGGCTTCGGACAGGGTTTTCCGGCGAGCTCGACGCTCGCGGTTGCCCAGGGGGCCAGCGAGATGCTGGGGCCTGAGCGCTCGGAGAACTGGACCTTCAGCGCGACGGTGAAACCGGCAGGCGGTCTGGAGCTGTCCGCTGCCTATTTTCATATCGACTATACGGACCGGGTAACACCTCCGCTGCCCTCAGGCGCTGGCGCGCTCAATAACCCGATCTTCGCAGATCTCATCACATTCAATCCGTCAGCAGCCTTGCTCGATGCACTGTTCAGCGGCGCAAATGGCGGGCTACAGAATGGGACTGGCGCTCCCTATGACCCGCAGCGGGTGATTGCGCTTCTCGATGCACGCACCCGCAATATTGCCCAACAGACCTACAGCGGCGTCGATGTGTCGGCACGATACGACCTTGAGACTGGCCCGGGTCAGCGGCTCTCGCTGAGCGGCGGCGGTACATGGATGGAAAGCAGCCAGCGTCTTCTTCCCGGCCTGCCCGTGACCGAACTGGCCGGAAACATATTCTTTCCGCCGCATATTCGCGCGCGGGCCGGGGCGACGTACAGCACAAAGCGGCTTTCGCTTTCCACCTTCGTCAACCATAGCGGCAGCGTGACCGATAATCGCAGACCGGTTCAGACCAAGCTGTCTTCATTCACCACCCTGGATCTGACGGCGCGTCTGACGCTGGGGACAGGGACCGAGATCGCGGTCAACGCCCTCAACATTCTCAACGAGAAGCCCGATCGCATCTTCACGGCGGCCGCGTTCGACGCAGCATTTGATTCAACCAATTACTCGGCGGTCGGACGCTTCCTCGGCCTGACGATACGTCATGACTGGTAAGCCGCGCATGATCCGTACAGGGACAACAGTCTGGTCACTGTTTGCTGGCATGTCGTTGATCGCCCTGCCGAGTGCAGCGGGGGGTATGGAACCCAATCGCTATTGGTCGGCGGAAGATATTGTTACGGTTCCAAAAGTCATCTCGCTTGCGCTGTCATCCGATGGAAAGGATCTGGCCTATATCGAAAAGGTGGCCGATCTCCGGGAGAACCGAACGCTTTACATCGTGTACCATCTGGATTTGGCTACCCGGGTGCGAAAAGAGATCGTGCGTGCCGCTTCCGCTGACCATCTCAAGGCGATCGCGGGCGCCAGAGAGTGGAATGTGCTGCTTGACCTTGGTCAAGGGCAGCAGCTTTATCGGATTGACGCGAGATTGAATGTCGGACTCGTCGTCGCGAATGAGGACAATGTTCAGGTCGGACAGACAGAAGGTGGTTTGTTTGCGGTTACGAATAACGCGCCGCACAGGGTCGGCGTGTTAGGATATGACTGGTCCCCGGATCGCAAATGGTTGTGGTATACTGCACTTAAGCCGACAATCGACCGCCCTCAGCTGAAGCGGGACGACGATGTCATAGCTCAAAAGCACAGGCGCCGTGCACCGGTCAGTGCGATGGTCGAACTGCGCCTGCGGTCGCCAACGGGTGAAGACATACTTGTTGCAACACGTCCTACGAAAGACCGTCTTGCCTTCTATTTCGCCGGCACCGTGAAATGGACCAAAGATGGCTTACGCTATTACGTCGAAACCACATCCGGCACACAAAGCGATGAATCTGAAGCCTTTGAACTGAAGTTCGGATCAACGGCCAGCATGTCAGTTGGAAAACAGCAAGGTCTACCTTCGGTTGATTTTGTCCGAGGGCCTCGCGGGGGCCTCCTCGCCAGCAGCGGATTGGGAACGGCGTTCGAATTGGTCGAGACCCAGGCCAGCGCTCCGCAACACAGTTACGGCAAGTATCCTTTCTATGTGGGGGATCCACGGGCCGCGGCAAGCTGGCGCTCTACCGATGGTCAGAGAACAGTTCTTGGAATGCGGACGACCAAGCATCCGCGCTACGGATTGGCGCTTGTGACCTTACGCGGCGTGCGACCGATCTTGACCAATGGAAGTCTGACCCGGTGCGATTTTCGTGCGGACGTGGACTGGGGCGTCTGTGTCGAAGAGTCGATGACACAATCACCTAGGCTGGTCAGGGTTAAGCCCGGCACCGGCACGGTCGACAACATCATCGAACTTTCCGCGCGACACCAAGCTGTAACACCCTTGCGCACAACGGCACATACATGGACCAATCGACATGGGCTCAATACAACAGGGTTCATCGTCTGGCCCCGCGGGTTTGAAAGGGGTCAGAAATATCCTGCCATTGTCGTTACGCACGGAAGCGATGCCGACGAGCGTTTTGCCGAACAGGACTTCCAATGGGATTATCCCGTTCAGCTTTGGGCAGAGCGTGGATACATGGTCGTTCTCGTAAATGAACCGTCCCCGAGGCAGGATCCGGCCTTGATGGCGGCCTATGCCCAGTGGCGGGCTGGGCGTGGCGAACTGACACCTGAAGAACTTCAGCGCCATGTCTGGCTGAACGTTATTGATACCCTGGAAGATGTTGTTGGCCAGATGGCAAAAGAAGGCGCGTTGGATGTCACACGCGTTGGCATCGCAGGATATAGCCGCGGTTCTCAGATTGCGAATGTTGCAGTGACGCAATCTGGTCTGTTCAAAGCCGCGTCCAGTGGCGATGGCAGTTTCCTCGAGCCTGCAGCCTATCATGAAGCGATCCGCTCCTATACCGCCATCTTCGGGGGGCCGCCTGTAGGTGAAAATCTGCCAAACTACCGGCGCCTTTCGCCATCGCTACGCGCAGATCGTGTGTGCGCGCCGGTGCTCCACCAAATGGCGGCCCCGTTCGCAGGGGCAATAGATTTCCATTTGGCGCTGCGATCTGCGCGCGTTCCGGCCCAGATCGGCCTTTATCCCGGCGAGACTGCTGCAACGGATGAAACGCATCTGTTTCACATTCCCTCCAACCGCCTTCAGGCTATGCGCGAAAACCTTGCCTGGTTCGATTTCTGGCTACGCGGCGAGCGTGACCGCGATTTTGAATTCCCGGATGATTTTGACCGATGGGCGCGAATGGCGGAGGATCTGCCGGAAAGGTGCCGACTCCAGCCTCTAAGCAACGCGGCGGATGCGTCGGTCATCAAATAGCATTGCTCCACCATCGTGCCCACGTCTCGGCAGCGCATAATGTGAGTATTCGTCTCGCCCTGTTTGATCCATCTGGGGTTGGTTGTCCGGCTCCATCAAAGATAGAAAGGTCCAGCATCCCGGCTTTTGCAAGCATGCCGCCACGCAGCATGTCCTCTGCTTTACGGCCTTGCGATTGGTATATCTTCCGCATGAACCCGGACGGTCCACCCTTTGAAGTTCGCTGCAGCAGTTCTTGTGGAACGATACCTTCAAAGGCTGCTCGGGCAACTGCCCTGTTTTTGCCCTCATTAACCCATAGCCATGTTGGGATTGCGAGGCACAGCTCGATAATCGGCTGAGACAGCAATGGAGCAATGTGGATCGGGTGAGTCTTGCGCGGATAAAGCTCAATGCTGCGTTGTGCGCGGATGAGCTGCTTTACATGCCCAATTTTGCCCGGAAGCGCATTTTTCGGAACGTCGAGCCAGGGATGGAGCGACCGATCAGGCACAAGTGTTTCGCTCATTGATTTTGACAGGCCAGATGTGTCGCTGGCGATACGCGGTGCATGGCCGGCCCGCCTGTAAATGTCCCACGCATGGCGCAGAATTGTCATACCGTCGGCACCCGTCAGGACACTGAGATCCCGCAAGGTAGTCATGACGCCGGAGCGGGATCCTTGAGACAGGAACCGGTCCACGAACGGTGCAGCTGTGCGCAAGCTGCAGAACACATTATCACCGCCATTGCCTGAGAAATGTGCCTCGATGTGATGGTTGGCACGAAATTGCGAATGTATGGCTGCGATGGACTGCATGAAATAGGGCGCAACCGGCCATGGATGGTGCCGAGCGACCGGCTCTTCGACATCCACTGATGACAAGGCGTAATGTCGTTCATGCAACGGACGATCCAGCACTGTTGCCAGCCTGGCAGCGTAGCTTCGTTCATCCCCGTGCGGATCATTGCTGACCAGATTGAGGCAGTGCAGCATGGTGTGGGGCTGCACTGTGCAAGCGACGATCGAAGAATCGAGCCCGCCGGAGACGCCGAGCAGGATCGACTCGAAGCACCCTCCCCAGGAACGAACACAATTGGTTGTGACGCGGCGAAGCTTTGCGGCAGCAGCATCAAAATGTATCTGTTGGCCTGGATCTGTCCAACGCCATGGTGTCCACCACACGCTCAGGGAAGTTCCTGCAGTCGACCTCGTGATGCATTCTCCAGCCAGAAGTTCCGAAATGCCAGTAAGGCAGGTGTCGCGCCCGATTGCATCGAGGCTGATCAGAAGCCGTCCGACCTGTTCGAAGTTGACAGCTCCCGGCCCGCGAGTTGCAAGGTCCTCGACATCGCTGCCAAGGATCAGACTGCCGGATTTGGAGCGATAATAGCATGGCAGTTGCCCGGACGGATCGCGCAGCACGGACACTGTGCCGCCATCTCCAACAATAACGGCAACATAAGCCCCCCAAAAATCTGTGAGTAGCGATCGGCCTTCGCTCGCCAGAATTGCCTGTACAGTTACGTCATCAAGTTCCGTTATGCGGCGGCTTAGCTGGACGCCTTCAAACAGGTGACCGATGATGCAGCCGTGATCACCGATCCGGATCACGGGAGTATCGCTCCAGACGCGCACTGCAGGATCAACAAATGCGGGGCAACCCTTGGTTGGAGCAGCTCCGGCTCCAGCTTCGCTGCCCGATGACAATTCAATACGAAAATGTCCGGCCATTACACGACCAGAATGGGTTTGTAGGTGGTGACGAGGTCAAGCGGGTCTGTCAGGACTGTGGAACCGAACTGGACCCAGCAATGGGCTGAGAATGGCAATGCTACCCCGATTATGAGGTCAACATGGCAACCCTGACGGGCGAGCATGCATTTCATTGCGATCCCCCGAACCAGACACTTGTCGATACCAGAGGTAAAGCGGCCTGCCCGCTGGAAAGCTGCTGCCGCGCGAGCGGCAACCAGAAGTTCTTCCGGCCTGGCGGGCAAGCTGGTTGATGCAATTCGGCTGAAAACCTGTGCGAGAGGGCGTCGCTTGAGCATCAGTTCCGCACAGGCCTGATATAAGATGGCCTTCGCTGTGAGCCTGAGAGGCGCGGGCTGGATATCATTCTCGATGACACTGAAGAGAGGCGTTTCAACCTGGAGCTTTCGCTCTGCCGAGTCTGCCGGGCCGGCTTGTATGATGCTTCGCGACTGCAGCCAGGCAAGGTCCGAGACATCTGCGCAACCGGACACGAAGCGCTGGAACCGAGCGTCGGCATCCTTGTGCAACAGAAAGTAGCGATCAGAATCGAGGTCGAGAAACACCGAGCATGATCCCAATGTGCAGAAGTGCAGGTGCGGAGAGAGCCGATATCCCATCATGACAGGCTTGCGATCAGCAATGGCGTGCAACCATCAGGCTGCACGCCACTGGCTGTTCAGTCGTCGGACTCGATACCGCCAACGAAGATACGCTGCCCCGTCTGGACATCGTCGTTGCCGAGGATCGAGGCACCGCGGGTTTCGTCCTGGACAGCGCCCAGATCGATGACGTCGTCATGCTGAGGTTCAAACGAGTTCATGCTCAGTTCCTTTCCGTAATATGCGACCAGGATAGTCGCAGAGAAAGGCTATGCCCGGTTGAACGTCATCTCCATTTTATAATCCGATTATAATTGAGACTGGCTGATCTAAAACGTGACCGAGCAATAGGAAACGCACGTCGGATGCACGTACTGACACCTTTAGCGGTACGCCTGGACATGCGTGTCAGAACCCGGTCACACGCTGATATTACATCAGCGTGTGTCGATACTGACTCATTCGGTTGCGGTCGCAAGCAGAATTAGAACCGGATCCGGATGCATCAATTCAATCTTGGTGGGTTGAGCCTTTTCACTAGCAGCACCCACTGCCGCTCGAAAAACTGCTAAGCGCGCATCACGGCACTAAAATCATCTTTCTGGGAACATCACTTTTTCCAATAACCGGGTGGATTTATCGCGCATCCCAGAGGCGAAAAATGCAGCCCAATTAGTGCGGCAGGTTCGCCTACCGTTTTGCTGGCGCGAGGATAACAAGTGATATCATCGACCGATGCGTCCAAAGAAGCTTCGCGGTCAAGCCGAGCAAGCAGCTTGACCGCGATTACGAACCTGCAGATCAGCGTGATGCAAGTTCCTTCAGCTTTCCTTATCGCAGTAGGCGGCCCATCCCGCCATCATGACGCGCCTCTTCTCCAGCAGGTTGCCGCGCCGGTAAGCTGCCTCAGTCTTATTTGCCACCACGTGCGCCAACGCCGCTTCGGCAACATCACTGGGATGATCCGTTTCCTCGCTCACCCAATCGCGAAACGACGAGCGAAACCCGTGCGGTGTGTACGGCTGGCCCATCTCCTTCATCAGCTTGGACAGGGTCATGTCGGACAGTGGCTGCATATTTTTGAAGCCCGGAAATACATACGGCGACTCCCGAAGGCGCAGTTGCTTGCAGCGGCGCAGAATACGCATTGGCCGGGAGGCCAGAGGGACAACATGCTCACGAAATGCCTTCATCCGTTCCTTGGGGAGGGTCCAGAGGCCGTCTTCGAGTTCGACCTCATCCCAGGTCATGCCGCGCACTTCGCCCGACCGGGCAGCCGTGAAGATGGCAAACTCCAGCGCCAGACGGCTGAACGATTCTCGTGAACGCAACTTCTGGACGAATTTGGGCACCTTCTCATAGGGCATGGCAGGAAAGTGGCCATCACGGCGAGGCTGGCGCGGCAAGCCTTTGGTGATAGCCCGCATCGGCGCCTCGGTATCGCGATAACCGGATGCATAGGCCCAATCGAGCACCACGCCGACCCGCTGCCGGACCCTGCGTGCCGTTTCTGGCTTGGTCAGCCAGATCTCGGCCAGAAGGTCACGGATCATGGGCCCCGTGATCCGGTCAACCTTCATTTTCCCGATGAAAGGAAAGGCATAGGCTTCCAGAGTTCGCATCCATTGGCCGTGGTGCTTGCCATTGCGCCAGGTCTTCGAGTGAACCTCATAGACCCGCTGCGCAGCGTCCTTGAAGGTGGGCACGGCATCGACCTTTCGCCGCTCGAACTGCGGGTCGAGGCCCATCTCGATCTGGCTTCGCACCTCGCGCGCCCGTTCGCGAGCATCAACCAGGCTCACCTTGCTGCAGCTACCCAGGCCGAAATCTCTCCGGTCGCCCTTGTGCTGCACCCGGCAAACCCAGCTGCTGCTCCCTCCCGGCCTCTCGTAGCGATAAAGGCCATCACCAAACCCTACTCGGCGGGTGGTCTGGCTCTTGGTTTCAGAGCCTGTCTTCGAAGTGGTTTTCATGGAGGTGATCATAAAATTTGTTCCCACATTTGCAAAAATGTCGGTCTGGACGACGTGGGACACATTTGGATCCGAATCACCAGCGTAACCCGCAGGAAAGCTGGACGTCTGGAGCCAGTCAGGGATTTTGTGGGATTAGTACCTGGCGGAGAGGGTGGGATTCGAACCCACGGTGAGCTCGC
Organism: Blastomonas sp.; assembly: GCF_030373265.1. Lineage (GTDB taxonomy): Bacteria > Pseudomonadota > Alphaproteobacteria > Sphingomonadales > Sphingomonadaceae > Blastomonas. The sequence continues at coordinate 47,268 of NZ_JAUCZC010000018.1, forward strand.
GCCCACGCCGCATTTCGAGTGCGGTACATTCGACCACTCTGCCACCTCTCCAGCCGGGCTGTGCCAAGGTCATGCCCTGGCGCCTGAACGGGTCCCCGCAGTGCAGAAAGCGATGTGGTCGATCTGCGGGAAGGCGGGCCATTAGCGCAGGCTTTCACCCTTGCCAAGTGGAAACCTGCCCTCGTTGGGCGGAAAGCTTGTATGCTGCGACGCAACACCCTAGATTGATGCTATGAGCAACAATCCCTTCCGGTCCGGCAACGACGATGCATCGGGAACGACCCAGTCTTCAGGCGGGGTAATCATGCCGCGCATCTCCAAGGCGCGCTATGCCATCGGCGACATTGTACGCCACCGCATCTTCGATTTCCGCGGCGTGGTGTTCGATATCGATCCTGTCTTCGCCAACAGCGACGACTGGTATGAATCGATCCCCGAGGAACTGCGCCCGGCCAAGGACCAGCCCTTCTATCACCTGTTCGCCGAAAACGCCGAGAACAGCTACATCGCCTATGTCAGCCAGCAGAATCTGGTGACCGACGACACCGGCGAACCTGTCGATCACCCTGCGGTGCCGCAATTGTTCGGGCCGTTCAGCGATGGACGCTATCGTCTGCGCACCATGCACTGACTGTGCGGCTGAGACTGTACGGCTGATCGCGTGCGAAACGCAGATCAGGAGCGCAGCTTCCACCCCGAGCGCAGCAGCATATAGCAGCCCAGCGCCAGCGCGGCGTTGATCGCCAGCAGCAGGCCTGCGCCAAACAGCAAGGGCGAATCGGTCGAGCCAATAAAGCCGTAGCGGAAGCCCGAGATCACATAGAAAAACGGATTGGCGTGGCTGAGCGCGCGGAAGGTCGGCGCCATCGCATCGACCGAATAGAAGGTGCCCGACAGCAGCGCCAGCGGCGCCACCACGAAGTTGGTGATCGCGGCGGCATGATCGAACTTTTCCGCCCAAATCGATGTCAGTACGCCCATGAACGCCAGCATCATCGCGCCCATCACGCCAAACCAGATGATCGCCAGCGGATGGCGCGGCATCACGTCGATCCCGGGCCACAGCAGCATCGCCAGCCAGACCGCGCCGCCGACGAACACCGCGCGGGTGACCGCCGCGATGACCAGCGAAACGAGAACCTCAAGCTCGGACAGCGGCGGCATCAGATAATCGATGATCGTCCCCTGGATCTTGCCGACCAGCAGCGAGAAGCTCGAATTGGCAAAGCTGTTCTGCATCATCGCCATCACGATCAGCCCGGGGGCAAGGAAATCGGCGAACGGAACGTCGAGAACGGTGCGGCCACTGCGCCCCAAAGCGACGGTAAAAATCACCAGATACAGCATCGTGGTGATCGCCGGTGCCCAGATGGTTTGCAACTGGACCTTGAAGAACCGGCGCACCTCTTTCATATAGAGGGCTTTCAACCCTCCCCAGTTGATCGTGCCGATCCGGACGGTGCCGGGCTCTGCAAAGGCAGCGCCGGTTCCGATTTCAGGTCGATTGCCCGGCGCAGCGACGGCGACGGGGGGATTTGGTGCTTGATCGTTCATGGTGGTTGCGCCTATCGGCGGACACCAGACCGGGCAAGTCCCAATTGGTCAAGAAGGAATTGCTGTTCATGTCATGGACCGACGAGCGGATCGATCAGCTCAAAACCATGTGGGAAAAAGGCCTCACCGCCAGCCAGATCGCTGAAGAACTGGGCGGGGTGAGCCGCAACGCGGTGATCGGCAAGGCGCATCGCCTTGGCCTGAAGTCGCGCCCCTCGCCGGTCAAGGCTGGCGAAGCCAAGCCCAAGCCTGCCAAGAAGGCCGACGCGCCCAAACCTGCGAAAAAGGCAGAGGCGGAACCGGAAAGCGATGCCCCGCCGTTCAAGACGGATTCGGCTGCGCAGCCGGTGCGCGCTGCGCCTGCCCCCGCCCCTGCCCCGACACCTGCACCGCGTCCGGTTGAACCCGTCGATGCGGCAGACGATGACGAGGAAACCGGCCTGGATGCAGGTGCAGAACCCGCCGTGCCGCCAAAGCCGCAGCCGCGCATCGTATCGGTCGGTCCCGGCGGATTCCTGCGTCAGGGCCCCGGCGACCAGCAGGCACCGATTCCGCCTGCACCGCCGCGCCGTCTGGTCCCCGCCCGCCCGAGCGCCGAGATTGCCGGCAAGACCAGCCTGCTCGACCTGAGCGACCGCATCTGCCGCTGGCCGATGGGGCACCCGGGCGAACCTGATTTCCACTTCTGCGGACAGCAGGTCAATCCGGGCTTTCCCTATTGCGTGGAACATTGCGGCCGCGCCTATCAGGCACAGCTGCCGCGCGGCACGCGTCGCCCGCCGCCGCCGATGCCGTTCGGCGGACCGCGCGTCCGCTGATCACCACTCAATAGCAGCGGATAAGTCCGGCAGCGTGCTTGCCGGACGCCGTCTTTGCGCCCTATAGCAGGTCGCATGTCCGACGATCTGTTCGCCAAATCGCAAGCTCCCGTTGAAACTTACGACGCTTCGGCGATCGAGGTGCTGGAGGGGCTCGAGCCGGTGCGGCGCAGGCCGGGGATGTACATCGGCGGCACCGACGAGCGTGCGCTGCATCATCTGGCGGCCGAGGTGCTCGACAACTCCATGGACGAGGCGGTCGCCGGCCATGCCAGCCGGATCGAGGTGACCCTGCGCCCCGGAAATCATCTGGCAATCAGCGACAACGGCCGCGGCATTCCGGTCGATCCGCACCCCAAATTCCCCGGCAAGTCGGCGCTCGAAGTAATCCTCACCACGCTGCATTCGGGCGGCAAGTTCTCCGACAAGGCCTATGCCACCAGCGGCGGCCTGCACGGCGTCGGCGTGTCGGTGGTCAACGCGCTGTCGAGCGAATTGCTGGTCGAAGTGGCGCGCAACAAGGAATTGTACGCGCAGCATTATTCGCGCGGGGCGCCGCTGGGTCCGCTCGAGAAAGTCGGCGCTGCCCCCAACCGCCGCGGCACCACGATCAGCTTCGTGCCCGACGAGGAAATCTTCGGCGCAGGCGCGAAGTTCAAGCCCGCGCGGCTGTTCGCGCTCGCCCGCTCCAAGGCGTATCTCTATGCCGGGGTCGAGATCCGCTGGAAATGTGATGCCGAGCTGTCCGACGACAAGGTGCCGCAGGAAGCGGTGTTCCAGTTCCCCGGCGGGCTTGCCGATCACCTGCGCGAGCAGCTTGGCGGGCGCGAGTGCGCGACATCCGATTTCTTCGCCGGGCGGCAGGACTTCCCCGATGGCAAGGGCCGGGTCGAATGGGCGGTCGCGTGGCCGCTGTGGAGTGATGGCAGCTATAGCTATTACTGCAACACCATTCCCACCCCCGATGGCGGCACGCACGAGGCGGGACTGCGCGCCGCGATCCTCAAAGGATTGCGCGGCTTTGGCGAGCTGATCGGCAACAAGAAGGCAGCGGGGCTCACCGCCGAGGACGTGATGACCGGCAGCGAGCTGATGCTCTCGGTGTTCATCCGCGATCCGCAGTTCCAGAGCCAGACCAAGGACCGGCTGACCTCGCCTGAGGCAGCGCGCCTGGTCGAAAACGCGGTGCGCGATCATGTCGACCATTTCCTCACCGACAATATGGAGCGCGGCAAGGCGTTGCTGGGCCTCGTGTTCGAGCGGATGGACGAACGGCTCAAGCGCAAGGCCGAGCGCGAGGTCAAGCGCAAGACCGCGACCAGCGCGCGCAAGCTGCGGCTGCCGGGCAAGCTGACCGACTGCAGCAACGACGGCACCGGGGTCGAGGGCGCGGAGACCGAGATCTTCATCGTCGAGGGCGACAGCGCGGGCGGCTCGGCCAAACAGGCGCGAGATCGCAAGACGCAGGCGATCCTGCCGATCCGCGGCAAGATCCTCAACGTCGCCTCGGCCAACAGCGCCAAGATCGGCGCCAACCAGGAAATCGCCGACCTCGCGCTCGCACTGGGCTGCGGCACCGGCAAGCACTGCGATCCGGGCCAGCTGCGCTATGACCGCATCATCATCATGACCGATGCCGATGTCGACGGCGCGCACATCGCGACATTGCTGATGACCTTCTTCTTCCAGGAGATGCCCGATATCGTGAAGGCGGGGCACCTGTACCTCGCGCAGCCGCCGCTCTACCGGCTCGTGGTCGGTGCCAAGAGCTGGTACGCGCGCGACGATGCGCACCGCGCCGAGCTCGAGCGGACGATCCTCAAGGGCAAGAAGGTCGAGGTCAGCCGCTTCAAGGGGCTGGGCGAGATGAACCCAGGGCAATTGCGCGAGACGACGATGAGCCGCCAGAGCCGCTCGCTGCTGCGCGTCACGCTACCGCCCAATTACGAGCAGTTTTCCGCGGTCAAGGATCTGGTCGGCGAACTGATGGGCAAGAACCCCGAGCACCGCTTCAACTTCATCCAGAACCACGCGGCGCAGGTGGATCGTGAAGCGATCGACGCTTAGCGCGCGAAATTCCTCCCCCGTCATTCCCGCGAACGCGGGAATCCCGCTTTTGCGCGGCGGATCGAGAAGCAAGCGGGACCCCCGCCTGCGCGGGGGTGACAAAAAAGGCATTGGTTGGTGGACTGGCCTGGAACAGGTCATGGAGCGTATTGTCTTCGCGCTGGTCTTTCTGTCGGTTGCTTTCGGAAGCCAAGCCATCGCACAGACTGATGCACCTCCCCCCGCCCCTGCAACCCAAACCACCTTCGACCAGCCCGCACGCGATGTCCTCGCGCTGCTTCAGGGCACGGCCGAGCCCGCAACCATCTTCACCCCCGCCTTCCTCACCGCCGTACCGCCTGATCAGCTCGCCACGGTGCTGGTCCAACTCAACACGCAGTTTGGTGACGCGTCGGCGGTCGATGCGATCCAGCCGATGGATGCGCGCTCGGCCAGGGTCGATATCCGATTCGACAAGGCGATCATCACCTTCACCATCGGCGTCCAGGATAGCAAGCTGTCAGGATTGTTCGTCACCGGCTCGCGGACGCAGGGCGATACGCTTGAGCAGATCACCGCGGATATCGCCGCGCTGCCCGGGCGTAGCGGCTTTGTCGTCCAGAAGCTGACCGATGCGGGAACCGAGACCATCGCCAGCCATGCGGCGGAGGAGCGCTTTGCCATCGCGTCGGTGTTCAAGCTCTATGTGCTCGCCGAGATCGATCGGGCGGTGCGCGCGGGCGAACGGCGGTGGGACGATGTGCTGCCCTTGGCGCAAAAATCCCACCCCTCTGGCATCACTCAGGCCTGGCCCGACAAGGCGCCGATGACGCTGCAGTCGCTGGCGACATTGATGATCTCGATCAGCGACAACAGCGCCACCGACACGCTCATCGCCGCAATCGGCCAGACAAAGCTGGCGGCGATTGTGCGCGCCAGCGGCCATGCCCGTCCGTCCGACATGATCCCGCTGCTGCCCACCCAGGCGGTCACCGGCCTGAAGATGCCCGCCAATGCAGCCCTGCGCGACCGCTTCCTGGCCGCCGATGATGCCGGGCAGACCGCGATCCTGGCACAAGCGGGCGACACGCTGAGTCTGCCGAAGCTCGACCTGTCGGTCTATACCGGCGGCCCCAACCAGATCGATACGGTGGAATGGTTCGCCAGCCCCGCCGACATCGCAAGGCTGCTGGCGATGCTGGAGCGCGAGGGCGATCCGGTCACGCGCGCGATCCTCACGGTCAATGCGGGCATTGCGCCGGTCAATGCGGCGCGCTGGGCGTATCTCGGCTACAAGGGCGGGTCTGAGCCCGGGATCATGGCGATGAGCTTCCTTGCCCACAGCCCGGCCGACGAGCGCTATATCGTGTCGGCGGTGGCCAACAATCCGGCGGCCGATATCGACCAGCCGGGTTTCGTCACGCTGATGACCCGGCTGCTCGATCAGCTGGTTGCGGGCGACGGTCCAGCCACTCGTCCCTGAGCAGACCGAAGATCAGGCTATCGCGCACGCCGATATGGGTTTCCCATTCGGCCCGCAGATGGCCTTCCTGCACGAAGCGCATCGCGGTCAGCAAGCCGATCGAGTGGAGGTTCTCCGGATCGGCATCGGCGAAGACCCGGCGCTGGCCTTCGGTGATCAGCAACTGGTCGAGCACCATGGTCACGGCCTCGCGCGCAATGCCCTGCCCCCAGCATGAGCGGGCGAGGATATAGCCGATTTCGCTGACGTTCTCGCGCCGGTCATGCACTGCAACCCAGCCCAGCGCGATGTCGTCGCCGGCCCGGGTGATCGCCCAGCTTCGCCATTCGCCGACGGCTGCAGGTTCGAGATAGGCGCGGGTGTCGTCGACCGAGCTGTGCGGGCCCGACGACCACCAGGTCATCAGCTCCGCATCGGACAGAACCTCGAACAGCGCCTCGGCATCGCTGACACGCACCTGGCGAAGCACGAGCCGCTCGCTCGCCAGCACCGGCATCGTGGTCATGGGGCGGTCATAGCGCGGTCAGCGCCTCGACCAGAGCGCGCACTTTCTTCTGCCGCCATTGCGGGGTCGGCGCGACCACCCAATAGGCGCGGCGCGATGGCCTGGCCTCACCGACGGCGACCAGGCGCCCTTCGGTCAGATCACGCTCGGCGAGCATATACGGAACGGTCACGCTGCCGAAGCCCGCAATGGCCGCATCGAGGCCCAACCCTGCATCGGCCACCTGCATCACCGCGCTGCCATCGGCTTCGGTCTCGCTCTGGTCGCGGCCGCAACCGGGCCATTCGATCCGACGGTCGCCCGAATTGCCCGGCGCGGCAACGGTGATGAACTGCGCAGGGCCTATCACTGCGCCCTCGAGTTCCGCCGGGCCATCGGCCAGCCGGATCGCGCAATCGAGATTGGCTTCGGTGAAGTCGATATCGGTGTCCCCCGATACCAGGGTGTAGCGGATCTCCGGATTGGCGGCGGCATAGTTGATCAGCCGGTGATGCAGCCATTTGGCGGCAAAGTCGCGCGGCACCGCGATGGTCAGGCGGAAGCTCGACTGGCCCTGCTGCATCGCGCGGACCGCTTCCTCGAACTGCAGGAAGCCGCCGCGCAGCGCATCGAGCCCCGCGCCCGCTTCATCGGTCAGCTCAAGTCCCTTGGGGGTCCTGCGGAACAGGACAACGCCGAGCATGTCTTCGAGTGCGCGGATCTGCTGGCCCACGGCAGCCGGTGTCACCGCCAGCTCATCGGCCGCGCGGGTGAAGCTCAGATGGCGCGCCGCGGCGTCGAGCACGCGCAGGCCGTTGAGCGGAAGATGAGTACGCTTCATGGGGAATGCCGATTAATCGGCAACGGCGGGCGCGACCAGCGGAAAACGCGGAATCTCCACCGTGATCACCTGGTCGTCGTCGCGCATCATCCGATAGATGCCCTCCATCCGCCCGGTCGGGGTGGTGAGCGGGCAGCCCGAGACATAATCGTGCGACTTGCCGGGCAGGATCACCGGCTGCTCGCCGACCACGCCTTCACCATCGACCTGATGCACATTGCCGCGGCCATCGGTGATCACCCAATGGCGGGTGAGCAGTTGCACCGCGCTGTCCGAATGGTTTTCGATGCGGATGTGATAGGACCAGAACCAATGCGCCGAGTCCGCGCGCGAACGATCAGGCAGAAAGCTGACCGCGACCCTGACGGCCACGCCGTGCGTGGTCGCAGAATGGCCGAAAAACTTGTCCATGCTGTCTGAAAATCGGTCCATGGCCATAATATGCCTCGTTCAGCGGTCGTGGGAAAGGGGGCATCGGATAAATTCCTGTGCCGCCGCGGCGGAGTCCGGAATGCGTGCCTTTATTGTGCCGCGCCCTGTTTGAGATAGGCAATCACATCGGCGCGGCTCTGCGCACTGGTCAAGCGAAAGGCCATCTTGGCGCCGGGGATGAAGGCCTGCGGATTGGTGAGCCAGGCGTCGAGCCGCGCGGCATCCCAGGCGAAGCCCCCCTTTTTCAGGCCCGGCGAATAGGCAAAGCCCGGCGCGCTGCCGGCCTTGCGCCCGTATACGCCGCGATGCGCGGGTCCGACGCTGTTGGTGTCGGGCGCATGACAGCCGGTGCAATTGCTCTGATACACCTTCGCGCCGCGTGCGGCATCGCCTGCCATGGCCGGGCTTTGGGCGGCGGAGAGAACCGGGCTGGTCACCACCAGCGACGCCAAGGCCAGCGACGCTGCCGGGATAGTGAACGAAAGCGACTTCAAGGACATCGTCAACTGCATTGCTCCGCGCACCTTGAGGGAAGCGCAGGATATGGGGGCGTCGCTCCGCGGTTCCAACCCGACCGCGCGGTCATTCCGCCGGGGCGGGGATCGCGTCGGGCTTTACGCGCCTGCCGGTCATCCAGCCGATCAGCCGCGGCACCGGACCGTGGCGGTCCATCCATGCGGCATAGGCGGCGTAATCGGGATCGGCCATCAGGTGCCTCTCCTCGGTGCGCGCGCGCCAGTAATAGACCCCCGACACGCAGGCCAGCAGCGCGGCGTTGCGCACGGCATCGACCCACGACCCGTTGGTCACCAGAAACGGCATGGTGGCAAACCACCAATAGGTGTTCTTGGAGAGATACGCAGGATGCTTGGTCCAGCGATAGGGCCCGTGGGTCAGAATACCGCGATGGGTGAGGTTGGAAAAGCGGATGCCGAACACCACCGTGGCCCAGGCATAGATCGCGGTCAGCAACACCAGCCACCCGCCCCACAGGATCAACAGCGGGGTGTTGCCTTCAAACCAGTAGGTCCAATCTGCCGTGTTGACATGATAATTGAGCGGGCCGTTGTCGCCCATCAGGACGAACGGCGGATAGCAGATCAATGCCGCTGCCCAGCCTGCCATATAGGGGTTGGCGGTGCGGATATGCGAATCGAGCGGCTTCAGCGTCAGCGCATAGCCGACGGTGGCAAACTGCACGTCGACGAGGAACATCGCGATGATCAGCCAGCTGGCGATCCATACCGGGTTGGTCGCGATTTCGGCGACATTGGCGTTGACGATATCGGCATAGCCGCCGGGGACGATCGACAGCATGAACGCGAGGAAAAAGCCCTTCACCGCCCAGGCGCGCAGATGGTGGTAGATCGCGTCGCGCTCCCAGCCTGGCTGGCCCGAAATCAGCGCGCCGAAATGCCATGCCCCGTCGCGCTGATCCTTCAGATAGCGGTCGACCCAGATGACATAGGGGATCGACAGGAAAAACAGGAACGGCGACGCATAGATGAACACGTTCATCGAGAACTGGTAGCTGCCCGTCCAGTACCAGCGCGTGGTCGCGTAGATCGCCGCGATCCCGGCCCAGGTCATCCACAGCCCGGTCAGCTTGATCAGGCTGGTGTCGATGACATCCTTCACGGGGCGCGGATTGGCCCAGTCCAGTCCGGTGCTGGGTCGCCTGTGCACCTTGTCGACCAGCACCGACCACAACACCATCGGAAGGCCAGTGGCGATGCAGCACACCAGAGCGGCGTTGGGGCCGCTCCATGCATAGTGCCGCGCCAGCAGCACCCAGCCGATCAGCCCGACAAGCCCGATCAGTCCCGCGCCATGGCTGACGGCGCTGGGTGGACAGGGATCATGAGCGGCAAGGACGGCGCTGGACATCGTTCCGCTTCCTTAACCCAGATTGGTAAGGATTGGATGAAAGAATATGCGCGCAGCCAAGCCCCTGCATTTTGTCGCAAATTGAGGCGGGAACTGGAAAGCCGCTCGACACGGGAACACGATCGTGCGCTAATCGTAGCTCCGGTATAGGGTCTGGGCTCTCGTAGGAGACAGGCTCAAGTGGGAGATACCGGGACAAGGGTTGCAAAGGGTTTGAATATGTATCTGGGGCTGGTGCGGGTGACGGGACTCGCTTGGGCGGGGCTTGGCTTCGCCATCGCAGGCATGGGAGCAGCGACGGCCGGGGTGCCGGCCGGTGCCGAAGCGATTCACGGCACATGGGAAAACCCCACCGGCGACGTGCGTGTCGTCACCCAGTCTTGCGGCACAGAACTGTGCGGCAAGGTGAGCTGGGCCAGTGACCTTGCCAAGAAGGACGCCGCTTCCGGAGGAACGCCGCAGCTCATCGGCACCAGTCTGTTGCGCAATTACCGCCAGACCAAACCTGGCCATTGGCGCGGCAATGTCTTCGTGCCCGATCTTGGCGACACCTACTATTCCACCATCAAGCAGCTCGACGCCAACCGCATAAAGATCAGTGGTTGCATACTGGGCGGGCTGCTGTGCAAGTCGCAGATCTGGCGCAAACTCTGAGCGTCAGTCGGGCTTGCCCGGCGCGGCCGCTTCCTTTTCGCCGAACCCGTGCATGCGCCAATGATATTGCAGCGCGATCACCGCGCCCTTGGCGGGTTGCAGCAGCGCAATGGTCAGCAGCAGCGCGCCAATGATCGCGACCAGCGCCAGCACCCCCATCGGCAGCAGTTCGCGACTTCCGGCGGCGATCAGCACCGGTGCCAGCAGATGCCCGCTGATGAAGATGGCGATGTAGGCGGGAAAATCATCCGCCTGGTGCAGCGTCCAGTCCTGCCCGCAGCACGCGCACCGCTCGACCGGCTTGAGATACCGGGCGAACAGCGGCTTGTGGTCGCAGCGCGGGCAATGGTTACGCACCCCCCGCAAGGCGATCTGCACGGCACTGAGGCCGGTGCTATCGTGAGCGGGCGTGGCGGAATGGGGCATAAAAGGTCTCTCGAAGACGCTGGCAGGTGCACCGACGCCGCACCCAAGATAGGGATTGCGTCTGTGAACATCAAAGCCAATCGCCGTCCTTGATCGCGCGCCATTGCGCCCCATCATTAAGACTTGCATCGTCGAGGATACCAGCACCCGCATGAAGACCCTCATTCCGATCCTGGGCGACCAGCTCAGCCATGATCTGTCCGCGCTCGACGGTGCCGATCCCGACACCAGTGTGCTGCTGATGATGGAGGTGGATGAGGAGACGACCTACGTCCGCCACCATAAGGCCAAGATCGCCTTCATCCTCTCCGCCATGCGCCATCACGCCGATGATCTGCGCGCAAAAGGCTGGACGGTCGATTATGTGCGGCTCGATGATCCCGACAACAGTGGGTCGTTCACCGGAGAACTCGCGCGTGCGATCGAGCGTCACGCACCTGGACGGACCGTCGCAACCGAGCCGGGCGAATGGCGGGTGCTTGCCGCGATGCAGGAATGGGCCGACAGGTTCGATGTCCCGGTCGATCTGCGCGAGGACAGCCGCTTTGTCTGCACCCATGCCGAGTTCGACACCTGGGCCGCCGCGCGCAAGCAGTTGCGGATGGAGTTCTTCTACCGCGACATGCGCCGCAAGACGGGACTGCTGATCGACGAGCATGGCAAGCCCGAGGGCGGTGAATGGAATTTCGACAGTGAAAATCGCAAGCCTCCGCCGAACGAACCGCTGCTGATCCCGCAGCCGCTGCGGTTCAAGCCTGACGCGATCACCCGCGAGGTGCTCGCTCTGGTTGCCCGCCGGTTTGCCGACCATCCCGGCAGCCTGGAGGACTTCGCCTTTGCCACCACCCGCGCCGACGCGCTCGCCCAGCAGGCGCATTTCATCGACCACGCCCTCGCCCGCTTCGGCGATTACCAAGATGCGATGCTGACCGACCAGCCGTTCCTGTGGCACTCGATCCTTTCGCCCTATCTCAACTGCGGTCTGCTCGATCCGCTGGCGCTCTGCCAGGCGGTGGAGGTCGAATACCAGCGCGGCCGAGTGCCGATCAACGCGGCCGAGGGCTTCATCCGCCAGATCATCGGCTGGCGCGAATATGTCCGCGGCATCTACTGGCGCGAGGGACCCGATTATGCGCAGCGCAACGTGCTCGACGCCCGGCGCCCCCTCCCCGCCTTCTATTATGACGGCAAGACCGACATGCACTGCATGGCGCAGACGATCGACCAGACCATGCGCCATGCGTATGCGCATCATATCCAGCGGTTGATGATTACAGGCAATTTCGCGCTGATCGCAGGGATCGATCCGCACGCGGTGCACGAATGGTATCTGGAGGTGTATGCCGACGCCTATGAGTGGGTCGAGCTCCCCAACACTTTGGGGATGAGCCAGTTTGCCGATGGCGGGCTGCTCGCCAGCAAGCCCTACGCCTCGAGCGGCAACTACATCAACACGATGTCCGACTATTGCGGCCATTGCCGTTATGACGTGAAGGCCAAGACCGGCCCCAAGGCCTGCCCGTTCAATCTGCTCTACTGGGATTTTCTCGATCGCAACGAAGCGGTCCTGGGCAAGAACCAGCGGCTCGCCATGCCCTATCGCAACTGGTCGAAACGCAATGCCGAGGACAAGGCGGCGATTCGCAAGGATGCCGCCCGCTTCCTCGATACGCTCACCAGATAAACGAGGTGATTGCCACGAAGAAGGCCGAAAAGCTCAGCAGAAAAAGCCGGACTTCCTCGTTGCGCTGCGCTTTCTTGCGACTGGCCAGCACCTCGGGTTCGTCGACCGGCGTCGGTGCCAAAACATGCGCCGCAAGGCTCCCGCGAAAGCGGTGAGGCTGCGTCAGGGTGGACGAGAGGATCAATCGCTGCATGCTCAAGGTGTTAACGGCTTTTTAACCATTGCCCAACGCAAATGATGGTTAAGATTGCCCTGTGCCAGAACCGGACACGCGCGCCTCCCAGGCGCCTCGCATAGGCGTCGAATGCCGACCCGAAATTGAGGTTTTATCGCACAGGAAGCTGCGCTAGACCCTCGGCCATGAAACACGACAGCATCCGCAAGGCCGAGACCATCCCCTTCACCTGGGACGACCCCTTCCTGATCGACGAGCAGTTGACCGAAGAGGAACGGCTGATCCAGGCAAGCGCGCGCGGGTTCGCGCAGGATGTGCTGCAGCCCCGCGTGATCGATGCCTTTCGCGAGGAGATCGACGCGCCCGAGCTGTTCCCGATGATGGGCGAAGCCGGGCTGCTCGGCGCGACCCTGCCCGAGGATTTCGGCGGCGCGGAAGCGAGCTATGTCGCTTATGGCCTGATCGCGCGCGAGGTCGAGCGCGTCGACAGCGGCTATCGCTCGATGATGTCGGTGCAAAGCTCGCTCGTGATCCATCCGATCAACGCCTATGGCAGCGACGAACAGCGCCGCAAGTATCTGCCCGGATTGTGCGCCGGCACGCTGATCGGCTGTTTCGGCCTCACCGAACCCGATGCGGGATCCGACCCCGCAGGCATGAAGACTCGCGCCAAAAAGGTCGATGGCGGCTATGTCATCTCGGGCGCCAAGACCTGGATTTCGAACAGCCCGTTTGCCGATGTCTTCGTCATCTGGGCCAAGTCCGAGGCGCATAATGGCCAGATCCGCGGCTTCATCCTGGAAAAGGGCATGAAGGGCCTCGACGCGCCCAAGATCAAGGGCAAGCTGAGCTTGCGCGCATCGACCACCGGCATGATCCAGATGGACGAGGTCGATGTTCCCGAAGAGAATCTGCTGCCGCATGTCGAGGGCCTGAAGGGGCCGTTCGGCTGCCTCAACCGTGCGCGTTATGGCATTTCCTGGGGCGCGATGGGCGCGGCCGAATTCTGCTGGCACGCCGCGCGGCAATATGGCCTCGACCGGGTGCAGTTCGGCAAGCCGCTCGCAGCCACGCAATTGTTCCAGAAGAAACTCGCCGACATGCAGACCGAAATTGCGTTGGGATTGCAGGCGTCTTTGCGCGTCGGGCGGCTGATGGACGAGGGCCGGTTTGCGCCCGAGATGATCTCGATCGTCAAGCGCAACAACTGCGGCAAGGCGCTCGATATCGCGCGGCAAGCGCGTGACATGCATGGCGGCAACGGCATCAGCGAGGAGTATCAGGTGATGCGCCACATGGTGAACTTGGAGACTGTCAACACCTATGAAGGGGCGCACGATGTGCACGCGCTGATCCTCGGCCGGGCGCAGACCGGGATCCAGGCATTTTTCTGACAGCACTGCTGACAAAATAAACCCCGGCGTAACAAGCTGTTAACTACAGGACCCTAGCGTCGGCAAAAGGCGTTTCGGGGAGCTTTTCACGAGAATATGGGCGAGTCTGGGCATAATTTCAGGATGCGCAACGCAGACATCTGTGTCGGTCCGGCCCGGGTCTGTGCCGGACCGGACCCGCGGAGCATTGCCCGCAGCATCGCCCGTGCAGGTATCGGCGTCTTCGAATGTGACCTGCAGACCGAAGCCCTGTCGTGGACGCGCAATGTCTATGACATGTTCGGCGTCGACCAAAGCGTGCTGCCGGACCGGCAGGAGATCGTCGCGCTGTATGACGAGGAATCGCGCGATACGCTGCACCGGTTGCGCAGCCGCGCCATCGAGCGCCGTTCGGGGTTCACGCTCGACGCGCGGATCAACCGCCCTGATGGCACCGAACGCTGGGTGCAGATCGTCGCGCAGGTGGAGAGTGAACGCGGGCGCCCGCTGCGGCTGGTCGGCACCAAACAGGATATCACCCGCCAGCGCACCGAATTCGACGCGCTGCAGCAGTTCGCCCATCGCGACAGCCTGACCGGGCTAGCCAATCGCTCGGTCTTCCAGCACCGGTTCCTCGACGCGTCCGGATCAGCGCTGGGAATCCGCCCGCTCGGCGCCTTGCTGCTGCTTGACGTCGATGGGTTCAAGCAGATCAACGACCTGTATGGCCATGCCGCGGGCGATGCGTGCCTGGTCCAGTTCGGCCAGCGAATCTCTCAATCCTTCCCCGACGCCCTGATGGTCGCCCGCATCGGCGGGGATGAATTCGCCGTGCTGCTACCCAGCGACCGCAACCTGCAGCGGCTGAGCCACCGCATCGCATCGACCATCGCGCTGCTGCGGATGCCTATCGCCTGGCAGGGGCATTTGCTCGAGGCCGGAGCGAGCCACGGCGTGGCGATGGCCAACAATGCCATCTCTTATGACGCCGAGGCCATGTTCCTGCGCGCCGACCAGGCGCTGTACGCGGTCAAGCGCGCGCGCTGACCGCCGCCATCAGATGCGAAGGCCTGCCAGTTCGTCGAGTCCGGCCATGATGTTGAGATTCTGGACCGCAGCACCGCTCGCGCCCTTGCCCAGATTGTCGAGCATCGCGATCAGGCGCACCTGCGATCCGTCGGCGCTGGGCAGCACGTAAAGCTTCAGACAGTCGCTCGCTGCATCGCCTTCCGACACCAACAGCTCCGCAGGAGCAGTGCCCGCCGGGGCGACCGACACCAGCGGCTCATCGGCATAATGATCGGCCAGGGCCTCGTGCAGCGTCCGCGCATCTGCAAACCCGAGTTCGGGATCGAGAAACAGCGGTACATCGACCAGCATTCCGCGAAACGCGCGAACAACGGCAGGCGCAAACAGCGGCGACCGGCTGAGCCCGCAGCGCACCTGCATTTCGGGCAAATGCTTGTGCTCGAGGCCCAGCGCATAGGCACGATAGCCGATCTCGGGCGCATCGTTCTGCATCCGGGCGATAAGGTCCTTGCCCCCGCCCGAATAGCCGCTGACCGCATTGACGATGAAGCCATGGTCGGATGGCAGCAGCCCCTGCTCGACCAGAGGCGCGACCAATGCGATAAACCCGGTCGAGTAGCAGCCAGGATTGCTCACCCGGGCGGCGGTGCGGATCGCATCGCGCTGGCCCGCGCTGAACTCGGCAAAGCCGTAGACCCAGCCGTCAGCAACCCGGTGTGCGGTCGAACAATCGATGAACCGGGTCGGTGCGCCCTCGCCCAGCGCGACGGCTTCGCGCGCGGCATCGTCGGGCAGACACAGGATGACGAAATCAGAATCGCGGATGATCGCCGCCCGCGCGGCAACGTTCTTGCGATCGGCCTCGGACAGGCTGATCACGCGGAAATCGCTGCGACCGGCCATCCGTTCGGCAATTTCCAGGCCGGTGGTGCCGACGGCACCGTCGATGAAGACTTTTGGCATCAGATGATCCGCTTGCGCGCCAGCACCGGCTGCGGCGTCGTTTCGGGGAAGCGAGCGATAACATCGGCGAGCGGCTCTGCCACCACCTGCATCCAGTGCGCATTGGCGTGCAGCACCGTGGAGTCATCCGTCATCAGCCCGACATGGCCGGGGAAATAGACCAGGTCGCCGCGCTGCAGCGCCTCGTCATCGGCGAGCATACGGCCCACTGCCGCCATCTGCTGGTCGCAGTCGCGCGGCGCATCGTGTCCGGCAAGCGCCAGCACCAGCTGCACCAGACCCGAGCAATCGAGCGCCTCGCCGCCGCGTCCGCCCCACAGATACGGCGCACCGACGAGCTGCAGGGCACGGTCGACCGGATCACAGGTCTGCTGTTCGATCGCGATCGCGTGGCGTGCCGACATCCAGCCGCCCGCGACCGCAAGGAACTTGCCGCATTCGCTCGTCTCACCGGCGGTGATCTGCGCGCCCATCGGATAAGCCGCGAGCATTGGGGTCTTGATCGACGGCCCGGCGAACACCAAAGCGCGGCGGACATGGACGATATGCGTGGGGTCGGGCGTGTCCAGCGCGATCTGGTCCAGCCGAACATAGCCGCAATAGCCATCGTGCAGCCCATAGCCCCAGGCCCATTCGCCCGCTGTGTCGAGCAAGGCGAACGCCTCGCCCGGCAGCAACTGGCTCACCGCCTCGGCATCGCCAGATCCAGCCTTGCGCATCATCGCACCTGCGCCGGTAACGCGGTGGATTTGCGGCGCGACATAATGCGGCGCGAAGAAGCGGCCAGCCAGCGCGATATCCGCAAGGTCGCCGCGGATGGGCGTGACGCGCGGATCATAGTCCGTCACCGGCCCGGTCAACACGAACTGTTGTACCGGGGCGGAGGGACTGCCCGTCGCGCCCGGCGGCAAATCTGTCGCCGATCCACCCGCCAGCGAACGTGTCGCCAAAGAGCCCGTAGAATGTGTCAAGAAACCCGGTCCCCCGCGCAAATTATCGCCACGACATGATCCTGCGCCCGTCCATGGCATCGGGCAGGCGGCGCAGATAGACGAGTTGGAGCAATTTGTCTAAGCCGCCGGTTAGCACAGCGCAAACCGGGAGAAAATGCCTGCGAAATCCACGGCCAGGTCAGCCGCTGGCGCCATAACGGCCACGCAGATAATGCCAGGATGCGCGAAGGCCCAAGGCTTCGCCGCCCTTGGGCTGGCCCGGGCGCGGTGTCGGCCGCCAGGCAAAGGTATCGAAATGCGCCCAGGGGACGCCGTCGCCGACAAAACGCTGCAGGAACAGCGCGGCGGTCACCGCGCCGGCAAACGCCCCGCCGCTGTTGCCGATATCGGCAATGTCGCTGGCGTACATGTCCTCATAGCCCGCCCATAACGGCAGCCGCCAGCAAGGGTCGCCGGTGAGCGTGCCACTGGCGACAAGGCCATCGGCGAGCGGATCGCTGTTGGCGAACACCGCCGGCAGGTCCGGACCCAGCGCGACCCGCGCCGCGCCGGTGAGCGTGGCGAAGTCGATCATCAGATCGGGCGCGGTCTCGCTGGCTTTGGCAAGGCAATCGCCCAGCACCAGCCGACCTTCGGCATCGGTGTTGCCGATCTCGACCTGGATGCCCTTGCGGCTTTTGAGCACATCTCCCGGGCGGAAGGCGTTGCTGGATATCGCATTTTCCACCGCGCCGACCAGCATGTGCAACCGCACCGGCAGGCCCGAGCGCATGATCAACTGCGCCAGCGCCAGCGCATGCGCCGCGCCGCCCATGTCCTTCTTCATCAACAGCATGCCCGATGCCGGCTTGATATCCAGCCCACCGCTGTCGAAGCACACACCCTTGCCGACGATCGCCAACCGCGGATGCTCCTCGCGGCCCCAATGCAGTTCGATCAGCCGCGGCGCGTGGCTGCGTGCTGCGGCCCGGCCGACCGCGTGAATCATCGGATATCCCATCGCGAGCGTGTCACCGCGGGTCACGTCCAACACTGCGCCATAGCGTTTCGCGAGCGCTTCTGCTGCCGCTTCGAGGTCAGCCGGCCCCATGTCTTCGGCGGGCGTATTGACCATGTCGCGCACCCACGCGGTCGCTTCCGCCTCGGCGATCCGGTCGGGAAGCCTGGCCGGGTCGGACGTCAGCAGAACGCGAGGGCCCTGCGGATTGTCTTCGGGCTTCTTGTAGCCGGTCAGGCGATGCTGCGCGAGCGCCCAGCCGATCGCTGCATCGCCGGGCTTGCCCTCGACTGCGATCCGGTAGCTGCCGCCTGCCAGCACCTCGGGCGCCTTGGCAAGACACCAGGGCCGCAGATTGGTGCTGTCCGATACGCCCAGCACCGCCGCCCAGTCGTCGGCGCCATCGCCTGGCACCACCACCAGTTCGTGAGGCCTGGCGGTGAAGCGCATTGCGGCAAGGTGGTTGCGCACGCGCGGTGCCGCCGATGTCAGCCATGCGTCCAGCCCTGGCTTGTCGACAAGGTGGAGCGTGCGTGCGGGCTGGCCAATGTCCGGCTGGACGAGGTGGGACAAATCTATCATCATCGCAGCATAGAGCATTTTTACGCCAGTCGAGCGAGACAGAAATATGGCAATCCGCCAACCCGCCCATTTGATCCTGATCGCCTTGGCAGCATTGGCGCTGCCGGCCATGGCCGCATGCGAGCAGGGCGTGCCCGTCGCCGCCGAACCGGATGCGCCCACCGCCCGCAGTCAGCCGCCAGCGCCGGTCGATTTCGAACGCGAGACCAGCACCTTCGCTTTCACCTACGCCTATCCCGGTCCGGCCGCAGCCTTGCCGAAGCTCGCCGCGATGCTGGACGCCGAACGCATCAAGGCGCTGAGCGACATCGAAACGCAGACCGCCGAGGCGCAAAAAGATGCTGCGGACAACGGCTATCCGTTCAATCCCCATATGCTGGGGGTGGCATGGAAGGTCACCGGAGAAACCGAGCAGGTGCTGGCGATGGTGGCCGAAATCAGCAGCTATTCGGGAGGTGCGCACGGCAACACCGGCTATGAGGCGCTTATCTGGGACAAGGCGACCAACCAGCGGGTGGAACTGGCCGCCCTGTTCAACGATTGGGGCGGGACGCTGGAACCGCTGCGCGAACGCTATTGCGCGGCCCTGACCGGCGAACGACGGCAAAAGCGCGGCGCGGACATGGGCGAGCCCGACGACATGTTCAACAGCTGCCCGCCCTTTTCAGATCTGGTGATGGTGCCATACGCCAGCGACGAAACCGGGTTCGACCGGATGATGTTCATCGCCGCGCCCTATGTTGCGGGCCCCTATGTCGAAGGCGCATATGAAATCAGCCTGCCGCTGGCCGGCGCGACCCTCGATCAGGTCAAGCCCGCTTATCGCAGCGCCTTTGCCATCCCGGCACGATAGGGCATTATTCGGCTGCGATCGCGGCCGGCTCCGAGGTCGTCACGTCAGCCCGGCGGAACGCAAGCACGCCATCATCGACGGCTTCCTCGCGCAGCACCTTGCGATCGAACAGGTAATCCTGGTTGAGCCGCCACGGCATGCGATCGCCCTGCTTGGGCAGGATATCAAGCGCCCGCTGGACATAGCCTGAGGAGAAATCGAAGATCTCCTCCTCGTTGACCGGGCCATCGCTGCCGAGCACGGGGACCGCGATGTGGCTGCCGGTCGCCTGCATGTGGTTGAGCGTGCGGCAGACATAATCGGCGACGATATCGACCTTGAGCGTCCAGGACGCGTTCAGATAGCCGAAGACGATCGCCATGTTGGGCACATCACTGAACATGCAGCCCTTGTAATAGAAACGCTGGGTGAAATCGACCGGTGCGCCGTCGACCGAGAACGCGACCTTGCCTGCCATCGCCAGCTTCAGCCCGGTGGCGGTGATGATGACATCGGCATCCAGATTCCTGCCTGATTTGAGCTGGATCCCGGTGGGGGTGAACCTGTCGATATGACCGGTGACGATGTCCGCCTTGCCGTCGCGGATCGCCTTGAACATGTCGCCATCGGGGACGAGGCACAATCGCTGTTCCCACGGGCCGTAAGGCGGCTGGAAATCGGGCTCGTTCATCTTGGAGCCCATGATCTTGCGGATCCGCTTGAGCAGATAGTCGCCGACTTTCTTGGGATTTTCGCGCGCGCGCTTGAACGAGATTTGCTGCATGCGGACGTTCTTGAAGCGGATGAAGCGATAGGCCCATTCATCGGGCATGATGCTGCGCAGGGAATTGGCGAGCCAGTCCTTGGCCGGACGGCTCCAGTACCAGGTCGGCGTGCGCTGGAGCATCGTGACGTGCGCGGCCTTGTCGGTCATCGACGGCACGATCGTCACTGCGGTGGCGCCCGATCCGATCACGACCACGCGCTTGCCCGCATAATCGAAGTCCTTGGGCCAGAACTGCGGGTGAATGATCTGCCCGCCAAAGCTCTCGCGGCCTTCGAACGCCGGGTCATAGCCCTGATCGTAGTCGTAATAGCCGGTGCCCATGAACAGATAGTTCGCCGTGAGGTGGCATACGCCCTGCCCTTTGACCTCGGCGGCGATCGTCCAGCGCGCCTCGCTGCTCGACCAGCTCGCCGACAGCACCTTGTGGCCCAGCCGGATGTGATCGGCCAGGCCGCGTTCGTCCTTGATGCGGCGCAGATAGCTCAGGATCGACGGACCATCGGCGATCGCCTTCTGCTCGCGCCAGGGTTCGAACTCGAAGCCAAGCGTGTGCATGTCGCTGTCCGAGCGGATGCCGGGATACTGGAACAGGTTCCAGGTGCCGCCGATGTCGCTGCGCTGATCGAGGATCGCGAAGCTGCGCCCGGGGCATTTTTCCTTGAGGTGAACGGCCATGCCGAGGCCCGAAATCCCCGCACCGATGATCAGTACGTCGAGATGGGTGGCGGCTTTGAGGTCGGACGGCTTTTCGTGCTTCATGGCTCAGGCTCTCCGGTCGCAGTCCGCTTGGCTGCGGATCTCTCGCGTCAGTCAAAGGCTATACCATGCTGACATCGTTGTAAATTGCAACCGGTTTTGGCCCGATCCGGCCATAAACCGCGATCAGGCGACGCGCTCCTCCTCGATACGCTCGAGCAGGCGATGCGCGACAGACGCGCGGATCGGCTCGCCGCGCTCGATCTTGCGGAAGGTGTTGTAGCTGATCCCGAAGCGGCTCATCACCGCTTCCTCGGTACGTGCAGGGCAGGAACGCAAGACATAATCGGCAATCTCGGCAGGCAGGTGTATCAAAACGTCCATTCTCCATCGATGCGCGACACCATGCCGGCCTGGGCACCCTCGCGCAGTAGTTGAGGCAGCAGCGCAGGCGGCAGGTCCTGGTAGGTTACCGGGCGCACAAATCGGTCGATTGCCAGCGTGCCGACCGAGGTGGAGCGACCGTCCGAGGTCGCAGGGTAAGGCCCGCCGTGGTTGATCGCGTGGCCGACTTCGACCCCGGTCGGCCAGCCATTGGCGAGAATGCGGCCGACGCGCCGCTCGAGCACCGGCAGCACGGCACGGGCATCGTCAAAGTCTGCTTCATCCATTTGCAGCGTCGCGGTCAACTGGCCTTCCAGTGCGGCAACCACTGTCACGAGTTCGTCGCGGTCGGCGCAGCGCACCACGACCGACGCGGCACCGAACACCTCGTGCTGGAGCTCGGCATGGGCGATCCAGTCAGCGGCGCTGACGCTGAACAACGCCGCGCGGCCCTCGTGGGGGCCGGTGGGGTGGACCCCGCGCGCGATCGTCTGCACCTCGGCCGTGGCAGCGAGCGCGGCGCTGCCTTTCTCAAATGCGGCGTGAATGCCCGCGGTCAGCATCGTTTGCGGTGGCTGGTTTTCAACGATCTGGCCAGCCTCGGCGAGAAAGGCTTCGAGGGCAGCGCTCTCGATCGCCAGCACCAATCCAGGATTGGTGCAGAACTGTCCCGATCCCTGCGTGAGCGAGCCGACAAACCCTGCCGCCAGGGCCTTGCCGCGCGCCGCCAGGGCTGCTGGCAGAAGGATGACGGGATTGATCGCGGACATCTCGGCATAGACCGGGATCGGCCGTGGCCGGGCGGCCGCGATCTTCATCAGCGCCTCGCCGCCGCTGCGCGAACCGGTAAAGCCCACCGCCTGGATGCGCGGGTCCGCGACCAGCGCTGCGCCGATCGCATTGTCGGTGCCGCTCAGCAGGCTGAACACGCCGGCTGGAACACCCGTGTCAGCCGCTGCCCGGACAATCGCGCCCGCGACAAGTTCGGATGTCCCCGGATGCGCGGGGTGGCCCTTGACCACCACCGGGCAGCCTGCGGCGAGCGCCGATGCGGTGTCACCGCCCGCCGTCGAGAAGGCGAGCGGGAAGTTGGAGGCTCCGAACACCGCGACCGGCCCCAGCGGCACCATGCGCAAGCGCAGGTCAGGCTTGGGCGGAGTGCGTGCAGGGTCAGCATGATCGATGCGCAGCTTGAGCCACTGGCCATCGCGCACCTCGCTGGCGAACAGCCGCAACTGGCCGCAGGTGCGACCGCGCTCGCCAGTAATGCGCGCGGCGGGCAGCCCGGTTTCGCGCACCGCCCGGTCGATCAGTGCGTCGCCCAGCGCCTCGATATGCGCGGCGATGGCATCCAGAAACGCAGCGCGGGTTTCCAGCGGCAGATCGGCATAGGCGACCGCAGCGGCATCGGCAGCAGCGCAGGCATCGTCAATATCCGCATCCCCCGATGTGAAAAAGCCGATGTCCTTGATGCTGGCGCCTGCACTTGGGTCGTAGGCGTGGAACACCTCGCCACAGCCGCGGCGTTCGCCTGCGATAAAATATTCACCCGTAAGGGTCACGGGGGTGGTCATTGCGTCAAATCTTCCTGTTCGATTGTCATATAGCCTGGCGGGAGACCGCGCTCGGCCTTCGATCGCGCGACGATGTTGCGGATATCCGCGCGCAACGCCTTGCCTTCGTAAAAAATGCCATCCTTCACCGTCCAGGCGATGCCGCCGACCCGCTGTGCCTTGCCGGTGGCATCGTCGAGCTTGAGCGTTCCGGTGGCAAACAGCAGTTTGAGGTTTGCGATTGGATTGCCCTTCACGATCACCAGATCGGCCTTCTTACCGGGCTCGATGGTGCCGATATCGGCCTCGTGTCCCAGCAGCCGCGCGCCTTGCTGCGTCGCCGAGTTGATCACCTCGAGCGGGCTGAACCCGGCCTCGCGCAGCAGCTCCATCTCCTGGATATAGCCGAAGCCGTAGGTGTTATAGATATAGCCCGCGTCTGAACCCACGGTGACTCGCCCGCCGCGGTTCTTGTATTCGTTCACAAACGTCATCCACAGACCGTAGTTTTCCTTCCAGTCCATCTCGCGCTCGGTGGTCCAGTCGAACCAGTACGATCCGTGGTTGATCCGGCTGGGCCGGTACCAGTCCCACAAAGCGGGCATGGTGTATTCATTGTGCCAGAAAGCGCGGTTCATCCGCATCAGGTCGCGGCTGGCAAGATACGCGGTGAAGGTGGGGTCGAGCGTGAAGCCGCGTTCGAGCAGCGTCTCCATCACCTCATTCCATTTGTCCGACCCCGGCTTTGCGGTCTGCTTCCACAATCGGCCCGCTTCGCCAAAGCGCATCTGCTCGTCGGTGTTGATGAAATCGGTCGGCCAGTCCTGCAACTTCTGGCCCGTAAACATGGCTTCGGGCAGGCCGTACCAATGCTCCATCGATTCAAGGCCAGCCTCGCTGGTGCGCAGCACGTTGGCATACGCGACGACGCCCTGCGCGTGGTGCATCGTCGA
Source organism: Blastomonas sp. (assembly GCF_030373265.1). GTDB lineage: Bacteria > Pseudomonadota > Alphaproteobacteria > Sphingomonadales > Sphingomonadaceae > Blastomonas. The sequence goes on from NZ_JAUCZC010000018.1 coordinate 70,854, forward strand.
GTGCATGCCCAGCTTCCTGGTCTCTTCGATCGCAGCAATCAGCGCCGCCTCGCTGCCGCCGATGAACTTGACCCCGTCCGCGCCGCGCCGCTTGGCATCGCGGATCGCCAGCCGGCCTTCCTCGGCGGTGCGGATCGGCAGGCCGATCTGCTGGAACATCGGATAGACATCGAGCCGGGGGCCGACGATCTCGTTGCGTGCCAGCCGACCTTTGATGGCGACCTGCTGCTCGATCGACATCTCGGACGAGCCGACATTGCGTGCGGTGGTGATGCCATGCGCGAGCCACAGCTTGAGCACGTAGTCGGACGGCACGCCCTGCCCGTCGCTCAGCGTGTGCAGATGGACATGCGCGTCGACGAAGCCGGGGAGCACGTAATGGCCGGTCAGGTCGATCTCGTGATCGCCACGCGGGGGGCGCCGTGCCTCCTCGATCGCGCCCGGCGAGCCGATCGAGACGATCCGCACGATCCGGTCGTTCTCGATGACGATATCCACCGGCCCTTGCGCGGGTGCGCCGGTGCCGTCGACATAGATCGCGTTGCGCAGCACGGTGCGCGGCCAAGGCCCCTCGCCCAGCGTGCGCGCCGGAATGGGATCTGCGACGTCACGCTGCTGCGCCTGCCCCAACGCTTGGCCCTGCACCGCTACCGATGCGCTGGCGGCCATCGCCAGCACCGATGCAACCGCCAACACTGTACGCCCGATCCGCATGGTCCGTGCTCCCCTTCTGCCCTGCATGATGCTGTCAGACCCCTGCCGCCGTCTGGTCCTGCAGCGCCTGGCTGCGCGAGCGGCTGTAGAGGAAGTAGAATGCAAGCCCCACCACGTTCCACAACGCAAAGCGCACCAGTGTCTGCGACGGCAGGCTGATCATCAGATACAGGCAGCCCAGGATCGCCAGCGTGCCGACCAGATAGGGCTGCGGGCACCGGAACACGCGCTTGAGATCAGGCGCGCGCTTGCGCAGGATCATCAGGCAGGCGCCGACCGCGATGAACGCCAGCAAGGTACCGGCATTGGCGAGCTCTGCGATTTCATCGAGCCGGAAGAAGCCTGCGACGGCGGCGACGAACACCCCGGTGATCCCCGTCACCAGCACCGGCGCTCCGGTCCTGGGCGACACCCGCGACAACACCGGCGGCAGCAGGCCATCGCGCGCCATCACGAAGAAGACCCGGCTCTGGCCATACATCATCACCAGAATGACCGAGGGCAACGCAATCAGCGCGGCGAGCGCCACCAGATAGGATGCGGTCGGGTGTCCCAGAGTGCGCAGCACCAAAGCCAGCGGCTCAGGCGAGTTGCCGAGATCGAGATACGACATCGCACCGATCGCCGACAACGCCACCGCCATGTAGATCAAGGTGCACACCGCCATCGATCCCAGGATGCCGATGGTGAGATCGCGCCCCGGATTGCGCGCTTCTTCCGCCGATGTCGCCACCGCGTCGAAGCCGTAGAACGCGAAGAACACGATCGCGGCTGCTGCCATAACCCCGCGGGTGGAGCCATCCTGGACCGTGCTGCCGAAGCCATAGGGCATGAACGGGGTGAGGTTGTCGGAATCGAACGCGGGCGCCGCCAGCGCGATGAATGCGGTGAGCGCGGCAAGCTTGATGATTACCAGAATGATGTTGAGCGTCGCGCTTTCGCGGGTGCCTGCCATCAGCATGCCGGCGATCGCCAGCGAGACGATCACCGCAGGCAGGTTGATGATGCCGCCTGCATGCGGTCCTGCCAGCAGCATCTCGGGCAATGCCACGCCCGCTGACTGCAGCCAGCCGACAAGATAGCCCGACCAGCCGACCGCGACGGTCGAACAGGCAAGCGAATATTCGAGGATCAGGCTCCAGCCGACGACCCAGGCCAGGGTCTCGCCCACCACCGAATAGGTATAGGTATAGGCCGACCCCGAGGTCGGGATCATCGTGGCGAGCTCGGCGTACGCCAGAGCCGCGCAGGCGCATACAGCGCCCGCGATCGCGAATGCCAGGATCACCGCGGGCCCGGCACGCTCTGCCCCCACGCCGGTCAGCGTATAGATGCCGGTGCCGACGATCGCTCCCACGCCCAGCGCGATCAGATGCGGCCACGACAAGGTCGGCTTGAGCCTGCTGCCTGCAGGCGCATCCGCCGCCTGGACGATCGGTTTGATCGGCCCGAAAAACCCCATTTTGTGCGCCCCTTGTCGGTTTACCCTGGCGTCTGGCCGGGTGCTTCTGTGTCATTGGCCGCGAGCTGAACGCGCAGATCGTCCAGTGTCTGGCTGATATGCGCCGCGGTAAGCGCGGTGATCGCTGGTTCGTCGCGGCCCAGCCACGCCGCCAGCATGTCGCGATGCTCGCCATTGGCACGCTCGTTGCGGCCCAGCGGCTCGAGATGCTTGCGGACATAGCGTTCGGAAAGCACGTGCAGCCGTTCCAGGATGGTAAAGGTCACCGGCCGGTTGGCCGGCCGCAGCAGCGCCATATGGAAGGCGCGGTTGAAGGCCCCCACGCCGTCACCCAGCCTGTCGGTGAGGGTATCGAGCTTTGCCAGAATATCGGACGCGGTACGCTGGTCTGCGGATGTCGCACGGCGCGCCGCCAGAGCAATCATGCCCGGCTCCAGCGTCAGCCGCAGCGCAAAGACTTCCTCGGCCTCGCGCGCGTTGAGCGGGCGCACGGTAAAACCCCGATTGGCCTGCGATGCGAGCAGCCCCTCTTCCTGAAGCCTCGCCAGGGCCTCGCGCAGCGGGATCTTGCTGACCCCCAGTTCCGCCGCCAGAGCATCCTGCCGTATCGGCCGGCCGGGGGCGACGACGCCCGTGAGGATTCGGTCGCGGACCAGATCGACCAGTTGCTCGGACAGATTGCGCGCGATGATGCTCATGCGCCTCTCATATCACACAGAAGCCCTGCCAGAAGGGGTCTTCGTCATCGATCCACAGCGTGTTGAACCCGGTCGCAATCGCCGACCCCTCGATCGAGGGAATGATCGCGGTGTGCCCGCCCAATTCGACTTGCGCCTCGACCCGCCCGGTGAAGCGGCTGCCGATATAGCTTTCATGCACGAATGTATCGCCGACCTGCAGCCGCCCGGTATGCGCGAGATGCGCGAGCCGCGCCGAGGTGCCGGTGCCGCAGGGCGAGCGGTCGATCGCGCGCTCGCCATAGAATACCGCATTGCGCCCGTCTGCTCCCTCGCCTTTGGGCGCATCGGCCCACAGCACATGGCTGACCCCGCGAATGCGATCATCGAGCGGATGCACCGGCTCGATGGTCTCGCGCAGCATCGCACGGATCATGCGCGACATCTCGACCAGCCGCGCCGCGCCCAACGCATCGAGCCCGAGATAGCCCGCCTGCGGCTCGATGATCGCGTAGAAATTGCCGCCATAGGCGATATCGATGCTGAGCGGCCCCAGCCCCGGCACATCGATCATCACACCCTGAGCGGCGACGAATGAGGCGACGTTGCGGATGCGCACCGAGGTCACCCGGTCGCCCTTGCGGACATAGTCGATTTCAATATCGCCTGCGGGCACCTCGACCTTGAGATGACCGGGCACCTGCGGCTGGATCAGCCCGTGTTCGAGCGCGAAGGTGATGATGCCGATCGTGCCATGGCCGCACATCGGCAGGCAGCCAGATGTCTCCATGAACAGGATGCCGATGTCGTTTTCAGGCCTGGTCGGCGGATAGAGAAACCCGCCCGACATCATGTCGTGCCCGCGCGGCTCGAAGCACAGCCCGGTGCGGATCCAGTCGAACCGCTCGATGAAGTCCTGCCGCCGCTCGGCCATCGAGGCCCCGCGCACCAGCGGCGCGCCACCGACCACCAGACGAACGGGATTGCCCGCGGTGTGGCCGTCGATGCAGAAGAAGGTGTGGCGCATCAGGCGGCTGTCATGCGGCTCGGGCGGCGTCCGGCAGCGGACGCGTCGCCGCGCACCGTTCGACCCAGCCGATCACATCGGCGCGGCGCTGGCCCGACAGCGGCATGCGCGGCATCCGCACCCGCTCCGATCCGCGCCCCATGATCTGTTCGGCCAGCTTGATCGATTGAACGAGGTCATGCTCGGCATCGAGATGGAGCAGCGGCATGAACCAGCGGTAGATGCGCAGCGCTTCGGTATAATCACCGCGCCGCTGCGCCGCGACCAGTGCCACCGATTCGCGCGGGAAGGCACTGGTCAGGCCCGAGACCCAGCCCGATGCCCCCAGCATCAGGCCTTCGAGCGCGACGTCGTCGAGGCCCGCCATCAAGGTGTAGCGATCGCCAAACTGGTTATACAGGTCGGTAAAGCGGCGCGGATCAGGCGCGCTTTCCTTGATCGCGACGATATTGGGCACATCCTCGAGCCGGGCGAGCGTATCGAAATCGACATTGACGCGGTAGGCCGGGGGATTGTTGTAGAGCATGATCGGTAGGCTGGTCGCTTCGGCCACGGTGCGCAGATGGGTGTAGAGCTCCTCGACGCTCGGCACATAGACCATGGCCGGCAGCACCATCAGCGCATCGATGCCGATCGCCTCTGCTGCCTGTGCGTATTTCACCGCGCGGGCGGTGGTGAATTCGGATACGCCTGCGACCAGCGGCACCCGGTTGCCCACCGCCTCGACCGCGCCCTTGAGCACAGCGAGCTTTTCATCCGCTTCGAGCGAGTTGTTCTCTCCGCAGGTGCCCAGCACGATCAGCCCGTCCACCCCGTCATCGACCAGCGCCGTCTGCACCCGCTGGGTGGCGTCGTGATCGATCGCGAGGCTTTCACTGAACTGGGTGGTGGCGGCGGGATAGACACCCTGCCACAATGTCTTCGATGCGGTGGCGGTCACACTGGAAACTCCGGTTGCGGTCAAAATCGTATACAGTATATGATTTGGCTCTCAAGATGAAAACCGTTTCCTCTTCCGTTCGCGCGACCGGGCTTGTCGTTGGCGGAGGCCTTGTCGGCCTCTCGTCGGCACTGCATTTGCAGCGTTCGGGCATCAGTGTGACAGTGTTGGAGCCGCAGGAAAAGCCGCAAGGTGCGTCCTGGGGAAATGCGGGCCATCTCGCGGTGGAGCAGGTGCAACCGCTCGCGTCTTCCGGAATGATCAAGGGTGCTTTTGCTCGGCTTTACCCGCGTGGTGCCCTGGGGCTGCCGGTCCGCCAGATCGGAACCTGGGGGCCGTTTGCCCTCAAGCTCCTGCGCGCGAGCAGCCCTGCCCGCTTTGCCGCGGGGACCAAGGCCCTGTCCGGGATGCTGGCCCAGGCCATGCCCGCCTGGCAGCGGCTGTGCGCGATCACCGGCACCGAGCATCTGCTCCGGCAGGACGGGCACTTCGTGGCGTGGGAAAGCGAGCGAACCGCCGCGGGCGGCCGCGCACACTGGTTTGCGACCGATATCGGCACCGCCAGCGTCCACGATGCCACCCCCGACGAACTCGCCATGATCCGTGCGCTCGCACCAAAGGCCCGGATCGCCGGCGCAGTGCGCTTTGCCGGCTCGGGGCAGATCACAGATCTCGGCGCGCTGGCCAATGGTCTGCGGCAGGCTCTGCTGGCGTCGGGCGGGACGATCCGGCGCGCGCAGGTCGACGGCCTGCACATCGACAGCGGCGCAGCGTTCGCCCAGATCGGCAACGAGCGCCTGACCGCGGATCATGTCGTGCTGAGCGCAGGCGCCGCGTCTGCCGATCTGCTCCGGCCGATCGGGGTGCGCATGCCCCTGATCGCCGAACGCGGCTATCACATCCAGTCGGCCCAAAGCCGCTGGCCCGCCGATATGCCCCCGGTCGCGTTCGAGGACCGATCGATGATCGTCACCCGCTTTGCAGGGGGTCTGCGCGCGGCAAGCTTCATCGAATTCGCCGCGCGCGCCGCGCCGCCCGATCCCGGGAAATGGCAAAGGCTGCGATCGCATGTCGCGGCATTGGGCCTGCCATTCGACGCGCCGGGCACCGAATGGATCGGCGCGCGGCCGACCTTGCCCGATTATCTTCCGGCAATCGGGCGCAGCACACGCGCGGCCAACCTGCTATACGCCTTCGGGCATCAGCATCTGGGGTTGACGCTGGCCGCGGTGACCGGCGAGGTGATCGCCGCACTGGCGACCGATACGTCCCCCATTACAGACATCGCAGCCTTCGACCCGGCACGATTTGGAGACACGACATGACAGGCATTGGTGGCTCGAGCGCCGCAGCACAGCTGGCGGCAATCACCCGCTGGACCGACCCCGCCGCACCGATCGGCGTCGACGAACGGCTGCGACGCATCGAGCAGGCGCGCCGCCTGACCCGCGACAGCGGCGCCGATGCGCTGATCATCGGCGCAGGGACCAGCCTGCGCTATTTCGCCGGCGTGCCCTGGGGCGCGACCGAGCGGCTGGTGGCGCTGCTGATCCCGGTCACCGGCGATCCGATCCTGATCGCGCCCTATTTTGAATTGGGCTCGCTTGAGGCCGAGCTGCAGATCCCGGTGGAATTCCGGCTGTGGCAGGAAGATAAATCGCCCACCGCGCTGGTCGCCGATACGTGCCGCGCCTGGGGCGCGGGCACGCTCGCGATCGATCCGGCCCTGCCCTTCCTGTTCGTCGATCGCATCGCAAAGGATGCGCCGGGACTGACGCTGATCAGCGGCGCCGCGGCGGTCGACGGCAGCCGGATGCACAAATCCCCGGCCGAGATCGCTTTGATGCAGCAGGCCAAGTCGATGACGCTCGAAATCCACCGCCGCGCCGCACTCACCCTGCGCGACGGGATCCGCGCGAGCGAGGTCATCCGCTTCATCGACGAGGCACACCGCAAGATCGGGGGATCACCCAGCACCTTCTGCATGGTGCAGTTCGGACACGGCACCGCCTTCCCGCATGGCGTGCCGGGCGATCCCGAGCTGCGCGAAGGCGACATGGTGCTGATCGACACCGGCACCACCGTGCAGGGCTATCATTCGGACATCACCCGCAGCTATGTTTTCGGCAAACCGAACGACGAGCAGCGTCGCATCTGGGACCTTGAAAAGGCAGCCCAGGCCGCCGCGTTCACCGCAGCCCAACCCGGACACCCATGCGAAAGCGTCGATCAGGCCGCGCGCGATGTGCTGGAAGCGTCGGGCCTTGGACCGGACTATACCCTGCCCGGCCTCCCCCATCGCACCGGCCACGGCATCGGCCTGTCGATCCACGAGCCTGCGTATCTGGTGCGCGGCGACACAACCCCGCTCGCCGCTGGCATGTGCTTTTCGAACGAGCCGATGATCGTCATCCCCGACCGCTTCGGCATCCGGCTCGAGGATCATTTCTACATGACCGACAGTGGCCCGGTGTGGTTCACGCAGCCGCAGGTCGCGATCGACGCGCCCTTTGCGTGATCTCAACGGGGCATCTGTCTACTGTAGTTGACAAGTAGCCAGATTTGCCGTATTCATCCTTATGCTCGAGGTGCGTCAGACACGGCGTTTCAAAGACTGGTTCGAAGCCCTTCGGGACATTCGCGCCAAGGCGCAGATTGCAAGGCGCATCGAGCGCGCAGAGACTGGCAACCTCGGCGATGTTGCATCCGTCGGTGATGGGGTCAGCGAGATGCGTATCCATCATGGAGCGGGATACCGGGTGTATTTCGTAGCGCGTGGGAACAGCCTCATTCTTCTCCTGTGCGGAGGCAGCAAAGGGTCTCAGCGCAGGGACATTGCAGACGCCAAAAGCATGGCAAGGGAACTGGATTGATGGCCATCGAAACGACCAAGTGGGATATTGCCGATTTCCTCACGGACGGCGACGCGATCGCTGCGTATCTCGACGCAGTCTTTGCCGATGGCGATCCCGATGAAATGCGCGCGGCTCTAGCGCATGTTGCCCGCGCAAAAGGCATGGGCGACCTCGCGCATTCGGCCGGCATCACCCGCGGCGGATTGTACAAGGCGCTGGGCGAGACCGGAAACCCGTCTTTCTCGACCGTCGCGGCATTGCTGGATGCCATGGGTGTCCGGCTAGCGGTGGTCCCGAAGGCGGCGTGAACATCGCCGGGAAGGTGGTTTTGCCGAACTGGCAATCACGCCTTTTCGTCAGCGAGCAGCGTGTTGGCTGACAAACCGATGCGCTGCATCTGGCGCAGCACCGGCGGCCAGATGTGCTTGAGGAAATCCTCGCGCTCCATGGTGCGCAGCTTTTCGGTGGCGCCCGGCGCGACATACATGCCCACGCCACGCTGGACCTCGACCAGTCCCTGGTCCTGGAACATCTGATAGGCCTTGGCCACGGTCAGCGGGTTGGCCTGTTGTTCGGCAGCAAAGGCGCGGACGGACGGGAGCATGTCGCCTTCAGCGTAGACGCCATCAAGGATCGACGCTGCAATGATATCGCGCAGCTTGAGATAAACGGGTTTGCTGTTGTCTGCCATCACTGCTTCACTGCCATAATACAGCGTGTCAGGTCAAGCGCATTCACCGGCTCGCGATGCTGCGCACAATCGCCTTCGCTGCGCAGCAATTCCGCACCTCACACTCCGGTGACAGCATCCCCCACATGAATGCGCTGCCCATTGGTGATGATCACGATGTCGCCAAGCTTCACCTGTTCGAATAGCTTCTTGGCAAAGGATGTGGGCACACCGATGCAGCCGTGCGTGCCATAGCCCCATTCGACATCGCTGCCGTGGATGGCGACACCGTCGTTGGTCAGCCGCATCATATAAGGCATCGGCGCATCATAGAGGTTCGAGACGTGGTCGGCGTTCTTCTGGGTGATCGGAAAGGCACCCAGCGGTGTCGGCTTTTCGGGGGTGCCATACAGGATCACCGCCACGCCGATTTCGTGCCCGTCGCGGAACACGGACAGCGTCTGCGCTTCGAGATCGACCGTAATCAGCATCGGCCCGGCCTCGGGCGCGCGGCTTTCATCCCAGTAATAATTGCCATGGCCCAGCGGACCGTCGATGGTCATGACGCTCTTGATCGCATAGCCGATCTGCTCGGGGCTGGTGGCGGCCGCCTCGGCCTGCGTCAGCGCGCGGACCTCGGGTGCATTGCCGCTGGCGCCATCAGACCCCGGAAGCGGGGCGACCGCAGCGGACTTGATCGCAGCATCGCCAGGCGCACTGGTGACCACGGCGGTGACCAGCAGCGCCGCTGCGGCGAGCATTCCGACCCCCGCCACTTGCCGGGCTTTCGGCTTGATGGTTGCCGCCATGATATCTGCTCCGTCGATCCCGTCTGGCCGCATTATCGCAGCCTTGCCGAGCATATTAGTCATCTCCACCCCGAATCGCCAGCCCGCGATCGCCTGCGTCCCCCAGCGGGACGGTGCAGGCGTCGGGGGTTAACAGCGCCAGGATGCCGCCAGACAGGCGCGGCACGGGCCGACTTAATTCTTGCCAATCGCCCGTCCTGCACCTATATGGCGATCCATCCCGACATGGTTGTTGAAGCTTGACGGGCTGGCGCCAC
>NZ_JAUCZC010000019.1 GCF_030373265.1 Blastomonas sp.
CGCGCATGGCCTTCTCGACCTTGCGGACGTTGTTGCCATATTCCATGTCGATGAAGTCGATCACGACCAGGCCAGCCATGTCGCGCAGGCGCAACTGGCGGGCGATTTCGCGCGCGGCTTCAAGGTTGGTGCTGAGCGCGGTCTGCTCGATGCCGTGTTCCTTGGTGGAACGGCCCGAGTTGATGTCGATCGAGACCAGCGCCTCGGTTGGGTTGATCACCAGATACCCGCCCGACTTGAGCTGGACGACCGGCTCGTACATCGCCGAAAGCTGGTCTTCGGTGCCGTAACGCTGGAACAGCGGCACGGGGTCCGAATAGCTCTTCACCCGGCGCGCATGGCTGGGCATCAGCAGCTTCATGAAGTCCTTGGCGGCGCGATAACCCGCTTCGCCCTCGACCAGCACTTCCTCGATATCGCGGTTGTAGATGTCGCGGATCGCGCGCTTGATCAGATCGCTGTCCGAATGGATGATTTCGGGCGCGGAAGCCTTGAGCGTCTTTTCGCGGATCTCGTCCCATAGACGGGCGAGATAATCGAAGTCGCGCTTGATCTCTGGCTTGGTGCGCGAAAGGCCTGCGGTGCGCACGATGCAGCCCATGGTGGCGGGCAGCTTCATCTCGGCGATGATCGTCTTCAGACGCTTGCGGTCCGACGCGTTGCTGATCTTGCGGCTGATGCCACCACCGTGCGCGCTGTTGGGCATGAGCACGCAATAGCGGCCTGCGAGCGACAGATAGGTGGTGAGCGCGGCGCCCTTGTTGCCGCGTTCTTCCTTGACGACCTGCACCAGCATCACCTGGCGGCGCTGGATGACGTCCTGGATCTTGTAGCGGCGACGCAGCGCCATGCGGTTGGTGCGCGCTTCATCGCTGGCCTTGGCCTTGCCGCCGCGGCCATCGCGGCGCTTGCGGCGACCCGAATTGCGGCCGTTGCCGTTGTTGTCGCCATCGGCGTCGCGTGCTTCGTCGGCGTTGTCGTTGGCGGATTCGCCTTCACCGTCGGAATCGCTGTCGCCATCGCCGTCACCCGACAGGGTCTCGGCGACGATCGGCTCGTCATCCGCCTCGATCAGTCCGTCGTCGGACAGACCATCGTTATAATCGGTGTCATCGCCATGGCCGGCGGCATCGTCAGCCTCTTCCTCGGCGGCCAGTGCGTCGGCCTCTTCCTTGGCATGACGCGCCTCTTCAGCGAGCAGCGCAATCTTGTCCTCACGCGGGATCTGGTAGTAATCGGGATGGATTTCCGAAAAGGCCAGGAACCCGTGACGGTTGCCGCCATAGTCGACAAACGCTGCCTGCAGCGAAGGTTCGACGCGTGTTACTTTGGCGAGGTAGATATTGCCCTTGATCTGCTTGTGTTCAGCAGACTCGAAATCGAATTCTTCAATCCGGTTTCCTTTGAGCACCGCCACCCGGGTTTCTTCCTGGTGGCGCGCATCGATCAACATGCGCGTTGTCATTCAATATTCTCCGTGCGCGCGCACCGGGCGGAACCGGCCGGGTCGCTGCGCTTCTGTGTGTTGTGGCGCTGCCGCTCCGAAATGCCGGAGCGACGCGCAAACTGTGGTTTACGATAAGGATTGTGTCTGCTGTACAGGTTCGCAGGGCGTCAAGCGCACTGGCCGCGTCGCTTTTCCGCAGCCAACCGCCCGAAAGCGGGGTCGCGGAAAAGGCGGTATTCGAACCCATAAAGCGTCAACCTGATGATACGGCACCGGGGGCGAAATGCGTCCGCAATGCTGTCATTGAATGCGAAGAATGGCGTGTTCAGCCAATGGTCCGCAGAGCTTTGCTAGCATTGCTTTGGGAATACAGCAACAAAAAGCTATTCGCAGCGTGCGGACCGATAATATTGCAACGCACAATAGACCGGCGCATCGCTTAGTTGCGAGGCCGACCGGGCGATCATACTGAAAGTCCCGTTAACCAGATCGTTTCACATGGTTTTTCCGCCTTAACCCTAATCCTGCCTTTATCAAGGACACAGGCAGGATTCCGGGGATTATGAAATTGCACTGGACCGGGCAAACGCCCCGGGGGCATAAGGGGCCCATGCTATGGCTCACCTCCATCTGCGCGTCGATGGCATGTGCCTTTCCTGCGCAGGCGGGTGAGGTGGCCGATGTCGAGGTGCGCGCCAATCAGGTCGTGCTGCATTTCAACGATGTCATCGAAAGCGCGAGCAGCTTCGTGCTGAGCGGCCCCGATCGCATTGCGATCGATGTGAGGGGTGCCACGTCCGGATCACGGGCGCAGAACCACACCGGCCTGTTCCGCAATGTGCGCATGGCGCAATATGACAGCGATACCGCACGCATCGTGCTCGACCTCGATCGTCCGGCGATGGTCAGCTCGGGCAGTTTTTCGGAGGACGGACGCAGCCTGACGCTATCGGTGACCGAGCTTGGGTCATCCGAATTGCGCGGTGCGCTGTCGGCCCCGCGCCAGTCGTTCGTGCCGCCCGTGCAGTTTCGCGCCGAACCGCCGCCGCGCCGCTACAGTGTGCGCATCCCGCTGCCCAAGCCCGCCAAGGCCCCACCGCTGCCCAGGGTCGAGGGGCCAAGTGACAGATCGCGCCCATTGGTGGTGATCGACGCCGGTCATGGTGGGCATGATCCCGGCGCGGTAAGCCCGCATGACGGCACACACGAGAGCAAGGTAACGCTGCAGATTGCACGCGCGATCCGCGACGAACTGCTCAAGACCGGTCGGGTGCGGGTTGCGCTGACCCGCGACAGCGACACGTTCCTGGTTCTGCAGGAGCGTTACGGCATCGCCCGCCGGCTGGGGGCGGACCTGTTCATCTCGGTGCACGCCGACGCTGCGGCCTCGCAGACCGCCCGCGGCGCGACGATCTATACCTTGTCCGAAGTTGCCTCCGATCGTGAGGCCGCCCGGCTGGCAGCGCGCGAGAACAAGGCGGATATATTGAACGGGGTAAACCTGTCCGATGCGCCCTCGGATGTATCCTCGATCCTGATCGACCTCACCCAGCGCGAGACCATGAACCTTTCGGCGGATTTCGCTCGGCTGCTGCGGCGCGAGGGTGATGCCAAGATGAACTTCCGCACCGACTCGCACCGCTTCGCCTCGCTGATGGTGCTCAAGGCACCCGATGTGCCCTCGGTGCTGCTCGAGACGGGTTATGTCAGCAACGCCGACGATGTCGCGCTGCTCAATTCTTCCGCCTATCGCCGCCGCATCGCGGAATCGGTCAGCCAGGCGGTCACGGTGTTCTTCGCCCGCAAGCTGGCGTCGCGGTGAATGCCGACTAAATCCTCCCCGAGCTTGCTGGGGGAGGGGGACCGCCCGCGCAGCGGGTGGTCGAGGGGCAGCGGGTGTGTGCCGCCTCCAATCGATGCACTATCCCGCTTCCCCTCCACCACCGACCTGCGGTCGGCGGTCCCCCTCCCCGAGGCAAGCTCGGGGAGGATTTAGTTTGCCAATCCGCTCTGGCCCAATCCGCTCTGGCCCAATCCGCTCTGGCAATGTTCAGGATTGATGTGCTAACCGCGCACCCATGAGCGAGGGTGACAACGGCGATATCGCCTATAGCGTGCGGCGCGGCGGAGATGGGGCGATGGCCGCGCTACGCGAGGCATGGAGCAACCGCTGGGTCCGCTGGGCGGCCTATCTGCTGGGCGTGGCGCTGTTGGGCGTAGTGCTGATCTGGCTCATTTTCGCACGCGACCTGCCGTCCGCCGAGACCCTTGTCGATTACGAGCCCGACCTGCCCACCATGGTGCGCGGTGTCGATGGCGAGATCATCAACAGCTATGCGCGCGAGCGCCGGGTGCAGTTGCAGTACAAGGACTATCCGGTCCCGCTGATCCGCGCCTTCCTGTCGGCCGAGGACAAGAACTTCTTTTCGCACAACGGGCTGGATTATCCCGGGCTCGCATCGGCGGTGTTCGACTACGTCACCAAGATCGGTTCGGGCCAGCGCGCGCGCGGCGGTTCGACGATCACCCAGCAGGTCGCCAAGAACCTGCTGCTGGGCGACGAATATTCGATCACCCGCAAGATCCGCGAGGCGATCCTCGCCTACCGGATCGAGGATGTGCTGACCAAGCAGGAAATCCTGGAGCTCTACCTCAACGAAATTTACCTGGGTCGCAATGCCTATGGCGTGCAGGCGGCAGCCCGCGCCTATTTCGGCAAGGATGTCGGCGAACTGGCACTGCACGAAGCAGCGTATCTCGCGATCCTGCCCAAGGCGCCCTCCAATTATCGTCCAGAAGTGCACATGGAACGTGCGCTCGAGCGGCGCAACTGGGTGCTGCGCGCGATGCAGTCCAACGGCTGGATCAGCCCGGCGCAACTTGCTTCAGCCCAGGCCGAACCGCTTGGCGCCATTGCGCGCACCGGTGACGGTTTCGACAAGATCGGCGGCTATTTCGTCGAGGAGGTCCGCCGCCAGTTGGTCGAGAAGTTCGGCGAAAAGGCCGAGGACGGCAAGAACAGCGTCTATGCCGGCGGGCTGTGGGTCCGCACCTCGCTCAATCCCGATATGCAGCGCGCGACGACCGAAGCGCTGCGCGATGCGCTGTTGCGCTATGATCGCGGCAGCGGCTGGGCCGGCCCGATCAACACCATCGAGATCGACGACCAATGGGCCTCGCGCCTGGCATCGACCTATATCGACATCGATTACGAGAACTGGCGGATCGCAGTGGTGATCGACAAGGCCGGCAGCGCTGCCGAAATCGGTTTTGCCAATGGCGACAAGGGCGTGCTGCCGCGCTCGACCGCAACCATGCCGCGCAAACGGGTTGGCGGGACCGCGTTCGATTCGATGAAGCCGGGCGACATCATCGCCGTCTCGCCGATGGACGGCGACACTTATGCGCTGCGCAACGTGCCCGAGATATCCGGCGGCATGGTGGTGCAGAACCCGCGCTCGGGCCGCGTTTATGCGATGCAGGGCGGGTTCGATTCGCAGATCAGCCCGTTCAACCGCGCAACGCAAGCCGATCGCCAGCCGGGCTCGACGATCAAGCCGTTCGTCTATGCGACCGCGCTCGACAACGGCATGACGCCGGCGACGCAGATCGTCGACGGCACCTTTTGCGTCTATCAGTCGGCGAGCCTTGGCAACAAATGCTTCCGCAACTTCGGCGGGTCGCGCGGTGCAGGTCCGCAGACGATGCGGTGGGGGCTCGAACAGTCGCGCAACCTGATGACGGTGCGTGCCGCCAACGATGCGGGCATGACCAATGTCGTCAAGACGATCAAGCAGGTCGGCATCGGCGACTACAAGCCGTATCTCTCCATCGCGCTGGGCGCAGGCGACACCACGGTGATGAAGATCACCAACGCCTATTCGATGCTGGTCAACCATGGTCGCGAACTCAAGCCGACGGTGATCGATTATGTCCAGGACCGGCGCGGCAAGGTGATCTTCCGCTCCGATCCGCGCACCTGCGAAGGCTGCAACATGGCCAAATGGGATGGCAAGCCGATGCCGCGCTTCACGCCGCGCGGCCGCCAGATCGTCGATCCGATCACATCGTATCAGGTGGTGCACATGCTTGAAGGCGTGATCACGCGCGGCACCGCGACCAATCTTGCCGATCTCGATCGGCCGATGTTCGGCAAGACCGGTACGTCCAGCGGCCCGACCAATGTGTGGTTCGTGGGCGGTACGCCGGACATGGTTGCCGGCATTTATCTGGGCTTCGACCAGCCGCGCAGCATGGGCGGATATGCCCAGGGCGGGCGCTTGGCGGCACCGGTGTTCAAGCAGTTCGCGAAGCAGATCCTGCCGTCGATGCCGATTACCGAATTCCGTGCTCCTGCCGGGACCCGCATGGTGCGGATTGATCGCCGCTCGGGGCGCCGGGTCTATGGCGCATGGCCGGGTGACGAGGCCAAGGCCGGAATCATCTGGGAAGCGTTCAAGCCCGAGACCGAGCCTCGCCGGTCGATCCGCGAGGAAGAGATCGCTGCAGCCAGGGCGGTACAAAAGCGCACGGGTCCTGCTGCGCGTCCGCGCAGCGACAGCGAATTCCTGCAGCAGCAGGGCGGAATTTACTGACGTGCGCGGGTTTTCGGGGGCGGACTGGTATGGCAGTCAGTCGGCCCGCCAGGGAATATGACGGCACTCTACCAAAAGCATTGATAAAGCCTCAAGCTCCGCCTAACCCCAAAGGGTCATGCTGAGCCAGAAAGTCCGATACACCATCCGTGCTCTGCAGCACCTCGCCGACCATTATGGCGAGGGGCTGGTGCATCTCGACGATATTGCCCAGGCGCAGAACATACCCCCCAAATTTCTCACGGTCATTCTGTCGGAAATGGCCCGCGCGGGGCTGGTGCACTCGCAACGCGGAAAGGACGGCGGCTATACGCTCGGCCTTGCCCCGGTCGATATCCGCTATGGCGACATCGTCCGGATCACCAGCGGGTCGCTGGCGCTGGTGCCGTGCGCCAGCCGCTATGCCTATGAAAAATGCAAGAATTGCCTGTCAGAGGACGAATGCCGACTGCGCGCGCTGATGCTGAAGGTGCGCGATGAAACCGCGGTAATTCTCGATCAGATTACTCTGGCGGATCCGATCCCGCCGGTGGCTGCGCTGGATCCGGCGCTGGGCGCCTGATGCTCAGGCGGCAAACACCACCCGCCACGCCACGCCGGCCGCTGTGCCCGGCACCGACTTGATCTCCCCCCCGAGCTGGGTCGCAAGCGACTGCACGATCCGTGTTCCGAGCCCCTTATTGGTGGCCAGCGACTCGCCCTTCGGCAACCCGCGCCCGTTATCGCTCACCGTCAAAGCGAGATGACCCGGGTCCAGCCGTTCAAGCTTGAGCGTGATCGTCCCCCCGTTGTCGGCAAAGGCGTGCTTGAGGCTGTTGGTGACCAGCTCTGTCACCAGCAGCGACAGCGTCGTCAGCCGCGCAATATCCAGCCGGATCGTGGGCATATCGACCATGCACACGATGTTCTTCGCGCCGGTGGCCTGCAGCAGATCGGTGCAGATCTCCTGGAAGTACTGCGCGACGGGCAGATCCACCGAAGCCGGGTCATACAGACGTCTGTGGATGCGCGACATCGTTTCGATCCGGCTTTGCGCTTCGTCCAGCGCGCTGCTGGCGCTGGCCGGGTCGGCGGCAACCTTCTTCTTCTGGAGGTGCAGCAATGCCGACACGAAGGCCATGTTGTTGGCCACGCGGTGCTGGAGTTCCTGAAACATCGTGCGTTGCTGGTCGTACAGCGATTCGGTTACCCGTTTTTCGCCGCGCAGATCATCGGCGGCGCGGTGCATCAGGTGAATGAGCGTGATATCGACCGTGACGATGAAGATGTAGAAGCCAAGGGCAAGCGCGCTCGCGCCATCCAGCCCGAAGCTGTCGGTGGGCGGGATGAAGAAATACCATGACGCCAGCCCGGACAGCAGCGCGCAGACAAGCCCTGGCCGCAGCCCTGCCAGAAAGGCGGTGACGATGACGGCAGGAAAAAAGGTGAGAAACGGAAAGCCGGGCGGGAGGGTGTCCCGAAAATAAAAGCGCAGCAGCAGCGCCGCGGCAAAGCTGACGATAGCCAGGCCATAGCCCAAAATGGGATCGCGCCTGAAAACAGCTCCTGCGCTGACAAATCTGTTCATGCTCGTATCGATCCGCAGGCACCGGGCCGGGTATCGCGCCGGCAAGATTGACCCGCGTTCTACGGGGTGTTGTCATCGTCGGCAAGCGCCGTGTTGCACCGCCCCCGCGGCGTCCCCAGCCCAGCCGAGCAAGGTGGTGCGCAGGCCCTAAGCACCAATACTGCAAGGAAAATTTGCAACCATTAACCCGGATTTTACCTTGGCCTACGATTGTCGCCAGGCAGCGGCAATTGCAGCGTCCTAAGGGGGTAGACCATCGTTGATCGGCTGACCATGCTCTTCCGCGCCATCTGGCAGCGGGCCAAGGTTGCCACCAATGGCGGCGACCTGCCGCTGTCTATTCGAGACGAACTTGCCCATCTTCAGTTTCACCGGATCGGCTCGATCGTTCCTATCCTGTATTTTTCGATCGCTCTGGTGGCTGTCATCGCGGGCACCGCATCGAACGGTGGGTTCGATGTCATGTATCACACCGTTTTGCCCGGCGGCTTTATCCTGCTCGGCAGCTATCGATGCTATGTCTGGTATCGGCGTCGCGGGCTGAAAGTCTCCACCGCGAAGGTCCGCCGGTATCTGCGATCCACCACGATGATCGCACTGGCCATGGGAGTGGTCGGTGGGCTCTGGACAGTCGATGCCTATAACGAGACCGTCGAGACCCGCCGCGTGCTCGCGCCAGTGTTCATCTTCATGATCACCTTTGCTGGAGCCATCTGCCTGACCATCATGCCGCGCGTCGCTGCGGGCGTGATGTGCGTGAGCTTGACGCCGACGCTGACGATCATGGTGCAGTCGGACGATATCGGGATCCAGGCGATGGGAATATGCTTCACGATCGTGTCGCTGCTGACCCTGTTGCTGATCGTCAACAGCTTCAACGAGATTGTCAGTGGGCTGGTGCTGCGGCACGAGTTGAAGGCCTTGTCCGAAACCGATCCGTTGACCGGGCTGGCCAATCGCAGGGCCTTCAGGGCGCGGTTTTCGTCTGCATCGGGCAGTGCTGAGGCGCCTTTGGGCGTTACGCTGGTGATGATCGATCTCGACGGCTTCAAGGAAGCCAACGACCGATATGGGCATGCTGCCGGCGATGCCATTCTGATCCAGGCTGGCGAGCGGCTCACCTCGCTGTGCCAGGATGCAAACTGCGTGGCCCGGCTGGGAGGCGACGAATTTGCGGTGCTTATCTTCGATGACGGCGATTGCGAGGCCTTGAAGCGCGCGGTGCAAACGGTGCTGTCTTTGCCATACCACTATCGCGATCAGCAGATCTTGATCTCCGCAAGTGTGGGTATGGCGCACGGCCCGCACGGTGCCATCAGCCTGGAAACGCTGATGCGCGAAGCTGACAGCGAGTTGTACCGCGCCAAGCAGTGGGTATCTGCCCGCCGGCAGGCCAGCAGAAGCGCCAGCCGTGACGCCCGGTCCGATGCCGCGCTGCGCGGCGTGCACGGCTATCGCTAGAATGCGCCGAGACCGGCCCCGCCGAAGTCCGCTGTCGACCTGAACCTCACCTCTTGGATGCCACCGCCAGATGGGCCACGCCCGGAAGGGAGATAATATCGCCCTGACGCAGGCTGCTGGCCATCTCCAGCGCCCGAGCGATGACTTGGTCGCGATCGCGCGGGGGCAAAGCGCTCACCAACGGGTTCTGCAGGATCATCGGATGATCAGTGGCCATCAGGTCGAAGGGCATGATGAAGTCGTGCTGCCGCTGGTGAACCGTCACGTCACAGAACCCTGCGTCCTCCATTTCAGCCTGCAGCCGCCCGGCATCGCACAGGATCTCCATGGCAGCGATGTCAATCTCGGCGCGATGATCGGGCAGGACTTCGCTGCGGGCCCGGGCCAGCAGGACATTGGGGCCGAACCCGAACGGGTTTGCAGCCACGCCGAGCACGGCCCGGCCTGCCGGTTTGAGCACCCGTGCCATCTCGGCCAAACCTGCGCGCCAATCCGGAAACAGCGGGACGCCGAACACCGAACAGACGCGGTCGTAGCTGTCTGGCGGCAGGTCGAGCGCCTCGCCGTTCATGCGCAGGGCGGTGATCGGGCTATCGGCCGCGCGCTCGCGCAAGCGGTCGATCATTGCCTGGCTGAAATCGATCGCGGTGACCGTTGCGCCAGCGCGCGCAGCTGCCAGCGCCAGCGCACCGGGGCCCGTTGCGATATCGAGCAGCGTCATGCCCGGAGCGATGTCGGCGAGTCCGACAGCATCCTTGCAGAACAATCCGGTAAACGGTTCGGCAGAGGCGATATAGCCATCGACCGATTGATCCCAGAAGGCGTCGGTCTGGATTGCCAGGTTCATTGCAATATCCTGTATGCGCAGCGCCGCGACGGAATGGCAAAGGCTGCCGATTCTGTCGTGGGCCGGGTGGTGTAGCCTCAGCCCTTGGCGGCTGCCGCATGGCGCCGGGAGACTTCATCCCAGTTGACGACCTGCCACCAGCCATCGAGATAATCGGCGCGGCGGTTCTGGTATTTCAGATAGTAAGCGTGCTCCCACACATCGTTGCCCAGGATCGGCGTTCCCTTGTCGTCGGCCACATCCATCAACGGATTGTCCTGATTGGGGGTCGACGTGATCGCAAGGCCGCCGTCGGGCTTGACGATCAGCCACACCCAGCCTGACCCGAACCGCGCCGTGCCGGCCGCCTTGAACGCCGCCTTGAACGCGTCCATCGATCCGAACTGCTGGGTTATCGCGCTGGCAAGCTCGGGCGAGGGCGATCCGGTCTTCGCTGCCGGAGCCATCGTCTGCCAGAAGAAGGTGTGGTTCCAATGGCCGCCGGCGTTGTTGCGGATCGCTGCGGGCAGGGTGCCTGCCTTGGCCACCAGCTGCTCGAGGGGCATATCTTTCAGCGCTGCGTCTGCGGCCACCGCCTTGTTGAGATTGTCGACATAGGCCTGGTGGTGCTTGCCATGGTGGATGGTCATGGTCTGGGCATCGATGGCGGGATCGAGCGCATCGGGGGCGTAGGGCAAGGCGGGGAGCGTGAAGGCGGCGGCTGTCGGCGCAGCAGCAGGCGCAGCCGGACCGGCCACCTGCGCCGCAAGTGGTGCAGCAAGACTGAGCGCCAGAACCGAAAGCAAGGGTTTGAAGACAGACATAAGGCGACTCCTGGGGGTTAGGCTGCGGCGCTGAGGCCCAGACGAATATCCCGCCCTGCCAGCGGTGCAAAGTTTTTCAGGATGCTCGGCGTCCTGCGGGCGCGCGCCTGCGGGCAACACCAGCGCGTTGCTCGAGCCGGCGCCAGATGCGCGCCCGCCGCGCGCCAGCGGCTCGCCGTTCAGATCGCTGTTCGGGGACCTGCCGTCGCATGGCCCACGGTTGAATGAACCGATGATGTGATAGTATATCATTGACGGGCCGTAGCAGGATGATATCCACTCTGTCCAGCCAGGCCGAGGAGAAAAGTTCGCGCGCCCGCTTTCAGCCGTCAGGGTATCGACCGGATGCCTTGCCCGTCGCCCGGGAAGCTTGCGGCTGGTGCGGTCAGTCGTGCTGCTCGGCCGGGCCCAGCAAATCCAGCAGGGCAGGGGCGTGCCGATCCGCGGTCTGCTGCAGTGCCTGCTCCAGCGCGCGATAGGCGTCGAGCACCTCGTGACCCCGGTCGGTCAGGCGCGATCCGCCGCCGCTCTTGCCGCCTTTTTCGGTGATGACCACGGCCGCGCCCCAACACTGATTGAGCGTGTCGATCATGTCGCGGGTGCGGCGATAGCTGATGCCAAGGCTGCGTCCGGCCGCGGCGATCGAGCCTTCGCGCTCGACTGCGGCGAGCAGGTCCGCCTTGCCAGGGCCGATCGCGATCCGATCCTCCAGACACACCTGAGCCTTGATCTTGAGCCGGGATGGGGGTGCGCTGGTCATCGGCAGGCACGCTAGCAGCGCACGGCGTGCAATTCCAACGCCAACGCGCCGATCCCCGCTTGTCAGGAAGCGATGTATGCCGCAAAGCATATCGCACGGAGTGACGTGCAACGATGCCAGCAGCTGTCTATCGAATCGGGTTGCTCGTGCTCGCCTCTCTGGCGTTGTGGGCGTGTATCAAATCCACGGATGTGCCCCGGATCGCCGCTGCGGCCGATCTGCGTCTGGCGCTGACCGATGTGGCCAGGGCGTTCAAGCGCGACACCGGGCAGGATGTCGAATTGGTCTTCGGATCGTCGGGCAACTTTCACCAGCAGCTTCGCCAGGGCGCCCCTTTCGATGTGTTCCTGTCCGCTGACGAGGCCTACGCGCTCGATCTCGCCAAGACAGGGATCACCGTAGATACGGGGCGCCTCTACGCGGTGGGACGGCTTGCGCTCGTCGCTCCAACAGGGTCGCCGCTGAAGGTCGACGAGGGGCTAGCCGGGCTGCGACGGGCGCTGGCGAGCGGTCAGGTCCGGCGCTTTGCGATCGCCAATCCCGATCACGCGCCCTATGGCCAGCGCGCGCGCGAGGCGCTTGAACAGGCCGGTCTCTGGGCGTCGTTGCAGCCACGCTTGATCATGGGCGAGAATGTGGCGCAAGCGCTGCAGTTCGCGATCGAAGGCGGGGCCGAGGGGGGAATCGTGGCGTGGTCGCTGATGCTCGACCCGGCGCTCGCAGGCCGCGCCGATTACGTCCTGATCCCGGCCGAGGCACACCAGCCGCTGCGCCAGCGCATGGTGCTGATGCGAACCGCCCGCGAGCCTGCACGCGCGTTCTATGACTATCTTGCGCAGCCTGCGGCGCGGGCGATCCTGCTGCGCCATGGCTTTGCCTTGCCGCCTGGGCAGGGCTGACTGGCATGGACTGGCAGGCGCTCCATCTCTCGCTGCTTTTGGGCGGGCTTACCGTCATCATCCTGCTGCCGATCGCGCTGATTCTGGGGCGCTGGCTGGCGTTCGCTCGGTTTCGCGGGCGGGCGGTGGTCGAAGCGCTGGTGACCTTGCCGCTCATCCTTCCACCCACCGTGATCGGCTTCTACTTGCTCTCGGGCATGGGGCCCGATTCAGTGGTGGGCAGCGCGTGGGCGGCCGTGTTCGGCGAAGGCCTGGTGTTCACCTTCGAGGCGGTGCTGATCGCCTCTGTCTTCGTCAACCTGCCGTTTGCGGTCCAGCCGGCGCAGCGGGCGTTCGAGGCGATCGGGCAGGATCTGCGCGATGCGGCGGCCACCTGCGGGCATTCGCGCTGGCAGAGCCTGTGGCGGATCGAGCTGCCGCTGGCCTGGCCGGGCCTGGTCACCGGCGCGGTGCTGGCGTTTGCCCACACATTGGGAGAGTTCGGCGTGGTACTGATGGTGGGGGGATCGATCCCTGGCGAAACGCGCACCTTGGCGCTGTCGATCTACGACCGGGTGCAGGGCTTCGACATGCAGGGGGCCAACACGATGGCGCTGGTGCTGATGGCGATCGCGCTGGCGACGGTGACGCTGACCTTCCTGCTGGCGCGGCGGATGCGCGCGCATGGCTGAGGGGCTGGCGATCGCCCTGCGGCAGGATTCACCGATCCCGCTCGATTTCGATCTGACCCTTGGCCGAGGCGAGACCGTGGCGCTGGTCGGGCCGTCTGGGGCGGGCAAGACGACCGTGTTGCGCTGCATCGCGGGGCTGCACCGCCCCGCAGAGGCCAGCGTCATATGCGACGGGGAAGTCTGGGCTGACAGCGCCAGCGCCATCGATCTTCCCGCGCACGCGCGCCGCGTTGGCTTCGTCTTTCAGTCCTATGCGCTGTTTCCGCACATGAGCGCGCGTGCCAATGTGTTGGAGGCGATGCGCGATCTGCCGCGCGCCGACCGGGAGCGCGAGGCGAACCGGCTGCTTGAGCAGATGCAGCTTGAGGGACTGGACGGCAGGCGCCCCGCGCAGCTGTCCGGGGGGCAGCAGCAGCGCGTGGCGCTGGCCCGCGCATTGGCCCGCAAGCCGCATGTGCTGCTGCTGGACGAGCCGTTTTCGGCGGTGGATCACCCCACACGGCGCCAACTGCACCGCTCGCTGCAATCCGTGCGCGCGGCGTCCGACATCCCGATCGTGCTGGTCACGCATGACATTGCCGATGCGGCCCGCATCGCCGACCGACTGTGCCTGGTCATCGCCGGGCGCGCTGTCGAGACGATCGCTGCGCAGGCGCTACAGACGAGTCCGCATTCTCACCTGGCGCAGTGGATGGCGCAATAGGGCGGGCCAGTGCCTGTGTTCAGCGCACCGTCAATAGCTCGATGCATCAATGCCGGCGAGGACGCGTTCCATGGCGATGATCCTCTCAATGGCCGCCAAGGTACGATTCAGTACCCGGTTTGTCGTGGATAGCGTAGCGGTCGACCATCGATGCGCTGGCGGCGTTCAGGCCCAAAATCTCGACCGCTGCACCGCTGCGCCGGAACTTGAGGATCGCCTTGTCGAGCGTGCCGACCGCCGAGATATCCCAGAAATGGGCTTGCGATACGTCGATCACCACCCGGTCGAGCACCTCCTTGAAGTCGAACGCGTCGACGAAGCTCTCGGACGAGGCGAAGAACACTTGGCCCGACACGCTGTAGCGGCGGCTCAGCCCATCCGCCGACAGCTCCGAGGTCACCGTGAACATCCGCTTGACCTTGCTGGCGAAGAACAGTCCCGACAGGATCACGCCCGCGAGCACGCCCTGCGCCAGATCGTGCGTCCACACGACGATCACCACGGTGACCAGCATCACCACCGAAGACTGCCAGGGATTATGACGGATGTCGCGGATCGACGCCCAGGAGAAGGTGCCGATCGACACCATGATCATCACCGCGACCAAGGCCGCCATCGGGATGATCGCGACCAGCGAGCCGAGCACCAGGATAAGGAACAGCAGGAATGTGCCCGCCACAAAGGTCGACAGCCGCGTCAGGCCGCCCGATTTCACGTTGATCACCGACTGGCCGATCATCGCGCAGCCGCCCATGCCGCCGAGGAACCCGGTGAAGAAGTTGGCGATGCCCTGGCCCTTCATCTCGCGCTGCTTGTCCGACGGCGTGTCGGTGAGGTCATCGACGATCTGCGCGGTCATCATCGATTCGAGCAGGCCGACCGCCGCCATGGTCAGCGAATAGGGCAGGATGATCTGCAGCGTTTCCAGCGTGAACGGCACATTGGGGATCAGCCAGGCTGGCAAGGATGACGGCAGTTCGCCCATATCGCCCACCGTGCGCACATCGAAGCCGGTGTAGACCACCAAAGCCGTGATCACGGCGATCGCGATCAGCGGCGATGGCACCGCCCTGGTGAGATAGGGGAACAGGTAGATGATCGCGAGGCCCCCTGCGACCAGCGCGTAGGTCAGCACCGGCACGCCGATCAGTTCGGGCAACTGCGCCATGAAGATCAGGATCGCCAGCGCGTTGACGAAGCCCGTGATCACCGAGCGCGAGACATATTGCATCAACAGATTGAGCCGCAGGAAGCCGGCACCCAACTGGATCACACCCATCAGAATGGTCGCAGCGAACAGATAATCGACGCCATAGTCGCGCACCAGCGGGACGACCACGACCGCAACCGCCGCGGTCGCCGCCGAGATCATACCCGGACGCCCGCCGACCAGCGATATGATCACCGCGATCGAGAACGATGCGTAGAGCCCGACACGCGGATCGACCCCGGCGATGATCGAAAAGCCGATCGCTTCGGGGATGAGCGCGAGCGCCACGACGATCCCGGCCAGGATGTCGCCGCGCGGGTTGGACAGCCACTCGCGCTTGAGGGTTTCGATTTGGAACATGATGGACCTTGTGCTGTACCAACGCGTCGCCTTCACCGTGACGCCGGGCCTGGATCAGGCGCGTGCCGGGAGGTTCGCATAGGAAGGGAGGAGAAGGTTATCCCGGGGATAGGCGCCGGGCCGAGCCACCCGGTCTAAACCGAGTCCGGCGGATAGCCGCGTGGCGGTAAAGCAAATCGGGAATTGCTGCAAGTGCGAACGGCATGCCGCCGGGTTTCGAATGTCTATCTCTGCAGATTTGCCAGAAGCTTGCTCGGGCGGGGCCACTTTTCCTTGTCTGGGGGAACTCCCTGCGGCAAGGACAGTTGGAACATGATCGTCCCGGTTTTGCTGGTGACATCCCCCCTAAGGAGCATTCCGGCCAGCCAATGGCAGTCCCGTTGACGTTATACACTCTGGTTGTCCTCCCGTTTCTTGCTGCGCTGCTGATCGCTTTTGGCAGCGATCGCGGACGGGCGCTGCACAGCGGCTTGGCGGCGGCAGGAAGCGCGCTGGGACTGGCGATCGTGCTGGCGGTCGCCGGGCGCGTAATCGGCGGCGAGGTGCTGGCGGTGTCGGCGCCCTGGGTACCCGGAATTGGGCTCGATTTTTCGCTGATGATCGATCCTCTCGGGCTGATGTTCGCCGGGCTGATCCTCGGCATTGGCCTGTTGGTGGTGATCTTCGGCCATTTCTATCTGGCCAGCGGCGAGGCGACCGGGCGGTTCTTTGCCAGCCTGATGCTGTTCCAGGGGGCGATGCTGGGCATCGTGCTGTCGGGCAATGTGCTTCTGCTGCTGGTGTTCTGGGAACTCACCAGCCTGTCCTCGTTCCTGCTGATCGGCTTCTGGCGCGACAAGGCCGAAGCGCGGCAGGGTGCGCGCATGGCGCTGGCGGTGACCGGCGGCGGCGGGCTGGTGCTGATCGCAGGCATGGTCCTGCTGGGCAGCATCGCGGGCTCCTTCGACCTGATGACGATCCTGCAGCGCGGCGACATCGTCCAGGCCTCGCCGCTCTATCCGGTGATGCTGGTACTGATCCTGATCGGCTGCTTTACCAAATCGGCGCAATTCCCGTTCCACTTCTGGCTGCCGCACGCCATGGCGGCGCCCACCCCGGTGAGCGCCTATCTGCATTCGGCAACGATGGTGAAGGCGGGCGTGTTCCTGCTCGCGCGCCTGTGGCCGGTGCTCGCGGGCACCGATCTGTACACGGTCATCGTCACCAGTGTCGGGCTGATCACGATGCTGCTGGGCGCGTGGGTCGCGCTGTTCAAGCACGATCTCAAAGGCATTCTGGCCTATTCGACGATCAGCCAGCTCGGCCTGCTGGTGATGCTGCTCGGCTTCTCGCTCGAGATGGCGGCGGTGGCTGCGGTGCTCCACATCCTCAACCATGCCGCGTTCAAGGCGGCGTTGTTCATGTCGGCGGGGATCGTCGATCATGAAACCGGCACCCGCGACATTCGCCGGCTGGGCGGGCTCGCTAAGGTCATGCCGATCACCGCGGTGGTCGCGACGATCGCTGCTGCGGCGATGGCCGGGCTGCCGCCGCTGGGCGGGTTCATCTCCAAGGAGATGATGCTCGACGAAACCCTGCAGATCAGCCTGTTCGGCCTGCCTTGGCTGGTGCCGGTGGTGGCGACCGTCGCCGCGACGCTGTCGGTGGCCTATTCGCTGCGCCTCGCCATTCATCTGTTTTTCGGCAAGCCGCGCGATCCCGTGCCCCACGCCAAGGCGCACGATCCGGGCATCGGCATGTGGGCATCGCCCGCCTTCCTGGTGATCCTTGCAGTGCTTCTCGGGCTGGTGCCGATGGCGCTGGCCGGGCCTTTGGTCGGGTCGGTGGCAGGCGCGGTGACCGGCGCGCCGGTGGGCTATCTTGGGCTGTCATTGTGGCATGGCGTGAACCTGGCGCTGGGCATGAGCATGGCCGCGGTCGCCATCGGGGTGCTGCTGCTGTGGCGGCATGCCGGGATATTGCGCCGCTACGAGGCGGTGCGGCATCTCGACGCCAAGGAAATGTTCGACCGGGCGATGGGCCTTGCCGACCGGCAGGTGCGCAAGCTGATCGTCGCCACGCATACCCCTTCGCTGCAGATGATGCTGTTTGCGACCTTCGCGGTGATCGTGGTGCTGATCACCGAAGGTGCGCTGACCGGCGGCGGCAACCTGACCGGCACGCGCGCTGGACAGCCAGCATCGGCGGTGGCGATCATCGCCTGGGCGCTGCTCATCGCCGCAACCATCGCCGTGGTGCTGGCGCAGCGCCAGCGGTTCCTGGTGCTGATCTATATCAGCGTCATCGGGCTCATCATTACGCTCGCCTTCGTGCATTTCTCCGCGCCGGACCTTGCGCTCACCCAGATATCGGTCGAGGTGGTCACCATCCTGCTGCTGCTGTTGGCGCTCAACCTGCTGCCCAAAACGCCGCCGCTGCTTTCCAGCAATCCTCGGCGTATCCGCGATGTCCTGCTCGCGATCGGCGGCGGACTGGGCGTGGGCGGAGCAGCCTGGGCGATGCTGACCCGCAACCCCAACGACCCGATCTCCAGCTTCCATCTGGCCAACAGCTATTCGGGCGGCGGCGGCACCAATGTCGTCAACGTCACCCTGGTCGATTTTCGCGCTTTCGATACCTTGGGCGAGATCATCGTGCTCGGGATCGCGGGGCTGGCGATCTTTGCGCTGCTCGACACGACGGCGCGGGGCGCCGCCGGGGCGCGGCTGCGCTCCTGGCAGGAAGACATGCCGCATTCGCCTGAGCGTCACCCGCTGATGTTCGTGATGGCGACACGCATCCTGCTGCCGCTTGTGCTGGCAGCGGGCATCTACATCTTCCTGCGCGGCCACAACCAGCCGGGTGGCGGTTTCATCGCCGCGTTGGTGGTGGCGATCGCGTTCCTGCTGCAATATCTCGCCTCGGGCTTCGACTGGACCGATGCGCGCCGCCGGGTCGGCGAGCATATGCTGATCGCCTCGGGCGTCCTGATCGCGATGGCGACGGGGCTGGGCTCGCTGCTATTCGGCGCCAACTTCCTCACCAGCGCTTTCGGGTATTTCCAGGTTCCGCTGGTCGGCGAGGTCGAACTGGCAACCGCTTTGCTGTTCGACATCGGCGTTTTTGCGGTGGTGTTCGGCGCGGTGATGCTGGCGCTCGCGCAACTCAGCCAGATATCGCAGCGCGCGGCGAGGGCGCATGCCGCGCAGGTCGAAGCCCAGCAGCAGGAGGATCAGCGATGACGCTCGAATTCCTCGTCGCAAGTTCGATCGGCGTGCTGGTGGCCGGCGGCATTTATCTGGCGCTGCGCGGCCGGACGTTTCAGGTGGTGCTTGGTCTGACGCTTTTTTCCTACGCGGTGAACCTGTTCCTGTTCGCTTCGGGCAGGTTGACGCTGAATGCACCGCCGATCTGGTCGAAGACGGTATCGGACTACGCCGATCCCTTGCCTCAGGCCCTGGTGCTGACCGCGATCGTGATCACCTTCGGGATGACCGCGTTTGCGGTGGTGCTGGCGCTGCGCAGCTTCCTAGAAACCGGCAGCGACCAGGTCGATGGCGATGACGCCCCTTGCGCGCCCGGAGACGGACCTTCTGCGGACGCCAGGCGGGAGCCGCGCGCATGAGCCTGACCGCCCATCTGGCGATTGCCCCCATCGTCATCCCCGCATTGGCAGCGCCTTTAGCGCTGCTGCTGATGCGGCGCACGCGGCACCTGGCCGTATCGATCTCGTTCGCCTCGTGCGCGGCGATGCTGCTGGCGGCTCTGGTGCTGCTCAATGCATCAGCCGACGGCACCATCCGCACCTATGCACTGGGCGACTGGCCCGCGCCGTTCGGCATCGTGCTGGTCATCGACCGGCTGTCTTCGATCATGCTGACGCTGGCCGCGACAATGTCGATGATCGCCTTGATTCATGCGGTGGTGACCCGTGCGGACCGCAAAGGCTGGCATTTCCATCCGCTGTTCCAGTTTCAGATGCTCGGCCTGAACGGTGCATTCCTCACCGGCGATCTGTTCAACCTGTTCGTGTTCTTCGAGGTGCTGCTGATCGCATCCTACAGCCTGATGCTGCACGGGCAGGGGCCTGCCCGGCTGAAGGCAGGGGTGCAGTATGTCATCGTCAACATCGTCGGATCCTCGTTGTTCCTGATCGCGCTGGGACTGCTTTATGCGCTCACGGGCACGCTCAACATGGCCGATATGGGCCTGCGCGTCGCCGCGCTCGGTCCCGATGATCAAGGGCTTTTGCGGGTGGCGGCGCTGTTGCTGGTGAGCGTGTTCGCGCTCAAGGCGGCGCTGGTCCCGCTGCATCTTTGGCTGCCGCGGACCTATGCGGTCACCACGCCCGCGATCGCGTCCTTGTTCGCGATCATGACCAAGGTCGGCGTCTACTCGATCATCCGCGTGGTACCGCAGATCTTCGGCGATGGTGCAGGCGCGGCCGCCTGGGCGCCGGCCCCCTATCTGCTGCCCGCTGCCGCGCTGACCGCGGTCGTCGGCTTTGCCGGTGTGTTCGTCGCCCGCAACCTGTCCGAACAGGCCGCCTATGCGGTGATCGGCTCGACCGGAACGCTGCTGATCGCGGTGGCCGGCTGGCAGCCCGATACGCTGGCGGCTGCGATCTATTATCTGGTGCATTCGACTCTCGCCGGCGCGGCGCTGTTTCTTGTGGCCGATGTCGTCGCGCGCCGCCGCGCCAGCTTCGGCGATACCGCAACCCCGGGGCCGGTGTTCAGCCAGCGCCAGTTGGCCGGGCTGCTGTTCATGGCCGCTGCGATTGCCGCCACCGGTCTGCCGCCTTTGTCCGGCTTCATCGGCAAGCTGCTGATCCTGGAATCGGTGTTCGATACGCCCGGCTGGGGCTGGGCATGGGGCGTGATCCTCGCCACCACGCTGATCGGCGTGATCGGCTTTGCCCGCACCGGCAGCGCGATCTTCTGGAAGGAAACCCCGCCGACCGATGGCGCCCGGCCCGTCGTCGTGTCGAAGGCTGATATGGCGGCGCCTGCGATCGCCATCGCGCTGCTGGCGGCATGGTCGATTGGCGCGGGCCCGGCGACGGCTTATGGTGCCGCCGCAGCGAACCAGATTCTCGACGCTGCCGCCACCGCCCGCGCCGTTCTGGGAGAGCCGTGATATGCGCCGCCTGATCCCGCATCCCGGGCTTTCGGTCCTGCTGGTCATCATCTGGCTGCTGATGGCCAACGAGCCGACAGTGGGCGGACTGCTGGTCGGCATCGTCATCGGCATTCTGCTGCCGATCTTTACCGCGCCGTTCTGGCCGGGCCGCCCGGATGTCAACTACCGTGCAGGCGTGGCGTATCTGCTGCTGGTGTTGTGGGACATCGTGGTTGCCAATTTCGAGATTGCCTGGATCATCCTGTTCCGCCGCAACCGCGATCTGCGCCCCGCCTGGCTGTCGATCCCGATGGAGCTCGATACACCCGAGGCGATCACCGTGCTGGCCGGTACGATCAGCCTGACGCCCGGCACCGTATCATCCGATGTGTCGGCCTGCGGCAACTATCTGCTGGTGCATGCGCTTGACGCGCCCGATCCCGAAGCTGAAATCGCCCGGATCAAGGCGCGCTACGAGGCGCGTCTGAAAAGGGTCTTCAAATGATCTCCTATGCCATCACCTTCGCATTTGTCTGCCTGTCGCTGGCACTGGCGCTCAACCTGTGGCGCCTGCTCAAGGGCCCGACGGCGGGCGACCGTATCGTGGCGCTGGATACCATGGTGATCAACGCCATCGCCGTCATCATCGTGATCGGCATGCTGACCGTGAACGATACGTATTACGAGGCGGCGCTGCTGCTCGCGATGGTCGGTTTCGTGGGGACGGTGGCCTATTGCAAGTTCCTGCTGCGCGGGGACATCGTCGAATGAGCGGGCTCGGCATCCTGTTCGATGTGATCATCAGCGTGCTGATCGTCATCGGCGCAAGCTTCGCGTTGATCGGCAGCTGGGGCATGGTGCGTCTGCCGACGCTGATGGAGCGGCTGCACGGGCCCACCAAGGCGACGACATTGGGGCTCGGCGGCATGCTGGTGGGCTCGATGCTCTACTTCATGCTCGGCGAGGGCCAATGGGCGCTGCACGAGCTGCTGATCTCGCTGTTCCTGTTCATCACGGCGCCGATCTCCGCCAACATGATCGCCAAGGTCCATCTGCACGAACTGCGCACCCAGGGCGACGACGCGGTTGCTGGCCCGGCGGGTCGTCCGGCTGCTCCTTCCGACAAGGCCAATTGGGCGACCTATGAGGCTCCACATGCGGATTCTGTTGCAGCCACGTCCGAAAGCTGACCGGCGCGGGTGACGCGCCAGCGGCGGCAGCGTCAGCGCCTTCTTCGTTCTCGACGAGAACCGGATCGCTCGGTTGAAGATTGCGCCCTGATCCTGCGCACAGAACGATGAGCAGCGGTATGCGGGCTGGAGGCGGATAGGAGGACCGCCCCTGTCCGTACTATCACTTGCAGCTGAACGTGGCTGGGGTGGCAGGATTCGAACCTGCGAATGCCGGTACCAAAAACCGGTGCCTTACCACTTGGCGACACCCCAATGCCGTGCTCGCAGCGCTATTCACGGCCAAGGCCGGTGCAGCGCGGGAGCGGCCTATATACGGAAAAGCGTTGGCCCGCCAAGCGCCTTTTTGAGGCGCTGACGACGGGCTCGTGTGCGACGCAGATCAGCCGATGCGGTGTACCCAACCGTTCGGGTCTGCCGCATCGCCGCGCTGGATCGATACCAGGGCCGAGCGCAGTGCGGAGGTTACCGGCCCCGACTGGTTGCCGCCGATGGTGAAGCTGCCGTCCGGGGACTTGACCGTGCCGACCGGGGTGACAACCGCTGCAGTACCGCAGGCAAAGGTCTCGCGGAGCGTGCCACTTTCGGCATCGGCGCGCCACTGGTCGATCGAATACGGCTCCTCGCGCACGGTCATCCCCAGGCCGCGCGCCAGATCGATGATCGAGGCACGGGTGATTCCCGGCAGGATCGTTCCGGTCAGCGGCGGGGTGACAATGGTGCCGTCGTCAAACACGAAGAACAGGTTCATGCCGCCCAGTTCCTCGACCCATTTATGCTCGGCCGCATCCAGGAACACGACCTGGTCGCAGCCTTGCGCGGTGGCTTCGGCCTGCGCGACGAGGCTGGCGGCATAGTTGCCACCGCATTTGGCGGCGCCCGTGCCGCCGGGCGCAGCGCGGGTATAATGCTGCGACACCCAGATCGTCACCGGCGCGATGCCGCCCTTGAAGTACGCGCCCACCGGCGAGGCGATGGTGATGAACAGATATTGCTTCGCCGGGCGCACGCCCAGGAACACTTCGCTCGCGAACATGAACGGACGCAGATACAGCGCGCCGCCATCGACCTTGGGAAACCAGTCGCGGTCGATCCGCACCAGTTGCTCGACCGATTCGATGAACACATCCTTCGGCACCGCAGGCATCGCCATCCGCGCGGCCGATTCGTTGAAGCGCCGGGCATTGGCATCGGGGCGGAACAGGGCGGTGCTGCCATCGGCGAGCTTGTAGGCCTTCATGCCTTCGAAGATTTCCTGCGCATAATGCAGCACCGACGATGCCGGATCCATCGGGATCGGCGCGCGCGCGGTGACCTGCGCGTCGTACCAGCCGCCCTTGTCCTCGTCATAGCGCACAACCACCATGTGATCGGTGAACAGCTTGCCGAAGCCGGGATCGGCCAGCGCCGCATCGCGCGCGCTTGCGGGGGTGGGGTTGGAGGTCGGCTCAACGGCAAAGGGCAGCATGGTATCCCCTAAAACTGCAAGGATTATGGGTTATCGTATCGTCCCGATTGCTGGCCTTGCTGCAACGCGGGCTTGCCAAGACCTAATCGTGCTGGCAATCAAGGTCAACATGCCTGTCCCATCTTCCCCACCAGCATCCGCGCTGTTCCTGCGCGAGGATGAAATCCGGCACGGCGTCGAACTGCTGTTCTTCGGCTACACGCGGCTGACCAAATCGATCGATGATCAGCTGGCCAAACAGGGATTGGGCCGTGCCCACCACCGCGCGCTGTATTTCATCGCGCGCAATCCCGATCTGACCGTGAGTCAGCTGCTGCGCGCGCTGGCGATCACCAAGCAGTCGCTGGGCCGGGTGCTGACCGAGTTGCAGCGCCGCGATTTGATCGAGACGCGCAGCGGCGAGACCGACCGGCGGCAGAAGCTGCTGCGGCTGACCTCTGCGGGGGCTGCGCTCGAGGCGGAGCTTTTCGATGCCTTGCGCACGCGGTTGTCGCAAGCATACCGGCGCGCCGGGCAGGAATCGGTGACCGGCTTCTGGCGGGTGCTCGAAGGTCTGGTGCCCGAAGCTGATCGCGTGCTGCTCGCCGAGCTGGGCAGCGAGCGACGTCCCGGCTAACGCGCCGGCCAAACGCCGGGGCATGACGCTAGGGCATAGGCGATTGCCATGCTCGCCTCGGAAATCGGCGACATTTCCGCTTTGCGCTGGCGCCTGCTTCTGCAATTCTGGCGGAAATCAGACAAAAATCAGGAGCGGACCTCAATGGCCACCATGCGCAGCGTTGTGCTGAAAGCCCCGATTGCAGGCTTGCCGCAACCGGGCGATTTCACCTTTGCCCAAAGCGACATCCCTGCGCTCGACGACCATCAGTTCCTGATCGAACACCGTATCGCTTCGGTCGACCCGGGTGTGCGCTCGCGGCTTTCGGCAACGGGCGCGAGCTATGCGCCGCCGATTCCGCCGGGCGAGCGGATCGACGGGTTCGTCGTGGGCCAGGTGACCGAGAGCCGCAACACGCGCTACCCGGTTGGCAGCTGGGTGACCGCGAGCGGCGGCTGGGGCAGCCATAGCATCAGCGACGGGCGCGGTTATATCCTGCCTTTGTCCGATAATGGTCTGCCGCGCTCGTTGTGGCTGGGGATCCTGGGCATTCCGGGGATGACGAGCTGGTTTGGCCTCAAGCGCGTCGGCCAAATGCGCGAGGGCGCGCATGTGCTGGTGACATCGGCTGCCGGCGTCGTCGGTGCCACGGCTGGGCAGCTGGCCAGAGCCTGGGGCGCCGCCAGCGTGGTCGGCATCGCCGGCGGCCAGGACAAATGCGACTGGCTGGTCAGCGAATGCGGCTTCGACGCGGCGATCGACTACAAGGCGGTCGATGATCTCGATGCCGCGATTGCCGCGGCCTGCCCCAAAGGCGTGGACATATTGTTCGACAATGTCGGCAACGCGATGGTCGACCGCGTGCTGCCGATGATGCGGTTGAATGGCCATATCATCGTCTCCGGCCAGGTCGCGGACTATAACGTTCCGCTGAGCGAGCGTGCCGGCATCACCAACACCGGCGAATTCATCGCCAAGCGCCTGACGATGCGCGGCATCCTGGTGTTCGACGACATTCCGCAGTTCGCCGCGGCGCAGGCCGAGATGGGCGCGATGATCGCTGACGGGACGCTCGTCTACCGCGAGGAAATGTTCGAGGGGCTCGAAGCAATGCCCGAGGCGTTCTGCGGCCTGTTCACCGGCGCCAGTTTCGGCCGCCGGCTGGTGCGACTGGGAGACTATTGATGAGCCAGGCTTTCCGGATCGAGGATCAGAGCTACACCCGCTTCACATTCGAGCGCGATGGCCGCGTGCTGCGCGCGATCATCACCTCGGATCATCCCGTCAACGGCGTCGACGGCCCGATGCATGACGAGCTTGCGCGGGTGTTCACCGATTTGCAGCGCGATCACGACAGCGACATCATCGTGCTCACCGCCAAGGGGCGCGCATTCTGCGCAGGCGGTGACTTCGCCTGGTTCCAGCAGCAGATCGACGATCCGGCGAGCTTCCGCGCGATCGCCTGGGACGCCAAGCGCATCGTCACCAGCCTGCTCGAGATGGAAAAGCCGATATTGTGCCGGTTGAACGGCGCGGCGGCAGGGCTGGGCGCGACGATCGCCTTGCTGTGCGACATCATCGTGGCGGACGAGAAGGCGCTGATCGGCGACCCGCACGTCAAGGTCGGGCTGGTCGCGGGCGATGGCGGCGCGCTGATCTGGCCGCAATTGATCGGCTATGCCCGCGCCAAGGAGCTGCTGATGACCGGCGACATGCTGACCGCTGTCGAAGCCAAGGCGATGGGGCTGATCAACCATTCGGTGCCGGGCGACCAGCTGGACGCCAAGCTGGCTGAGATCATCGCCAAATTGCAGGGCAACCCCAAATGGGCGGTGCGCTGGACCAAGACGGTCACCAACATCCCGCTGCGCGCGCTGGCGGCGCAGATGATGGACGCGGCGATCGGTTGGGAGAGCGTCTCCAACTATCTCGGCGATCGGCGCGAGGCGGTGGCCGCGATGGCCGAGAAGCGCGCGCCCAAGCTGACGGGGGAGTGAGAATGGCCATTATTTCGCCCACCGCCGTCATTCCCGCGAACGCGGGAATCCCGTTTTCTGCTCGATCTACGCGACCAGGCGGGACCCCCGCCTTCGCGGGGGTGACGGGGAGGGGATAGGCGTATGACCTTGCAAACCTTCACCGACGAGCCCGATCACGTCTCCGCGCTGCGCGCAACGCTGCAGCGCTTCGTTGCCGAACATGCCCCACGCGAGGCGCGGCAGGCGTGGGACAAGGCGGCGCGCTGGCCACGCGATGTCTATAGCAAACTCAATGAATTGGGTCTGACGGCTCTGACCGTGCCTGAAGAATATGGCGGGGCAGGGCAGGATCTGGTTGCCGCGATCGCGGTCATCGAGGAGCTTGCCGCCGCCGGTCCGTGCCTGGCCGGCCCGTTCATCCACACCAGCTTCTATGGCGGCATGAACTTGAGTGAAAACGGATCGCCCGAGCAGAAGGCCGAATTCCTGCCGCGCCTGGCCAAGGGCGAGATGTTCTTCGCTTATGGCCTGTCCGAACCCAATGTCGGCGGCGACCTCGCCAGCGTCGAGACCCGCGCGGTGCGTGAGGGCGACGAGATCGTGATCAACGGGTCGAAACGCTGGTGCACCGGCGCGGACTGGGCCGACTACATCTATTGCCTGGTGCGCTCGGGCCCGCCGGAGGATCGCTACAAGAACCTGTCGTTCGTGCTGGTGCCGACCAAGGCGCCCGGCGTGACGATGCAGGACATCGAACACGTCAACCTGCGCTACACCCACAGCCAGGACGTCTATTTCGACAATGTCCGGTTGCCTGCATCCGCCATCGTCGGCGGCGAGGCGATGTGGAACAAGGGCTGGAAGCTGCTTGCCGGCCGCGCGCTCGATGTCGAGAAGCTCGAGATTTCCGCGGTGGCGTTGGGCATCGCGCGCGCGGCGATCGACGAAGCCTGGGGCTATGCGCAGGAACGCGTGCAATTCGGCAAGCCGATCAGCCAGCACCAGGCGATCCGCCACAAATTGGTCGCCGCGCGCACCAAATGGCAGGCGGCGCGGCACATGCTCTATCATGCCGCGTGGCTGGCCCATGAGGGGCGGCCCTGCTCGATCGAGACCAGCATGGCGAAGCTGTTTGTCGCGGATACGGGCGTGGAGATTGCGCTGATCTGCCAGCAGGTGATGGGCTCGTATGCGCTCAGCGACGCCTATGAGATGGAACGCCACGTCCGCGATCTGCTCGGCATGCCGATCGTCGGCGGATCGAGCGACATGCAGCGCAACAATCTGGCAAGCCTGATGAGGCTTTGACGAATATGCCCTTTCTCCTTCAGGGGAGAGGGAAGAGCCGCGCAGCGGCGAAGGGAGAGGGGCTGGTGAGCGGGAATTCCCCTCTCCTAACCTCTCCCCTGAACGGGAGAGGGACTTTTTATGCAACCACTCGAAAGCATCGAGCCTCTGGGCCATGCCATCGCCATGCTGTTGCCGGGAATCGCCGCGCGGGCGGACGAGATCGAGGCGGCGCGACAGCTCCCGTCGGATATCGCGCAATCCCTGGCGAAGGCAGGCGCCTTCAACATCCTGCGACCGCGCAGCCTTGCGGGGCTTGAGCTTTCGCCGATGGACATGATGGGCGTGCTGCACGCGATCGCACGGTCAGAGGCGAGCGCGGGCTGGTGCGCCATGATCGGTTCGACGACAGCGCTGAACGCCGCGTATCTTGGGCACGATGTCGCGAAGGAAATCTACTCCGACCCACATTCGATTACCGGCGGCGTGTTTGCGCCGATGGGCCGCGCCGACGATAGGGGTGACCACTACGTCGTCTCTGGCCGCTGGCAGTGGGGATCGGGCAGCGCCAATTGCGATTGGCTGTCGGGCGGGGCGATGATCTTCAAGGATGGCGAATTGCAGCGGTTCGAGAACGGCGCGCCCTATCACCGCATGATGATGTTTCCTGCGGACCAAGCCGAGCTGCTCGACACGTGGCATGTGATGGGGATGAAGGGCACGGGTTCGGGTGATTTTACGGTCAGGGATATCATCGTGCCCAAGGAACGCAGCGTTTCGCTGATCGCCGATACGCCGGTGGAGCAGGGGCCGTTGTACCGGTTTCCGATCTTCGGGCTGCTCGCCTTGGGGGTTGCATCGGTGGCTTTGGGCAATGCGGCGGGCGCGATGGACGAGATCAAGGCGCTGGCGCGCACCAAGAAGCCGCAAGGCGGGCAACGTGCCCTGGCCGAGCGCGGTGTGGTGCAAACCGATCTGATGCGGGCGCAGGCGAAGCTGGGCGCGGCAGAGGCCTATCTGCGCGAGAGCGTCGAAACGTGCTGGGAAGGGGCGATGACACGCGGCGAACTGTCCGCCGACGAGCGCGCGCTGCTGCGTCTTGCAGCAACCTTTGCGACCGAAGCCGCGGCCGATGTCGCCAAGACCGCGTTCACCATCGGCGGCGGCAGCGCGGTCTACATGACCAGCACGCTCCAACGCCGCTTCCGTGACGCGCATGTCGCCACGCAGCATATCGCGACCGCGAGCAGCGTCTACGAACTGGTCGGCCGGGTGGCGCTGGGCCTGCCAACGGATACGGGGATGCTGTGAGGTCACCTGCAATAACCTGGTCCCCTGCGCAGGCAGGGGCCCATCTCCAGGCTGCTCGGTAAGCGCACCGGTGGCTTGGTCGGGACCGTTTGAAGATGGGCCCCTGCCTGCGCAGGGGACCGGTTAAGCCACGCTACAAGTTTGACTCATTTACTCGCTGACCGCGCTCAAACTGCCCCGACAGAATCCCGCACCACGGCAATCCCCGCCTCGCGCTGGCGCTTGAGCTCCTGCTTCAGCTTGATCGGATCCTCGGCGATGACGAAGCCGAAGCTCACTCCGCCCTCCTTGCCGATGGTCGCGTGGTGCAGTTTGTGCGCCTGGACGATACGCTTGGCATAGCCACTCTTGGGCACCCATCGGAAATAGCGCTGGTGGACCAGCCCGTCGTGGATCAATGTGTAGATCGCGCCGTAGATCATCACGCCGATGCCCATCCATGTCGCCGGTTCCCACAGCCACGCGCCGATGATGAACAGGCTGATCGAGATCGCCGAGCCGACGATCGCGTAGAGGTCGTTCTTCTCGAGCACATTGTCGTGCGGTTCATGGTGGTCGCGGTGCCAGCCCCAGCCCCAGCCGTGCATCACGTATTTGTGGCTCCACCAGGCGACGAATTCCATGAATGCGGTGGTGGCAACCACGATGCCGAGATTGATGAGCGCTTGCATGGCTTTAGAATAGGCGCATTCTTGGCGCGATTGAAGAGGGCATATTGTCCTGGTTGCAACGGCAACCAAATCCGCGCTGGATTTGATCCCGCGCTTCTGCCAATCGGCCAGCAAAGATCGGTCAAACAGGGGTAATTTGCGCAATGGCTCAGGCAAAAACGCTCTACGAAAAAATCTGGGATGCGCATGTCGTCGATCAGCGCGACGATGGCACCGCGATCATCTTCATCGACCGGCACCTTGTCCACGAAGTCACCAGCCCGCAGGCATTCGAAGGTCTGCGAATGGCGGGGCGCAAGGTGCGTCGGCCCGATCTGACGCTGGCCGTCCCCGATCACAACGTGCCGACCACGCCGCGCTTCGATACCGCCGGCAAACGCGTGCCCATCGCCGACCCCGAAAGCCGCGCCCAGCTCGAGGCGCTGGAACGCAACGCGCCCGCGTTCGGCGTGCCCTATATCGACGCCACCGATGCGCGCCAGGGAATCGTCCACGTCATCGGCCCCGAGCAGGGCTTTACGCTGCCTGGTTGCACGATGGTGTGCGGCGACAGCCACACTGCCGCGCACGGTGCACTGGGTGCGCTGGCATTCGGTATCGGCACCTCGGAAGTCGAGCACGTGCTCGCGACCCAGACGCTGCAGCTCAAGCGCTCGAAGTCGATGGAAATTCGCGTCGAGGGTGATCTGCCGCCAAGCGTCAGCCCCAAGGATCTGATCCTGCATATCATCGGCCAGATCGGCGCGGCGGGCGGCACCGGGCATGTCATCGAATACCGTGGCAAAGTTTTCGAGCAGATGTCGATCGAAGGCCGGCTGACGGTCGCGAACATGTCGATCGAAGCTGGCGCGCGCGCCGGGCTGATCGCACCCGACGATGCGACCTTCGCGTATCTCAAGGGCCGCCCGATGGCGCCCAAGGGCGCGGATTGGGACGCGGCGGTGGCCTATTGGCGCACGCTCAAGACCGACGACGGGGCGGCATTCGACAAGAGTGTGGTGATCAACGCCGCCGATATTGCGCCCTCGGTCACCTGGGGGACAAGTCCGGAG
Source organism: Blastomonas sp. (assembly GCF_030373265.1). Lineage (GTDB taxonomy): Bacteria > Pseudomonadota > Alphaproteobacteria > Sphingomonadales > Sphingomonadaceae > Blastomonas. The sequence goes on from NZ_JAUCZC010000019.1 coordinate 29,980, forward strand.
GACGTCGTTCCAATCACTGGCAGCGTTCCCGATCCGGAGAGCTTCGCCGATGCCTCGAAGCGCGCCGCTGCGCAGAAATCGCTCGATTACATGGGCCTCACCGCTGGAACCCCGCTCAGCGAAGTGCCGGTCGAGCACATCTTCATCGGCAGCTGCACCAACAGCCGGATCGAGGATCTGCGCGCAGCTGCAGCAGTCCTGAAAGGGCGGCACACTGCGTCGGGAATCAAGTCCGCACTGGTCGTACCCGGCTCAGGTCTGGTCAAGCGCCAGGCAGAGGAAGAGGGTCTTGACCGCATCTTCATCGAGGCGGGCTTCGAATGGCGCGAGCCGGGTTGCTCGGCGTGCCTGGGGATGAACCCCGACAAGGTGCCCGCAGGCGAGCGCTGCGCCTCGACCTCCAACCGCAACTTCGTCGGCCGTCAGGGCCCCGGCGCGCGCACCCATCTGGTGTCGCCAGCCATGGCCGCCGCCGCTGCGGTGACCGGCCGACTGAGCGACGTCAGAACGTTGACCTGACACGATCAGAGCTTGCCAACGACGCCCGAGTGCATGATCGTTCGCAAAAATCGCAGCCATAGCAACAGGGGTGGATCGGAATGCGGAAGTTACTGGTGGGGCTCGTTGCATCGGCAGCCATCTGGGGCGGCACCCCGGCCATCGCGCAAAAGGCAGAGGTCCAGCTGTGGCGACTCGATTGCGGGACCGTGGCGGCCAACGATCTCAACGCCTTTTCCGATACCCAGGCGTATCCAGAGCAGTCCAAGCGCCTGACGAGCAGCTGCTATCTGATCCGGCATGGCAGTGATTATCTGTTGTGGGACACCGGGCTGCCCTCGGCGATGAAGGGCAAACCCCTCGACGACAGCCAAGCGATGGATGCGACCGTTACGCTGACGATCAAGGAGCAACTCGTGCAGCTCAAGATCGATCCTGCGCGGATCACGCATGTCGGCCTCAGCCATTATCACTTCGACCACAGCGGGCAGCTAGCCGAGTTTCCCGGTGCGACGCTGATCGTCGGCAAGGGCGACTGGACAGTGCTGACCACCGATCCTGCATCCTACGGCGCCAACCCTGCGCCGTTCGCGCACTGGATATCGGGTGGCGGCAAGGTCGAGCAGGCGACGACCGACAAGGACGTGTTCGGCGATGGATCGGTGACGATGCTGCGGCTGCCCGGCCACACCCCGGGGCATAGCGGGTTGCTGGTGCGGCTGAAGGAAAAAGGCCCGGTGCTGCTGAGCGGAGATCTGGCGCATTTCAGCGAAAATTATGCGTCAAACGGCGTGCCGACCTTCAACGTCAACCGGGCCGAGAGCCTGGCATCGCTTGACCGATTCAAGAAACTGGCCGACAATCTCAAGGCGACAGTGATCATTCAACATGAGCCGGCAGACGTGGGCAAGCTGCCCGCGTTTCCCCAGGCGGCGGAGTAAATGCAGTGAGCAAGGACAAGAAGGACGGTTGGTCGAACAGCGCCATGGCAGGCGCAGCGGTGGGTTCTGCAGCGCTTGCAGCAGCGCTGTTGTATGTCGGCAAGCAGTTCAACAAGCCGAAGACCGATGCCCCGGCCAAGCCGGAAGAGCCGGGCGCCGAAGCGACCGAGGGCCCCCATGCAACCGATTGATCGCGTCGAGGGCAAGGCCTTCCCCTTTGGCCGCAAGAACGTCGATACCGATATCATCATCCCCTCGCGCTGGCTCAAGACAATCAGCCGCGAAGGGCTGGGCGCAGGGGCGTTCGAATCGATCCGCGCCGAGCCGGGCAACGTGTTCGACGATCCCGATTACGCCGGATCGCCGATCCTGATTGCGGGTGACAATTTCGGTTGCGGGTCGAGCCGCGAGCACGCCGCCTGGGCGCTGATCGACCTTGGCATCACCGCGGTGATCGCGCCCAGTTTTTCGGACATCTTCTCGAGCAACGCGTTCAAGAACGGCATCCTGACGGTCGTGCTGCCGCAGGAGGCGGTCGACCGGTTGATGGAGGTGGCCAAGACCGACACCATCCATATCGACCTGGAAAGCCAGACCGTGACCACGCCGTTCCAGGACCGATTCACCTTCGAGATCGATCCGTTCCGCAAGACCTGCCTGATGCAGGGGCTCGACGAGATCGGGCTGACAATGGGCAAGGCGGATGCGATCAGCGCGTACGAAGCCAAGCTCAGCGCCGACCGTCCGTGGATGGTGCCTGTAGCAGCCTGACGCCGTCATTCCCGCGAACGCGGAAATCCCGCTTCGGCACCACGATCGTATGAATAGCGTCACCCCCGCCTTCGCGGGGCGACGAAAACGAAAAACAAACGGAGAGAGCCTCACATGAAAGCCCTTTTGTCGACTGCCGCTGGCGGCCCCGAGACGCTGCAGATGACCGAGATCGATGCGCCGGTCGCAGGTCCCGGCGAACTGCTCGTGGATGTCAAGGCATGCTCGATCAACTTCCCCGACGCGCTGATCATCAAGGACATGTATCAGCTCAAGCCGCAGCGTCCGTTCGCGCCGGGCAGCGAGATCGCAGGCGTGGTCGAGGCAGTGGGCGAGGGGGTCACCGGCTGGTCGGTCGGCGACCGCGTTATCGCTGGCACCGGCTTTGGCGGGCTGGTCGAAAAGAAGGTCGTCGCGGCCGCGGGCGCGTACAAATTGCCCGACCAGTTCAGCTTCGAACAGGGCGCATCGCTGCTGATGACCTATGGCACCTCGATCCACGCGCTCAAGGATCGCGGCCATATCAAGCCGGGTGATACGCTGCTCGTGCTGGGTGCGGCAGGCGGCGTCGGCCTGGCGGCGGTCGAACTGGGCAAGGCCTATGGCGCGCGCGTGGTCGCAGCCGTTTCGAGCGAAGCCAAGGCCGAGGCCGCGCGCGCATCGGGGGCGGACGAGGTCGTGGTCTATGCCCGCCAGCCGTTCGACAAGGACCAGTCCAAGGCGCTGGCGAATGCCTTCAAGGACGCGGTCGGCCCCAATGGCGCGGATATCGTCTATGACGCCGTGGGTGGCGATTACAGCGAGCCGGCAGTGCGCGCGATGGCATGGGAAGGACGCTTCCTGGTGGTCGGCTTCCCCGCCGGGATCGCCAAGCTGCCGCTCAATCTGACGCTGCTGAAAAGCTGCGATGTCTGCGGCGTTTTCTGGGGCGCGTTCGCTGCGCGCGAGCCTGAGCGCAATGCTGCCAACATCGCCGAGCTGTTCGACCTGTGGGCGGCGGGCAAGATAAGCCCGCGTATTTCGGAAACCTTCAGCTTCGAAACCGCGCATGAGGCGATCGCAAGGCTTGAAAACCGGGAGGCGATCGGCAAGCTGGTTGTAACGATGTAACGCAAAGCTGCCTTGGCCGTGCGGTTTGATGCTTGCCGCTGACGCGCGCGGTGCGTATGCGCATAGGCTATTCTGCATGACCACAAGGGGCCGACATGACCACTTTCAATGACCGCGAACGCGCGTTCGAAGCGAAGTTTGCAGCCGACGCAGACCTCCAGTTCCGCATCACCGCACGGCGCAACCGCCTGCTCGGCCACTGGGCCGCGCAGCAGATGGGGCTGACGCCCGAAGAAACCGAAGCCTATGCCAAGTCGGTCGTTCAGGCCGATTTCGAGGAAGCCGGCGATGAGGACGTTATCCGCAAGCTGCTGGGCGATCTGGTATCTGCCGGCATCGACATCGACGAGCTGGGCGTGCGCACCGCGCTCGAGTCCAAGATGGTCGAGGCGCGCCGCCAGTATATCGAAGAGGCGAACTGAGCCGTGCCGATGCATGCGGCAGACATCGAAGCGTTGATCAAGGCCGGTATTCCCGATGCCGAGGTTACGATCACCGATCTGGCGGGCGATGGCGATCATTATGCCGCGCATGTGGTGGCTGAAAGCTTCCGGCCGCTCGGCCGCGTTGCGCGCCAGCGCGCGGTCTATGCGGCGCTGGGCGGACGCATGGGCGGCGAACTGCATGCCTTGCAACTGACCACCGCGGTCCCCAGCTAAATGCCAGGCCAACTTGGCACCATCTGCATACCCACGGAGCTGACACCATGACCGACACCGCACAGGCCCGCATCGCCGAAATCGTCCAGGGCAATGACGTCCTGCTGTTCATGAAGGGCACGCCCTTGTTTCCGCAGTGCGGATTTTCGAGCAAGGCGATCGCCATCCTCGACCATCTCGGCGTGGATTACGAAAGCATCGATGTGCTGCAGGACATGGAAGTCCGCCAGGGCATCAAGGAATTCTCCGACTGGCCGACCATCCCCCAGCTTTACGTCAAGGGCGAATTCATCGGCGGATCGGACATCATGATGGAGATGTTCGAGGCCGGCGAACTGCAGACGCTGATGCAGGAAAAGGGCCTCGTCGGCGCCGGTTGATTCCCGTTTTCACTCCTCCCCGGCACGGGGAGGGGGACCGCGAAGCGGTGGAGGGGAAGCGGCTGGGCGCACCGAAGGATCGCTGCCCAATCCTGCCTTCCCTCCGTCAGCCCTGACGGGCTGCCACCTCCCCGTTCCGGGTGAGGATTTGAATGCCGCAATCTAAGCCACCGCCGCCCGCGCCGCGCGTGAACGCTTGATTCCGTCGACACAGAACACGCCGACCGCAAGCCAGATCAGGCCGAAACAGATCGCGTGCGCACGGGTGAACGGCTCGTCATAGACGAACACGCCAAGCACGAACTGGATCGTCGGGCCGATGAACTGGATAAAGCCCAGGGTCGACAGCGGCATCTTGCGCGCGGCGCTGGCAAACAGCAGCAGCGGGATCGTTGTCACCGCGCCTCCTGCGATCAGCATGATATCGGTATAGGGGGAATAGCCGAACCCGGGCGTTGGGTCATACAGCGCCGCCCACACGGCATAGCCAGCCGCGACCGGCAGCAGCAGCGTCGTTTCGCAGGCAAGGCCCGGCAGCGAGCCCACCGGCGCCATCTTGCGCACCATGCCATACAATCCGAACGACCCCGCCAGCGTCAGGCTGATCCAGATCGATGCCAGCGATTCACTCGCCAGCACCAGCACCCCGGCACTGGCCAGCACCAGGGCGAACATCTGAGTCCGGTTCATGCGCTCGCCGAAAAAGACGACGCCCAGCGCAACGTTGAGCAGCGGGTTGATGTAATAGCCAAGGCTGCCGGCAAGAATATGCCCGTTGGTAATCGCCCAGATATAGATCAGCCAGTTGCCTGCGATCAGCGTGGTGCTGGCCAGCATGAACCGGCGGGTGCGCGGATCGGCCAGAGCGGTGGTGAATTCGCTCAGGCGGCGCGAAACCGCCAGGATGATGACGATCAGCACGACCGACCACATCACGCGGTGCGCGACGATCTCCACCGGGGAGATTGCCTGCAGCTGTTTGAAGAACAGCGGCATGAAACCCCAGATGGTATAGGCGCCAACCGCTTCAGGCAGGCCTTTCAGTTGCTTGGCATCACCGCTCATGCGGCGCGGGTTAGAAGATGCCGCCGCCCAGCGATAGCCGGATAATGCAGATCACCAACACCACCAGGCACAGATTACGGCCGGTGTTGCTGCTCGACAGGAAGCCAAGCAGAACCCCGAGCAACGCAATTGGCACGATCAGCCAATTGAGCGCGCCGAGCAGCGGCAGGAATGCGGGTATGGCCAGCAGCAGGGCGAAGATCCCGATGAGGATCGAAAGTATGTTCAGCATGTGTCCTATATGGATAAGACAGTGCTTGGTTGCAAGCGGATTATCGGTTCGTCGTGCGCAAGGCTCGGCTGAACCGCAGAACAGTCGAATTCACCTATGTTGTATTCTGTTCATGAAACCGGCGGCGGGGATGAATGTTGTTAGTTCGAGCCGGGACGAACCGCCCGGAGCATTCAGTGGAGATAACATCATGTTGACCCTTGCCCTTGCCAGCGCAGCCGCGTTCCTCAACCCCGCACCTGCGACCTCGGTCGCGCTGCCCGTTCCCACCAGTTTTCATTCGCAGGATGCTGCGCAGTTCCAGCGTCGCGACGAGCGCCGTGCCTATCGCGAAGGCCGCCGTGATGCCCGCCGCGAGGCGCGCTATGAGGGCCGTTACTGGCGCGGTAACGACGGTCGCTATCGCTGCCAGCGCAGCAACGGCACCACCGGCCTGCTGGTCGGCGCGGGCGTCGGCGCACTGATCGGTGATCAGGTCGCAGGTCGCGGCGACAAGACCCTGGGCGCTGTCGTCGGTGGTCTGGGCGGTGCAGCCGCTGGCCGCGCCATCGACCGCAGCCGGGTGAACTGCCGCTAAGCTACTACCCAAGCACGACGCAAAAGGGCCTCTCCCGGAAACGGGAGGGGCCTTTTTCGTATCCAGTCGATCAGGCGGAGGTCAGCTCTTCTGCCAGGCGGTCGATATCGGCACCCTCGCGCACGATCCGCCAGCTATCGGGATGGCGGGTGTCGATCAGCACCACCGCCTTTTTGGGGCAGATGTCGAGGCAAGGGACCTCGATCACGCCCAATTTCGCCTTGCGGCCCTTGCCTCCGGGAAGGCGGCGCTTGAGCGCCTTGGCGAGCGAAGGGTCACCCTCGGAGCCGAAGCTGGCCTTGGCGCGCTTCTGGCATTTCTTGCAGACCAGGATCGCATGGGACCAGTTGGCGCGGATTTCAGTTTTCATTGTGGTCAGATAGGAGCGGGTCGGGGCGATTACACGCCTTTCCAGGTCTTTCTTTCTTCGGCGCTGCGCAGCACCGCATAGGCCGCCTGGATCGCCTGAAAGCGCTGGGCAGCGTCCTTGTCGTTCTGGTTGGTGTCGGGATGGTTGGCCTTGGCGAGGCGGCGATAGGCCTTCTTGATCTCGTCGAACTCGCTGTGCGCGTTGCATTCGAGCACGTCGAGTGCGCGCATCTCGTCGCGCGTGCGGCTGCCATCGCCCGAGCCCGCCCATTCGTTGAACACCGATTCGCGATAGCCCGAGGTATCGCGCTTCTCTTCGGCGGCGCGCGCGGCGGCCTCTTCCTTGTCGAGCCCCTCGAAATAGTCCCAGCCCTGGTTGTACTCTGCCGCGTGCTTTTCGCAGAAATACCAGCGGTCCGGGCTGTTGGGCGATTTGGGCGCTGGGCACTTGCCAGCCTCGTCGCACCCATGCCGGTCACAGATCCGCACCGTCTGCGCCTCGCGCGACGATCCATAGCCACGCCAGCGCGGAAAACCCCAGTCGGAAGATCGTTTGCCTGCCATCGGCAGTCATCTAGCTAGGATGCGGGGGCAGGGCTAGTCCCTGCTGGGCGCTTCCTGCGTTGGCATCCCGACTCAGCATGCAGCACTCACCGCGTGGAGCTCCTGTTTGCCGGAAGCCGGCTGGAAGCGGGCGTCGTTCGTCGATTACATCTGTAGTTTTGACGAACGCCGGTTTGGCATAGCGCACATTTGATGAAGGTCGTGCCATTCAGAGGAGGCGGTCGATGCGCATATGGCTATTGGCGATCACGGTTGTTGCGGCGTGGTGCCACGGTTTCGCAGCGAACGCGCAGGATCGGCCTCGCTTTGAGGAGATCAGCATCCGTGAGGCTGGGATTGCCGCTCGTCTGTATCTCGCGCCCGCAGCCAGCAGCAAGGCCGCGGCTGTTCTCATGCTCGGGGGCTCGGACGGGGGCTATCCATCGGCCAAGGCGGCTATGGATTTGGCGAACGCGGGGCACCCCGTACTTGCGCTCGCTTACTTCAGCGGATTTTCTGAAAAGATCGACGGTCTTCCGGAACGACTGGAGAGCGTTCCGCTAGAATATACCTATCGTGCGTTGGACTGGATGAAGCGCCGCTGGGGTGCGACACGCGCATTGACAGTGATCGGCGAGTCCCGAGGTGCCGAACTCGCATTGTTGGTGGCCAGCCGACGGCCCGAGGTTGATGCGATCGTCGCATTTTCCCCGTCGTCGGTTGCATGGCCCGCCGTGGGCGACATGACGGGAAAGATCCCGGCCTGGACCGAAGGCGGCTTGCCGGTTCCGTTCGTGGACCTTCCGGTTGCAGATCCTTCGCGCCAGTTCAGCGACGGGCTGGGTGACGAGCAGCGAGCGAACGCCGCATCGATACCGGTCGAGCAATCAAAGGCTGCGGTGTTGCTCGTCTCAAGTCGCAGTGATGGAATTTGGCCAGCGTCGCAGATGGCTGATCGTATCGTCGCGCGCCTGCGCTCGGCAGGTTTCCGCCCCCCGGTGCTGAACCTTCAATATGACGACGCAAGTCACTTGCTCATGGGCCCTGGGCCCGGTCTGGTTCATTTCACGCAGGGTACGTTTTCGGTCCATTTCGGCGGAAGCGAGGAGGGAACGCTCAGGGCAAGAGAGTCTGCGTGGGAACAGATGAAGCTTTTCCTGGCACAGCTTTAATCGCAGGGCGCTGATCGCGTGGTGACAAGTCAATCGCGCTGCGCCTGCCCCTTCATCGCCCTCAAATGTCGTTTGTCGAACGCTAAGGGTCTTGAAAGGTCTGCGCTGCTATCTATCTCGCATCTGCAACATAGATTGCAAATTGAGACGATTCAGGGATTTGCCGCAATGAGCCGCCAGTTGCTATTCTCCGCCATGCTGTCGATCGTCATGATGGCGACATTCGCGCTCGGTTCGCAAGCTTATGCCGGCAAAGGCGTGCAGGATTTTGCCGAGTGCCAGTCGAAAGTGCTGAACGGTGAAAACGGCGTCCCCGCACGCCTGGTGCTTGCAGCGCTCTGATCGCGCCTATCTTCCAACGAATATCTTCCAACGAAAATTGCCAGAGGGTCTGTAAGCCGGGTTCTGTCCTGACCGTTGCCGGTCATGGGCAGCCATTCCTCTAGGCGACGCATTGCTGCGCCGCTCAAGCAACCAACCCGGGCGGCTCGGGGCCGAAACACCCCTGGACGTATCCTCGAAAAATCGAAGGCCGTATCCGCGTCCGCCCCTATTCGGTCTTGCTCCGGATGGGGTTTACCGTGCCGCGAACCATTGCTGGCCGCGCGGTGCGCTCTTACCGCACCCTTTCACTGTTACCGGGCCGAAGCCTTAGGCAACCTGCTTTCTGTTGCACTGTCCCTGGGGTCGCCCCCGCCGGGCGTTACCCGGCATCCTTGTTTCGTGGAGCCCGGACTTTCCTCGCGCCATTTGCATGACCCGCGGCTGCCCGACCCTCTGGCAGAAGCGGCCCTAGCGGCGAAAAGCAGCCAGCGCAATCAGCGGTAGCGGCCTGCATCGCGATCAAGCAGCAGCGAGAACAGGATTGCCCGGCATTCGCCGTCGATCTCGCCGGTGATCGTGCCCGGGCGCCAGCGGCGCTGGAACGCGGTGGTCGCCGCGCGCCCGTCGGAGATGTCGTAGCCGAAGCGCTCGAGCGCGAGCAGGAACGCGCCATCGCTCCAGTAAGGATCGACCAGCCTTCCATCGGGAATCGGCAAGGCAAGGCGGACCCGCGCCAGCCTTTGCCAGTCGAACAGCTCGCCCGGATCCTGCTTGCGTGCGGGCGCGACATCGCTGTGCCCCACGATGTTGGCGCGCGGGATCCCGTGCCGGTCGACGATCTCCGCGACCAGCGGGATCAGCGCCGACATCTGCTCTTCGGGGAAGGGGCGGTAGCCGAATTCGTGGCCGGGATTGACGATCTCGATGCCGATGCTGGCGCTGTTGACGTCCTTGATGCCGCGCCAGTGCGCGCGGCCCGCGTGCCAGGCGCGGTTGGCCTCGTCGACCATGCGGATGATCTGGCCATCCTCGGTGACGACATAATGCGCGGACACCTTGGAGGCGGGGTTGGCGAGCCAGTCGATCGCGGCCGGCGCATCCTGCATCCCGGTGTAGTGCAGCACCAGCATCGTGATCGGCAGGGAGCGCTCGTCGAAGTTCGGCGACGGGGTGTCGATCACGGTCTGGTGCCCTCCTTCATCAGCCGCGCTTCGGCCAGCATCCGCGAACGCTGGGCGTTGCGGATCGCCACGATAGAGACGCCGAGCAATGCGATCAATCCACCTGCAATCATCAGCCAGGTCAGCGGTGTACCGAACCACCAGGTGGCAAACGCCACCGAGATGACCGGGGTCGGGATAGTGAGCGGGCTGACCGTAGACACGCTGTGCCGCTGCAGCAGCCAGACCATCGCGCCATGCCCGCCGATGCTCGATCCGATCGCGGCATACGCCGTCCAGGCATAGGTCTCCATGCTCAGGTGCGGCAGCATTGCCAGGCCGTCGGGTTCGAGCAGCACCGCAAAGGGCAGGATCACCAGCGACCCGATCAGGCCCATCCAGCCGCTGATGTTGAGAACGCCGATGCCGCCCAGATTGCGCTGGATCAGCGTCGCGATCGCCCAGACCAGCGACCCGCAGGCCGATATTGCGATGGCGGGAAGTTCTCCGGCGATGGCCGGGTCGAACACCAGCAGCACGACGCCGAACAGGGCAAGGACAATGCCGATCAGGCGCGGAATGCCGATCTTCTCCTTGAGGAAGATGACCGCCAGGATCAGCGAGAACGGGACACCCAATTGCCCGGCGATCGCGAGCGCGCTGACATTGGTGCTGACCTTGAGCGACAGCCCGATCGCGACATAGAACAGCCCGCCGCTGAGCACGCCCAGCACCGCGATAAGCCGCATCCGGCCCGGCACGATACGGAGGAACGGCAAGCAGACCACCGCGACGATGGATTGGCGCAAAAAGGCGGCAGGCAACGCGCCGGCGCTGTCGACCGCCGATTTCATCGCGATGATGTTGAAGCCCCACAGCAGCATCATGGCGATGGCGACCGCCCAGTCGAGGCGTCCAAAGCTCCGTTCGGGCTGGTCAGGCGCGGGCGAATCGTGCGTCATGCGGCGAGGCATAGGGCAAATGCCGGGCCAGAACAGCCTTTATGCTGCGCTTGCGAAGGGGGCGGCGGAAAAATCAGCTCAACGGCGGGGGGATAATCGACTGGCCGGACCGGCTCGCACTGGCCTTGCAATACAGGCCGCGCATTTCGCGGGTTGCGGAAAACAGCTCGGTATGGCCGAGCACCGTTTCAGCTGCGCCCAGCATCAGCAAGCCGTCATCCTCGAGCGATCGTTCAAGCTTGGAATAGGCGATATGGCGGGTCTCGGTTGCGAAATACATCAGCACGTTGCGGCAAAGGATAAAGTCGAACCGGCCCAGATCGCCGCGCGGCTTGAGCAGATTGTCCTCCCTGAACGTCACCATCGCCTGCAACTGCGGATCGATCACCCAGTCTTCGCCGTCCTGCGTGAAATAGCGCAGCATATAGTCGACCGACAGCCCGCGCTGGATCTCGAACTGGCTGTAGCGGCCCGATTTTGCGCGCGCGATCACCGAAGGCGAGATGTCGGTGCCGACGATCTCGATTTTCCAGTCTTTCCATGTGTCGCGCTCGGTGTCGAACAGCATTGCCACCGAATAGGCTTCCTGGCCGGTCGAACTGCCAGCGCACCAGACGCGCAGCGTGCGGCGCTGGGCACGGCGTTCGCGCAATACGGGAAAGGCGTCGGAGCGCAGGGCGGCAAACATCGCGGTGTCGCGGAAAAAGAAGCTCTCGTTGTTGAGCATCGCGTCGAGCGATTCCTGCAGCAGTTTCTCGTTGTCCGGATCGGACAGCACCGCGACCAGCGCGTCGAGATCGGGAATGCCCTGCGCCTTGAGCATGGGGGCCAAAGCGGTCTGGATGCGCCAGTAGCGGCTCGGCGCGATCTGCTGGCCGGTGCGGGCTTCCAGCAGGCCGGCAAGAATGCGGGTGGCGTTGGCGGCGGGTTGGGAATGGATCATTTCGGCTCCAGCCAGCAATCGGCAATGAACCGGGCAATACCGGCAGGGGGAAGCATCACGCTGGCAAGTCCGGCCCGGGCAATGGCGCCGGGCATGCCCCATACGGTGCTCGACTGGGCATCCTGAACGTAGACTGGAGCGCCTTCATCGGCGAGAAGATGCGCACCCGCCAGACCGTCCGCGCCCATGCCGCTCAGCATGACCCCGGCGCCACTCGCGCCGAAGCAGCGCGCGACCGCCGTGAACATGGGATCGACCGACGGCTTGTAGGCGGTGCGGGGCCATTCCGGGATCAGCGCGACCCGGATGGTCTCTCCGCTCGCCCGAAGCCCGAGATGCGCGTTGCCTGGCGCGCAATAGATATGCCCGCGCTGCAGGACCGCGCCGTCCTCAGCCAGATGCACCGGCCGCAGGCCGAGATCGGCGATGTGGCGAACGAGGAAGGGCATGAAGTCGGCCGGAAGGTGCTGGGTGACGAGGATGGGTGCGTCGATGCCGGGATCGAGCGCGCCCAGAAACTCATGGATGGCACTGATCCCGCCGGTCGACGATCCGATCGCGATGCAATCCAGCGTGCTGTGCGTGATGACGGGGCGGGCGGGCACGGGCGGCATGGCCTCGCGCGAAAATCTGGCCGCATCGCCCAGCACATGCAGCTTGTCGTGCAACGCGGTGATGAAACTTTGCGGATAAAGCTGCTGGTCGGGCTTGGACAGGGTGTCGCTTGCACCCAATGCGAGCGCCTTGAGCGTCGCCGGCGCGCCCTCGCGGCAGTGCGAGGAGAGCACCAGGATGCGGGCCCGGTGGCTCGCAGCGATCAGATCGGGTAGCGCATCCAGCCCGGATCGCCGCGGCATCTCGATGTCCAGAAGGATGATGTCGGCGGAGTCGCGGGCAAGGAAGTCGAGCGCGGCCTGTGCCGAAGGGAGGCTGGCACAGACGGAAAATCCCGGAGCGGCCTCGACGATCCGCTGCACGATCGAGCGCATCACCAGGCTGTCGTCGACGATCAGCACGCGGCTGACGGGCAGCGCATCGCGAACCGGCAGGGGTATACGCCGCGGGGCCGTCATGGGTTCAAGGATGGTCATGGATGGATTGCCCCTGCACCACCGATCAGGCGCAGCCGACGATCTGCAATTTGCTGTGCAGCGTTTCGCGGTCGAAGGGTTTCATCACATATTCGTCGGCGCCGGCGTCGATTGCCGCCTGGATGTGGCCACGGCCGTTTTCGGTGGTGCAGAAAACCACCTTGGGCTTGGCGCCGCCATCCACCAGCCGAAGCGCGCACAGAAACTCCATGCCGCTCATGACCGGCATGTTCCAGTCGAGCAGAACCACGTCGGGCATCCCCTGGCGACACTGGTCCAGCGCTTCGCTGCCATCGGCTGCCTCGGACACTGTGAAGTCCAGCGTCTCCAGAATATGCCGTGCGACCTTCCGGATTACCTTGCTATCGTCAACAACCAGACAGGTTTTCATGGGCGCGGCCTCCTCGCAGCAGTATTGCCGTGTTCGACATTAGGGCTGATTGGTAATCAGCGTGTTAACACGTGCGCTCCGGCAGATGCGGCTCATCGCAAAACACCCGGTCGGCACGCCCAATCAGGCGGCGCGGCGCAAGGCGGGGTTCACCATGTAATCGGGGTCGATCAGCAGATAGGTGGCCGCATCGATATCCAGCAACGCGCGCCCGATATCGCACCAGCCTGCCGGCAACTGGCTGGGCAGGGGGACAGGCGCGATGTTGGACTGAACCACGTCGATGACCGCGTCGACGAGCAGCCCGTAATGGCAGCCTCCGATGTTAACCACGATCGCGGGTTGGCCGGGGACGAGGTCCACCGGTTCGCCGCTGACGAAGAACTGGCAGTCGATCAGGGTCAGCACCCGACTGCGCAGCGCAAACAGTCCGGCGATGAACGGCGCAGCCGAGGGGACGGGAACCGATTCACGCACGTTGACGACGCTGTCGACCTGTTCGGCGGGGATGACGACCTTTTCCCCGGCGATGACCGCAATCAGGTAAAGCTCTTTCATGTGCCTTGCGCTCCCTTGCGCCCGTTGATCAGGCGCCCCAGCAGGGCGGCCCGGTCATAGCGATAGATCGTGTCGGCGTCCTGCGGACCACCCGACAGGTTGTCGCGCAGCCGGATCACCTCGCCGCGCAGGAGCATGGGCGTCTCGGCGCCGTCTCCCACGATGATGCTGACAGCCGCTTCATCCTGCTGGCCGTCCCGCGGCGCACCGAAGATCGGCCTGTAGCCCGCTGCCAGCACGAGGGGTGCCAGGATATTGCGGGTCCACGGATCATCGGTACCGATCAGGCAGCACGCCGGGCGTTCGGATGAGGGCGCAGGCCCGACCAGATAGCTGAACACCCAATGGGGATCGATCACCTCGATCTGCTGATCGCCCAGCAGCGCGATTCCGCCGACAAGGCCTGGTTCGCTGGCAGGCTCGACCCTTGCGGGCAACCGCACGATGTCGATCACGTCATCGACGGCATACAGCACATGGCGTTTACCATCGCTCAGGTGCAGCAGTTTGGCATGGCCCGTTTGGGGCGGTTGGTCGAGCCCGAACACCGGGCGGCTTTCGCCATCGATGCTCAACCGGACCTGGCCTCCGGCCATCGCCAGCCGCGCAGCATCAACATCCTCGACTCGCTCGACCGCCGCCAGCGTCATCAGCCTCAGCATTCCGGCGGCCTCACGGAACAGCAGCGCCGATCCGCCATCGGCTTCGCCTGCGTCGGGATGTTCACTCGACGGATCGTCCACCGCGCGGGTGAATTCGTTGAGTTGTGCCCGGTTGGCGAGGCCCAGCGGATCGAGCAGCAGCATCGGGCGACCGTTGTCGGGCAGTGTCGTTCCCGCATACAATCCGTCGGCCATGATCACCGGCGCTCCGGGGCGCACAACCAGCTCCTCGTGATCGATCACCGCCTCGACGGCGAGTGCATAGCGCAGCTCGGACGAGGCGTTTACGGTGATGACGGTGCGATGGCGCGCCACCGGGTTTGCCGTGCGTTCCAGACCCAGCAACGTCTCCAGCGCGACATATGGCAGGCATTCGCCGCGGATATAGGCAAGGTCGCGTCCGCCGACCTGCTGGATGCGCACCTGATCATTGTTGTCGAACAGGATCTCGCGGATGGCCGAGCGCGGCATGGCGAAGTCCTGGCCGCCTGCGCGTACGGTCAGGCACGGAATGATGGTGAGCGTCAGCGGCACGCGCAGAACGACGCGCAGCCCCCGGCCGGGGTTGTTCTCGAGATCGATCGACCCGCCGATGCGCTCGATGTTGGAGCGGACGACATCCATGCCAACGCCGCGGCCTGAGATCGCGGTCACATGATCGGCGGTGGAAAGCCCGGGGGCAAAAATCAGTTCGAGCCGTGCGCGTTCGCTGAGCGCCACGATCTCGGTCGCCGTGCGCACCTTGGCCGCCTGCGCGCGCGCGACCAATTTGTCGGTGTCAATGCCGCGCCCGTCATCGGCAATCTCGATCAGGATCTGGTTGCCCGATTGGCGCGCCGAAATGCTCAGGCGTCCGGTGGCAGGCTTGCCGGCTAGGCTTCGCGCGGCGGGGGTTTCGATGCCATGGTCGATCGAGTTGCGGATGATATGGGTCAGCGGATCACGGATCATTTCGATCATTTCGCGGTCCAGCTCGACGCTGCTGCCGGATGTTCTAAGGTCGACCTGCTTGCCCAAGTCTGCACACAGGTCACGCACGAGACGAGGCAGCGGCGAAAAGATCCGGTCGATCCGCTGCATCCTGGTCTGGCCGATCGCATCGCGCATGTCGGCGATGCAGGAGGACAGCCGGTCGAAGGCATTTTCGAGAACCGGGCCGTTCTGGTCATCGCGCAGGCAGCGGGCGACTTCGTTGCGCGCCAGCACCATGTCCGACACGCCGTTCATCAGGTGATCGATCAGGACAAGAGGCACGCGGATCGAGCGGATCGCTGCCTGCCGGCGCGCTGCAGGGCCGGTATCGTTGGCAGGGGGCGCGGCCTGAGCGGTGGCAGCTTGCTCAGGTGTTGGACTGCGATGCAGCGCCGCAATCAGGTCGGCGTCCGATCCGTCCGCCAAAGCTTCGCCCGATTCCATCACCACGATCAGCTCGCCGATCCGGTCGATGATTCCGAGCACTGCATCCACCAGATGGGCGGATGCTTCGCGCTTGCCGTCGCGGACCTGCGCCAGAACATCTTCAGCGGCGTGGCTCAAGCGTTCGAACCGGGGGAGGTTGAGGAAACCGCAGCTTCCCTTGACCGTGTGGACGAACCGGAAAATGCTGTCGAGACGCGCGCTGTCGTGTGGGTCTTGCTCCCACAGCACCAGTTCGCTGGCGAGTGCGTCCAGCGTCTCGCGCGTTTCAGCGATAAATTCCTGTATCAGGTCATCCATATCCATCGTCCGCCAGCGCTTGGCGGACGGTTTGCGCGCGATATGGTTAACATCAGGTTGCCTCGGAGTCGGCGCGTGCCGATTTCAGACCCGCAGCATGGCCCCGATCACCAAGGATTCGGGCGTCGCCGCCAACTGGATGTCGCCGCCGTTGCGGCGGACGATCTGCTTGATCATGTAGGCCGGCGCCGTGCGCGGGCTCATCGTGACATGGTTGATGTCGTCCGACAGGGCCGCAGCCACCGCCTGATCGATCACAACCTTGGGGCCGGTCGCATTGACCGCGATCTCGCATGTGCCGGCATTCTCTTCGGCCGCGATGATCAACTGGCCACCCCGTACCAGGCCATCCAGCCCGATCAGCGCCAAATTGAGCAGCACCTTCACCGCGGGCTTGGCGAGCAGGTCGGAGGGCACGTGCCATTGCAGTTCGACCCGGGGCTTGTCCGCGACGAGTCCCTCGATCAGTTGGCGCGGTTCGTTGACATCGACCTTGTCACCAAACCCGCCTGCGGCGCCAAATGCGAGGCGAAAGAACTTGAGCTTGCTGGCAGACGCCCGGGCGCTGTCGGTGAGCAACTCGATGCAGCGTGCGCGCATTTCCGGATCGGTTTCGTCGGCAAGCAATTCGAGCCCATTGTTCATCGCGCCGATGGGGCTCAGCAAATCGTGGCAAAGCCGCGAACACAACAGGCTGGCGAGTTCGGTTTCTGACAGGTCGGCGGAGCTGGGCATAGACTGGGGCGTGCCTTTGTGGCGGATGGGCTGGAATGAACGCGCACAGGCTGATCGGCCGCGCTTGATGGGATGTGGCGAAAAGGCTGCACAGGTTCAAGCTTTAATCCGGACCGGGCAGGACGTAGCGGCAACCGGTGCGCGAGATCGGATGGAAATCTCAATCCGCCAGGCGGAGGGATACCGGATCGAACACGTCCAGCAACGCCCCGCCGCGGATGGTTCGCCAGGCGGTGATCTGGCTGTGCGCGATCACCAGCCACAGCCGCCCATCGCAGGCGGCGGCGGCCGCATCATGCGGCGATGGCTCGGCGCGCCCATTGGGGTGGGAATGATAATAGCCGATGATGTTGTCTCCACCGCGCCGCATCGCGCGCTCGGCTGCGATAAGAGTGGCAGGATCGATCTCGAAGGCGCGCTCCGGGGTGTCCGACACATTCGGGGCGGGCGTGATGCGATCGATGGTGCTGCCGGACCCAAGCAGCAGGCCGCAGCACTCCTTCGGCAAGGCTGCCTGGGCCTGAGCGAGCAACTGGGCGTGGAGCGCGCTTGAAAGCATAACCTGCATCGGCCACAGCATAGCCATGAATGCTGCGCAATCCAACAGTCCCGCCGATATCCGGACGGGCACCGTGCCTGATGGCGCGGCGGGCCAGCGTCTCGATGCCGGGCTGGCGATCCTTGAGCCGACCCTGTCGCGCGAACGGATCAAGGCGCTAATCCTGCAGGGGGCCGTGAAGCTCGATGGCAAGCCGGTTGCACGGCCATCGGTCAAGCTGGCCGCCGGGGCGCGGTATAGCGTGGTGGTGCCGGATGCGCTGCCGCTCGACACCCTGGCGCAGGATATCGCGCTGGCAGTGGTGTTTGAAGACTCGCACCTGCTGGTCATCGACAAGCCCGCAGGGCTCGTGGTGCATCCGGCGGCGGGGCATGCCGATGGCACGTTGGTGAATGCGCTGCTGCACCATTGCGCAGGGCAATTGTCGGGGATCGGCGGTGTGGCGCGGCCGGGTATCGTCCATCGCATCGACAAGGACACGTCCGGGTTGCTGGTCGTGGCCAAGACCGATGCTGCGCATCTCGGGCTTGCGGCGCAATTTGCCGAGCATTCGATCAACCGGCGTTATGTCGCGATCGTGCAGGGACGGCCCCTCCCGGCCGATGGCACAGTGCGCGGCAATATCGGCCGCAGCGACCATGACCGCAAGAAAATGGCGATGGTGGGGGAGGGGCGCGGCAAGCATGCCGTCACCCATTTCACCACCGAGGAGCGGCTGCGAGGCGCGACCCGGGTGGAGTGCCGGCTGGAAACGGGACGGACGCACCAGGTTCGGGTTCACATGGCCAGCATCGGCCATGCGCTGCTCGGCGATCCGCTCTATTCCAAGCCGCCAAAAGCGCTGCGAGACCTGTTGAAAGCCGCGGATTTCCGTCGTCAGGCATTGCACGCGCAACGCCTCGGGTTTATACATCCGGTGACTGGATCTGAATGCGACTTTTTTAGTCCGATTCCGGCCGATATGGCGGAACTTTTGGATGGACTGCGTGTTTAGGTTGCAAGTCGAAATGCGATCCCCATAACGGGCGCTCCTTCGAGGCCCGTAGAACGGATTGGCAGAAAGGGAAAACATGAGCGCGACCAGAAGTGTCCCGGCCACCATCCCCGCCCTTGGCGGAGAGGCTAGCCTGAACCGTTATCTCACCGAAATTCGCAAATACCCCCTGCTCAAGCCCGAGCAGGAATACATGCTTGCCAAACGCTATCAGGAACATCAGGATTCCGAGGCGGCTGCGCAGCTTGTGACTTCGCACCTGCGTCTCGTCGCCAAGATCGCGATGGGATATCGGGGCTATGGCCTTCCGGTGAGCGAACTGATCTCCGAAGGCAATATCGGCCTGATGCAGGGCGTGAAGAAATTCGAACCCGATCGCGGTTTCCGCCTCGCGACCTATGCGATGTGGTGGATCAAGGCGTCGATCCAAGAATACATCCTGCGCAGTTGGAGCCTCGTCAAGATGGGCACCACGGCCGCGCAAAAGAAGCTGTTCTTCAACCTTCGCCGGATGAAGAACAACCTTCGCGCGTTCGAGGACGGCGATCTTCACCCCGATGACGTCAAGACCATCGCCACCAAGCTGGGCGTTTCGGAAACCGAAGTCGTCAACATGAACCGCCGCATGGCGATGGGGGGCGATGCGTCGCTCAACGTCTCCATGCGCGAAGATGGTGACGGCCAGTGGATGGACTGGCTGACCGACGATGCTCCGCTGCAGGACGTTGCCGTCGCCGACGCGCAGGAAGCGTCGATGCGGCACGAAATGCTGGGTGAGGCGCTGCAGGCGCTGAACGAGCGCGAACGCCACATCCTCAACGAGCGGCGTCTGGTCGATGACCCCAAGACGCTCGAAGAGCTGAGCCAGGTGTACAACGTCAGCCGCGAACGCGTTCGCCAGATCGAGGTGCGCGCATTCGAAAAGCTTCAAAAGGCCATGCACCGGCTGGTCAGCGACAAGCAGATGGCGCTCGCTGGCTGACTTCATCATGGGAGCCTATGGTCCCCACGACCTCATCCCCGGGTCGCAACTGTGGATTGAAGCGGGATGGCTTTGCTGTCCCGCTTCATCTCCATCTGGCGCCCGGGAATTCTGGGGATACCCGGTCTGCCGCGCGACAAAGGCAGATTGCTGGCCACGAAACCATCTTCCCCTTTGCGCTCTCACGCATTAAGCGGGCTGCCATGGGACTTCTGGGAAAAATCTTCACCTGGTGGGACGGTGCAACCGTCGGCACGCTTCTGTTCAGCGCCCTCAATGGCGAAAAGGTCGGCGAGGACCATCAGGGCAACACCTATTTCCGCTCCAAGCCCAAAAAGGGCCGCAAGGAACGCCGCTGGGTGCTCTACAAGGGCGCCAACGATGCCAGCCGGGTGCCTTCCGAATGGCATGGATGGCTGCACAACAGCTATGATGCCGTGCCGGAGAGCCATCTTCCACCGCCGCGCATCTGGGAAAAGGACTATGTCCCCAACCTGACCGGCACCACCGGCGCCTATCGCCCCGCAGGCTCGCTCGACCGCGGCGGCGTCCGCGCCGCTGCCACCGGCGACTATGAAGCGTGGACGCCTGAGGCGTGACGCGCGGGCGAATCATCGCCATCGTCATTCTGGTCGCCGCGCTCATCGGAGCCGGCATATTCGGCTGGACGCAATTCGGTGATCGCCTGACGCAAGGCAGCCAGCCGCAGGTCCGGCCCAGCGCCACAGGCCGCGCGCCGGTTCGTCCGCCAGTGCAGATCGCGAGCAGCGATTCAACGCCGATGGCGGAGCGCGTGGCCACCATCGCGTTCCTCAACAAGCGCAATGGCGAGACCCGCGATCTCGAAATGAAGCCGGGCGAATCGCGGCGTATCGGCGACGCGATCATCCGCCTGTCGGCCTGCGAGCGCACCGCGCCTTGGGAACCGGTGCCCGAAACGGGCGCGTTCGTTGAGTTGCTGGTGCAGGATCGCGAGACCCGCTCGTCCGATCCGGTCTGGAAGCGCGTGTTCTCCGGCTGGGTGTTCAAGGAATCGCCCTCGCTCAACGTTGTCGAGCACCCGATCTACGACGTCTGGGTCAAAAACTGCGCAATGGCGTTTCCGGGGGAGGAAGCTCCGGTCGAAAGCGATGATGCTCCGGCGTCACGCGCCCCGGCATCACCGCCAGCCAATGCCGAAAATCCGGTAACCAGCCCCGAATCGGCACCGGCCCCTGCTACCCCCTCCACCGACGCCGAATAAGTTCCCGGCATGACAGGGTGCGGTCGCTGCGCCCGCGGCGGGGCGAACGGCGAATCGCTGATCGCGTGCGACAGCAACTGCAGATAGTCCGCCTGGGGGATTTCCACCGCGCCCAGCGATTTGAGATGCGGTGTGATGAACTGGCAATCGAGCAGCGTCAGCCCGCCCTTGCGCATGCTGGCGACCAGCCACGCCAGGGCCACCTTGCTGGCGTCAGTGGCCCGGCTGAACATGCTTTCGCCGCAGAAGGCGTGCCCTATCTCGACGCCATACAGGCCGCCGACCAGATTATCGCCCTGCCAGCATTCGATCGAGTGCGCGCGGCCTTGCTGGTTGAGGGCGATGAAGCTAGCTTCGATCGTTCGGTTGATCCAGGTTTGCTCGCGTCCTTGGGCGGACTCCGCGCACAAGGCGATGACCTGCTCAAAGGCACGGTTGATGGTCACCGAGAACCTGTCGGAACGGATGACCTTTTTGAGCGACTTGGAAAGATAGAAATTGTCGAGCGGAAGGATGGCTCGCAATTCCGGCTCTACCCAGAAGACGTCGACATCATCGCGCGCATCGGCCATCGGGAAGATGCCGATGGCATAAGCACGCATCAGCATCGTCAGATCGATCGTTACCGGGCCGGGGGTGCCGTGCATGCAAGCCAATCTAGGCGCTTGTGGCCCAAGATCAATCTCGCATGCGGCGCAGGGCTTTGCGATTGCCCGGCAATCGGCTAGAGCGCGGCTCCAACGTATCAGGAGTAACCCCATGCGTGCCGAAGGGCAGGCCCATATAGACACCATCAACGCCGCCTTGGCGTTGGTCCGCAAGTTTCTGGATTGGGAGCGTGCCTTGCGCCGCCTCGACGAACTGAACGCGCGCGTCGAGGATCCGACCCTGTGGAACGATCCCAAGGGCGCCGAAGAGGTGATGCGCGAACGGCGCAGGCTCGAACAGGCGATCGGCACGGTCAACGAGATCGGCGCGGAGATGGCAGATGCGATCGAGTTCGTCGAGCTTGGCGAGGCCGAGGGCGACGACGAGACGATCGCCGAAGGGCTCGCCAGCCTGAAGGCGCTGGCCGAACGCGCCGAGCGCGACAAGGTCCAGGCGCTGCTTGCGGGCGAGGCCGACAGCTACGACACCTATCTAGAAGTGCATGCCGGAGCGGGCGGCACCGAAAGCCAGGACTGGGCCGAGATGCTCCAGCGCATGTATTCGCGCTGGGCCGAGCGGCGCGGCTACAAGGTCGAGCTGGTCGATTATCACGCAGGCGAGCAGGCCGGGATCAAGTCGGCGACTTTGCTGATCAAGGGCGAGAACGCCTATGGCTTTGCCAAGACCGAAAGCGGCGTGCACCGGCTGGTGCGGATATCGCCCTATGACAGCTCGGCACGGCGGCACACCAGCTTCTCCAGCGTCTGGGTCTATCCGGTGATCGACGACAATATCGAGATCGAGATCAAGGAAAGCGATCTCAAGATCGATACCTACCGCGCATCGGGCGCGGGCGGGCAGCACGTCAACACCACCGACTCGGCGGTGCGCATCACGCATATGCCCACCGGGATCATCGCTGCCAGCCAGAATGACCGGTCGCAGCACAAGAACCGTGCGACCGCGATGAACATGCTCAAGGCGCGGCTCTACGAAGCCGAACTGCAGAAGCGCGAAGCCGAAGCTTCGGGCGAATATGCGGCCAAGACCGAAATCGGCTGGGGGCATCAGATTCGCTCGTACGTTCTTCAGCCCTATCAGCTGGTCAAGGACCTGCGCACCGGTGTCACCTCGACGGCTCCTGGAGACGTGCTCGACGGCGCGCTGGATCCGTTCATGGCGGCGGCATTGTCGCAGAAGGTGACGGGCGAGAAGGCGGACGTCGAAGATGTCGACTGACCGCGTTGGTCGTCTGACAGGACTTGTGCTGGCGGTGGGCTTGCTCGCAGGTTGCCAGCCAACCGGCTCCAACGACAGCGATCGGCCCGAGACAGCGCGCGCATTCCCCCGCGCCGACCGACCCGTGGCGGGGGTGGTCAGCAACGAGTTTTCCAACGAGGAAGTTCGCGACGACCGCAACGAGGCCACTACGGTCATGGATCTGGCAGGCATAGCGCCCGGCATGACCGTAGCCGATATCGGCGCGGGCAACGGATATTATACCGTGCGGTTGGCCGAACGTGTTGGCGCGAATGGCCGCGTGCTGGCACAGGATATCGACGATGCCGCGCTCAAGCGGCTGGGCACCCGGGTAGAGCGCGAGCGGCTCGACAATGTCTCGATCAAACCCGGCGATAGTGATGATCCGCGGCTTCCCGAAGCCAGCTTCGACCGCATCTTCATGGTGCATATGTACCACGAGGTGACCGAGCCCTATGCCTTCATCTGGCGGTTGCGGCCCGCGCTGAAACCTGGCGGGCAGGTGATCGTGGTCGATGTCGACCGTTCGACCAACCGCCACGGCATTCCGCCCAAGCTGCTGTTCTGCGAGTTCGAAGCGGTGGGGTATAAGCTGGTCGAGTTTATCGAGAAGCCCGATATCGCAGGCTATTTCGCGCGATTCGAAGCCGTCGGGGCGGCGCTGGAGCCGGGCAGGATCAAGGGTTGCGACCAGCGCTGATCCGCAGCGGCAACGTGTCAGGCTGCGGCGCGTTTTTGTTGGGCATTTGTTGCGCAGCATGCTTATACGGCTGCGCTAACGTGGGAGCTATTACGTGTTCAAGGGTTTGAAGCCGATTGTCTATGGCGGACGCGAAGTGTGGCCGCTGATCGAGGGCGGCAAGGGCGTATCCGCCACCAACCATGCCAGTTCCGGCGCATGGGCGGCAGCGGGCGGCATCGGCACCGTCTCGGCAGTCAACGCGGACAGCTATGACGAAGACGGCAACGTCATCCCGCAGATCTATCACGGTCGCACCCGCGGCGATCGCCACGAGGAACTGATCCGCTATGCCATCGCAGGCGGCGTCGAGCAGGTCCGTCGCGCCTATGAAATTGCCGGCGGCAACGGCGCGATCAACATCAACGTGTTGTGGGAAATGGGCGGTGCGCAGCCGATCCTTCACGGCATCCTCGACCAGACCCGCGGCATGGTCGCCGGCGTCACGTGCGGCGCGGGCATGCCCTACAAGCTTTCCGAGATCGCGGCGCAATACAACGTCAACTATTTGCCGATCATCAGTTCGGCGCGCGCTTTCCGCGCGCTGTGGAAGCGGGCCTATCACAAATATGCCGATCTGATGGCGGCGGTGGTTTATGAGGACCCGTGGCTGGCGGGCGGGCACAACGGCCTGTCCAACGCCGAGGATCCGCGCGTGCCGCAGGACCCGTATCCGCGCGTCGCCGCACTGCGCGAGACGATGCGCGCCGAAGGCGTGTCGGAAGACGTCCAGATCGTGATGGCAGGCGGCGTCTGGTATCTGCGCGACTGGGAAAACTGGATCGACAATCCGGAGCTGGGCGCGATCTCGTTTCAGTTCGGCACACGTCCCTTGCTGACCCAGGAAAGCCCGATTCCGCAGGGCTGGAAGGACGAGCTGACCAAGATCAAGCCCGGCGACGTCCTGCTGCACAAGTTCAGCCCGACGGGCTTTTACTCGAGTGCGGTGCGCAATCCATTCTTGCGCAGCCTTGAAGCCCGATCGGAACGGCAGATCCCGTTCTCGACCGAAACTGCGGGGGAACACACCGCGCAACTCGATTGCGGGGTTAAGGGCAAGAATTTCTGGGTGACGCCGGAGGACCTGCAGCGCGCGCGTCGCTGGGACGCGCAAGGCTTCACCACCGCGCTCAAGACGCCCGACAACACGCTGGTGTTCTGCACCCCAGAAGAACGCGCCGAGATCCGCAAGGACCAGGCGGATTGCATGGGCTGCCTGTCGCACTGCGCGTTCTCCGCGTGGAAGGACCACGACAACTTCTCAACCGGCTATCTCGCCGATCCGCGCAGCTTCTGCATCCAGAAGGCGTTGCAGAACATTGCGCATGGCGAGGACGTCGACAAGAACCTGATGTTCGCCGGCCATGCGGCGTATAATTTCGGCACTGACCCGTTCTATTCGAACGGGTTTGTCCCCACTGTCAGACAATTGGTCGATCGTATTTTGACCGGGGATTGATCCCCTGTCCCCGTCCAGGGCGTGCTGTCACAACTGGTGATTGACCCTGCACGAATTCTCCCGCATCCCTTTCTTAATCGTTCGGTTAAAGGGATGTGGAGATGGACCTGACATGGGCAGGCGGGTGGTCAGGATGCGTTTCCCGCGCGTCAGCGCGCTGCCCCAGATGATGCGGCGTTATACCGCTCAATCCCTGTACCGGCGCCGCGCCTTGCTCAGCAGGCGGGCCCAGTGCTTGCGCTCGCGATCGGTCAACGATGTGTCCTTCGCCCGCCCAGCCAGCACGGCCAGCGTCGTGTCGCCGTATTTCTTGTGGATCAATTCGATCTCACGAATATCCTTGCGACGCTGCTCGCCGCTTTCAAACAAGCCCAGTACCATAAGTCCCTCACCGAAACGGTGCGACCCGTTTTTCGTTCGCGGATCACCCCTGAACCCGGAAGTCCGTAGTTACCCCAAATTTGGTGGTTTCTGCAATGCTGCAGGTGCGAAATGAACCGGAAATGTATCAATTCTGGATGAATTTCAAAAGCCGACGCGAAACTGTTGCCAATTGGTGACATTGGATATGACAAATGATTGACCAGGAGCCTCGGATGGCAGATTCTATATGGAAGACGAGTGACATTGCAGCCACGGGTCCCTTGGCCGGTGTGCGGGTGCTGGACATGTCGAGCGTGGTCATGGGCCCCCTGGCAACGGTGATGCTGGCGGACATGGGCGCCGATGTGATCAAGGTGGAAAACCGTGGCGGGAGCCACAGCGGCGACATGATGCGCTATGCCGGGCAGTCTCCGACCGGCGATCTCGGTCCGATATTCATGGCGCTCAACCGCAACAAAAAGGCGGTGACCATCGATGCTCGCAACCCTGAGGGGCATGCGCAACTGGAAATGCTGCTCAAGCAGGCGGACGTGTTCTTTCACAATGTCCGGATGGCCGGGATGGAGCGGCTGGGTCTCGACTACGAGGCGGTGAAGCGGATCAATCCCGACATCATCTATGTGCATTGCTGCGGCTATGGGGCCGAAGGGCCGTATGCCAAGCGGCAGGCCTATGACGATCTTGTCCAGGCAGCATCGGGCTGGGCCGATCTGTACGCCAAGCGATCGGACGGCCCGCCCGCCTATACGCCATCGCTGGTCGCGGACAAAACGGTCGGCCTGTTCGCCACCAGTGCGACGCTGGCTGCGCTGGTGCACAAGGAGCGGACGGGGCAGGGGCAGTTCGTGTCGGTGCCGATGCTGGAATGCTTCACCTTCTTCAACATGGTCGAGAACCTCTACGGACAGACCTTCCCCGGCAACGGCAAGCTCGGCTACACCCGCTCGATCAATCCGCGTCGCCGCCCCTACCCGACAAAGGACGGCTTCATCGCGATCGTCCCCTATGTCGATCGGCAGTGGGAGCGGTTTTTCGAGATCGGTGGCCGCCCCGGCGTGTTCCAGGATCCGCGCTTTTCCACTTATGAGGAGCGCACCAAGCATACCGGCGATCTGTACGCGATCATCGAGGAGGTCGCGGGTACCAAGACCACCGACGAATGGGTGGAACTGCTCGATCGCGAGGACATTCCTGCCATGCGTTTCAATCGGATCGAGGATGTTCCCAACGACCCGCATCTGCGCGCGACCGGATTCTTCATGGACATGGAGGCGCCGCACATTGGTGCCTACCGGACACTGCGCCATCCGATCGCTTTTGGCGGCAGTCCGGTCAACCAGCGACTCGCTCCCCAAAGCGTGGGCGCGCAAAACGAAGAGCTGTGGCGGCCGGCGAACGACTGAGCCGCCGCCGCAAACCCGGTTCGGCGTTAGCGAGGGAAGGAAGGGCTGGTGGCGATGATGGTGCGGAGATAGCGGGGAACTTCGCCGCCGCCGCCAACCGGCTTGCGTGCCAGCTTGGGGTCGATCTCGCGGTCGAAGGCCACTCCGAACCGTTTCGAACGCGCCCAGGCAATCTGGCCGCGGACCGCGCCGATATTGCGCAGGACCGCCACCAGATGCTGTCCCTGGCTGACTTCCAGATCGGACTCGATCATCATTCCGCCAGGCGAAAGGTTGCGCACCTTGACCTTGTGGATTTCGTCGGATCCCTCGAAGGAGACCTCGGCGAGCAGAAACAGGCTGTCACGCGCACGGGTCTCTTTGCTTTCAAGAGATTTCGGGCTGAGAGGCATGTTCATCGATTTGGCGTCCAGATGCTTGGCAATAACAGTGTTGCGTCCGGTCGCGCCGTGGCGGCGACTGGTTCGCGGATGTTATAGGCCGGCTATCGTCGCCAATTGGTTAAGCCCGCAGGGTAGATGTAAAAAAATCAGTCGTCGCGGGAGATCTTCTCGCGCCGTTCGTGCGCTTCCTGCGCCTCCACCGTCATGGTCGCGATCGGACGGGCGACGAGGCGGCCCAGGCCGATCGGCTCGCCGGTGACCTCGCAATAGCCATATTCGCCTTCATCGATCCGACGAAGCGCAGAGTCGATCTTGGCGATCAGCTTGCGCTGGCGGTCGCGGGTGCGCAGTTCGATGCCCCAGTCGGTTTCGCTGGATGCGCGATCGTTCAGGTCGGGCTCGCGCATCGGGCCATCCTGAAGCTGCTGCAGCGTGTCCTTGGAAGCGGCCAGAATGGAGCGCTTCCATTCCTGTAGAAGCGCTCGGAAATAGTCGAGCTGCCGCACGCTCATATAGTCTTCATCCGAAGACGGGAAATAATCCCCCTCTATATTCTTGCGCGCCTTGGCCAGCACATCGATATCGTCGATCGCCGTCGAGATGGACGCCATTGGATGCTCCCGGTGGATAGCAGAACCGGCGATGCGCGCCCAAGGTCGGACACATTCCGTCGGCCTTATGTTGATCGCGCCTATAGCTACCGCGCATAGGCCACACAAGCAGCAAAGCGGACGAATCAAGGAGATTTTGAACAGTTCCTTTGCCGACCGCCGTTGCCGTACCGTCAATGACGATGCGCACGGGGTGATCGGCCGGATGTGATGGCAAACGGTTAATTGTGGCCGCGATTATGGTTCCAAATCGGGACAGCAGGGGTGCGCGACCCCGGATGGGCGCAGTTTTTTGTCGCACAGATTGTCAAATCAAGGTTAACAGCGTTGAGATTAACGCTTTGTTCTGGCTTGCCTTGCATATCGGGATGCTGACTCGACCCTGGTTTTGGTGCCGAAGGTCGC
Organism: Blastomonas sp.; assembly: GCF_030373265.1. Lineage (GTDB taxonomy): Bacteria > Pseudomonadota > Alphaproteobacteria > Sphingomonadales > Sphingomonadaceae > Blastomonas. The sequence goes on from NZ_JAUCZC010000019.1 coordinate 57,909, forward strand.
AAGCAGCCTCCCTGGTCTGAGAGAGAAAACACAATGTCTGTACGGATGGCCTTGGCAAAATTGTGCGCCTGCACCTGCGGCGGAGCAATCATCGGCGGCGGCGCGGTGCACGTGGCAGACACGCCGCCTGCGCAGGTCAAGCAGTACAAGCAGTCTAAGGCTAGCAAGCCGATTCGCGGACGCAAGATGGCCAAGGCGCCAGTGCGCCAGGTCAAGCGCGCCAGTCGGGCCCTCCCGCGCACGGTCAGCAACTGCACCCCTCAGGTGGTGACGGTGAGCACCCAGCCTTCGCCGATTCCGTTGCCCTTGCCGCTCCCCGCGCCAATGCCTCAGGACATGGGCACCTTCGGCGGCAGCGGTGGCGGTGGCTTCCCGGTCGTCGTCGGCGGCAGTGGTGGCTTTGGCGGCGGCTTTGGTGGTGGCTTCTTCGGAGGCTTCTTCGGTGGCGGCGGTGGTGGCGGCGGAAGCGTTGTCATTTCGTCGACCGGTTCGACCAGCACTTCGACCGGCGGTTTCACCAGCACCGGCGGCTCGACAAGCACATCGACCGGCGGCGTTTCCACCGGCGGCATTTCGACCTCGACCGGTGGTGTCAGCACGTCGACCTCGACAGGCGGCGTCTCGACCTCGACTGGCGGTGTTTCCACTTCGACCGGCGGCGTCTCGACCTCGACCGGTGGTGTTTCGACCTCCACCGGCGGTGTTTCGACCTCCACCGGCGGCGTGTCCACGTCCACGGGCGGCGTCAGCACGTCGTCGGGCAATGTGAGCTCGAGCAGCTCGACGTCGTCCAGCACGTCATCTTCGACCTCATCGTCCACGTCCAGTTCGACGTCATCGTCCACGTCGAGCTCTACGTCGACCTCCTCTGGCGGCACGCCGCCGCCACCTCCGCCGCCGCCGCCGCCGCCGCCGCCGCCGCCGCCGCCACCTCCGCCGCCGCCGGGCTCATCGAGCTTTGGCGAACCGCCGCCGCCGCCTCCGCCACCTCCGCCCCCGCCGCCTCCGCCGCCGCCGACCGATGTGCCGGCCCCGCCAGCCGTGCTGCTGTTCGGCGCAGGTGCGATCGCGCTGGCCGTGCGGCGCCGCTTCGCCAAGCGCAAGGATGCAGGCAAGGAACGCGATGCGGCCTGATCATCGGGCAGCGTCCGTCACCGCTGCCTTATGATCACCGCATTCAGGGGCGGCCCCGGCATTGCCAGGGTCGCCCTTTTTTCTGCCGATTGCGCATTGCATCCGGCCTTATGGGCAGGGCATAGGCTCAGGCCATGCACGACATAAAATTCATCCGCGAAAACCCTGAAGCCTTTGATGCCGCCATGGCACGCAAGGGGCTCGATCCCGTCGCCGCCGAGATCATCGCGCTCGACGCCAAGCGGCGCGAGGCGCTCAACGAATCGCAGACCGCGCAGGCGCGGCGCAACGAGGCGTCGAAGCTGATCGGTCAGGCGATGGCGCAGAAGGATGCGGCCAAGGCTGACATGCTCAAGGCCGAGGTCGCCGAGCTCAAGACCAGGCTCTCCGAGCTGGAGGAGCAGGCCAAGGCCGCCGATGCGGCGCTGGCCGAGCGGATGGCGCTGCTTCCCAACCTGCCCGCCGACGATGTGCCCGATGGGCTCGACGAAGCCGGCAATGTCGAGATCAGCCGCTGGGGCGATCTGCCGCAGTTCGATTTCGAGCCAAAGGAACATGCCGATATTGGCCCAGCTTTGGGCATGGATTTCGAGACCGCGGCGAAGATTTCCGGCGCGCGGTTTACGTTCCTGCGCGGCGGCATCGCGCGGATGAACCGGGCGCTGGGCCAGTTCATGCTCGATGCGCAAGTGGCGCGTGGGTACAATGAGTGTGCGACGCCCTTCCTGGTGCGCGACGAGGCGGTGTTCGGCGTCGGACAACTGCCCAAGTTTGCCGAGGACCTGTTCCAGACCACCGATGGCCGCTGGCTGATCTCGACCTCCGAAGTCAGCCTGACCAATTCCGTGCGCGAGCAGATCCTGACCGCTGCCGAGCTGCCGATCCGTCTCACCGCGCTCACGCCATGCTTCCGTTCGGAGGCAGGGTCTGCCGGCCGCGACACCCGCGGGCTGATCCGCCAGCACCAGTTCGAAAAGGTCGAATTGGTGACGATCGCCGCGCCCGAGCATTCGCAGATGGAGCATGCCCGCATGTGCGCGGCCTCCGAGGCGATCCTGCAGGCGCTGGGGCTGCCCTATCGCAAGATGCTGCTGTGCGCGGGCGACATGGGCCAGGCCAGCGCCAAGACCTTCGATCTGGAAGTGTGGCTGCCCGGGCAGAACGCCTATCGCGAAATCGCCAGCATCTCGAACTGCGGCGCCTATCAGGCCCGCCGGATGAACACCCGCTTCCGCCCCGAAGGCGAGAAGACCACCGAGTTCGTCCACACTCTGAACGGCTCCGCGCTCGCCATCGGGCGGACGCTGGTGGCGATCGTCGAGAATTACCAGCAGGCCGATGGCTCGGTGCGGGTACCCGATGCGCTGCTGCCGTATATGGGTGGGTTGACCGTTCTGACTGTCTAATCTCTCCCCCCTCCCGCAAGCGGGAGGGGCAGGCCCGGCTTGCCGGGCCGGGGTGGGCTGGGAGCACTATGCTCTGTTCAGGCCCACCCCGGCTTCGCCTCCGGCTCAGCCACCCCTCCCGCAAGCGGGAGGGGAGAGAGAAAATCAGAACTTCGCACCCAGCTGCACGCCGTACAGCCGAGGTTCGCCCGCGATGAAGGTTGCGGTACCGAAGGCGCCGCCGGTGTTGCCCGCGTCGATCAGGTACTTTTCGTTGAACAGATTGCGCGCGAACGCAGTGATCTCGAACGCGCCGTCGTTGAAGCGGACGCCCGCACGGGCATGGGCGAGCACATAGCCGTCCTCGCTGATCGCCGGCGTGTTGGGGATCTCGAAGAACTGCTCACTGCTGTAGGTTACCGTCGGCACGAAGAAGATCGCCGCGCTATCGCTCACCGGCACGTTGACGTCGATCCCGGCGGCGGCTGAGTGCTTCGACTGCAGACGGAAACGGTTGTCCTGGAACGCGGGATCAGGCGATTCGATCTTGGCATCGATGAACGCGTAATTGGCGAAAATCCGAACGTTGGGGCTCAGCCGCAAGGCGCCTTCGACCTCGACGCCGAAGTTGCCGGCATTGCCTGCGTTGACCGGGACGACCTGGCCCTGCTCGTTGAAGAAGCTGGTCTGGAAGTTGGAGTAATCCTGGTAGAACGCCCCGATCGAGCCGGTGAACGCGCCGAACGCGCCCTTGATGCCGCCTTCGTAGTTCCACACCTTTTCCTGCGCGACCAAAGTGAAGGCAGGAACCGGGCCCGTCGCAGTGGCGCGCGCGCTGAGGTTGAGCACGGGCGCGCGGCGGCCCTTGGACACGGTGGCATAGACATTCACCGCATCGCTGATCCGGTAGAGCGCGTTGAAACGCGGGAGCCAGGCATCGAAGTTGTCGCTCTCGCGGAACGTCAGGCCGCGCGTGTCGACCGTGCCGAGCAGCGACACGCCGGGAATGCCCAGGCCCGCCAGGATCCGGCTGGCACCCGCTGCGGCGCTATAGGTCGAAGTGCGCTCTTCGTAGAGATAGCGCAGGCCTGCGGTCAGCTCGAGCCGGTCAGTGACATCGAACGTCATGTCGGCAAACGCAGAATAGCTGGTGTTCTTGCCGCCGTTGGTGAACTCGCTCGAATACGGCAGCACGCTGGCTGCGCCGCGTGTCAGCAGCGTCGTGGCCAGGTTGGGGAGCGCCGGGTTGTTCAGCCTCTGGCAGCTCTGGGCGGCGGGTACTCCAAGAGCCGCTGCCAGCGAGGCGCGGACCGGAGCCAGGGCGCCCGCCGTCGAGCAACCGATATAGGTGCCTTCGTCGGTCACGAACGGGACGCGCTGGGTGCCCTGTTCGTGGAAGACGTTGAAGCCGAAAAAGCCGCGCAGCCGGTCGCTGTTATAGGCAAAGCGGGTTTCATAGCTGAACTGCTCGCCCTCGGCGTCTTCGGCGAACTCGAGGAAGAACAGGCCCGAACCATCGGCGTCGAACACCTCGAGGCTGTCGAACTTGCGATAGCCGCCGATCGCGGTCAGCGTCCAGCTGTCGCTCATCGCGGTTTCGAAGGTGACGTTGGCGTCATAGACTTCGCGCTTGAGGCCCAGTTCGGGCAGGCCCAGGATCGCCTCGCTAATCGCACGCGGCGCGCCGCCGACCTCGCCGACGCGGAACGGATCGGTATCGCCGCCGCTGCGCGGCAATGTGCCGGAGATGAACGCGGTGCCGGGGTTGCGCTGTTGCTCATAGTTGAACACGAAATCCATCGTGCTGCTGTCGGTCGGCCAGATCCGCAGCGAGCCACGCAGCGCGAGCTGATCGATGCCGTTGAGATCGTCCTGGCCCGAGCGGACGTCGCGCGCCGAGACGGTGCCGGGAGCGTTGGCGATGTTGCGGATATAGCCGTCGCGCTGCTTGTAGGAGGCGGCGATGCGACCGGCGATCTTGTCGTTGCCCGCGTTGATCATCGCGCGGCCTTCATACAGGTTGAAGTTGCCGTAGCTGCCGCGGACATCAGCCGAGAAGCCCGGCTCGGGCTTGGCGGTGATCACCGAGATCGCGCCGATCGTGGCGGCGGTGCCGAACAGGGTTGCCTGCGGACCCTTGACCACCTCGATCCGGTCGATGTCGAACAGATCGAAATACGATCCGCGCGAGCGCGAGACATCGATGCCGTTCAGGTAGATGGTAACGCGCGGGGCAACCTGCGCGCTGCCCGAATCCGAGGTGATGCCGCGGATCACGAAGCCGGGATTGTTGGCGCTCTGCTCCTGGATGTTGAGGCCGGGGATGAAGGCTGACAGCTCGTCGAATTCGTCGATGCCGATGGTGTCCATCTGTTCGCCGCTGATCGCCGAGACGGTGATCGGCACGTCCTTGATCGACTGCTCGCGCTTCTGCGCGGTCACGATGATCAGGTCGTCGTTGGCCGCAGTGGCATCGACCCGGTCCTGCGCGAACGCAGGGCTGGTCGACAGAACGGTGGCGAGGGCGATCAGCGACGCCCGGATCGGGCGGCGGAGAAGAGGTGAGCGCATCGGAGCATATCCTCGATTTGGAGTGAATGCTCGCCCATTGCCCGCGACCAGTGACCATTGTGCGTCGCAGCAATTACTGATTTGTGGCGATGTTAATTTAGGGTTGTCATAATCCACAAGGATTACGCGCGCCGTAGGGGAAAGGTGGAAAACGGCGCAATCCGCCAACTCTCTCCCCTCCCGCTTGCGGGAGGGGCAGGCCCGGCTTGCCGGGCCAGGGTGGGCCGGGAGCACAATTGTCTGCTCATGCCCACCCCATCTTCGCCTGCGGCTCAGCCACCCCTCCCGCGTGCGGGAGGGGAGAGGGAACCGACAATCGGGAGGAACGTCAGCCCTGCAGCACCAGCCGGTGGTTGGTCTCGAAATCGCTGGCCAGCAGCTCTGCGATCGCTTCCGCTACGACCGTGGGCTCCTTGACCGTCGCAGGGTCTTCGCCGGGATAGGCCTTGGCGCGCATCGGGGTGCGGGTGCGCGCGGGGTCGACGATCGCGGTGCGGACCTTGCCGATGTTGCGCATTTCCTCGCCGTACGACGCCAGCAGCGCCTCGAGCGCGGCCTTGGAGGCTCCGTAAGCGCCCCAATAGGCGCGCGGCGCGGCGGCGACGGAGCTGGTCAGGCCGATGACGCGCGCCTTGCCGCTGTTGCGCAGCATCTTGTCGAAATGGGCGATCAGCGCCTGCGCGCTCAGCACGTTCAGCGTCATCACCCGGTTGAATTCGGCGCCATCGATGGTCGGTACCGGCCCCAGCGTGCCCAGCATCGCGGCGTTGAGCACCAGCATGTCGAGGCTCTCCCAGCGCTGGCCGATCGCCACGGCCAGCCGCGCGATGCTCTCGCCGTCGCTGAGGTCCAGAGGCGCGATGGTGGCATTGCCGCCCGCCTCGAAAATCGCGTCCTCGACCGCTTCCAGATCCTTGACGGTGCGGCCGGTGAGGATGACATGCGCCCCGCGTGCAGCCAGCGCCTTGGCGGTCGCGGCACCGATGCCGCGGCTTGCGCCGGTGACAAGGGCAAGCTGCCCTTCGAAAATTCTGTCGGTCATGCGTGAAGAGTCCTCAGCCAGCGACCCGTTCGGCCAGCAAGGTCAGCTGGTTGGGCTGGTCGCGCTCGGCCAGATCGGTGAGCGTGGTGGGATAGTCCCCGGTGAAGCAGGCATCACAGTAGCGCGGGTTGTTGTCCTGCCGCTCGGACTCGCCCAGCGCCCGGTAAAGGCCGTTGATCGAGACGAACGACAGGCTGTCCGCCTGGATGAACTGGCGCATTTCCTCGATCGATTTCTGCGCGGCGAGCAGCTTGGAGCGTTCGGGCGTATCGACGCCGTAGAAGCAGCTGTGCATCGTCGGCGGGCTGGCGATGCGCATGTGCACTTCGGCAGCGCCGGCATCGCGCATCATCTGCACGATCTTGAGCGATGTGGTGCCGCGCACGATCGAATCGTCGATCAGCACGATGCGCTTGCCATCGATCAGCGGCCGGTTGGCGTTGTGCTTGAGCTTGACGCCCAGATGACGCACGCCGTCGCCCGGCTGGATGAAGGTGCGCCCCACATAATGCGAGCGGATGATGCCAAGCTCGAACGGCAGCCCCGATTGCTGGGCATAGCCGATCGCGGCGGGCGTGCCGCTGTCGGGGACGGGGACAACCAGATCTGCATCGACCGGATTTTCGATCGCGAGCTGCGCGCCGATCGCCTTGCGCACGGTATAGACCGACGAGCCGTCGACGATGGAGTCGGGCCGCGAGAAATAGACATGCTCGAAGATGCACGGGCGCGAATTCTTGTCGGAGAACGGACGATGCGAGCGGATTTCGCCGTCGCTGACCACCACCAGCTCGCCCGGATCGACGCTGCGGACGAACTCGGCGCCGACGATGTCGAGTGCCACGGTTTCCGAGGCAAATATCACGGTGTCGCCGATCTTGCCCATCACCAGCGGACGGATGCCCAGCGGATCGCGGCAGGCGATCATCCCGCTGTCGGTCAGGCAGATCAGCGAATAGGCGCCTTCGACCTGCTTCAGGGCATCGATGAACTTGTCGAGCAGGGTGCGGTAACGCGATGTCGCGACCAGATGGATGATCGTCTCGGTGTCCGAGGTCGACTGGAAGATCGAACCGGTGCGGATCAGGTCGTGGCGCAGCTTCATCGCATTCGAGATGTTGCCGTTGTGCGCGATGGCAAAACCGCCCGAGGCGAGCTCGGCATACAAAGGCTGGACGTTGCGCAGCGCGGTCTCGCCGGTGGTGGCATAGCGCACATGACCGATCGCCCAGTCGCCCTTGAGCGAGCGCATGATATCCTCGGAATCGAAGTTGCCCGCCACATGGCCAAGGGCCTTGTGGTTGTGGAACAGGCGGCCGTCAAAGCTGCTGATCCCCGCGGCTTCCTGGCCGCGGTGCTGCAGCGCGTGCAGCCCCAGCGCGACCATCGCCGCCGCATCGATAGCGCCGGCGACGCCAAATACGCCGCACTCCTCGCGCAGCTTGTCGTCGTCAAAAGGATGAGTGGTGATCATGTCGCGCGCCCGATTCGGTTGCAGCCGGCTGGTTCGACACCCCTATAGGGAGGCCGTCGGCGTTTGTCTTGCTTTTGTCACAGGTCATTTTTCGTTAACCCAGTTGCGCCTTACGCAAGCTGCCATTAACCCCACCTGTCATGTCTGATCCTCGCGAAACCGGGCTCGTTCTCGACCCCAAATATGACGCCGCTGGGCTGATCACCGCCGCCGTCACCGATGCGGCCAGCGGCGCACTGCTGATGATCGCGCATATGAATGCCGAGGCATTGGCGCTGACGCTGGAGACGCGCGAGGTCCATTTCTGGTCGCGATCGCGCCGCAGCCTCTGGAAAAAGGGCGAGACCTCGGGCCATGTGCTCAAGCTGGTCGAACTGCGGATCGATTGCGATCAGGACGCAGTCTGGGTGGTGGCATCGCCGGCTGGCCCGACGTGCCATACCGGCGCGCCCTCGTGCTTCTATCGTAGAGTGACCGAAGATGGCGGTCTGGAGCGGATTGCGTGAAGCGCCTTGCTGTCTCCGCCTGCCTCGGTGCCTGCCTGATGCTGGCCGGGTGCAGCGAGACACGGGCCGGGGATGACGAGGCTGCGGTAACCCCGCTTGATGCCGCCGCGATCGAGGCGGGCGTCATTGCCGACCCCCTCGTCCTCGATCTGGCGGGCAGCTTTGCCGATGCCGGCGGCACCGGCAGCGATTCCTTTTGTGCGCGCGGCAACCGCGATCAGGGTTATGCCGTCGGCGTCCTGGTCACCTTTGGTGGATCGAGCCAGTGCGAGGGGCAGGGGCGGGCCGTGCTGACCGGCGAGCAGGCCCGGATCAGCCTGACCCGCAGCGCCACGGGAGCCTCCGTGGACGATTGCAGTTTCAGCGCACGGTTCGATGGCAGCGCCCTTGCCTTGGCGGGAAGCGTCCCGGCGGGATGCCAGGCGGTGTGCAGCAACCGCGCAAGCCTCGCGGGTGCTTCCTTCGCACTGGTCGAGAACGGGGACCGTGCGGCTCTGGCTGCCCGCGGACGGGACATCAACCGCTTGTGCGGCGACTGAATCTGCTTGACGTTTACGTCAAGGGAATGTAGCTCCTGCTGCATGCACGACCGTTCTACCCTTGGCCGCATCGACACGCCCGATCTGCACAATCGGGACAGCTATACCATCTCCGATCTTTCGGATGAATTCGGCGTGACCGCGCGCGCGCTGCGGTTCTACGAAGACGAGGGGCTGATCGCACCCGAACGCAAGGGTTTGACCCGCGTCTATTCCAAGCGTGATCGTGCCCGCCTCGCGTGGATCATGCGCGCCAAGAATGTGGGTTTCAGCCTTGGCGAAATTCGCGAAATGATCGACCTTTACGATATCGGCGATGGCCGGCGTGAACAGCGCCGCGTCACGCTGCAGCGCTGCAAGGAACGCATCGCACTGATGCGCAAGCAGAAGAAAGACCTCGAAAGCTCGATCCAGGAGCTTTCGCAGTTCGTGAAAATGGTCGAGCGGGTTGACCGCGAAGACCTGGCTTAGGGTATCAGGCCGCAACGGCCTGGCCGGTCGGCCGACGACTAAAGCGGGCGGTTGCCGCATGGACCACGCCCCGATCGGGCCCAACTGGCTCGAACCACTGATCGCCATTGTTTGAGAGGACATTGACATGCCCAAGTACACCGCCCCCGTGCGCGATACCCAGTTCATCCTGACCGAAGTTCTCGGCATCGAGAAATATTCGAATCTTCCTGGCTTCGACAACGCCGCACCCGACGTGCTGTCCGCCGTGCTCGAAGAAGCCGGCAAGTTCGTCGAGGAAGTGCTGTTTCCCTTGAACCAGGTTGGCGACCAGCAGGGCTGCACCCGCCATGCGGATGGCACCGTCACCACGCCCGACGGCTTCAAAGAAGCCTATAACCAGTATTGCGAGGCAGGCTGGGGCACGCTGGCTGCGCCCGAAGAGTTCGGCGGGCAAGGCATGCCGCACGTCGTCGGCATCGCGTTCGAGGAGTTCATGTCGTCGAGCAATATGGCGTTCGCCATGTATCCCGGTCTGACGCATGGCGCGGTTTCGGCGATCCTCGCCAAGGGCAGCCAGGAGCAGAAGGAAAAGTTCGCCCCCAACATGATCAGCGGCAAATGGGGTGGCACGATGAACCTCACCGAGCCGCATTGCGGAACCGATCTCGGCCTTATCCGCACCAAGGCGGTTCCGCAGGGCGATGGCGGCTATGCGATCACCGGCACCAAGATCTTCATCTCGTCGGGCGAACATGACCTGACCGAGAACATCATCCACCTCGTTCTCGCCAAGACCCCGGACGCCCCCGACAGCGTCAAGGGCATCTCGCTGTTCATCGTGCCGAAGTTCCTCGTCAACGACGATGGCTCGCTGGGCGAGCGCAACGCGGTTTCGTGCGGATCGATCGAGCACAAGATGGGCATCCACGGCAACTCGACCTGCGTAATGAACTATGACGGCGCGACCGGATATCTGGTCGGCGAAGAGAACAAGGGTCTCGCCGCGATGTTCATCATGATGAACGCAGCGCGGCTCGGCGTCGGTGGGCAGGGCCTGTCGATGGGCGAAGTCTCGTACCAGAACGCGGTGCAATATGCCGGCGATCGCCGTCAGGGCCGTGCGCTCACCGGGCCTGCGGACGTCAACGAAAAGGCTGACACGCTGTTCGTCCACCCCGATGTCCGCCGGATGCTGATGGAAGCCAAGGCGATCAACGAGGGCTTGCGCGCGCTGATCCTGTGGGGCGGCCTGCAGGTCGATCTGACCCACAAGGCGCAGACCGAGGAAGAGCGCGTCGCCGCCGACGATATCATCAGCCTGCTCACCCCGGTGATCAAGGGTTACGGCACCGACAAGGGCTATGAGATCGCCACCAACATGCAGCAGGTCTATGGCGGCCACGGCTATATCGCCGAATGGGGCATGGAACAGTATGTCCGCGATGCCCGCATCGCGATGATCTACGAAGGCACCAACGGCGTGCAGGCGATGGACCTTGTTGGTCGCAAGCTCGCCCAGAACGGTGGCCGCGCGGTGCAGACCTTGTTTGGCATCCTCGACAGCGAGTGCGCCGAAGCCAAGGGCGACGAACGTCTCGCCGATTTCGCCAGCCGCCTTGAAAAGGCCGCAGGCGAGCTCAAGGCCGCGACGATGTGGTTCATGCAGAACGGCATGGCGAACCCCAACAATGTCGGCGCAGGCGCGCACAGCTATATGCACATCATGGGCATCGTGGCGCTGGGTCTGATGTGGCTGCGTATGATGCGCGCCTCGATCGCCGCGCTCGACGCTGGCAGCGGCAACGCGGTGTTCTATGAGACCAAGCTCAAGACCGCTCGCTATTTCGCTGAACGCGTCATGCCCGATACCGGTGCCCTCCGCCGCAAGATCGAGGCAGGGTCTGAGGCGATCATGGCGCTCGAGCCGGAGCTTTTCGTCGCCGCTTAAGCCCTCGAAGAGACAAAAACCAATAAAAGGGCGCTTGTGGATTACCACAGGCGCCCTTTTAGTTCGTGTGGCGATGAATTACGGTCGATTTTTTGTCGCGGACTCGAAACCATTGGACGCGCGCTGCGGCGCGACCCCGCGTCGGCCTGTTCCAGATTTGCGATATCTTACGGGAACCCGCCTTTTTGGACGATACGGCCGATTCACCGGCAGGAACGCGAGGCCGGGTTCGTCGTTGATGCTGCGGAGCGAAGATTACCTCCGCAAATATCTAGGACCCTATAGCGGGTCGCATCACGAGGAGAAGAACTCATGAAGAATGCATTTTTTGGAACCCTGATCGCAGCCGGCGCCCTGGCCGCAACCCCCGCACTGGCGCAGGACATGGTCCCCGGAACCCCGGAAGCGCCGACCACCGAAACTCCGGCAGCCCCGATGAATGATCCGGCAATGGATGCTCCGGCAACTGCCGAGCAGGCCCCGCCCGCGACGCTCGACACCAATGGCGATGGCGTTGCTGATGCTTGGGACCGCAACGGTGACGGCCAGCCCGACGCCTGGGATACGAATGGCGACGGCCAGCCCGACAAGGCTGATCCGATGGAAGCCGCGGAGTAATCCGAAAGCAACCAAGCCCTTTAGGGTCGCAACCGAAGGCCGGGAGAGCAATCTCCCGGCCTTTTGGTGTTCAGCGGTACCACAGCTCGTCATTCCCGCGCACGCGTGAACCGCGCTCTTGCGCATCCAGCTGCACATAATCGGGACCTCCACCATCGCGGGGGGGACGATGAATTCTGTCGGGTGCTATCTACCGGTGTGCTCGGCTTACTCCGGCAGGAAGTCAGGCACCGACAGATACCGCTCGCCGGTATCGTAATTGAAGCCCAGCACGCGCGATTCTGCGGGCAGATCCGGCAGCCTCTGCGCAATCGCGGCCAAAGTCGCCCCGGACGAAATGCCGACCAGCATACCTTCCTCGCTGGCCGACCGCCGGGCCATCGTCTTGGCGTCGGCAGGGTCGACCTGGATCGTCCCGTCGATCAATCGGGTGTGGAGGTTCCCCGGGATGAAGCCCGCGCCGATGCCCTGGATCGGGTGGGGTCCTGGCTGGCCGCCGGAAATCACCGGGGAGAGCGTGGGTTCCACCGCATAGACCTTCAGATCGGGCCAGTGCTTCTTCAGTTCCTCGGCGCACCCGGTGATGTGGCCGCCGGTACCCACGCCGGTGATGATGACATCGAGCGGAAAATCGGCGAAATCGGCCAGGATTTCCTGCGCTGTGGTCTGGACATGCACCGCGATGTTGGCGGGGTTTTCGAATTGCTGCGGCATCCAGGACCCCGGGGTCTGATCGACCAGTTCCTGTGCGCGTTCGATCGCGCCCTTCATGCCCTTTTCGCGCGGCGTCAGGTCAAAGGTCGCGCCATAGGCGAGCATCAGCCGCCGCCGTTCGATCGACATGCTCTCGGGCATGACCAGAACAAGCCTGTAGCCCTTGACCGCGGCGACCATGGCAAGGCCCACCCCGGTGTTTCCTGATGTCGGCTCGATGATCGTGCCGCCGGGCTGGAGCGATCCGTCAGCCTCCGCCGCCTCGATCATGGCGAGCGCGATGCGGTCCTTGATCGACCCGCCGGGGTTGGTCCGTTCCGACTTGATCCAGACGTTCGCATCGCCGAACAGCCGGTTGATGCGGACATGCGGGGTCCGGCCAATGGTTTCCAATATGCTGGTTGCGATCATGACGTGGTCTTTCCTGCAGAGGGCGCCGGGGGGGGCGGCGCGCCGGGTTGGGGATGTGCTTCTTCCTCCGTAGGATCAAAGCTGCGCGCGGCACCGATCTGCGGAAACAGCCGGGCCCACAGTGCTGTGATCAATATAGCACCGCCGCCGCCGGCGACAACCGCAGCAATCGGGCCGATCAGCCAGGCCAGCATCCCGGAAAACGCATCGCCCAGCTCGTTCGACGCCGATACGGTGAGCAGCGACACCGCAGAAACCCGCCCGCGTTTGTCGTCTGGCGTGTTGAGCTGGATCAGCGACTGGCGGACATAGACGCTGAACATGTCGGCGGCGCCTGCGACGAAAAGGCAGGCCATCGAGACAATCAGAATCTTGCTGAGGCCAAATACAATGGTGACCAGCCCGAACAGGAAGACACTTGCCAGCATCTTGTTGCCGACATTGGTGCGGATCGGGCGGAACGAGAAAACAAGCGCCACCAGCGCGGCACCTGCCGCAGGGGCGGACGCCAGCAGCGACAGCCCCTGTTCGCCGACCTGCAGGATGTCGCGTGCGAACACCGGCAACAGCGCGGTGGATCCCGCGAGAAACACAGCGAACAGATCGAGCGTGATGACGCCCAGCACCAGCTTGTTCTGCCCGACATAGGCCATGCCGTCGATGATCTGGGCGATCGGCCCCTTGCCCTTGTCCATGATCGTGCGTGGCACCGGACCAATGGTCATCATCGCCAGCGCGGCGATGGTATAAAGGCAGGCGCTGACGATATAGGGCAGATCAGGTCGGATGGCATAGAGCGGCCCTGCTATCGCGGGCCCGATCAGCATGCCAGACTGCCAAGCAATCGATGACAAGGCGATGGCGGTAGGCAAGGATGCTTTGGGCACCAGATTGGGGGCGAGCGCGCTCAATGATGGGCCCAGGAACGCGCGTGCCGTTCCCAAAAGCGCCGCGATGACATAGAGAATCGGCAGGCTGATAAGACCCTGCGCCGTGGTCCAGGCCAGCGTCGCTGCGATGGCGGCCTGGCACAGCAACACGGTGCGCGCGACGAAGCGCCGGTCCATCCTGTCCGCGATCCAGCCGACCAACGGGGTCAGCACAAACAACGGCGCAAACTGCAACAGCCCGATCATTCCCAGCCGCGCCGAGCTCGCCGCGATGTCCATGGTTTCGCGCGCGATATTGTAGCCCTGCCAGCCAACGATCAGCATCATGCAGTACAGCGCCAGCATCGATGACAGCCGCGCCAACCAATAGGCACGGTAATTGGGGATGCTGAACGGGTGGGGAGGGGTGGTCGCCGAGTCCATTCCGTCCGGTAGGCCAGCGCAACGTGGGCGGCAAGCAAGATGAAGTTGCCGGGCGGTGGCGCCGATCTTGTGCAGCTGCGAATGAATCGCTCTTCCCAATTGCCCGGCATGGTGTCAGCACTGTGTCGAGTACCCGAAGCGCGACCCTTCAAGGGGAGGGGTTCGGCAAGAGCATCACCGCAGGGGAGTCGTGCATGAATTGGTCGAAAAAGCTGCTGGCTGCCGCATCGCTTGCGGTCTTGGTGACCGCGTGCAGCGTCGCCCCTTCCGATCAGCCCGCCGCTGCCGATCAGGCCACCGGCATCGACACCGCCTCCGAATGGGGGCAGTTCGTCGACAGCTTTCTGACCGGCTATTTCGCGCGCAACCCGGATTTCGCGGTGTATCAGGGGCGCCACGAGTTTGATGGCAGGCTGCCCGACTGGTCCGAACAGGGCCTGGCCGATCAGGTCGCGTTCCTCGAAAAGACGCTGGCCGATGCTGGCGCGCTGGACACGGCACAACTGTCCAAGGATCACAAGTTCGAGCGCGATTACTTGATGGCGGTGGTTCGCGGTAAGCTGTTCTGGCTGAAACAGGCCGACTGGCCGCACCGCAACCCGGCCTTCTATACCGGAACGCTCGATCCGTCGGTCTATGTTACGCGGCCCTATGCCGATGTCGACACCCGGGCCAAGGCCTTCATCGCCTATGCCCGCGGCATCCCCAAGGCGGCCGAACAGATTCGCAGCAACCTTGAAAGCCCGCTCGATCCCTATGCGATCGATTACGGCGTCAACGCGTTCGCTGGCTATGCCACATTCTTCACCGGCGATGCCCGCGCAGCGTTTGCCGATGTCAGCGACGAGGCGATCAAGACCGATCTGGAAGCCGCCACCGCAGAGGCCAGCAAGGCGATGCAGGGGCTGGCCGACTGGCTGAAGGCGGAAAAGGCCACCGCCAAGGTGGGCTATGCGCTGGGCCCGGATCTTTTCTCGCAGATGCTGGCCAGCACCGAAATGGTCGATCTGTCGATTGCGCAGCTCACGGCGATCGGAGAGGCCGATCTCAAGCGCAACCAGCAGGCGCTGGCCATCGCATGCGGGCAGTTCGCGCCAGGGGCGACCATGCCCGAATGCATGGCGAAGCTGTCGCTCGACAAGCCCGAGGACGGACCCGTGGCCGAGGCCCGGCGGCAATTGCCCGATCTGCGCGCATTCCTGGTGGACAAGGATCTGGTGTCGATCCCCGGCACCGAAGAGGCCAAGGTCGAGGAATCGCCGCCCTACAACCGCCAGAACTCGGCCTATATCGATATCCCGGGGCCCTATGAGAAAGGCCTGCCGTCGGTCTATTATATTTCGCCGCCCGATCCGTCATGGGCGCCTGCGGTGCAGGCCGAGTACATTCCCCCCAAGAAGGACCTGCTGTTCACCAGCGTTCACGAGGTCTGGCCGGGGCACTTCCTGAACTTCCTCCACGCCAACCGCGCCAAGTCGTTCTTCGGTCGGCTGTTCGTGGGCTATGCCTATGCCGAAGGCTGGGCCCATTACACCGAAGAAATGATGTGGGAGGCCGGCTTGGGGGAGGGCGACCCCGAGACGCATATCGGCCAGCTTGCCAACGCGCTGCTGCGCAACTGCCGCTATCTATCCGCGATCGGCCTGCACACCGGCGGTATGACGGTCGACGAGTCGCTGGAGATGTTCCGCCAGCAGTGCTTCATCGACGAGGGCAATGCCCGCCAGCAGGCGCTGCGCGGCACGTATGATCCGGGCTATCTCAATTATACCCTGGGCAAATTGATGATCCGCAAGCTGCGCTCCGACTGGACCGCGGCCAAGGGCGGTCGCGATGCGTGGAAGGCGTTTCACGATGCCTTCCTCTCTTATGGCGGACCCCCGGTGCCGATGGTGCGCGCAGCGATGATGGAGGAGAATGCGCCCAAGGCGGTGTTCTGAGGAGCATCACAACCGAAGGTTTGCGCAACGTCCCTCGACTTCGCTCGGGACAGACGGAGGGGGTGGCCACGCCTTAAATGGTAACAGAACCACCTCTCCGAGTTCCCGAGCCCTTCGGCTGGCTGGCCAAGCCAGCCGCTCAGGGTAAACTTCCCGGCATAGCCGGGAAGTCGAGGGACGTACGCGCAACCGTTGCCTTACTTGCGCAACGCCTCCACGCACGCCGCGCGATCGACCGACTGGCCATCGCTGCGCCGCGCGTCGATGTACGTCACCACCTGCGCGCCGCCTGATCCTTCGGGATACAGAAACGCGTCGAGCACGCAGGCGCTGCCGACGAACTGAAGCTTGCGCGCATCGAATTCGCGCACGTCGAGGCGCGGTTGCCCGAACATCCGCTCCAGATCACGCGAGGTCTTGCCCAGCACCGCCTCGAGCCCCTTGCCCGACAAGGTGGTGCTGCGCGCGGGCATGGTCGGGCGCGAAGGCGGCGTAATCGTCTGCGGCGCGGCGCACGCGGCCAGCCCCATAACCATGAATGCCAGTGCGAAATAGCGTCTCATCGTGCCGTCCCCCCGGCCTCGCGCTGGTGGAAAAGGTGCGTGGCCATCGCCGCGGCTATAATCGGTGCGAACAGATTGACCAAGGGAACGAGCAGCAGCAGGTTGGCAATCAACCCAAGCACGAAACGGCTGGTCCGCGATTGCGCCTGTGTGCCCGGCAGCGCATGCCGCGCCGCCACCATGTCGGCAAGGTCGCGCCCCACCAGAACTGCATTTACCGCAAGGAACAGCATCGGCGCGCCGACCCCGGTGAACAGCAGCACCAGCGCGAAGGGCAAAGCGAGCGCATTGTACAGCAGCGCCCGGCCCAGGCTGCGCAGCGCCATCATCAATGACGGTGCCAGCGGCAGATCCACCGCGCGCTCAGCCGCGTGCGGGTAGTGCTTGCGCTCCACCGCGATCACGATCCGGTCGGCAAACAGCTGCAGAACCGCGATTGCCACCACCCGCCACCAGAACCAGAACGCGATAATCGTCGCAATCACCGCCAGCACGCCGGTCCACTCGGCATAGCCGGAGAGCGGGCCACCATAGCGCGTCATCGCCCATGCCAGACCCTGCCACAGGCCCCAGCCGGTCAGTCCGAAGATCAGCACGGAAAACGCGATCGTCCAGGCGAGTGCGCCCAGGATCGCGCGGTCGCCCAGTTGTCCCAGGCTTTTGAAAAAGGCGCTCAGCATCGCGGCCCGTGTGTCGGGCAAATTTCCGCCGGGGTCAATCGCGCGCAATTGGGGTTGAACCGGTCCGCCCAAGCCGATAGGCCGCGCGGCATCATTTCCGCGCCGCTCTATCCATGGGGGCGCCTACAGAAAGTCCAGCCCAACATGACCAGCCCCCGTTTCGACGTTCTCGCTATCGGCAATGCCATTGTCGACGTGATGGCTCCGGCCGATGACGCCCTGCTCAGCAAGGAAGGCCTGGCCAAGGGCGGCATGATGCTGATCGATGCCGACCGCGCGACCTCGCTGTACGAAGCGATGGGCCCGGCGCAGGAAATCAGCGGCGGATCGGCTGCCAACACGCTGGCGGGTCTTGCCGGCATGGGCTGCAAGTGTGCCTTCATCGGCCAGGTCGCCGATGATCAGCTCGGCGAAGTGTTTGCGCATGACGTCCGCGCGCTGGGCATCGATTACGCGACCCCGGTCCGCACCGGCGACGAAACCCCCACCGCGCGCTGCCTGATCCTGGTCACGCCCGACGGCCAGCGCACGATGAACACCTTCCTGGGTGCATCGCAGTTCCTGCCCGCGAGCGCGCTCGATCCCAAGATGATCCAGGACGCCGCCGTGCTGTATCTCGAAGGCTATCTGTGGGACCCCGAAGAGCCGCGCGCCGCGATGCGTGCTGCCATCGACGCTGCGCGGTCTGCAGGCCGCAAGGTCGCTTTCACGTTGTCCGACGCTTTCGTGATCGACCGCCACCGCGACGATTTTCTCGATCTGCTCGACAAGGGTCATATCGATATCCTGTTCGCCAATGAGGCAGAAATCCAGTCGCTGGCGCAGGTCGATGACTTCGAGGGCGCGGTCGCCGCGATCTCGGCCAAGCTGCCCACGCTGGTCGTGACGCGCAGCGAAAAGGGCGCGATCGCGGTGCATGGCGGCGAGCGCTTCGCTGTTGCCGCAGAGCCGATCGACAAGGTGGTCGATACCACCGGCGCGGGCGATCTGTTCGCTGCCGGGTTCCTCGCCGGACAGGCGCAGGGCACGGATGTCGAGACCAGCCTGCGCATGGGCGCAATCGCCGCCGCCGAGATCATCTCGCACTTCGGTGCCCGCTCGAGCGCGGACCTGAAGGCACTGGTCGCGCAGAAGCTCGGCTGAGAGGTTCCACCCGTCTTATCGTCACTCCCGCGAAAGCGGGAATACCGCTTCTGCGTGACGTCAGCGCAGGAGCGGGACCCCCGCGTCCGCGGGGGTGACGAAAATGGCGTTTGCGTCATGCTTTTGTTGAGATGGGATGGGGGCTATTGCCGCGGCGTTCGGAACGCTCGCGCTGGCAACGCGCACAGCTCTTGAAAGCTGAAAATATGAGAGGGGCCGCCGGGGATCACAGCCCCCTGCGCGGCCCATC
>NZ_JAUCZC010000020.1 GCF_030373265.1 Blastomonas sp.
TCTGCGGCGCTATCGGGCGGCGTCCGCCATGCACCCGGCGCCAGTCCAGACCCTCCAGCAATGCGCCGAGTTGGGCCGCCGTAACGCGCATCACACCGTCCTGGATACCAGGCCACTTGAAGCCTCCGGACTCCAGCCTCTTGGCCATCAGGCACAGGCCGGTGCCGTCCCACCAGACCAGCTTGATCCGGTCAGCGCGCTTTGCCCGGAAGACATAGATCACCCCGGAATACGGATCGCCGCCATACTCAGCGCTGACCAATGCGGCCAGTGCGTCAGGACCTTTGCGGAAATCCACGGGCCGCGTTGCCACCATTACCCGCGTGCCAGGACCGGGACCGATCATGGGGTTGCTCTGACCGCTTCTATAACTGCAGCGATCAGGCTCACATCAGCATCACGACTAACCCTCACCACGACCCCATCGATCTCCACTTCAATCGCAAACCCATCCGTACGTCGCGGCTTGCGTGCTGGTCGGGTCGTGGGAAGGTGCTGATCCGGCTCGTCGTCTGAAATCACAGCTGGCACGAACGCCGGAGTCTGCGGCAGTGCTATACCTTGGCTCGGCAGGTGCTCGCGAAGCAGGCGACGCCAGGTGAACAACTGCGAAGAGCAAAGAGCATATCGCCTGGCAACGGCGCTGGCACTCTCAAGGCCGGAATAGCTCTCAGCCACGATCGCCAGCTTAACATCATCAGGCCAGTCCCGCCTGCGACCCGCGCCCGTGAAAACCTCGAAGCGCCGCACGCCGCTAGTACCAGTATCATCACATGACATCGTCATAGCACCAGCGCCCTCCACCAACCAAAGGCGCGGACAATCGGTCCTGTCAACGATCAGGGCAAGGTGGGGTCAAGGCGCCGCTTACGCCAATGCCTTCACCTAAGCACTTTCTTGAGTTAGCGTTGTAGCAACCGGCATGGGTGACCTAAGCGTGTTCAATTAGGCTGCAGCGTGTTGATTGGGTTGAACTGGCTTTAGGAATTTTGGTGATGCCCGATAGAGACGTGGCGGTTTTCGCTGACACGAACAGCTTCCTTCAAATGAAGGATTTCAAGCAGATCGGATGGCTGACAGTCTTTCCCGGTGTGGAGACAATCACAGTCTTCGTCTGCAATGCTGTCATTGCCGAACTCGACAAGCACAAGGTGTCCACAAACAAGCGACGACGTGACCGTGCAAGGAAGGCGCTTCGCCTTATTGAAGAAGCTGCGGCGACAACCGAGATGAGATTGACGGTAAGGGAGAAAGCGCCAAAAGTTGATATTGTGATTTGGCGCGGGAGGCCGGTTTGGACCGATCTCCCCGACTTGGACTCGACCAACCCAGATGATTATTTGGTGGCTGCTGCTGCAACTTTGCCAGGTAGCGTTGTCTTATCGCATGATACCGGACCCCGCATTCGTGCGCGTATTGCAGGTGTTCAGGCCGAGTGTCCGCCGGAAGATTGGTTGCTTCCTGCCGAACAAACTGACGACCAGCGCAAGATCGGCCAGCTTACCCGCGAGCTGCAGGAAGCGCAGAATGCGCGACCGAGGCTTCGGGTCCAATTACCGCAAAGTGACCCGATGGTACTCTCGGTCGCATCGGTCCCAGCTCTCGGTACGAGGATCAGCAACCGGCTGAAAGAATTGATCCTTGAACAGTTTCCGAAGCAACATCTCGTCGCACAACACAATGACCGAATCTCGATTTTTACCGATCCGTATGGTCTCGGACAGTCTCAGATAGATGCATATGAGGATAAATATGACTCATTCGTTTTAGCTGTAGAGGCATATTTCGTATCGCTTCACGAACGAGTAGCACGGCATTGCTTGGCGCAAATGCCCCCCGGCATCGTTGCCAACACTGGGAACGTTTCGGCTAAGAACCTGACCTTGACGATTGAAGCTGATGGGAACATCGAACTTCTGGCGGACCGTGACGATGCGGAATCAGTGTTGGGCAGGATATCATTGCCCAAACCACCCAAACCTCCTCGCGCTGGTCCAACATTTGATCACGGCCCGCTTATGAGCAGACCGCATCTATCCCGAACTCCAACAAGCTTCTATTGGCTGAAGCGCCCGGCGATAGTTGGGGCGCAGTCCGCCGGGTTCGAGTGCGCTGATTTCCGTCCTGGTCGCGAGGAGGATCTCGGCGTCCTCGCCCACGCGGTCGGTGAGTTGCCGTCCGCAGGCCGCATCATCGTGAGCGCGAGCGCGGAGCATCACGAAACAGTGTCGGAAGACCGCGCGATCATTTTTGAAAGCACGTTTGCTCTTTGGCTTGATCCGCTAGTGCAGGGGCTTTTGCCGGAGATTGTGCAGGATGCTTTCGACGGCCTGCCCCGCGAGGATCTCCCTGTGTGGTGAGTGCTGGCAGCATTAAGGGTATACTGGACTGCGGTCCTTTCCGTTGCTGAAAACCAAGGAGACACTCAACCCGCTGCGAGAGCCTTTGCCGAAAGGTTGGTGATCCGTTCCGAACAGATAGCGTGAACTGCCCGTCCGAGTTCCTCCACGCACCCGCCAAGCCACAAAAGCTCTTCTTCGGTGATCCGATAGTGCTTGGAGTAGCGGGCTTTCACATATGCCTCTTTCAGCTTCTCAAAGCGGGCACGATCAATCCGGGTGTCACGAGGCCAGGCATCGACCAGCCGCATATCGATCCGCTCGGCCTGGGTGCGAAGGAAGCCAAGGTTGTGCACGTGAGGCGAATAGAAAGTGCAGACGAGCAGAACGCAATGGTAAAGCCGTTCCGTGGCCTGATGCATGTTGAAGGCAGCTTCTCGCATCCCGCCTTCGCGCATCAGGAAGTCGGCAGCGCTCTTGAAGCGGGCAGAACTAGGGTACCACTCGTCAAAATACTCCCGCGCCATGGCCAGCGCCTGCTCAGGCGTCTTGGGCTTGGGCGTATGCAGAACTCTCTCATCGGCTTCGTGTAGCGCGATGCCGTCCTTCGCCACGTCCATGAAGAAATACCGGCCATGCGCCAGCCCGTCGTTCACCTCCTGCAGGGTGTGGACGATGAAGTTGACCGGCGTATGCAGCGTGCGGTCAATCGCCAGTTCGCGGATCAGCCGGTCCTCAAGCTTCAGCCAGTAATCGACACGCTCGGTGAGCCGCTTGTCGTTGACGATGATCAGCAGATCGAAGTCGGATCGATAGCCTTTGGCGGTGTGCGGTTCATCGACCCAGCCGCCACGCGCATAGCTGCCGTAGAGGATCAGCTTCTCGATCCGGCCCTTTTTCTTCCACTGGTGGGTGGCGAGCGCCAGTGCATCCTCGAATTCCTCAAAGATGATCTGCTTCACGCGCTCTAGCTCGCGCTGCTTGTTGGCCGGGAGATGATCGAGATCGGTTCGCATGGGTAGGGCCACCCTGTAGGCATGGGTTACGATTGGCAAGCTGGAAGCCGCATCACCGGCGCCAGAACTGCCACCAGTCTGGTGGCTTCTCTGTCGGCATCTGCATCAGCACGAACAGGGCATTGGCAAAATGCTGCTCGACCTGTTGCAGGGTCATGCCGTGCTTGTTGGCAAGCTGGCGGTAGCTCATCTCATCGACGCGTATGCCAAGGAAGATTTCCCGGTCGAGCGGCTCCATCCGCTCGACTGCTTTCTCGAACTTGCGCAAGCGCCTGCGCTCCGCGCGCGACAGGCGGGGCACCTCAGCTCTCCTTGTCGCAGTACGCGGCCCATTCGGCCATCATGACCCGACGCTTCTCCAGCAGATTGCCGCGCCGGTAAGCGGCTTCGGTCTTGTTGGCGACCATATGGGCGAGGGCAGCCTCCGCAACATCGCTGGGGTGGTTGGTCTCTTCGCTGACCCAGTCCCGAAACGAAGATCTGAACCCGTGAGGCGTGTAAGGCTGGAGCATCTCCTTCATGAGCTTGGACAGCGTCATGTCGGACAGGGGGCGATTGTTCTTGAAGCCGGGAAACACATAGGGCGATTCCCGAAGGCGCAGCTGCGCACAGCGACGGATGATCCGCAGCGGTCGCGGGCTGAGCGGGACCACATGTTCGCGAAAGGCCTTCATACGCGCCTTGGGAAGCGTCCAGAGGCCGCTCTCAAGATCGACCTCATCCCAGGTCATGCCGCGCACCTCGCCCGATCTGGCGGCGGTGAAAATGGCAAACTCAAGGGCCAGACGACTGAAGGATTCTCGAGCGCGCAGCTTCTGAATGAACTTGGGCACCTTCTCGTAGGGCATAGCCGGAAAGTGACCGTCACGGCGCGGCTGGCGGGGCAACCCCTTGGTGATCGCCCGCATCGGGGCTTCGTTCTCGCGGTAGCCTGACGCATAGGCCCAATCGAGCACCATACCGATCCGCTGCCGTACCCGCCGCGCAGTCTCGGGCTTGGCCAGCCAGATTTCCATCAGCACATCGCGGATCATCGGTCCGGTGATCCGATCAACCCTCATCTTGCCCAACTGCGGGAAGGCATACATTTCCATAGTGCGCATCCACTGCCCATGGTGCTTGCCGTTGCGCCATGTCTTCGAATGAATGTCGAAGACCTTCTGTGCCGCGTCACGGAAGTTTGGCACCGCCTCGATCTTGCGCCGCTCGAACTGCGGATCGTAGCCTTGCTCAACCTGACGGCGCACCACCAGCGCCCGCTCGCGAGCCTCCTCCAGGCCCACTGTCTTGCAACTGCCCAGGCCGAAATCTCTCCGGTTTCCTTTGTGCTGTACCCGGCAGACCCAACTGCTGGTCCCTCCCGGCCTCTCATAACGAAAAAGGCCGTCGCCAAAACTGACACGGCGGCTGGACTGAGGCTTGGCCTTCGGGCCGGTGTTCGAAGTCGTTTCCATGGAGCTGATCATAAAATTTGTTCCCACATTTGCAAAAATGTCGGTCTGGACGACGTGGGACACACAGGGATCCGAATCACCAGCGTAACCCGCAGGGAAGCTGGACTTTCGGAGCTGATCAGGGATGGAGTGGGATTAGTACCTGGCGGAAGAGGTGGGATTCGAACCCACGGAGAGCTTGCACCCTCGCCGGTTTTCAAGACCGGTTCCTTAAACCACTCGGACACTCTTCCCACGGCAACTGGCGCACCCGATCTGGACGATCGTGGCCGATAGCGTGCGGCGCGGTTCCTAGCGAAGGCGCGTGCGTCTGAAAAGCGAAAGTTCCGGGGCTGCTGCGGTTGGCAGACAGGCGCGATTAAGGCGCGGTGACCGATCAACCGTGGCTCAGCCGAGTTGGGGAACGTTGTTGGCTATTTCCCCCCGGCGGCAAAGTGTGGCACAACGCCTGATTGGGAGTATCGCATGGTTTTCAATATCGTACAAAGGCTTGGATCGCGTCTGGCCGTGATGGGGGCGACGGCGGGGCTGCTCGCCTGTGGATCCCCCAGCACCGCCCAGCGGGAGATCGTGCAACCCCTTCCCGGAGTGAATGCACAGCAGGCGCAGGGGTTTGCCGCCTATCTTGATACGGTCGCGGCACGTGCCCGGCGCGAGGGCGTATCGCAGCGCACGCTGGACACGGTCTTGCCATCGCTCGGCTATGACGAAAGCGTCGCGGCGCTGGACCGGCGGTTCGCGCCGACGCCCGCTGGGCAGGCGTTCCCGTCCTTCGGCCCCGAAATGGCCAAGCGCATCAACGCCGCCAAGATCCGCCAGGGACGGCAGGTCTATGCCAACGAGGCCGCCCGTCTGGTGGCTATCGAACGGGAGACCGGCGTGCCTGCCTCGATCATGGTGTCCATCTTTGGCCACGAGACCAGTTACGGCACGATCATGGGCAACACCGATCTGCCGCGCGCGCTGGCAACCCTGGCCTATGAGGGGCGCCGCCGCGACCTTTTCGAGGGCGAACTGATCGCGGTCCTCAAGATGGTCGATATGGGCGTTCCGCGTTCGGTGCTGCGCGGCAGCTATGCCGGCGCGTTCGGCTATCCGCAGTTCCTGCCTTCGGTGTATCTCAAGCTTGCCAAGGATGGTGATGGCGACGGCAAGGCGGAAATCTGGTCCAGCCGGGCCGACGCCTTCGCCTCGATCGCCAACTACATGGTCGCAGCCGGGTGGCGGCGCGGCGAGCCGTGGGGCTTTGCCGTGTCGGTGCCCGCAACGCTGAACGTCAACGCCATCGCCAACCGCGAACGCGTGGCCAAATGCGAACGAGCGGTCGAGCGGCACAGCGAATGGAAGACGATGCGCGAGTGGAAGGCGCTTGGCGTCTATCCTGCAGGAGGTGTGTGGCCGGCAAATGACAAGGTGGAAGCCTCCTTGCTGATCACGCCGGGCCTCGATGCACAGGGCTATCTGCTGACGCGGAACTATCGCGCCATATTGGATTACAACTGTTCCAATTATTATGCGATGTCGGTTGGCCTGCTGGCAGATGGCGTTCGCGACTGATCGAGGCACGCGAAGGGGGATTGCGATGAAGAGTGTGATGATGGGCAGCCTGGGAGCGGCTCTGTTGCTGTCGGGCTGTGGCGGCGGTGGCAGCACCAGCCGCAGTCTTGAAACGGCGCCGCCGACACTGGCGGGGTCGGTCTCTGATTACCCGGCCAAGCTGGGCGAGCCCTATGTGCTCGAAGGGATCACCTATACCCCTGTGGATGTCTTCAATTACGATGAGGCCGGCTATGCGAGCTGGTATGGCAAGGAACTGAACGGTCGCGATACCGCCAATGGCGAGATGTTCCTGCCCGACGCGATCTCCGGGGCCCATCGCACATTGCCGCTGCCGAGCTATGTCGAGGTGACCGCGCTCGACACCGGCAAGACCATCCTCGTACGCCTGAATGACCGGGGGCCGTCCTCGGCCAATCGGCTGATCGACCTGTCCTATGGCGCGGCAAAGCAGCTTGGCATGCTCGAAAAGGGATCCTTCCCGGTGCGGGTGCGACGGGTCAATCCCCCCGAGGCCGAGCGCGCCATGCTGCGCGCGGGCCAATCCGTGGCGATGCGGATGGATACGCCGGAATCGCTGCTGGTTCCGCTGCGCCGCAAGCTCGATGGCCAACCCAGGCCAGCCAATGCGGCCGTCGCTCCCAATGCAAGCGTAGCGACGGCGGCGCCGGCCGCTCAAAAGCCCGCCAAGGGTGCAGACGGCACGAAGGCACCGAAGCCGGTTGCCGCCAAGCCTGCAGGCTCGACGGCTCAGCCAGCGCCAACAGCATCAAGTCCGACGTCCCAGGGTGACGGCCGCTTCATCGTGGAAGGCGCGGGTGGCCGCCCCACGATGGCCCAGAACAGCACGGGCGACAACCGGGCGACCCTGGATACCCCGCGCGCACCCACCGCCTCGACCTCCCAGACCCCGGCAGCATCATCCCAGGCCACCGCGTCTGCTACCTATTTCGTTCAGGTCGCCGCATTTTCGACCAAAGCGCGGGCAGACGATCTCGCCAAGAGGATTGGCGCGAAGACGCAGGAAAGCAGCGATGGCAAGCTATTTCGCGTGCGCTATGGCCCCTATGTCGATGCCAAGGCCGCAGAACAGGGTCTTACGCTGGCCAAGCGGAATGGCTATCAGGGGGCTCGAATCCTGCAGGACTCCGGTCGCTGACACAAACGGGTCCTGCAACGGCCCGCCCCCTTTGATCAAAACCATGGAAAACTGATGAAAACCCCGATTATCGGCACTCCGCTTGTCGGCCGCGCGTTTGCCGGCCTTGGCCTGTTCTCGCTGCTCGCCACCCCACTGGCAGCGGCTCCTCCCAGCTATGTGTCGGAAGCTCCGATCGCTTATATGACCGACCTTAATTCGGGCGCGGTGCTGTTTGCGCGCGATGCAAACCGGCAGATTCCGCCGGCTTCGATGGCGAAGATGATGACGGTCTACGTCGCGTTCGACCTGCTGAAGAAGGGCGAACTCAAGCTTGACCAGAAAATCACGGTGTCACCCGACACGTGGCGCAAGTGGAACAACCAGGGCTCGAGCATGTTTCTCGCCGTCGGTAGCCAGGTGTCCGTCGCCGATCTGCTCGATGGCATCGTGACGCTGTCGGGCAATGATGCATGCGTCGTGCTGGCGGAGGGCATTGCCGGGTCCGAAGAGGCGTTCGTCGATATGATGAACAAGAAGGCCCGCGAAATCGGCCTGGCCAACAGCCGCTTCGGCAACAGCAATGGCTGGCCCGATGAGGGGGTGACTCAGGTTACCGCGCGCGACCTTGCGCAGCTTGCGACCGCGACGATCCGCAATCACCCCACATTGTACAAGCGCTTCTATTCCAAAGGCAGCTTCACCTGGAACGGCATCACCCAGCCCAACCGCGATCCGCTGCTGGGCAAGGTCGACGGCGCCGATGGGCTCAAGACCGGACACACCGAAGAGGCAGGCTACGGCTTTACCGGGTCGGCCGAGCAGAACGGGCGCAGGCTGGTGATGGTCGTGGCCGGTCTCGACAGCTACAATGGCCGCATCAATGAATCGGTGCGGTTCATGAACTGGGGCTTCCGCTCGTGGAAGGCGGTACCGTTGTTTGCCAAGGGCAAGACCGTCGATACCGTGGCGGTGCAGCTCGGCAGCGTGCGGCAGTTGTCACTGGTGGCCCCGCGCGATCTGGCGCTGACCCTGCCGCGGACCGCCGATACCGATGCCGTGACGCTGAAGGTCGTCTATCAGGGGCCGCTCAAGGCTCCGATCGCCAAGGGCCAGCAGGTCGCGACCCTGGTTGTCTCCGCGCCGGATATGCAGCGACAGGTGATGCCGCTGGTCGCAGGCGAAGCGGTCGAGGAAGCAGGCTTTTTCGGGCGTTTATGGGCGGGCATTCTCTCGCTCTTCGGCGCCTGAGGTCCTCCCTATGCGCGGGCGCTTCATCTCGATCGAAGGTGGCGAGGCGGTCGGAAAGTCGACGCAGATCCAGTTGCTGGCCGATTGGCTGAGGGGCCAGGGCCACAGTGTCGAGGTCACCCGCGAGCCAGGCGGCACCGACAGCGCCGAGGCGATCCGGTCGCTGCTACTGGAAGGCGGCGCGGATCGCTGGAACGCGCGCAGCGAAGCCTTGCTGTTCGCGGCCGCACGTGCCGATCATGTCGCGCGGCGAATCCGCCCCGCCATCGATGCGGGGGGATGGGTGATCTCCGACCGGTTCATCGACAGCAGCCGCGCCTATCAGGGGATAGCAGGCGGACTGGGGGACGCGGCGATCCTCGACCTGCATCGTTTCGGGTCGGGGGGATTTTTGCCCGACTGCACATTGCTGCTGGAACTTCCCGCAGATGAGGCGGCGCGTCGCGCGACCAGGCGCGATGGTGTCGCCAGCGATCGGATCGGCGGACGCGATGCGGCGTACCATGAGGCCGTGGCGCAGGCGTTTCGCAGCTTTGCAGCCGCCGAGCCTGCGCGGTTCAGGCTCGTCGATGCGAGCGGCGACGCGGCCAGCGTGCACGATCGTATCGTGCAGGCCATCGCGCACATGGCGGCATGACGTCATGATGGTGTCCGAAGCCCGATGGCTGGGTCACTCCGAGCCGGAAAGCACGCTTTTGCGGGCATTTCAGTCGCGCCGTCTGCATCACGGCTGGCTGCTGGCGGGCCCCGAGGGCATCGGCAAGCGCAGCTTCGCCTTGGCGGCTGCCGCGCATTTGCTGACCCGATCGCCCGACTTTGCGGCAGACCATTTCAGCGGCGACGTCACCGGCCCCGAAGGGCGTTTGTTGCAGGACGGCAAGCACCCTGATTGCCATTACATCACGCTGGGGCCGCAGAACGACAAGGAGGCGCGCAAGGCCGAGGAGGGCAAGCCCTATGATCTGGCACGCAACATCAAGGTCGACCAGATCCGCGCATTGCAGAAGCGCCTGACTGTGCGGCCGAGCCTCGCCGACCGCCGTGTGATCATTTTCGATGCGGCCGATCAGCTCGAGCGCGGCGCCGCCAATGCGTTGCTCAAGAGCCTCGAAGAGCCACCCGCGGACACCGTCTTCCTGCTGATCGCGCACAATCCGGGCCGGTTGCTCCCCACGATCCGATCGCGCTGCCTGGTCCTCGACTTTCCGGCGTTGAGTGATCTCGACATGGCCGATGCTCTGCGCGCGGCGCGGCCCGAGCTGCCCGATGCCGAGATCGCCGCATTGGTGCGGCTAGGGCAGGGGGCGCCCGGCCAGGCGCTCAACTTTGCCGGGCTCGACATGGCGAAGATCGACGCGTTGCTCGCGGAAATTGCAGATCACGGCGACCGCGATCATCGCGTGCGCATTGCGCTGGGTGCGATGGTGGCCAACAAGGCCAACCGGGAGCGCTTTCAGGCACTGCTTCATTATGCGCCGCGGTTTGCCGCGCAACGGATCCGCCACCTGCGCGATGACCGCCTCCCCGGCGCGATCCAGGCTTGGCAGGAAATCGGAGGGTTGGCCTCGCGCGCTATGCTGCTCAATCTCGACGCGGCTGCGGTCGCGTTTCAAATTGGCGGCTTGCTGGCGCGGCTGGCCCCGCCTAGATAGGCGGCAACCGGCCAATCCAGCCACCACCCGAACGAACGGCAGACCAGAACGCCATGGGCGAACCCTATTACATCACCACCGCGATCAGCTATCCCAATGGCAGGCCGCATATCGGCCATGCCTATGAGGCGATTGCTGCCGACGTCATCGCGCGCTTCCAGCGGCTCAACGGCCGCGACGTCCGCTTCCAGACCGGGACCGATGTCCATGGCCTCAAGATGCTGCAGAAGGCACGTGAACTCGACACCACGCCGCGGGCACTGGCCGATGAGATGTCGCAGTATTTCAAGGATATGTGCGACAGACTTGATGTCAGCTATGATCGCTTCATCCAGACATCCGAGGACGATCACCACCGTGCCAGCCAGGCGATCTGGAAGGCGATGGAGGCCAATGGCGACCTGTATCTCGATCGCTATGAAGGCTGGTACTCGGTCCGCGACGAAGCCTATTACGCCGAGGACGAACTGGTCGATGACGGGCAGGGGGGCAAGCAATCGCCGCAAGGCACCCCGGTCGAATGGACGGTCGAGGAGAGCTGGTTCTTCAAGCTCGATGCCTACCAGGACAAATTGCTCGCGCTCTACGACGAGCATCCCGAGTTCCTGCAGCCCGACACCCGCCGCAACGAGATCGTCAGCTTCGTCAAATCCGGACTGCGGCCGCTTTCGATCTCGCGCACCAGCTTCGACTGGGGGGTCAAGGTTCCGGGCAGTGATGGGCATGTGATGTATGTGTGGGTCGACGCGCTGACCAACTATCTCACCGGTCTGGGCTATCCCGACGATACCGAACTGATGGCCAAGCACTGGCCCGCCGATCTGCACCTGATCGGCAAGGACATCGTCCGTTTCCACGCGGTGTATTGGCCCGCCTTCCTGATGAGCGCGAACCTCCCCGTACCCAAGCAGGTGTTTGGCCACGGTTTCCTGCTCAACAAGGGCGAGAAGATGTCGAAATCGGTCGGCAACGTCGTCGATCCGTTCGCACTCGCCGATGCCTTTGGCGTGGATCAACTGCGCTATTTCCTGCTGCGCGAAGTCAGTTTCGGACAGGATGGCAGCTATTCGCCGCAAGCCATTGCAATGCGGTCGAATGCCGATCTGTCGAACAGCTTCGGCAATCTGGCGCAGCGGATCCTGAGCTTCATCGCCAAAAACCTCGACGGCTATCTGCCGGCAATCCGCGGGCACCAGCCTGCCGATGCCGCGCTGTTCGAAGTCCTCACCGATGCGTTGCAGACCGAAATGCCCAAGGCGTTCGAGGAGCTGTCGCTGTCGCAGGGGATTGAAGCCTGGATGCGTGCGGTGTTCGCCTGCAATGCCTATGTCGACGAGCAGGCGCCCTGGGCGCTCAAGAAGACCGATCCCGAGCGGATGGAAACGGTGCTGGCGACGTTATACATTGCCATCGCCCAACTTTCGATCGCCATCTCGCCGGTCATCCCGAGCAGCGCGAAGGCGCTGCTCGACCATATGGGTGTGCCGGACGAGGTGCGCTCGCTGGGCGCGATGGGAAGCCACTGGTATTCGCCGCTCGCCGAAAGCGATTACCAGGTCGGCGTTCCCAAGCCGCTGTTCCCGCGCATCGATCTGCCTGCCGAAGACGCCGAGTAATGCTGGTCGATTCGCATTGCCACCTCAACTACAAGGGGATGGCCGAGCAGCAGGATGAACTGCTCGCAAGGGCGCGCGCATCCGGGGTCACCGCGATGCTCAACATCTCGACCCGCGCCAGCGAGTGGGACGCGGTGACCGCCACCGCCCAACGCGAACCGGACGTCTGGGCAAGCATCGGCATTCACCCGCACGAAGCCGATGGCCATGCCGATATCGATACCGCGCGCCTGATCGCCCGGGCGGAAACCGACGACCGGGTGATCGGTATCGGCGAAACCGGGCTCGACTACTTCTACGACCATTCCGACCGTGATCAGCAGCGCCGCAGCTTCATCGCGCACATTGCCGCGTCGCGGGCCACCGGCCTGCCGTTGATCATCCACACCCGCGATGCCGAGGATGATACCGCCGCGATCCTCGCGGACGAAATGGGGAAGGGGGCCTTCCCCGCTTTGATCCACTGCTTCACCGCGAGCGCAGATTTCGCCGGCAAGGTGCTGGATATGGGCCTTTATATTTCGATTTCCGGGATCGTGACCTTCAAGAACGCCAAGGATCTGCAGGCGGTGGCGCGCGATATCCCGGCGGATCGACTGCTGGTCGAAACCGATGCCCCGTTTCTCGCGCCGGTTCCGCACCGTGGCAAGCAGGGCGAACCTGCGTTCGTGGCGGACACCGCGCGTTGCGTCGCAGCGTTGCGCGACGAGCCTTACGAGCAGTTGTGCGCAACGACCTCGCAGAACTTCTACCGTCTGTTCAACCGGGCGCGTCCATGAAGGCGATCCTGCTGGGATCGGGCACCTCTGGCGGCGTCCCGCGGATCGGCAACGACTGGGGCGCGTGCGATCCCGCCAACCCGCGCAACCGCCGCTCGCGGGTATCCATGATCGTCGAGCATGGCGGGCAACGGATCCTGATCGACACCTCGCCGGACTTGCGCAACCAGTTGCTCGCGCAAGACATCGGCGCGCTCGATGGCGTCATCTGGACGCACGACCATGCCGATCACAGCCATGGCATCGACGATCTGCGCGCGCTGTATCACCGCAGCCGCAAGCAGCTTGGGGGCTATGGCCGCAGTTATACATTGCAGAGCCTTGTCAGGCGTTTCGACTATGTGTTCGCAGGCGGTGACGGCTATCCGGCGACGGTCGAGGCGTTCGACCTCGCCGACGACCAAAGCATTTGCGGCATGCGCGTGCGCTGCGTCGATCAGCCGCACGGGCCCGTCTTCTCGACGGGGTTGCGGTTCGACGTGGATGGCAAGTCCGCGGTGTACGCGACCGATTTTGCCGAGGTTACCGACGCCATGGTGGCGCTCTATCGGGGTTGCGATCTCCTGGTGACCGATTGCCTGCGCTATGACAAGCATCCGACCCACGCCAATCTGGCGATGGCCTTGGATCTGGCGGAGCGCTGCGGCGCACGGCACACGGTTTTGACCCACATGGACAAGAGCCTGGACTATGCGACCCTGTGCGCCGAACTCCCCGATGCGATCGAACCTGGCTATGACGGGCTGACCATTGATCTGGGGCGGACGTCATGACGGGAGGCAGCGACACCGCCAGCCTCGTCTACAGCCTGTTGCTGCTGGTGCTGGTCGGCAGCGCCTTGATATCGCGCGGGCTGCCGATTGGTCAGACGCTCAAGACGGCGCTGGGCTGGATCGGCATTTTTGCGGTGATCTTTCTGCTGGTGAGCTTCCGGCCCGAACTGAAGACGATCTGGCAGCGGGTCACGGGCGAACTGGGCTTCGGCAATACGTCGGCGATCAGCGGTGCGCCGATGACGCTGCGCAAGGAGTCGGATGGGCATTTCTGGGTCACGGCCGAGGTCAACGGGACACCGGTGCGGTTCATGGTCGACAGCGGCGCGAGCTATACCGCTTTGTCTGCCGAAGCTGCGCGCACCGCGGGTGTCGAACCGGACCGGTTCAGCATGAAGGTGGTGCTGAACACCGCCAATGGCATTGTCGAGGCCGACCGGGCCACAGTTCGCGAACTGCGCGTGGGATCGCTTTCGATGCAGGAGCATGCCGTGGTGGTCGCGGATGCGTTTGGCGACACCAATGTCCTGGGCATGAACTTTCTGTCGGCACTGGAAAGCTGGCGCGTCGAGGGCGGCAACATGATCCTTGAACCGGCTCTTCCGTGAGTTGACTGGAGAGCAATTTAACATAATATATATTATCGGACTTAAAGATATGACATCCGAGCACAACCCGACCGATCAGTCTGACACTTCCCCCAGCGCACATGCGCCATCGGCTCCGCTCGACCGGCTGGTGGCCATCATGGCGCGGTTGCGCGATCCGGAGAATGGTTGTCCGTGGGATGTCGCGCAGGATTTCGCCAGTATCGCACCGTACACGATCGAGGAAGCCTATGAGGTCGCGGACGCGATAGAGCGCAATGACATGGCGGCGCTCAAGGATGAGCTTGGCGATCTGCTGCTGCAGGTCGTGTTCCACAGCCGCATGGCCGAAGAAGCGGGCCATTTTTCGGTCGGTGATGTCGTGGAGTCGATCAGCGACAAGATGGTTCGGCGCCATCCTCACATCTTCGCAGACCAGTCGGTCGAGCAATGGGACTGGGAGGCGATCAAGGCCGAGGAACGCAGCGATGGCGGATCGACCAGCGCGATGGATGGTGTTGCCGTGGCGCTTCCTGCGCTGATGCGCGCGCAGAAGCTGCAGAAGCGCGCCGCGCGGACCGGGTTCGACTGGCCCGATGTCATGGGCGCGGTCGAAAAGATCGGTGAGGAAATCGAGGAACTGCTCGAGGCGGAGACCGGGGCTGAACGCATCGACGAGGCCGGCGACGTGCTGTTCGCGGCGGTGAACATGGTCCGTCACATGGGCGTCAGCGCCGAAGACGCGCTGCGCGCCGCCAACGCCAAGTTCGAACGGCGGTTTCGCGCGATGGAGACCGACGCGGGCGACGCTTTTGTCGGCCTTTCGCTCACCGAAAAGGAAGAACTATGGCAGCGAGCAAAGCAGTCGACGCGCCCGCTATAGCGCCTGGAACCGGCCCCAATCCTTGTCGGAAAGCCGCACGGAAATAGCCAGCTGATCCCCCTGCTCCTGCGTTTCGAGCACTTCGCCATGCGCATGGAGCCAAGCGAGTTTTTGTCCATCGTGGCGCGCAATGTTCACCGCGTAAATGCGATGGCCAACGACCAGAGCGGCCGAAGCGAGCCTGAGAAGGTTGTCGACCCCCTCTCCGGTCAATGCTGATATCGGACACACCGTGCGGTCGTCGGGCATGGTCTCGAGCAGAAACGCCCGCGCGTCTTCGTCCAGGCTATCCCATTTGTTCCACGCCTCGATCATCGGCACGGCGAGCCCCTGCCCGGCCAGAACCGGATCGAACTCGAGCCCCAAATCGGTGAGGATGGCCTCAACCGATTCCGCCTGCATTTGCGCATCGGGGTGCGACATGTCGCGAACATGGATCACCAGATCAGCGGACAGCACTTCCTCGAGTGTCGCGCGGAAGGCGGCCACCAGTTCGGTGGGAAGATCCGATACGAAACCAACTGTGTCAGACAGGATGACCTTTTCCACTCCGTCGAGCCGGATCGCGCGCATGGTGGGATCGAGCGTGGCGAACAAAAGATCCTCGGCCATGACGTCCGCATGGGTCAGCCGGTTGAACAGCGTCGATTTGCCGGCGTTGGTATAGCCGACCAGCGCGACCACCGGCCAAGGCGCCTTTTGCCGGCGTTCCCGGTGCAACCCGCGGGTGCGCTTGACCTGTTCGAGCTCGCGCCGCAATTTGGCCATGCGATCGCGGATCAACCGCCTGTCGGCTTCGATCTGCGTTTCGCCCGGACCACCCAGGAAGCCGAAGCCGCCGCGCTGCCGCTCAAGGTGGGTCCAGCTGCGCACGAGGCGCCCGGCCTGATAATCGAGGTGCGCCAGTTCGACCTGCAGTCGACCTTCGGCGGTCGCCGCGCGCTCGCCGAAAATCTCGAGGATCAGCCCGGTACGGTCGATCACCTTGACCTTGAGCCGCTCTTCCAGATTGCGCTGCTGGATCGCGGACAGGCTGCCGTCGACGATAAGGAGCTCGGCCTTCTCGTCTTCCAGGCTGCCGGCGATGATATCGACCTGCCCCCCGCCAAACAGCGTTGCGGGTCGCGCGGTGCGAATGCGAAACCCATGCGCTGCGCACACGGAAATGCCGATCGCCAGCGCAAGGCCGCGCGCCTCTTCCAGACGTGCATCGGAATCCACCGCGCCGCGTCGACCGAGATCAGGATAGGCAATGACTGCGCGGGTACCGCGAACGAAATCAAGAGCGTGAGGGTCGTTCAAACTTTGCTTTATCCTTTTGTCCGGCCCCCGGCAGAGTGGTTTATTCCGCTTCGCTGTCGCTATCGGCGTCGCCCCAGTCACCGGTCAGGTCGACAGGTGCATTGGGCTGTACCGTGGAAACGGCGTGCTTATAGGCAAGCTGGGCCATGCCTTCACGCTCAAGCAGCATGCAGAACAGGTCATAGGCCGCAACCTTGCCCTGCAGCATGACGCCGTTGATCAGGAACATTGTCACCGGGACGCCGGTTTCCTGTACCGTTCGCAGGAAAACTTCCTGCAAGTTGCGGTTCTTGGCGTTCTTCGCGCCCATCAGGCCGGAAAAAATGCCAAGATCGATCGGTTGGGCCGGCATGACAGTCGAGATCGCGTGTTTGTACACCAGCTGCGACTGGCCATCGCGGCGAAGCATCACCGAAAAATTGTCAAACCAGGTCACGATGCCCTGCAGCTTGACCCCCTTCACCAGAAACATGGTTACCGGAATCTTCGATTTTCTTAACGAGTTCAGGAACACGTCCTGAATGTTTTGAGCCTTTTCGGTCATTCTGACCCCCGGTCTTGGTGATGACGTTGCACCACAGTTCATGAAAAGTCCGTCCTTCACGTCCGGACCCGACTGCAGCCGATAGCTGCAGCACTATACATAGTGGCGAACCCCCCCGTCGCCAATGGCCAGTTTACGGGTTTTCCTGCGCCATCAACGGTCGTGCAACCCAAGCAGCTTGAGTTTGCGATGCAGCGCAGAACGCTCCATTCCGATGAACTCGGCAGTCTTGGAGATATTGCCCGAGAACCTGCGGATCTGGATCTTGAGATATTCGCGTTCGAAGCTCTCCCGCGCCTCGCGCAATGGGACGCCCATCAGGCTGGAAACCCCTGCCGCGCGCCCACCGTCGCCTTGCACCAGTTCGGGCGGAAGCATGTCGACATCGATGCGCGAAAGCCTGCCGCGCGGCGCCAGGATGATCGTCCGCTCGATGACATTGCGCAATTGCCGGACGTTGCCCGGCCAGTTGTAGCTCTGCAGCGCCGCCATGGCTTCGCTGCTGGTCTCGGGTGGGGTAATGCCGTGCTCGCTGGCGAACCGCGCGACATAGTGCTCGACCAGAGGCGGGATGTCGTCGCGCCGTTCACTGAGCGCGGGGATCTCGACCGGCACCACATTCAGGCGATAGAACAGATCTTCGCGGAAACGCCCCTCGGCGATCTCGTGCTCCAGATTGCGAGAGGTGGCCGAGACAAACCGGACGTCGACCTTGATCGGTCGGGTGGCGCCGACGCGCGAGAAGCTTTGGTCGGTGAGCACGCGCAAGATCTTGGCCTGGGTCGATTCCGGCATGTCGGCGACCTCGTCGAGGAAGAGCGTGCCGCCGTGGGCGCGTTCGAGCAGGCCGGATGTCGCCACCCTGCCCTGATCCTCTTCGCCGAACAGCTCCTGTTCGAACCGGTCCGGGGTCATCCGCGCCGAATTGACCGTGATGAACGGGCCGCCCGATCGTCCGCTCCAGCTGTGAAGCAACCGCGCCGCGACCTCCTTGCCGACCCCCGCAGGCCCTGTAATCAGCAACCGACTGCCGCTGTTGGCCACCCGCTTGAGCGTAGCGCGGACCGCATTGATTGCGCTCGAACTGCCGGTCAGCTCGTCGGAAATACCCAGCTTTTCACGGAGCTGCGCATTCTCGCGGCGCAACCGCGCCGTTTCTGTTCCGCGCGCGACCATATGGATCAGCCGCTCGGCCTCAAACGGCTTTTCGATAAAATCCATGGCCCCGCGCGAAATGGCAGAGACGGCGGTGTCGATGTTGCCGTGGCCCGAGAAGATGATCACCGGCAGATCGGCATCGCGCGCCTTGATCTCGTCGAGCAGTTCCAGCCCGTCGAGCTTGCTGCCTTTCAACCAGACATCGAGCAGCACAAGCGAGGGCCGGCGTTCGTCGATCGCGGCGAGCGCAGCGTCGCTTCCTCCCGCTGACCGGCAGCTGTAGCCCTCGTCCTCCAGCACACCGGCAACAAGGTCCCGGATGTCGCGTTCGTCATCTACGATTAGGATTTCCAAAGTCATAGATCAGTTGCTTCCCTCATCCTGTGCCGTGCGGCTCAGTTCGCTGTGCTGGCGTCCCGTCTGATATCCGGGCGCGGCCGTCTGTTCGGAGTCGCCGCGCCTGATCGCGGACGCCGCGCCTGCGGCATCCTGGACTGCGCTGGCAAGCAGCAGATCGGTATCGAGACGGATAACGACCCGGGTTCCGCCCGAAGCGTTGGACTCGAACGATAGGTCGCCGAAATGCTCCTCGACGATCTTCTTGACGATCGCGAGCCCGAGGCCCGTCCCCTTTTCGCGCGTGGTCATATAGGGCTCGACGATGCGGTCTCGGTCTGCAGGCAGCCCGATGCCGTTATCGTCCAGCGCCAGAACCAGATACTGCTCCTGCCGGGTGATGCACGCGGACACGCGGCCCTGATGCGTTTCATCGCTCTGAACTCTGGCTTCAATGGCCTCCACGGCATTCTTCAGGATATTCGTTACCGCCTGGCCGATCTGGCGGCGGTCACAGCGCAGGTCGCTGCCGTCGTGGCTGCCCTCGGTCTCGAACTGGATCGCGGGATGCGCCACTTCCTGCAGGAAGATCGCCTGACGGATCAGATCGAAGAAATTCTCTTCGCGAAACACTGGCTTGGGCATCCGCGCAAAGGACGAGAACTCGTCGACCATGTTGCGCAGGTCACCAACCTGGCGAACGATTGTGTCGGTCAATTGGCCGAAGGTCGGGTCGTCTTCGCTGACCTTCTTGGCATAGCGCCGCTTGAGCCGTTCGGCCGCCAGCTGGATCGGCGTGAGCGGGTTCTTGATCTCGTGCGCGATACGCCGCGCCACGTCGGACCACGCCGCCTGGCGCTGATCAACCAGCTGCTGGGTGATATCCTCGAAGGTGATGACCAGCCCATAAGGCTCGCGCACCGCCCGGACGGCCAGCGTGAGCAGGTCGCTGCCCCGCGAATACTGGATCACCGCCTTTTCGGTGCCGTCGGCGACCAGCCGGGCAAATGGTGGCGCAATGCTGGAGAGCGTACAGCCAAGGCACTGCTCGACATCGATCAGCAGCAGCCGCTGGGCGGTGCTGTTCATCAACCGCACCGTCCCCATGGGGTCGACCGAAATCACGCCGGCGCTAACCGATTCCAGCACCGCTTCGGTAAACGCGCGGCGGTCATCGAGCTGGCTGTTGGCGCGGATCAGCGCGGACGTTTGTTCGGACAACCGGCTCGCCATCCGGTTGAAAGCGCGTCCGAGAACGCCGACTTCGTCGGTTCGGTTGGCTGTATCGACGCGGGTTGCGAAATTGCCCGTGCTGATGTCTCTCGCGGCGCTGGCCATGTCGGTCAACGGTCGCACCATACGGTCAGCGAACTTGAGCGCCGCCCAAAGCGCCACCGCGACCAGCAGCAGCGACACCACGAACAGCGCGATGTTGAAGCGTACCTGCAGCGTTTGCGATCGGGAAAACAGCGCCTTGTAATCGGAAAGCACCGTCTGCGCGCGCTCCCACTGGCTCAGCGCGAGCTGGTTCGAGGCGCGCGCGACATAGAGATAGACCTTGGCTTCCTTGTCGAGCGGCGTGACAACCTCGATCCGGTCGGCTTCGGCCGAGACCACCGCAGTTTCGCCTGCCTCAAGCTGGCGCACGATGTCGGGTGTTACCCGGTCGGCCGATGTGCGGTTGTCCGGGTCGACGATCGCTGCGGTGCGAATGACGCCGTCGTCGCCCATCTCGACGATCGCCGACTCGTTCATCTTGCGGCCAACCACCTGGAAAATATAGGCCTCGGCGAATTCCGGGCTGTCGATGCGGGTCTGCTGCAGATACTCGCGCAGATCGCTCGCCATCGCCACGGTTTCCGCCGAAACGTCGCGTCGGCCCTCTTCGTAATAGCCGCGAGCCAAATCATTCGCGTTTTCCAGCATGCCGCGTGCACGATCCGAGAACCAGAACTCCACGCCATACTGAAACAGGAGCGATGTGATCACGACCACCAGCAGCATCGGAATCGATGAGATCAGCGAAAACAGCGCGACGAACCGGACATGCAGGCGCCCGGTTCCCTGCTCACCGCTGATCCCGGCTCGGTTGATCGCAACCCGCCTGCCGATAAGCGCCAGCAACGCCATTGCAGGCACCAGATTGCCGACAAGCAGCGTCGCGGTGAGCGATGCCGGCACCATGACCCCACGGCCCTGATAGCTGCTGACCAGCCAGAAGGAGAGGCCGATGATGACCACCAGCAGCAGCACACAGCCAATTTCCAGCAGGGGAAACAGGTTGCCTTTGCGCATCATGACGGCGAGGCGTCGCGCGAGGCGGCCTTTGCGAGGTTGGGGCAGTGCGGATGACGCCAGCATAGTTGTCAGTTTACAACAGGTGCGTTGCCAGAATACAAGGCATTTCGCGTCAGGGGCCCGAATGTCGGCGTATATCGCACCCGCTTTGGCGCAGTCTCACGTCCGGCATGAACGACTAGAGCGCGCCCAGCCCATGCTCGACCAGCTTCTTGCGAAGCGTGTTGCGGTTGATCCCCAGCATGGCGGCGGCCTTGACCTGATTACCGTCGCATTGCCGCATGATCGACTGAAGTAACGGGATTTCGAACGCTGCCAGCGCGCACTCATAGACTGCGCCCGGCTCTGGTCGCTCGGTGAGCAGGAAGCGGTTGACCGCCTGGCCGAAATCGCTCTCCTCGCGGCGGGTCTCGCCTCCCAGAGCGGGCTCATCGAAAATGCCGCCGAGAGCCTCCGAGGTGATCAGATCGTCACGGCTCATGATCACCGAGCGGAACACCAGATTGCGCAGTTCGCGAACATTGCCGCGCCAGTTGCGCCGTTGCATAGCAGCGATGGCGCTGTCGTCGAAGGACCGGCGCGGCAGGCCTTCCTGCACGGCAAGCGCCAGGAAGTGGTCTACCAGAGCCGGTATGTCGCTGAGCCGTTCGCGCAGCGGCGGCAGCTCGATGGGTACGACGTTGATGCGGTAATACAGATCCTCGCGGAACAGACCGGCTTCGATCAGCGGGCCGAACGGCTTGTTGGTCGCAGCAAGGAAGCGCACGTCGAGTTCGATCTCGCGATGGCCCCCGACCCGGGTAATGCGCCCGGTCTGGAGCGTGCGCAGGAGGCGCGTCTGCGCCTGCATCGGCATGTCACCGATCTCGTCGAGGAACAATGTACCGCCATGGGCCTGTTCGAACTTCCCGATCGACTGGGTGACCGCGCCGGTGAACGCGCCCTTTTCATGCCCGAACAGCTCGGACTCGATCAGCTCGGCCGGGATCGCTGCCATGTTGACGGCGACGAAGGGGCCCTGCTTGCGGTGCCCCAACTGGTGGATCGCCTCAGCCACCAGTTCCTTGCCGGTGCCCGATTCTCCGAGAATGAGCACCGACAGATCGTTGCGCAGCACCCGGGTGATCATGCGATAGACCGTCTGCATTGGTGCACTGCGCCCGACCAGCGGCAGGCCGCTGTCGGCAGGATCGGCGTCAAGACTGCCCGACGTATCGCCGCTGCGCGCAACCGCCTGCAGCACGGCGCGGATCAGCTCGTCGAGATCGAAAGGCTTCGGAAAGTACTCGTACGCACCGGCCTCACTCGCGCGGACCGCCGTGTCGAGCGTGTTCTGCGCCGACAGCACGATGACCGGCGTATCGGGATGCCGATCGAGCACAGCGTCCAGCGTCGCAATGCCATCGCCATCTTCCAGCATGACATCGGTGAGGATCGCGGCATAGCGCTTATTCGCGATCAGCGCGTTGCGCCGGGCGATCGAGGTGCAATGGTCCACCGCGCAGCCTTCTGCCTCCAGCGCCGCCATGATGACCTGGCTGATCGAGCGATCATCCTCCACCAGCAGGACCGATTTTCCCATGACGTTCAGTTCCCCTGTGCTGCCAGCGGCAGAAACAGCCGGAAACTGGTCAACCCCTGATGATCGTCGCGCTCGTGCACGATGCGGCCGTTCATGTCGCGCACAAGCTTCTGGACCAAAGCGAGCCCGAGCCCCTGCCCGGTCTTTTTGGTGGTGACGAACGGTGAGAAAATGTCCTCGGCGATCTTGGCATCCAGCCCGGGGCCGTTATCGCTCACCCGGATCTCGACCGGGAGGCGGACATAGCCGCCAGCCCGCGACAGCCGCAGCCTCACGCCGCTGACGAACTTTGTGGTCAGCGTGATGCAGGCATCGTCCTGGCCCTCCATCGCCTCTCGGGCGTTAGTGATCAGGTTGAGCAGGACTTGCACCAGATTGTCTGCATCGGCCAGCACCGGCGGGATCGAGGGATCGAACTGCTCGACGAAGCGCACGGTATCGGGATGCGCGGTCTCGACGATCTCGCGTACTCGGCTAAGCGGTTCATAGATGTTGCAGGGGCCGACAGGAGCGGCCGTGCGCCGGGTAAGCGACTGCATCTGATCGATCAGCAACGCGATCCGATCAACCTCGGCCGTGATCAGCCCGGACAGCCGGCGGCCTGGTCCGTCGAGTTGTCGCTCGATAAGCTGAGCCGCTCCCTTGATGGCGGCAAGCGGGTTCTTGATTTCATGCGCCAGAATATCAGGGCCGCGCACCGCGAATCCCTCGGTGGCCGGCTCGCTGTCGAACAGCGGCGAACCCGCGCCGGATTCGTTCAGCACCAGCAGCTGCCACCCCTCGCCCACCGGACTGAGCGAGATATCGACTTTGCGCTGGCTGCTGCGCCCGATGTGCACCTGCATGCCATGCGCAGCAAGGTTGGTGTCGGGCTGATCGAGCGCGAGGACGATCCGGGCGTCGTCGAACCGCAGGAACTCCGACAAGGGCCTGCCGATCAGACGCCGCGCGCTTTGCTCGAGCATGTTCTCCGCCGCAGCGTTGGCAGCGGCGATAGTCCGGTCGGCATGCAGCATGACCACGGCCATCGGCAGGCTTTGCAGCTGCGCGGCGGCGTCGGGGGCCAGTCCGGTGATCGCCTCCATCAGGCGGCGGCGCGGCGCAGCCAGGGGCGGTAGAATTCGCCCAGCATATTCATGACCACATCGGGATTGTCGATCTGGTTCATCTTGTTGCGCAGCTCTGCCGAGCCGGACAGGCCCTTGGTGTACCAACCCAGATGCTTGCGTGCGATCTTGACGCCGACATCGCTGCCATAATGCTCCAGCATCGCGTGATAATGCTCGATGATCAGGTGGAACTGCTCGTCCAGATCGGGATCGGGCAGAATCTCGCCGGTGCGCAGCGCGTGCATCACCTGGCCCAGCAGCCAGGGCTTGCCATAGGCGCCGCGGCCGATCATGACGCCATCCGCGCCGCTCTGGTCGAGCGCGGTGCGGGCATCTTCGACGCTGCAGATATCGCCGTTGACGATCACCGGCAGCTTGACCGCCTGCTTGACCTTCGCGACGAACGCCCAGTCGGCGCTGCCCTTGTACATCTGGTTGCGGGTGCGGCCGTGCACCGTGATCATCTGCGCGCCAAGGTCCTCGGCAATCCGCGCGAGTTCGGGCGCATTGAGGCTGTCATGACACCAGCCCATCCGCATCTTGACCGTCACCGGCACCTTCACGGCCTTCACCGTGGCTTCGATCAACGCGGCGGCGAGCGGCAGATCGCGCATCAGCGCCGATCCCGCATCGCCGTTGACGACCTTCTTGACCGGGCAGCCCATGTTGATGTCGATGATCGCAGCGCCGCGATCCTCGTTGAGCTTGGCCGCCTCGGCCATCTGCCTGGGGCCGCAGCCGGCAAGCTGCATCGACACCGGTTCCTCGACCGCGTGCCATGCGGCCTTCTGCAGCGACTGGCGCGTCTCGCGGATCATCGCCTCGCTGGCGATCATTTCGGTGACGTTGAGCCCCGATCCATAGCGCCGCACCAATGTGCGGAACGGCATGTCGGTGACGCCGGTCATCGGTGCGAGCAGCACAGGCTCGTCGATCTGAAGGGAGCCGATCTGGATCGGCTTGAGCGTAGGGGTGTGGGTCATGGTCGGTATGTGCCTAATATTTAGGCAGGCCCATAATCGCAAAGCGGCTGGCGGGCAAGCGGCTCTTGGTCTATGCCCCGCGCCCGATGCACGATGCAACGCCCAGCCTTGCCAGCGATACCCCCCGCACAGCCGCGCTGATCGTGGCTGCGGGCAAGGGTCTGCGCGCTGGCGGCGACGTGCCAAAGCAGTTCGCAGACTATGACGGCAAGCCCTTGTTGCGCCACAGCGTCGAAGCGTTTGCGCGATGGCAGAGCGCGCCGCTGATCGTTGTCGTCATCGGTGAAGGCCAGGATGCGATGGCGCGAGCGGCGCTCGGCGAGCTTGACGGCATCGCACTCGTGACCGGTGGCGCCGAGCGCAGCGACTCGGTCCGGCTTGGTTTGCTGGCAATTGCAGCGCTTGGCGGGATCGACCGGGTCTTCATTCATGACGCTGCCCGCCCTGCCCTGTCGTCCGACGTGCTCGACCGGCTGAACGCAGCACTGGACCATCACCAAGGTGCGGTTCCAGTATTGCCGGTGGTCGACAGCATCGCCCGCGGCGCAGATGGCGTCATGGAGCAGGCCGTCGATCGCGCCCAACTTTGGCGCATCCAGACCCCGCAGGCATTCCGCTTCGACGCCATTCTTACCGCGCATCTCGGCTGGCCGTCGGACCAGGCCGCGACCGATGACAGCCAGATCGCCCGTGCTCATGGCCTTGGCGTCGCGCTGGTCGAGGGCGATGAGGCGCTGACCAAGATCACCTTTGCCAAGGACCTTGCCGTGCCCCATTCCCCTGTCCCGATGCCCGCCCCCATGATCGCCCGCACCGGAATGGGCTATGACGTCCACCGGTTGGTCGTTGGCGAAGAGTTGTGGCTGGGCGGTATCAAAATCGCG
This sequence comes from Blastomonas sp., assembly GCF_030373265.1. GTDB lineage: Bacteria > Pseudomonadota > Alphaproteobacteria > Sphingomonadales > Sphingomonadaceae > Blastomonas. Next base: position 25,242 of record NZ_JAUCZC010000020.1, read on the forward strand.
CATGACAAGGGGCTCGCCGGGCACAGCGATGCCGATGTCGCGCTGCATGCAATCACCGACGCCCTGCTCGGCGCGATGGCACTGGGCGATATCGGCGAGCATTTCCCGCCCAGCGACCCGCAGTGGCGCGGCGCGGATTCGGCGCGGTTTCTGGCGCACGCGGCATCATTGGTTAGGGCCAAGGGCGGCGTCATCGCCAATATCGATCTGACGATCATCTGCGAGGAACCGAAAATCGGCCCGCACAAAGCTTCCATTCAGCAACGCATTGCCACTCTGCTGGACCTGCGCCCCGATCAGGTCGGCGTGAAGGCGACGACGACTGAGCGGCTCGGCTTCACAGGGCGTGGCGAAGGCATAGCGGCACAGGCGGCGGCCAGTATCATGGTCGCCGATACATTTTGAGGACACAACGATATGACACCAATGACGCTCTTTTCCCGTTCCGCTGCCACGTTCGCGATGATCAGCGCGCTGGCCGCAAATACAGCGGCAGCGCAGACAGCCGCATGCCTGTCCACCGATCAGGCGCAGTCGGTTGCCGTTGCCGCTCTGCCCGATGCGCTGACCAGTGCTCGCCGGGCCTGCCTGCCGCACCTGCCGGCAGCATCGGCGCTAACCCGCTCATCGGCCAAGATCACCCAGGTCTATCAGCCGGCGGCCGACCGCGCCTGGCCGACAGCCGGGCGGGCGTTCATGTCGGCGGTCGATCTGCCGCTGCCGCCGGGCACTGACCCGCAGTTGATCCGGCCCTTGCTGACAGCGGCGATTAGCGCGCTGATAGAGCAGGAGATCAAGCCGAAGGACTGCACCGCGGTGGATGATTTCTACAGTGCTCTTGAACCACTGCCGCCTGAGAACATGGGCAAGCTGCTGATCGCGCTGATGAAGCTGGACGATTCGTCCAAGAAGCCCGGCGAGGAAAGTAAGAACCCGTTTACCTTGTGCAAGGACGCTGTGAAGTGAACAGCCTGCTGCCTTCGGTGCTGATGGACCTTGCCGCACGGGTGGTGGCGGAAAACGCCGCTGCCGGGCGGAGGGTCGTGCTGGCCGAAAGCTGCACCGGCGGGCTGGTGTGCGCGGCGCTGACCGAGATTGCGGGCAGCTCCGACGTCCTCGATCGCGGTTTCGTGACCTATTCCAACGATGCCAAGATCGAATCGCTGGGGGTCAGCGCGGAGCTGATCGATACCTTCGGTGCGGTGTCGCCCGCTGTCGCTTGGGCGATGGCGCGTGGCGCGCTCAAGCATTCGGATGCAAACGTGGCGGTTGCGATCACCGGCGTTGCCGGACCGGGTGGCGGCACCGACAGCAAGCCGGTCGGGACGGTGGTGTTTGCCTGCGCGCTGCGCGGCCAGAACGAAAACGACATCACCGCCGAGCAGAAGAACTTCGATCCCGGCCTCAGCCGCGCCGAGATCCGTCAGGAAGCGACGTTGGCCGCGCTGGAGTTGCTGTTGCCGTAAAGCGCTTCGGCGCGGGTTTCGAACGCACCCACCATCTTGCGAAAGGCGCGGTCGAAATACTGGCCGGCCAAAGTTTCGAACAGCCGGTTCTTGAAGGTGAACGACACGTAGAAATCGACGGTGCACCCACCCTCGCCGTCGCTGGCGAATTGCCAGATGTTTTCCAGATTCTTGAGCGGCCCGTCGAGATACTCGACTTCGATCCGTTCGCCCGGAACCTTGCGCACCAACGAGGTGAACTTCTCGCGCAACTGCTTGAAGCCGACGACCATGTCGGCGACCATTTCGGTGTCGCTATCCGACTTGATCCGGGTCGCGATCACCCAAGGCAGAAACTCGGGATAACGCGCAACATCGGCGACCAGATTGTACATCTGTTCGGGACGCCAGGGCAGATGCCGGGTTTCGCGGTGGGATGGCACGCGTGCTCGCCTTATCGGGCAGCCTGCCGGGCCAGCTTCGCCTCGCGCGCAGCGCGCATCTGAGCGAAGTCTTCTCCGGCATGGTAGCTGGACCTGGTCAAAGGGCTCGACGCGACCTGCAGAAAGCCCTTGGCGCGCGCGATTGCCGCATAGGCATCGAAGGCCTTGGGGGTCACGAAATCGATGACCTTGGTGTGGCGCGGAGTGGGCTGCAGATACTGGCCCATGGTGAGAAAATCGACATCGGCCGACCGCATGTCGTCCATCACCTGGTGCACCTCGAGACGCTCCTCGCCCAGCCCCAGCATGATGCCGGACTTGGTGAAGATCGACGGATCGAGCCGCTTGACCGATTCCAGCAGCCGCAGCGAGGCGTAATAGCGCGCACCCGGGCGGATCGTCGGATACAGCCGCGGGACGGTCTCCAGATTATGGTTGTAGACATCCGGGCGCGCGGTGACGATCGCCTCGACGGCGGCCTCATGCTTGTTGCGGAAATCCGGCGTCAAAATCTCGATCGTGGTGGTTGGCGTGGTCCGCCGCAGCGCTTCGATCACCTTGACGAACTGGCTCGCGCCGCCATCGGCCAGATCGTCGCGGTCGACCGAGGTTATCACGATATGCTGCAGCCCCATTTGTGCGGCCGCATCGGCAACGTGTTGGGGTTCCTTCAGATCCACAACGCGCGGCATGCCGGTCTTGACGTTGCAGAAGGCGCAGGCACGGGTGCACACATCGCCCAGGATCATCACCGTGGCGTGCTTCTTGGTCCAGCACTCGCCGATGTTCGGGCACGCCGCCTCTTCACACACGGTGTTGAGGTTGAGATCGCGCATCAGCTTGCGGGTTTCGTTGAAACCTGCACTGGTTGGGGCACGAACCCGGATCCAGTCGGGCTTGCGGACACGGGCGGGGCGGCCTTCGGGGCTCTCGATGGGGGTAACTTCATTCATGCTCCGCGCTTTAGCGCAGCGCCAAGCGCACTTCCACTGGTAAAAGCATCGTCTCGGCCACACTTAGACCGCACCGCTGCCCGAAAGGCAGCGCGCCTGATGGATGGGGACACGATGGACGCCGCGAATTCTACCGACCTTTCCGACGATCTCGACGCTGTGCTGGCGGACATCTGGCAGAGGCTGGGCCGCGCCGCAAAGGACCGTCGCGCGGCGATGCATACGCCTGTCATCGCCACGATCACCGCGGACGGAATACCCACCCAGCGGGTGATGGTGCTGCGCGCCTTTGATCGTGCCACGGCGACCTTGCGGTTTCACACCGATGCCCGCGCGGCCAAGGTCGACCAGGTGGGTTACACGGGCGCTGTCTCGGTGCTTGCATATGACCCGGGGGCCAAACGCCAGTTCAGGTTGACCGGCGTGGCGCGGATCGAAACCGCGACACCGGCCGCCGACGCCGCATGGGCGGAAGCGACCTTGTTTGCCAAGCGCTGCTATCTTGCCGATCCCGCACCCGGCACCGTTTCGCAGTCCCCGGTATCGGGCCTTCCCGCCGATATCGAAGGGCGCAAACCCGATGATGAGGACGAGGTCGCTGCCGGCCGCGACAATTTCGCTCTGCTGATGGTGCAGATCGACACCATCGAATTCCTGCACCTGGCGCACACTGGTCACCGCCGCGCACGGTTCCACCAGACGGAAAGCCAGATATGGCAAGGCGCGTGGCTTGTGCCATGACGATTGCTTTTGATCCGACGAAGCTCCATTTTCGGGAATGACCAAGGAAACGCCTCCCAACATCGCCCTGCTGATCGACGCAGACAATGCCAGTCCCGCCGGAATCGACCCGGTGCTGACCGTGCTCGCAGAACTGGGCACGGTGAACATCCGTCGCGCTTACGCGAACTGGCGCAAGCCCGCGCTCAAGGGGTGGGCCGATATCGTCCACAAGTTCGGGATCGAGCCTCAGCAGCAGTTCGACCTCACCAAAGGCAAGAACGCCACCGATATGAAGATGACCATCGATGCGATGGATCTGCTGTATCGGGGCCGGGTCAACGGCTTTGGGATCATGAGTTCGGACAGCGATTTCATGCCGCTAGCCCAGCGCATCCGCCAGGACGGCCTGCCGGTCTACGGCTTTGGAGGCGACAAGACGCCTGAGGCTTTCAAGCAGGCCTGTACCCGCTTCATCGACGTGAACGCGCTGATCAAGGTGCAGGGGGCAGAGAAGAAAGCGGACAATGCCGCGGCAGCAAAGGCCAATGCCAAGCCCGACCCCAAGCCGGCCGCGGGGGGTGCGAGCATCGACGAGGACGTCATCCAGTTACTGATCGATGCCTATCAGGCCAGCAAGCGCGACGAACGCGGCTTCGCGTCGTTGAGCGAAGTCGGCAAGATCGCGGGCAACCGCTCGAGCTTCGATGTGCGCAACCACGGCTTCCCGCGGCTGCTCGACATGTTCGAAGCCTCGCCCCAGTTCGCCACCGAGCGCCGGGACAACGGCGGGCTGTTCGTGAAACGCTTGCGCTGAAGCCGCTCAAACCGTCGGCACGGTCCCGCCATCGATGACATATTCGGTGCCGGTGATCGTGCCCGCGCGATCTGACGCGAGAAACGCAATCAGGCTGGCAACCTCCATCGGCGACGAGGGACGCCCGATCGGGATACCGCCGAGAGAATCCATGATCATTTTCCTGCCCTGCGCGATATCGCCGCCGCTCTCTGCCGCTAGCCGCTGAGCGAGATCTATCGAGGCCTCGGTGTCTATCCAGCCCGGCGATACCCGCACCACGCGAACCCCGTGCGGCGAAACCTGTTTCGACAGGCTCTTGCTGTAGGTCGACAGCGCCGCCTTGGCCGCAGCATAAGCCGTGGTCGCTTCGGGCAGCGGCAACCGCGACTGGATCGAGGTCACGTGGATGACCACGCCTTTGCCGCGCTCCACCATGCCCGGAACCAGTTCGCGATCGAGCCGCACCGCTGGCATGAGATTGAGGTCAAGTTCGCTCGCCCAGAGGACATCGCTTAACGCTTCAAAACCACCGGCGGGCGCGGACGAGCCGCCCAGCATGTGGACGATGATATCGACGCCGCCCAGCCGCTCGTGCACTTCGGACGCAAGCGCGGCGCAGCCTTCGGCGGTGGTCAGATCGGCAGCGACAAAGGGTGCGTCGAAACCTGCCGGACGCGTGCGCGCGGTCGTCAGGATCTCGGCACCAAGGTCTTGGAACAGCGAGACGGTTGCCGCTCCCGCGCCGCGCGTGCCCGAGGTTATCAGCGCCCGCTTGCCGGTGAGATCGAGAAACCGATTGGCGGCTGGAGCGTGTGGTTCGGCGGTCATGGCACGATCTCCAGCGCTGCGATCATGTCCTCGCTCAGCACAAATCGATAGCGCAGATCGACCGGACTACCGGGGAAGGTGCCGACAAGGTGGCTGGTGACGATGATCCGGTCGCCCTCGCCGACAATCGCAAACGGCTCGACCGTGTAGCTGTAGGTGCTGGCGGCACCCTCTTTCCATTCCCGGATTTCGTCGATGCCGGTGTAGGTCTTGCCCTCATCGCGGACGACCGCATCCTGTGCGAAACACCGCATAACAGCGTCGGACCCCTGCTCCGCATCGGCGGCAAAATACCGTGAAATGATCTCTGGCAGCTCGATATCCATGTTGCGTCTCCATCGTTTGGAAGCGCCCCGTTGGCGCCTGTATCTGTCACAGCAAGATAGCGATGGACCTTTGATCCGATAATCGGGATAAATCAGGATGCAGCGTCACGGAAAGCAGGACAATGACCCGACACAGTCTCATCGAGCTTGATTGCATTCTCGCCATCGCGCGCCGAGGCACGTTTCGCGCGGCCGCGCTGGATTTGGGCCTATCGACGACGGCGGTCAGCAACACCGTGGCCAAGCTCGAGCGTGAACTCGGGGTCAGGATGTTCAACCGGACCACCCGCAGCGTTTCCCTCACCGACGCCGGTCGTGCGTTCGTCGATCAAGTCACCCCCGCACTGCAGGATATCAGGGACGCGATGGACAGCGCGCGGGCGCAGCAGGAGACGCCGTCTGGAACATTGCGCATCAATGCCTTCGCCACCGCAGCTCGGGAAATCCTTGCGCCGCTGCTGCTACAGTTTCTTCAGCGCTACCCGCAGGTGCATATCGATCTGGTCACCGAAGGGCGGCTGGTCGATATCGTGGCGGACGGCTTCGATATCGGCATCCGCACCGACGATCTCGTACCCAGCGATATGATCGCGATCCCGCTGGGATCGGCGCGCAGCCACGCCGTGGTCGCGACGCCCGCCTATCTGCGCGATTACGGCACCCCGCGTGTTCCGCCCGATTTGCTCGCCCATGCCTGCATAAGGGTGCGGCTACCCAATGGGGCGGCCTATCGGTGGCGCTTCGAGAAGGACGGGGAAGCCGTCCATATCGATGTCGGCGGGCGGATCACCCTCGACGAGGCCAGTCTGGCGCGGATTGCCGTGCTGGAGGATTTCGGCTTGGGGTTCTTCATGGAGTCCGATGTCCGCGACGATATCGCCGCGGGCCGTCTTGTCCGGGTGCTGGAAGACTGGACGCCACCGCTTGCGCCCTTGAGCCTGTATTATCCAAGCCGGCGCAACCCTTCGGCCGCCTTCAGGGCATTTGTCGACCTCGCCCGCGCATTCGGACGTCAGCGTTAGCGCCTGTCAGCGCGCCCGCTTACTCCCACTCGATCGTGCCTGGGGGCTTCGACGTGTAGTCGTAGACCACGCGGTTGATGCCCTTGACCTCGTTGATGATCCGGGTCGCGGTGCGCTGGAGGAAGCTCGAGTCGAACGGATAGATATCTGCGGTCATGCCATCGGTGCTGGTCACCGCGCGCAGTGCGCAGACATTGTCGTAGGTGCGGCCATCGCCCATCACGCCGACGGTCTTGACTGGCAGCAACACCGCGAACGCCTGCCAGATAGCGTCGTAAAGCCCGGCGTTGCGGATCTCGTCGAGATACACCGCATCGGCCTTGCGCAGCACGTCGCAGCGCTCGCGGGTCACCTCGCCAGGAATACGGATCGCAAGCCCGGGTCCGGGGAATGGATGGCGGCCGACAAACACGTCGGGCAGGCCAAGTTCGCGGCCCAGTGCGCGGACCTCGTCCTTGAACAGCTCGCGCAAGGGCTCGACCAGCTTCATGTTCATGCGTTCGGGCAGGCCGCCGACATTGTGGTGGCTCTTGATTGTTACCGAAGGCCCGCCGGTGAACGACACGCTTTCGATGACATCGGGATAAAGTGTCCCCTGCGCCAGAAACTCCGCGCCGCCGATCTTGCGGGCCTCGCTCTCGAACACATCGATAAAGGTCTTGCCGATGAACTTGCGCTTGAGCTCGGGATCGGTGACCCCGGCGAGCCCGCCCATGAACAGAGCTTCGGCCTGCACATGCACCAGCGGGATGTTGTAATGGCCCTTGAACAGGCTGACCACCTGATCGGCCTCGCCCAGCCGCATCAGGCCATGGTCGACGAACACGCAGGTCAGCTGGTCGCCGATCGCCTCGTGGATCAGCACCGCCGCGACCGCGCTGTCGACTCCGCCCGACAGCCCGCAGATCACGCGCGAGCTGCCCACCTGTTCGCGGATTTCGGCGATCTTGGCGGCCTTGAACTCCGCCATCGACCAATCCCCGCGGCAGCCACAGACATGCCGCACAAAGTTGGCGATCAATTTCCCGCCATCGGGGGTGTGCACCACCTCGGGGTGAAACTGCATCGCATAAAAACAGCGTTCGTCATCGGCGATCACCGCAAACGGCGCGCCGGGCGAGGATGCCACCGTACGGAAGCCGGGCGCCAGCTCGGTGACCTTGTCGCCATGGCTCATCCAGACCTGATGCGCTTCGCCTTCCTTCCACAGCCCGTCGAACAACCGGCAGCGATCGGTAATCTCGATAAAGGCTCGGCCAAATTCGCCGCCTTGTTCACCGCCGCCCTCGACCGTGCCGCCCAATTGCTGGGTCATCGTCTGCTGGCCATAGCAGATCCCCAGGATCGGCAGGCCTGACTGCAGGATGATATCGGGAACCCGCGGGCTGGCTTCGTCGAGCACCGAAGCCGGGCTGCCCGACAGGATGATCCCCTTGGGCTTCAACCGCTCGAACGCCGCCTCGGCGGTGGTGAACGGGGCGATCTCGCTATACACCCCCGCCTCACGCACCCGGCGTGCGATAAGCTGCGTCACCTGGCTGCCGAAATCGACAATCAGAACGGATTCGTCATGGGCTATGGTCATACCTCAGCCGATAGTTTGAGCAGCGCGGCAAGTCTAGCCTGCAGTCTCCACCAGCATCGCCCTCAGCTCTGTCTTCAGGATTTTACCGATGTGGCTGCGTGGGAGCTCGTTGATCGGGTGGAGCACGGACAACCGCTGGGTCTTGCCCAGCTCGGCGTTGACGGTAGCGAGGACCTCGTCGGCATCCAGCGCCGCGCCCGGTGCCGCGACGATAAAGCCGACCGGGGTTTCGCCCCAACGCTCGGACGGCATGCCGACCACCGCAGCATCGGCCACGGACGGGTGCTGCATCAGCGCCTCTTCGAGGTCCTTGGGGTATATGTTGAAGCCGCCCGAGATGATCATATCCTTGGCGCGGCCGACGATCTGGACGAAGCCGTCCTCGTCGACGATGCCGATATCTCCCATCTTGAACCAGAGATTGCCGTCCGCATCGCGCCATTCCATGTCGCGGGTCTTGTCGGGCTGGTTCTTGTAGCCGCTCATCATCGTCGGCGACCGGCCCACCATCTCGCCCTTCGATCCGGGGGGCAGCGCGTTGCCCTCCTCGTCGATGACCTTGAGGTCGTGCCCCTTCACTGGCTGGCCGACGGTGTGCAACTTGTCGGGGAAATTGTGCGCCTGGAGCATGCACACCACGCCGCCTTCGGTCATGCCGTAGATCTCGACCAGGCCTCCGGGAAAGCGTTCGAGCGCCTCGGCCTTGAGCTCGGCGCTGAACGGCGCGCTGGTGCAAAACTTGAGCTGCATCGACGACAGATCATGCGTATCGAAGGCCGGATCGCTCATCAGGCGCTGATACTGCACGGGCACCAGCATCGTGTGCGTCGCGCGCATCGCCTCTGCCGCCTTGAGCCAATGGCCAGCGTCGAACTTGCCCATCAAGCGCGCCATGCCGCCATGCACCATCGTCGGCAGGAACACCGCGAGCGTGGTGTTGGAGTAGAGCGGCGTCGAGAGAATCGAGCGCGCCTGTTCGCTGTAGATCGCCTGGAAGCCCGCCACCGACTGCCGCCAGCGCATGCCATGCGAATGCACGATGCCCTTGGGCGTCCCGGTGGTGCCGCTGGAATAGATGATGTTGAACGCATCGCCGGGGCGCGGCGGTGCGACATCGGGAGTCGCGCCCGCCGCAGCCATCCACTCGGTGTAAACTGGCGCACCGTCAGCAGCCTGATCGAGCATGACGTGGCGCACGTCCGCTAGCGTGGTATCGCTTGCCAGCAGCTCTGCGCGCTTGTCGCCATCGATGAACAGGTGGATAGCACCGGAATCGGCCAGCATGTTGGCGAGCTGGCGCGGCGTGGCACTTGTCGTTAACGGTGCCGCGCAGCCCCCTGCCCGGATCGCGGCCAGATAGGCCAGCGCATAGGGTATCCCGGTAGTCCCCAGGATCGCCACCGCCTGGCCGCGCTGAAGCCCGTCGGCGAGCAATTGGGCGGCCATCCGGTCGACCGTCGCGGACAGATCCCCCCAGCTGATCTGCGCCGAGCCGTCATCGAGCGCGGTGGCGTCCGGCTGTGCCGCACCCCATTCGGCGATGATGCCCGGCCAATTGCCGAAGTCCCGCTCAAGCTCTGCGCTGATATCCATGTGCATCCTCTCCCGCCGGCTTGTGTGCCGTTCGCTCGCCATGGGTTATGCCAGAGCGGTCAGGTGAGGAAAGAGGGTATTGTGGTCGGCGCTCCGCAACCGCTCAATTGGCGACGGATGCCACAAACGTGTTTTCCACCCAACCGCTCAGGCAGGGACCCGTATACGGCTGCTTGGTGCGAACCGGCCTGGTGACGCCGCAATCGACTGCGGGTGCTGCAGCCGCTGGCGCATCATCCACAGGTGGCGCTGCGGCACCCTGCGGTGCGGATGCACTTGCGGGGAACTGCCCGACAACGACGCCCAGCCACTGCTGGTCCAGGCTGCGGGTGCAGACGAAAACCTGCGTGTCGTCGGTCAGCGCGCCGATCTGCTTGGCACCGTCGAAGGGCGCGTCGCGTACAGGAAGCTCCGCTCCGCGCAGCCCGCCGACGCGTCCGCGACCCTGGCACGCAGCGAAACGCGCACCCCCCTCGCCGATGGTGACCGGACGTGCCGTCGGGCTTGCGTCAGAAGCACCCAGCCGCTCTCCGGCGGCCTGACCACCCGGCTCGCGCTGGCGAGTCGGCTCAGGATCGGCGCAACCAGCAACGATCAGCATTGCAAAAACGGGGAGAAAAATGGCTTTCATGCTGGCGGTTATAGGTGATCGGGACCATCATTCAAGCAAGCTGCGCCAGGCTCCCCGAAACCTGGTTTTCGTGGCCCGAGCGGCGCACGAAAATATGTGCAAAACCGGCCAGTTCTGCTTGGGTTTCGCCGCCCGCGCGGCTATGACACAAAGATGACAGACACTCCCAGCACTTCCACCGAGAACAACCAGAACCCGGCCAACACCAGCGCATATGGCGCAGATTCGATCAAGGTCCTCAAGGGCCTCGATGCTGTCCGCAAGCGGCCAGGGATGTACATCGGCGATACCGACGACGGATCGGGCCTGCACCATATGGTCTTCGAGGTGTCGGACAACGCCATCGACGAGGCGCTGGCCGGGCATTGCGACCGCGTGCTGATCACGCTCAACCCCGACAATTCGGTGACCGTCGAGGACAACGGTCGCGGCATCCCCACCGGCATCCACACCGAGGAGGGCATTTCGGCGGCCGAGGTCATCATGACCCAGCTGCACGCAGGCGGAAAGTTCGAGAACACCAGCGACGACAACGCCTACAAGGTCTCTGGCGGTCTACACGGCGTCGGCGTCAGCGTCGTCAACGCCCTGTCCGAATGGCTCGAGCTGCGCATCTGGCGTGATGGGCAGGAGCACTGGATGCGCTTCCGTCATGGCGATTCCGAAGCGCCGTTGAAGGTGCTCGGCCCCGCGCCCGAAGGCAAGAAGGGTACGCAGGTCCGGTTCCTGTTTTCGCAGGACACGTTCAAGAACGTCACCGAGTACGACTTCGAGAAGCTCGAGCATCGCTACCGCGAGCTCGCCTTCCTCAACTCGGGCGTCCGGGTCATCCTGCGCGATGAGCGCCATGCCGAAGCCAAGGAGCACGATCTGTATTACGAGGGCGGCATCGCGGCTTTCGTCAAGTTCCTCGACCGCAACAAGCAATCGCTGATGCCCGAGCCGATCTCGATCTCGGGTTCGCGCGACGATGTCACCATCGACGTCTCGCTCGAATGGAACGACAGCTATTATGAAAATGTCCTCTGCTTCACCAACAACATCCCGCAGCGCGATGGCGGCACGCACCTCGCCGCGTTCCGCGCCGCACTGACCCGCACGCTCAACAACTATGCGGAAAAATCGGGGCTGCTGAAAAAGGAAAAGGTCTCGCTCACCGGCGATGACATGCGCGAAGGCCTGACCGCAATCGTCTCGGTCAAGCTGCCCGATCCCAAGTTCAGCTCGCAGACCAAGGACAAATTGGTCAGCTCCGAAGTGCGTCAGCCGCTCGAAAGCCTGATGGCCGACAAGATGGCCGAGTGGCTCGAGGAAAACCCCGCGCACGCCAAGTCGATCGTCGCCAAGATCATCGATGCCGCCGCTGCCCGCGAGGCCGCCAAGAAGGCGCGCGAACTCACCCGGCGCAAGGGCGCGATGGACATCGCCTCGCTTCCTGGCAAGCTCGCCGACTGCCAGGAGCGCGATCCTGCCAAGTCAGAACTGTTCCTGGTCGAGGGTGACTCGGCAGGCGGATCGGCCAAGCAGGGCCGCGACCGGCACTATCAGGCGATCCTGCCGCTCAAGGGCAAGATCCTCAACGTCGAGCGCGCGCGCTTTGACCGGATCATTTCGTCCAAGGAAGTCGGCACGCTGATCCAGGCGATGGGCACCGGCATCCGCGACGATTTCAACATCGAGAAGCTGCGCTATCACAAGATCGTGATCATGACCGACGCTGACGTCGACGGCGCGCACATCCGCACGCTGCTGCTGACGTTCTTCCACCGCCAGATGCCCGAGATCATCCGCGGCGGATATCTCTACATCGCCCAGCCGCCGCTGTACAAAGTGGCCAAGGGCAAGAGCGAGGTCTATCTCAAGGACAACGACGCGCTCGATCAGTATCTGGTCGATGCCGGGCTGCAGGGCCGGATCCTCGAGACGATCGAGGGTGCGCGCGGCGGCGATGATCTTCGCGAACTGGTCGAACACGCTCGGCGCATGAAGAGCCTGATGACCTATATCCCGCGCCGCTACGATCCGCTGATCATCGAGGGTCTGGCGCTCGCCGGAGCCCTCTCGCCCGACATGCCGGACAGCGACCGGTTGGCTGCGGTCAACACCGCGACCGCCTGGATGGGCGCCGCCGATCCGGAAGCGCGCTGGAGCGGCGAGCTGTCGGTCGAGGGTGGCTATCATCTCGAACGTTGGTGGCGCGGGGTGACCGACCATCATGTCGTCGATCTGCCGTTCCTCAACAGCGCGGAAGCGCGCAAGCTGCACCGGGTCGCGGGCGAATTTGCCGCGATGTATCTGAATCCGAGCAGGCTGGTCAAAAGCGGGACAGCCGCGCCGATCGAGAGTGACTCCGACAGCGATAATGACGAGATGGAGGAAGCGGTCGCCGCTCCCACCGGCGTGACGATCAACCGGCCATCGGTTCTGCTCGAGACGATCCTCGCGGCCGGGCGCAAGGGACTGGCGATTGCCCGCTACAAGGGCCTGGGCGAGATGAACGCCGAGCAACTGTGGGAGACCACGCTCGATCCCAACCATCGCTCGCTGTTGCAAGTCAAGGTCGACGATGCGGACATCACCGACGAGGTGTTCACCCAGCTGATGGGCGACATCGTCGAGCCGCGCCGCGAGTTCATTCAGGAAAACGCGCTCAACGTCGCCAATCTCGACGTGTGATCCCGGGGGCGGCGTGAAGCCTATCCATCTGGCCTATATCGTCGCGCAACGGGTGCGGGTGTGGTGGCGCCGTACGTTCCAAATCCGGACCCGCGGCGTCAAGGCGGTGGTGCTGCGCGGGGATTCGGTGCTGCTGATCCGGCACAGCTATCAGTCGCCGGATACCTACATGCTGCCCGGCGGCGGTATCGACCGGCGTGAGCGCGCGATGGAGGCTGGGGCGCGCGAGGTACGCGAAGAAACGGGCTGCATCCTGACCGACATGCGTGAGCACGGCCAGTTTGTCGCTACCAGCGAAGGCTGGCCAGATCACATCACGGTAGTGGTCGGCCAGACCACCAGCGCGCCTGTCGCTGATGGCAAGGAACTGCTCGAGGCGCGCTTCTTCCCGCTGAATGCCCTCCCCGCAAATCTGTCCCCTGCCTCGCTGCGCGGGGTGAAAGAGGTGCGGGACGGACTGCCGCCGGCAGATGCCTGGTGATCAGCCGAAGGGCAGCTCTTGCTGACGCACATCGGCAAGCTCTTCATCATCCGAATGCGCCAGCCCCGACAGGGTCAAACCCAACAGCCTGATACCATTTTGCAGCGGAAGAATCTGATCGACCAGCGATTGGCCGATCTGCCCGAACATGGCACGATCCACGACCGCATGGCTGAGCGAGCGGGCGCGGGTGATGGTCTGAAAATCGGAATAGCGCGCCTTGAGCGTGATGGTGCGGCCTTGCGCCTCTGATCGCTCCACCCGTTCCCAGACGATATCGGCGATGGTTTCCAGCGCGCCGCGCAGTCCGTCCTCGGTCCAGATATCCTCGCCATAGGTCCGCTCTCCGCCGATCGACTTGCGGATGCGATCGGGGCGCACCGGGCGATGATCTATCCCGTGCGCCGCGCCGAACAGATAGCTGCCCCAGCTTCCGAAATGCGCCAGCAGCCAGGCTTCCGGCTTCGCGGCGAGATCCGCCCCGGTGGCGATACCCAGCGCGGCCATTTTTTCGGCGGTTCGTGGGCCGACGCCGTGAAACCGCTTGATCGGCAGCCCCGCAACGAAACCGGGCCCCTGCTCCGGACGGATGACGCACATCCCATCGGGCTTGTTCTGGTCGCTCGCCAGCTTGGCGATGAACTTGTTGTACGACACCCCGGCGCTGGCGGTCAGCCCGGTTTCGCGCGCGATGTCGGCGCGGATCATCTGCGCGATCTGCGTTGCCGACGCGATGGCCTGGTGGTTGGTGCTGACGTCGAGATAGGCCTCGTCGAGCGACAGGGGTTCGATCTGGTCGGTATGCCGCGCAAAGATTTCGCGGATCTGCCGCGAGACCTGCTGGTAGACATCGAACCGCGGCTTGACGAACACCAGGTCCGGGCATCGGCGCAACGCGGTGACCGATGGCATCGCCGAACGGACGCCGAATGTGCGGGCCTCATAGCTCGCCGCCGCCACCACGCCGCGTCGCGAGGACCCGCCAACCGCAACGGGTAGCCCTCGCAGCGCCGGGTTGTCGCGCTGTTCCACGCTGGCGAAGAAGGCATCCATATCGATATGGATGATCTTGCGCTGCGCAGGTTCGGCCGGATCGGTCATCCCGGATTGAAATAGAAGCGGCGTTGGCGGTTGGCAATCGGCTTACCAAGCCCCATTGAAGTCCGATGCAGAAACAACAGACTCGAGACGCGGCGCGTGGCCAGGCCCCTGCGCAGACGGGGGATTTCCCGCTGGGAACGCGCGAGCTCGTCGCGATGATGGCGGCACTGATGGCACTGAATGCGCTAGCGATCGATGCGATCCTGCCAGCCTTCCCGGCATTGGGCGAAGCGTTCGGCATCGTCGACCCCAATCGCCGCCAATATGTGATCAGCAGCTATCTGCTCGGCATGGGCATCGGATCGCTGTTCTATGGACCGATCGGCGACCGCGTTGGCCGCAAACCGGTGCTAATGCTGTCGACGGTGGTCTATGTGATCCTCGCGCTGGCCTGTGCGTTTGCCCCGGATTTCGAAACCTTTCTCGCGCTCAGGTTCGCGCAGGGCTTTGCTGCGGCCGCAATGGGCGTGCTGGTGGTGTCGGTGATCCGGGACATCTTTTCGGGCGACCGCATGGCGAGCTTCATGTCGATCATCTTCATCGTCTTCATGGCGGTTCCGGTGATCGCGCCGACGCTCGGCCAGCTCATTTTGTATTTCGCCGAGTGGCGCTTCATCTTCGTGCTGCTCGCGGTGATGGGGACGGCAGTGGGCGTTTGGGTATGGCTCCGCCTGCCCGAAACGCTGCGACCCGAGCACGTCATTCCGATCCGTTTCGATGTCATCGTCAGCACCTGGTCGAAGGTCATCTTCAACCGCACCGGTTTTGGCCATGTCACCGCCGGCGGGCTGGTGATGGGGGCGATGTTCGGGTTCCTCAACAGCTCGCAGCAGATATTCGCCGATGTATTCGATGCGCAGGACATCTTCCCTTACGCGTTTGCCGCGGTCGCAGGATCGATGGCCGTCTCGAACTGGTTCAACAGCCGCATCGTCGAGCGCTTCGGCGCGCGCCGTGTTTCGCAATGGGCATTGTTTGCCTTCCTCGGCCTGTCATTGCTCCAGATCGCCGCGGCTCTGCTGCCACACGAACCGATGTATGTGTTTCTGGTCCTTGTGGCGCTCAACATGGCGATGGTCGGCTTTATCGGCGCCAATTTCGGATCGATCGCGATGGAACCGTTCGGCGCGATGGCAGGCGCGGCGTCGTCGTTCCAGATGGCGCTGCGCACGGTACTGGGAGCCGGTATCGGCGCGCTGATCGGTCAGGCCTTCGACGGATCGACGTTGCCAATGGCGATGGGCTTCCTGCTGTGCGGGCTGGCCTCGCTGGCGGTCATCTTCTGGGCCGAAAGCGGCAAGCTGTTCCGCCGCCCCGGCACCTGCCCCAAATCGCCGATGTAACGGCTGTTTGCCGAAGCGCCAATGACGGCCAACAAAAAACCCCGGCTGGTGAGGCCGGGGTTTTTTTCTGGTCAACCGTGCGGGTTGAGGATGTCTTCGTCGGGAACCTCGATGATCCCCTTGCCCAGATGGCTCGATTTGTAGCCATACAGGAAATAGATCACCAGCCCGATGGCGGCCCAAGCCGGCAGCACGATCATCGCCTCGAACGGCAGATTGAGGAACAGGAAGATACAGCCCGCGATCGTCGCCGGCCCGACCAGCCACAAGGCAGGGGTACGGAACACGCGTTTGCGATCGGGATCGGTCTTGCGCAGCATCATCACCGCGATCGCCACCATCATGAACGCATAGAGCGTCCCGGCATTGGCGATATCGGCCAGCTGTCCCACGGGAAGGAACGCTGCGGCAAACGCAACGATCGCGCCGGTGATCGCGGTGACCACATAAGGCGTTTTCCACTTGGGGTGGATCTTCGACAGACCTTCAGGCAGCAGCCCGTCGCGCGCCATCACGAAGAAGATGCGGGTCTGACCGAACAGCAGGATCAGGATCACCGAGGGCAGCGCGATAAAGGCGGCGATACCCAGCATGTTGCCGACGCCACTGAAGCCGATCATGCGCAGCACGTGCGCGAGCGCCTCGTTTGAGCAGACCAGCATTTCGGCATATTCGGGCAGAGCACACTGGCGGGCAAGCTCTTCAGACCCTGCCGGGAAAGGCACGCCATTGGGCCCCATGATCGGCTGACCACCGATCGATCCGACGGCGCCTGCGGCCACGAGGATGTAGAAGATGGTGCAGATGCCCAAGCTGCCGATCAGGCCGATCGGAACGTTGCGCTGCGGGTTCTTGGTTTCTTCGGCCGCAGTGGAGACCGCGTCGAAGCCGACATAGGCAAAGAAGATCGTCGCAGCAGCACCCACGGCGCCGACGCCCGATCCAAATCCGCCGAAGATGCCGGCGGGCAGGAAGGGATTGAAGTTGTCCATTTCGGTCGCAGGCAGCGTCAGCACGATGAAGGCGGTCAACGCGGTGACCTTGATCAGCACCAGCACGGCGTTGACCTTGGCCGATTCATTGGTGCCGATCATCAGCAGCCACGTGACCAGCAGCGCGATCACCACGGCAGGCAGGTTGATCATCCCGCCGGGTGCACCGCCGAGAGCCACAGGCCCCGCGGTCAGATAGGGAGGCAGCACAATCCCGAAAAACTCGTTCAATATCGTGCCGGTAAAATAGCCGGACCAGCCCACCGAGACCGCGCTTGCGGCCACGGCGTATTCGAGGACCAGAGCCCAGCCCACGGTCCAGGCGAGCATTTCGCCCATCACCGAATAGGTATAGGTGTAGGCAGAGCCTGCCACGGGGATCATCGCGGCAATCTCGGCATAGCACAATGCCGCCACGATGCAGATCAGGCCGGCGATGGCAAAGGCCAGCATCAGGCCGGGTCCGGCCTTTTGCGCACCAGCCGACGTCAGCACGAAGATCCCGGTACCGATGACACAGCCGATCCCGAACAGGGTCAGCTGGAAGGCCCCTAGCGTCGGGTGCAATGATTTTTTCTTCGCGGTCGCCAAGATGGCGTCCAGCGGTTTGACACGGGCAAATTTCATGATGTTGTCGATTTCCCACCCTAGGCAGGTTCGAACCTGCCGGTTGCGTCCCGGGGTTTACCCCCTGTGCCAGAAGGATTAGCGGCTTTTCTCGCGGTGGCAACCGGCTTGTCATAAAGTTGCGCTGGAAGCGCTCGCTTTGCCTTCGGCTCAGGCGGTCATCAGCATGGGGCCAAGCTTGCGCCCGGCAAAAAGGTGGACATGCAGATGCGGCACTTCCTGATGCGCATCAAGCCCGACATTGGCGAGCAGGCGATAGCCCGGTTCGACCAACCCGAGCATCCGCGCGATCTCGCCAACGCCGCGCACGAACGCCGCAATCTGCTCGTCGGTCCCGCGGGCGGAAAAATCGTCCCAGCTGACGAACGCTGCCTTGGGGATCACAAGCACATGCGTCGGGGCCTGCGGGTTGATGTCGTGGAAGGCCAGGACATGGTCGTCCTCGTGCACCTTCTTGCAAGGGACCTCGCCACGCAAGATCTTGGCAAAGATGTTCTGGTCGTCATACGGAAGCGTGGGATCAATCGGCATGATGGTCACTCCTTGGGGCGGGACGCCTTCTCGGCGATTCCCGAAACGCCTTCGCGGGCATCGAGCTCGGCGAGGAGTTGATCCCACGAAAGGCCCATATCGGCAAACAGGACCAGCAGGTGGAACACCAGATCGGCGCTTTCGCTGATCACGCCGGGTCCATCATTCTTCATCGCGGCGATGACGGTTTCGACGCCTTCCTCGCCAATCTTCTGGGCGATGCGGGCACGACCCTTGCTGCTCAGCCTGGCGACATAGCTGCTGTCGGGCAAGGCGCTGCGCCGCTCGGCGATGACGGCCTCAAGCCGCTGGATAATGGGGTCTGCCATGCCAGCCC
The DNA here is from genome assembly GCF_030373265.1 of Blastomonas sp. Classification (GTDB taxonomy): domain Bacteria; phylum Pseudomonadota; class Alphaproteobacteria; order Sphingomonadales; family Sphingomonadaceae; genus Blastomonas. Next base: position 43,675 of record NZ_JAUCZC010000020.1, read on the forward strand.
TCTGCGCGCCGCTTTGGCGAAGGTCAAGAGCGGCCAGCGCCTTGGATCACCGCTCGGGCGGGTCCTTGCGCTTCTTTCCCGCCGCCCACCGACCGATGACAACGCCGGCGACGCCCATCAGCAAAAGCCCCAGATTGCCGGGCTCCGCGATCTCAATCCACTCCCGGATGCCGCCTGCACGGCTGATGCCATCCAGGGTTACGCCCGCCAGCGGATTGGCCTGAGCGTGCTGCATGGCGGACAGAGCCACCCCGGTGATCACAGCGATGCTGCGCGCCGCAAGACGCTGGGTTATGCCGGGTTTCATGCCGAGACACTTCATATTGAAAGGTTAAGCAAGCTGCTGGCCAAAATGGCAATAGCGGCGAAATTGCTTGCACATAATAGTTAAAGCCCGACGCGCATTGCCATGCTTTGTCAAGCGGACCGACGTTTGCGTGATCCGATTTTACGCGGACTGCCCGCTCGGTCCGGCAGCCCGCGCGGGCAATCCGGCGGCGCGCAGTGCGCTGTGCGCGTCGGCAATGCTGGCTTCGCCGAAGTGGAAGATCGAGGCTGCCAGCACCGCGCTGGCATGGCCCTGGACGACCCCCTCCACCAGATGAGCGATATTCCCCACGCCGCCGCTGGCGACCACCGGGATGTCAACCTGGTCGGCGATCGTGCGGATCAGGTCGAGATCATAGCCGTCGCGGGTGCCATCGCGGTCCATCGATGTTACCAGCAGTTCCCCCGCCCCAAGCCGGGTCAGGTTGAGCGCGTGCTCGATCGCGTCGATGCCGGTCGCCTTGCGTCCGCCATGGGTGAAGATTTCCCAGCCTGCTCCGTCGGGACGACGACGGGCATCGATCGAGGCGACGACGCACTGACTGCCGAAGCGCTCCGCTATGTCCCCAACGAGCTCAGGTCGCGCGACTGCCGCGCTGTTGATCGCGACCTTGTCCGCGCCCGCCAGCAGCAACGCGCGGGCATCCTCGGGGCTGCGCACGCCGCCCCCGACGGTGACCGGCATGAAGCACACTTCCGCCGTCCGGCGCACGACGTCGATAATCGTTCCGCGCGCCTCGTGGCTGGCGGATATGTCCAGAAAGCACAGTTCGTCGGCACCGGCGGCGTCATAGGCACGTGCCTGCTCGACCGGATCGCCCGCATCCTTCAAGTCCACGAAGTTCACGCCCTTGACCACCCGGCCATTGGCAACGTCGAGGCAGGGGATGACGCGGACCCGGACGTTCATCCGCGCGCGGCCATGGCAATCGCGGTGGCAAGGTCGAGCCGCCCGTCATACAGCGCGCGACCGGTGATCACGCCCTCGATGCCGTCTGTGGCGTGCAGGCTGAGCATATGGATATCGTCGATGCCCTTGACACCGCCGCTGGCGATCACCGGAATGTCGGTGGTGCGCGCAAGTGCCACCGTCGCCTCGATGTTGCAGCCCTTGAGCATGCCGTCGCGGCCGACATCGGTGAACAGCAGGCTGGTGACGCCCGCATCCTCGAAGCGGCGCGCCATATCGGCGACGGGAACATCGGAGACATCGGCCCAGCCATGCGTCGCGACCATGCCGTCGCGCGCATCGACCGCAACGACAATGCCGCCTTCATAGGCGCGCGCCATGTCGCGGACAAATTCAGGATCGGTCAGCGCAGCGGTGCCGATGACGACGCGCGCGACGCCAAGGCCGAACCAGCCCTCGACCGCAGCTCGCGTTCGGATGCCGCCGCCAAGCTGGAGATAACCAGGAAAGCTTGCGATGATCGATTCGACCGCACTGCGGTTGACCGCCTCGCCCGCAAACGCGCCGTCGAGATCGACCACGTGCAGATGCTGCGCGCCGGCTTGCGAGAACAGCATCGCCTGGGCGGCTGGATCGTCGCCATAGACGGTGGCGCGGTCCATATCGCCCTCGGCCAGGCGGACGACCTGTCCGCCCTTGAGGTCGATGGCCGGAAAAACGATGATGCTCATGGCCAGCTCCAGTCGAGAAAGCGCCGGAGCAGGCCAAGCCCGTAGGCCTGGCTCTTTTCCGGGTGAAATTGCACGCCGATGATATTGTCCCGAGCTACGGCGGCAGTAACCGGCCCGCCATGATCGGTGCGTGCAGCGACATCGGCGTCATCGGCAGCGACGAAATGATAGCTGTGCAGAAAGTACGCTTCGCCATGCTCGATCAGCGGCGCGCCCAGCGATGGGACGACGTCGTTCCACCCCATATGCGGCACCTTGATCGAAGACGCGGCCTCGATCATGCCGACTTCGCCCGGTATCCAGCCAAGGCCCTGGTGCACGCCATGCTCTACGCCGCGGGTTGCAAGCAGCTGCATGCCGACGCAGATGCCGAGGAACGGCACCTTGTCGCCGCGCACCCGCTGTTCCAGCGCGTCGATCATGCCCGGGATCGCGGCAAGACCGCCCATGCACGCGGCGAACGCGCCCACACCTGGGAGAACGATCCGCTCGGCACGACGGACGATAGCAGGGTCGGCGGTCACGATGGTGTCGGGCGCGCCTGCCGCCTTCAGCGCATTGTGGACACTGTGCAGATTCCCGGCGCCGTAGTCGATCAGCGCGACGCGCTCAGCCACCCAGCACACCCTTGGTAGAAGGAATGGCTCCCTGCTTGCGCGGGTCGATCTCGACCGCAGAGCGCATTGCGCGGGCAAAGCCCTTGTAGATGCTTTCGCATATATGGTGGTTGTTTGCGCCGTAGAGCAGTTCGATGTGCAAGGTCAGCCCCGCGGTCTGGGCAATAGAGTGGAACCAGTGTTCGAACAGCTCGGTATCCATCTCGCCCAGCCGCGGCTGCGTAAATGCGGCCTTCCAGACAAAGAACGGACGTCCCGAGATATCGACCGCAACGCGGCTCAAGGTCTCGTCCATCGGGGAATAGGCATGGCCGTAGCGCACGATTCCGCCCTTGTCGCCCAGCGCCTGGACAATCGCCTGGCCGATGGCCAGCGCGCAATCCTCGGTGGTGTGGTGCTGGTCGACATGCAGGTCGCCCTTGATCCGGCAGGTCAGGTCGATCAGCGAATGGCGCGAGAACTGCTCGACCATGTGATCGAGAAACCCGATACCGGTGGACACGTCGAACTGTCCCGTCCCGTCGAGGTTGACCTCGACGAATATGTCGGTTTCATGGGTCTTGCGTTCTATCCGGGCGGTGCGCATGCTGCGCCCTATAATCACCTTGCGGGCACGCGCAACATCTTTGCCGCCCGAAGAGGTTGATTGGCCTTTCGTGCCAATAGCGCCTTGACCCTGCGCGGCAGGCAGTCCAACAAAAAGGCTATGAGTGACGATGCAGCCGACAGCCTGATTCCCTATGACGAGATCGTGCAGGAGGCTCTGCGCGCGGTTGTCGGCCGGGTGCTGGGCGAGGTCGAAGCCAACGGCCTTCCTGGCAACCACCATTTCTACATCACCTTCAAGACCAAGTCGCCCGGTGTCGATATCCCGCGGCATCTAGTCGAGCGCTTCCCCGACGAGATGACCATCGTGCTCCAGCAGAAGTTCTGGGACCTCAAGGTCGAGAAGACCGGCTTTGCGGTTGGGCTCAGCTTCAACCGCGTGCCTGCGCACCTGTTCATCCCGTTCAGTGCAATCACCGCGTTTGTCGATCCCGCTGTTGATTTCGGGCTCCAGTTCCAGGTGACGGGCGATACACCCCCGCCTGAGCCGCACGAGGCAGCGGAAAACGACCATCCCGGCGGCGACGGCGATGGTTCCAACGTCGTCAGCGTGGATTTCGGCAAGCGCAAATAGCGGCATGGCCGCCTCAACGGACGGACCAGCACCCATGACCAGCGATACCACCCGGATGGAGAGCGATTCGCTTGGCTCCATAGCGGTTCCTGCCGATTGCTATTGGGGCGCGCAGACCCAGCGCAGCATCGTGAACTTCCCGTTTGCCCCGCACGAGCGGATGCCGATCGCCATCGTGCATGGCCTCGCCATCGTCAAACAAGCCGCAGCGAGGGTCAATCGTCGCCACGGTCTCCCCGGGGAGGTCGCAGACGCCATAGATGCAGCGGCGCAGGAGGTCATTTCCGGAGCGCACGACGATCAGTTTCCGCTTACCATCTGGCAGACCGGCAGCGGCACCCAGACCAACATGAACGTCAACGAGGTGATTGCGGGCCGCGCCAACGAACTGCTGACCGGCAAACGCGGCGACAAGTCGCCTGTCCATCCCAACGATCATGTCAATCAGGGGCAGTCGTCGAACGACGCCTTCCCCACCGCGTTGCACGTCGCCGTCAGCCTTGAAGCCAAAACCCGGTTGCTGCCCGCGCTCTCACGGCTCACCGGTGCGCTCGGGGCGAAGGCTGCCGACTGGATGGATATCGTCAAGATCGGACGCACCCATTTGCAGGACGCAACGCCGCTGACGCTGGGCCAGGAGTTTTCCGGCTATGCCAACCAGCTCTATCGCTGCGGGCGCCGGATAGAGCCCGGGATCGTTGCAGGAACCTATCGCCTTGCCATCGGCGGAACCGCCGTGGGCACCGGGCTCAACGCGCCCAAGGGCTTTGCGGCCGACATGTGCGACGCCATCGCCGGAATTACCGGTCAACCGTTTCATCCTGCGGAAAACAGCTTCGAAGCGCTCGCATCGAATGATCCGCTCGTGCATCTTTCCGGCACCTTAAGCACGCTGGCCGTGGCGCTGACCAAGATCGCCAACGACATCCGGCTGCTGGGCTCGGGACCCCGCTCGGGGCTGGGCGAGCTGGAGCTTCCCGCCAACGAGCCGGGCAGTTCGATCATGCCCGGAAAGGTCAATCCAACCCAGTGCGAGATGCTGACGATGGTGGCGGCGCAGGTGATCGGCAATCATCAGGCGGTGACCGTCGGCGGGATGCAGGGGCATCTTGAACTCAACGTCTTCAAACCGCTGATCGGAGCCAATGTCCTGCGCAGCATCGACCTTCTGGCGATCGGGATGGACAGTTTCACAACGCGCTGCGTCGCGGGGCTCGCCGCCAACGAGGGCCGGATCGCCGAACTGGTCGAGCGATCCCTCATGCTGGTTACCGCGCTTGCGCCGGTGATCGGCTATGACAATGCCGCGAAGATCGCCAAGCACGCGCACGAGAACGGCATGACGCTCAAGGAATCAGGCCTGGCACTCGGCCTGGTCGACGAGGCGACGTTCGATGAGCATGTCCGCGCGGGCGACATGACAGGCCGATAGAATAGCGGTGGAACGCTTGGTGGGAGCGGCGCGTTGAGATCGAAAGCCAGATAAGCTATGGAATCCGACATGACCAGCCCCGCAAACGACACGCCTGCCCCCGCCCCCGCGCCACAAACCGCCGCGCCCGTCAGCACCCCGCCTGTACCCACAGGCAGTGCGGACGCGGCCCCTGCATCCGACAAGCCCAAGCACTGGTCGCGAGGAGCGATCAACGGCGCCGGAAAGCTGATCTCCACCGCCGCCAATGACGAAATGGTCCGCAACATGATCGGCTCGCACGCGCGCAGCAATCTGGCTGCGGGATTGTTTGGTGGAACGATCATGGGCGCGATCGCGGCGCGGGTTGCTACCCGGTCCGTGCCTGGTGCCCTGCTGGTGGGTGGGGTTTTGCTGGCCAAGGCGATCTACGATCATCGCAAGACCCAGAGCGAGACCTCTCCCCCTCCCAAGCCCTGATCGCCTTGCTCTGGCGTCGGCATTCGCACAAACCGGTTGACGTATAGCCGCTGCTTTGGCCTAGAGCGGCGATGGTCATTTCCGCTTCCAAGAATGCTCTGGCCCGGCGCGGCTTGCTCTTCATCCTGTCATCGCCGTCGGGCGCGGGCAAATCGACCATCGCGCGGATGATGCTCGAAGCGGATCGGCGGCTGTGCATGTCGGTGTCGGTGACCACCCGCCCGCCGCGCCCGGGCGAGATCGACGGCACGCATTATCACTTCATCGACGAGGCGACGTTCCATCAATTGGTGGAAGACAATGCGCTACTCGAATGGGCCAAGGTGTTCGGTCATTATTACGGCACCCCTAAGGCGGCGGTGAAGCAGGGTCTGCGCGACGGCCAGGATTTTCTGTTCGACATCGACTGGCAGGGCACGCAGCAGCTTTACCAGCGCGCCGAGGGCGATGTCGTGCGCGTGTTCATCCTGCCCCCCTCGCTCGAGGAACTGCACCGGCGTCTGCGTGGGCGCAACACCGATAGCGAAGAGGTGATCGCCAGCCGCATGGCGCGCGCGCAGGACGAGATCAGCCACTGGGACGGCTATGATTTCGTTGTCATCAACGACGATGTCGATAGTTGCTTCACCAAGGTCTGCCAGATTTTGCAGTCCGAGCGGATGCGGCGTGCGCGCCAGACCGGGCTGATCGACTATGTCCGCGATCTGATGAACCCGACCGACCGCCCCTGACGTCTCGCCGTCGCTATTTCTGCCGGATGCTGTCGAGCAGCTTCTGCCCCGCCTTGAGCGGGTTCTTGCGGAATGTCGCTTCTTCGCGGCCGATATAGGTGAATATCCCCGACATCGCCTGATCGGTCACGCTATCGATCAACCCGTCGCGGTTGATCCCGACCCCGGCAAGCGAGCCCAGCATGCCGCCGGCGCCACTGCCCCCCGCCCCGAGCGAATCAAGCTGTTTCAACGCACCGGTCCTGCCGAGCGCATCGCTGACCAGCGGCCGCATCTTCTGCCGCAGCACCTCGCCTGACGTGCGTCGCAGATATTGTGTCCCGCCGGTTTCGCCGCTGGTGACAATGCCCACGCCATCGGTCAGCGTCATCGAATCAATCGCGGACCGAAACACCGGCTTGGCCTCCTGGGCTGCGAGCCCTGCTGCATCGTTGATCGATTTGGTCAGGTTGTTGGTGAGTCCGGCTTGGTCGGTCAGCTTCATCAGCTTGCTCGCCTTTTGCAGCGGCCCCGGAAGCAGGATGCGGACCGCCTCGTCGGCGTAGAACGCGCCCGGGCGAGAAAGCTGATCGAGCGCGCTGTCGGACGCATTGCCCAGCAGGCCCTTCATCGAACCGCCGGCCGATTTGGACGCCTTGGCCTTCTGGGCAAAAGCCGCCGTCGGAACGGCCAAGGCCGCCATCGTCGCGGTCGATGCCGCCAGCGCAAGCGCCATAGAGGATATCCGGAACGCCATCTTGCTCTCTCCTGTCGCTGTTTTCGGCAGGATGCAGCAAGCCGAACCGCAGCGCCAGTGCAGGCGCTGCGATTTTACGTCCGGTCACATCGAAGATCGGCTGGGATCAATTGCCCTCGGGGTCATAGCCGCCCAGCGGGACCTGCGCATTGACGATGCCGCCATCCACGGGAATGGTCGTGCCAATGACATAGTCCCCTGCCCGGCTGGCGAGGAAGATCACCGCGCCCGAGATGTCCATCCAGTCGCCGACGCGCTTGTTCGGAATGCCCTTGGACACCATGTCGCCATGATCGCGCGCGGCCTTGTTCATGTCCGACGGGAACGCGCCCGGGCCGATGCCCGTGACATAGATGTGATCGCGCAGCAGCCTGACGGCCATCCGCTTGGTCAGCTGGATCAGCGCCGCCTTGCTCGCCTGATAGCTGTAGGTTTCCCACGGATTGATCCGCATGCCGTCGACCGACGAGATGTTGATGACCTTGGCCGGGGTCTCCGCGCTCGCACCCGCCTTGAGCAGACCGTGCAGCGACTGTGTGAGGAAGAACGGCGATTTGACGTTGAGGTCCATCACCTTGTCCCAGCCGATTTCGGGGAAATCCTCGAACTCTGCGCCCCAGGCAGCGCCGGCATTGTTGACCAGGATATCGAGCCGTTGCTCATGCTCGGCCAACTGCGCTGCGAGCTGGCGTGTTCCCTCGACACTCGAGACATCGGCGGGCAGCGAGATGCAGTTGGGGCCGAGTTCTTCCGCTGTGGCGTTGCAGGCATCGGCCTTGCGCGCCGAGATATAGACCTTGGCGCCGCCTGCGATCAGGCCCTGCGCGATCATCTTGCCGATGCCGCGCGAGCCGCCGGTGACCAGCGCAACCTTGCCTTTGACTGAAAACAGCTGTTCGAAATTCATCCTATTATCCTTCGTTGCGCAAGGCTTCCCTTGCGATGATGGTGCGCTGGATCTCGCTTGTCCCCTCATAGATGCGGAACAGGCGGACATCGCGGTAGAAACGTTCGATCCCGTAATCGGCGATATAGCCCGCGCCGCCGAAGATCTGCACCGCGCGGTCGGAGACGCGGCCGACCATTTCCGACGCAATCAGCTTGGCGCAGGCGCAATCCTCGGTGATGCGTTCACCGCGGTCCTTGGCGCGTGCGGTCTGCAGCACCAAAGCCTTGGCGGCCTTGGCCTCGGCGACGCTGTCGGCGATCATCGCCTGGATCATCTGAAACTCGGCGATCGGCTTGCCGAACTGCTTGCGCTCCTTGGCATAAGCAACGCTGTCCGCGATCAGCCGCTCGGCAGCGCCAACACACACCGCCGAGATATGCAGGCGGCCGCGGTCGAGAACGCGCATCGCGACCTTGAAGCCATCGCCTTCCGCGCCCAGCCGGTTTTCGGCAGGCACGCGGACATTGTCGAAGGTGACATCGCAGACATGCGCGCCCTGCTGGCCCATCTTGCGTTCGGGCTTGCCGACCGAAAGCCCCGGCAGATCGCGCGAGACGAGAAACGCGCTGACCCCTTTGGGGCCGGGACCGCCGGTGCGGGCCATCACCGTGAACAGGTCGGCCTTGTCGGCGTTGGTGATGTAGCGCTTCGAGCCGTTGAGCACATAAACGTCGCCATCAAGCTCTGCACGGGTCTTCACCGCGCCGCTGTCCGATCCGACATCGGGCTCGGTCAGCGCGAACGAGGTGATGATCTGCCCGCTGGCGATCAGCGGCAAGTACTTCGCTTTCTGCGCGTCGTTGCCATCCACCACCAACCCCTGGCTGCCGATGCCGACATTGGTGCCGAAGGTCGATCGCATCGCAGGCGACGTGCGCCCCAGTTCGAACGCTATACGGACCTCTTCCTCCATGTTGAGGCCGAGCCCGCCGAACTCCTCGCTGATCGACAGCCCGAACAGCCCAAGCTCGCGCATCTCCTGCACGAGGTCGTCGGGGATCTCGTCGGTCTCGGACACCTGCGCCTCCAGCGGACGCAGCCGTTCGGCCACGAACCGGCGGACGCCTTCGAGCAATGCGTCGAAAATATCGGGATCGAGTGCCATACCGCTCTCCTTGTGTCTCTCCCCTCCCGCCTGCGGGAGGGGTGGCTGAGGCGCAGCCGAAGCCGGGGCGGGCCTGAGCTGTTGCCAATTTCAGGCCCACCCCGGTCCAGCAAGCTGGACCTGCCCCTCCCGCTTGCGGGAGGGGAGAGGCTCATCAATACCCGAAAATCTCGGCAACCCGGCCTGCGTGGAAGTTCGCGTCGCCCATGAACTCGTTCAACGCCCGGTCGCGCTTCATGTAGAAGCCGATGTCGTATTCGTCGGTCATGCCGATGCCGCCGTGCATCTGCACGCCTTCGCGCACGACCAGATTGGTGGTGCGCCCTGCCTTGGCCTTGGCGACCGAGACATAGACCTCCGCGCTGTCCTTGCCTTCGTCGAGCAATTGCTGCGCCTTGAGCACCGCAGCGCGCGCGATCTCCATCTCGCTGTAGAGATGCGCCGAGCGATGCTGCAGCGCCTGGAACTCGCCGATCAGACGCCCGAACTGCTTGCGCTGCTTGAGATAATCGACGGTCATGTCCATCGCGCCAGCACCGACGCCGACCAGCTCGGCCGACGACCCTGCGCGGCCTGCGCGAAGCAGGGCCGACAGCACCTGCCAGCCGTTGTCGACCTCTCCGATCACCGCATCGCCATCGACCTCGACGCCGTCGAGCGTGACGTGCGCTGCCATCGCGCTGTCGACCAGCCGCGCGCTGTCCATCGACATGTTGGCCGCATCCTTGTCGACCGCAAACAGCGTGATGCCATCGGTTTCGCCCGGCGACCCGGCGGTGCGCGCCGCGACGATCAACGCGTCGGCGCTGGCGCCCTGGATCACGAACTGCTTTTGTCCGGTCAGCTTGAAGCCGTTGCCCGAACGCTCGGCCTTGGTCGCGATGTGAGCAGGCCGGTGCTTGGCGCCTTCGTCGATCGCCAGCGCCAGCACAGTGTTACCCGCCAGAATGCCGGGAAAGAACTTGTCCTTGAGATGCTGGCCGCCATGGTTGAGCGCGGACACACCTGCAATCGCGGTGGTCAGGAACGGCGACGGCGACAGGTTGCGGCCGATCTCCTCGAGCACCACGCCGGCTTCGACATGGCCGAGGCCAAGCCCGCCATCGTCTTCGCCGATCAGGATGCCGGTAAAGCCCATTTCGCCGAACTGCTTCCATAAGGCGTGACGGAAACCGTCCTTGCAGTTGTCGTCGCGCAGCTTCCGCAGATGGCTGACCGGCGCTTCGGATTTGAGGAATTCGCGTGCGCTGTCGCGCAGCATCGCCTGGTCTTCGTTGAGGTACATTGGCATGGGAATGTCTCGCAATCGTTCAGATTTTCGTTTCCCCGCGAAGGCGGGGACCCATCTCCTAAGGGTGCACCAAGCGCTACCTTCGGGAGATGGCCCCCTGCCTGCGCAGGGGATCGAGCAAAAAGGGCGTCAGGCGCTCAAGCCCCCGGCAGATCCAGGATGCGCTTTGCGATCACGTTGAGCATCACCTCGCTGGTGCCGCCCTCGATGCTGTTCGCCTTGGTGCGCAGCCAGTTGCGCGCCTTGGCGCCGCCCTTCGAAGCTTCGCTCTCCCATTCGAGCGCGTCCGAGCCATTGCCCGCCATCACCAGTTCGTGGCGGCGCTTGTTGAGCTCGGTCCCGGCGTACTTCATCATGTTCGGCTGCGCGGGATGGCCCTTGCCCGACTTCATTTCGTCGGTGAAGCGCTCGGCCATCGCCTTGAACGCCAATGCATCGACATCGAACTGCGCCAGCTCTGCACGCAGCAGACCATCGTCGAGCTGGCCGAGTCCATTGGCACCAATCGAGGCGAGCATCTGTGCGCCCAGCGACGGCGCGCCATCGCCCAGACCGCCGCCCGAGATCATCTCGCGCTCATGGCCGAGCAGGTATTTGGCGACATCCCAACCGCGGTTCAGCGGACCGACCATCTGCTCCTTGGGCACCACGACATCGTCGAAGAAGGTCTCGCAAAACGGCGAGTTGCCACTGATCAGCTTGATCGGCTTGGTCGAGACGCCCGGCGTTTCCATATCGAACAGCAGGAAAGAGATGCCCTGATATTTGTTGGTCTTGTCGGTGCGGACCAGACAGAAAATCCAGTCGCACTTGTCGGCATAGCTGGTCCAGATCTTGCTGCCATTGACGTTCCAGTGATCGCCTTTGTCTTCGCCGAACGTCTGCAGGCTGACGAGGTCCGAACCCGAACCCGGCTCCGAATAGCCCTGGCACCAGCGGATTTCGCCGCGGGCGATCTGGCCAAGATAATGCACTTTCTGTTCTTCGGTTCCGAAGTGCAGCAACGCAGGGCCGAGCATCCAGATGCCGAAGCTCGACAGCGGCGGCCGGGCATTGATCCGCGCCATTTCCTGCCGCAAAATTTTGGCCTCGCCAGCCGAAAGCCCGGCGCCGCCATAGGCCTTGGGCCAGTCGGGAACGGTGTAGCCCTTGGCCACGCAACGCTCGAGCCACAGCTTCTGCGCTTCGTTCTTGAAGGTCCAGTTGCGCCCGCCCCAGCAGACGTCATCCTCGCCGCGTACCGGTTCGCGCATCTCGGCCGGGCAGTTCGCCTCCAGCCACTCGCGCACGTCCAGCCTGAACTGATCGAGATCGCTCATCGTCATCCTCTCCCGCATGGTTAAATCCTGTGCGCGCTCTGGCCGGAAAGATTTTTCTGCGGTCAAAACTGCGCTTCGCGACTCAGTCTATGGTGGAGCGAACCGGGCTGCAAGCCTGTTGAATCCTACGCCGAATGCCGTAACGTCATCGCCAGCGGAGTTGACGTTTACGGCAGGCATCATATGGTGCGGCCAAGCAAAGCAAGCGGGAGAGAATCAATGCAGCGGGCCACCTGGTCCATCGCATCGCCAGCGCCACAAGGTGCGGCGGTGCCCCGGCCCGACCGTTGGCAACCCGCCGTCGGACAAGGCGATCGCCACGCATGACCGATCTTGCCAGCCTGACCACCAAGCCAGTAGCTGCCCGCGTGTCGATGGGCACCAAGCTGGCCTATGGGTTCGGGTCTGTGGCGTACGGCATCAAGGATAATGGTTTTGCCGTCTTCCTGCTGATCTACTTCAATCAGGTTGTCGGCATGCCCGCCGAACAGGTGGGACTGGCCGTGCTGATCGCGCTGATCGCGGACGCCTTCTTCGATCCGATCGTCGGGCACAAGTCCGATGCGACTCGCAGCCGCTGGGGGCGACGCCACCCCTGGCTGTATGCCGCAGCCGTGCCGATCGCCCTGTCATGGATCCTGCTGTGGAACCCGCCGCAGATCGGCGATGGCCTGATGTTCTTCTACGTCATTTTTGTGGCCATGGCGGTGCGCTTCTCGTTCTCGGCCTATGAGGTGCCAGCGCTCGCGATGCTGCCCGAGCTGACACGCGACTATCACGAGCGCACCGAGGTGCTGCGCTACCGCTTCCTGTTTGGATGGCTGGGCGGGCTGGTGATGCTGTATGCGGCCTATGCGCTGCTGCTCGTGCCCGAACCGGGCTACGACAATGGCATACTCAATCCCAACGGGTATCATCGCTATGCGGTGGTAGGGTCGATCGTGATGCTGATCTCGGTGGTTGTTTCGGCGCTGGGCACGCACAAATTGATGGCGCGGCCCAACCAGTCCGATGCCAAGAGCGTTTCGCACGGGTTCAGCGATTTTGGAGCGGCGCTGCGGTTTCGACCGTTCCAGATCCTGCTGGGCGCAGGCGTCTGCGCATTCGCCAGCCAAGGTCTGACGTTTGCACTGACCAACTATTTGCTGCTGTATGTCTGGGAGCTGCCGCCTTCGGCGTTCAACATCTATCCGTTCGTCCTGTTTGTCGGTGTGGCTCTCGCGTTCGGCATCGTCGGGCCGATGTCGCGCCGTCTGGAAAAGGGGCCGACCGGAGCAGTGTCGGCGGTGCTGTCATTGATCTTCGGCACCCTACCCTATTGGTTGCGCTGGTTGGGACTCTTTCCCGACAATGGATCGGACTTGGCGACCGCGGCGGTCCTGGGCCTGATCGCGCTGTCGATGACCTTCGGGATCTGCGCGATGATGATGATCAGTTCGATGATCGCCGATGTCACCGACGCACATGAAGCGCGCACCGGAAAGCGCACCGAGGGGATTTTCTTTGCCGGGTTCTTCTTCATGCAGAAATGCATCGGGGGCCTGGGAATTCTCGCCTCTGCGCTGATCCTGTCGATTGCCGGCTTTCCCGAAAACGCCCAGCCCGGTGAGGTCTCTGCAGAGGTGATCGACCGGCTCGCCATCACCTTTGCCATCACGGCGACCATCATCGGCATCGGTTGCGCGTGGCTGTTCACCCGCTTTCCCCTCGGCCGCGCCGACCACGAGGCACGGCTCGCCGAAATCGCAAAAGCCAGATTATCATGAAAGGACACCCCAAACATGGATTTTGATCTCAACGAGCGTCAGGCCTATTGGCGCGACCGCGTCCGTGCCTTCATCGAAAGCAACGTCCGCCCGCGCGAGCACGACTATCACCAACAGCAGGCCGAAGGCTCGCGCTGGAAGGTGCTGCCGGTGATCGAGGAAGAGAAGGCCAAGGCCAAGGCCGCAGGCATCTGGAACCTGTTCATGCCGCCGTCGAACCCCAATCTGGCGCATGTCGATGACAGCTTCGAGTTCGACGGTCCGGGCCTCACCAACCTCGAATACGCCTTGTGCGCCGAGGAAATGGGCCGCGTCGGCATGGCCAGCGAGGTCTTCAACTGCTCGGCGCCCGATACCGGCAACATGGAAGTGCTGCATCGCTATGGCACCCGCGCGCACAAGGACGAGTGGCTGAAGCCCTTGATGGATGGCGAAATCCGTTCTGCCTTTCTGATGACCGAACCCCAGGTCGCCTCGTCCGATGCGACCAACATCGAAACCTCGATCCGCCGCGAGGGCGACGAATATGTCATCAACGGCCGCAAATGGTGGTCGTCGGGTGCCGGCGATCCGCGCTGCAAGATCGCGATCGTCATGGGCAAGACCGATTTCGAGGCCAAGCGCCATGCCCAGCAGTCGATGGTGCTGATGCCGCTCGATGCGCCCGGTGTGAACATCGTGCGTCACCTGCCCGTGTTCGGCTATGATGATGCGCCCCACGGTCACATGGAAATCGAGCTCAAGAATGTTCGCATCCCGGCATCCAACATGCTGCTCGGCGAAGGCCGCGGGTTCGAGATCGCGCAGGGCCGCCTCGGGCCGGGCCGCATCCATCACTGCATGCGCACCATCGGTGTCGCCGAAGAAGCGCTCGCCAAGATGGCCCGTCGCCTGCAGACCCGTGTCGCCTTCGGCAAGCGCATTTCCGAATTCAGCATCTGGGAAGAGCGCCTCGCTACCGCCCGGATCGATATCGAGATGAACCGGCTGCTGTGCCTCAAGGCCGCAGACATGATGGACAAGGTCGGCAACAAATACGCCAAGGCCGAAATCGCCATGATCAAGGTGGCTGCGCCGCGCATGGCATTGAAGATCATCGACGATGCCATCCAGGCGCATGGCGGCGCTGGCGTGAGCGAAGACTTCGGTCTCGCCAAGGCCTATGCCCATATGCGCACGCTGCGGCTTGCCGATGGTCCCGATGAAGTGCACAACCGCACCATCGCGCGCATCGAGCTGGGACGCCATGGTGTGAACGATGACGACGGCGCATTGAGCTCGGGCGATCTGGGCGTGGCGCGCTGATCGATCTTCCCCCTCCCCTTGCGGGAGGGGGAAAGCCCCGCACAAGACGGGGGCGCAGGACGAAGGATAGGGCTTGGGAGAGCAACGATGAAAGCCGCCATCTGTTATGAGCCGGGCAAGCCGCTGGAGGTGCGCGAGGTCATCATCGACAAGCCTGGCCCGCGTGAGGTGCTGATCCGCACCGCAGCGACCGGGGTGTGCCGATCCGATCTTCACTTCGTCGACGGTACCTATCCGCATCCCCTGCCCTTCATCCCCGGCCACGAAGCTGCAGGAATTGTCGAGGCGGTGGGTGACGGCGTGTCGACTGTGAAGGTGGGCGATGCGGTGGTCACCTGCCTCAGCGCCTATTGCGGCCATTGCGAATATTGCGTCACCGGACAGATGTCGCTGTGCCTGGGCGGGGATACACGCCGCGCACCCGGCGCGCCGCCACGGCTGCGGCTCGAGGACGGACCGCTCAACCAGATGCTCAACCTGTCGGCTTATGCCGAAATGATGCTGATCCACGAGCACGCCTGTGTCGCGATCAATCCCGAGATGCCGCTGGACCGCGCCTGCGTAATCGGCTGTGCGGTCACCACCGGTGCGGGCGCGATTTTCAATGCCGCCGATCTG
Organism: Blastomonas sp.; assembly: GCF_030373265.1. GTDB lineage: Bacteria > Pseudomonadota > Alphaproteobacteria > Sphingomonadales > Sphingomonadaceae > Blastomonas. Next base: position 59,151 of record NZ_JAUCZC010000020.1, read on the forward strand.
GTTCCCGGCGAGACCGTTGCAATCGTCGGCTGCGGGGGGGTCGGGCTGGCGGCGGTCAACGCCGCGAAGATTGCAGGCGCCGGGCGTATCATCGCAATCGATCCTGTTGCCGAGAAACGCGCGCTCGCTCACAGATTGGGCGCGACAGACATGATCGATTCGAGCGCCGACGGTGCCGCCGCGCAGATCATCGAGATGACCAAGGGCGGCGTCCATCACGCGATCGAAGCCGTCGGTCGGCCAGCATCGGGAGCAATGGCGGTGAAGGTCCTGCGGCGCGGCGGCACCGCGACCATTCTGGGAATGATGCCGCTCACCGAAAAGGTTTCCCTGGGTGCGATGGAGTTGCTTCAGGGCAAGAAGCTCCAAGGGTCGCTTATGGGCAACAACCGATTTCCCGTTGAAATTCCACGACTTGTGGAGTTCTATATGCGCGGGATGCTGGACCTCGACACGATTATTGCCGAACGCATGCCGCTCGAGCGGATCAACGATGCCTTCGATGCGCTGCGGGTCGGCGATTCCGCGCGCTCGGTGATCACATACAACTGATTGGGTGAGGATTTAAGCGATTATGGATCAGATCGACGCACAGGCGACGATGACCGGCACCATGGAGGTGCCCGAGCAGGACCGGCTTGACGAAGCGAAGCTCACGGCCTGGTTCGAGGCCAATGTCGAGGGCTTCTCCGGCCCGCTGACGATGTCCAAGTTCAAGGGTGGCCAGTCCAACCCCACCTACAAGGTAACCACCCCGGACGCTGCCTATGTGCTGCGGCGCAAGCCGTTCGGCACGCTGCTGCCGTCGGCGCATGCCGTCGATCGCGAATACCGTGTCCAGGCAGCGCTCTACGATCAGGGCTTTCCGGTCTCACGCCAGTTCGGCCTGTGCGAGGACGAGAGCGTCATTGGCTCGATGTTCTATGTCATGGCCTTCACGGATGGTGCGAGCTACTGGGATGGCACGCTGCCGGGCAAGACCCCCGATGAGCGAGCCGCGATCTACAACGCGATGATCGATACGCTGGCGCATCTGCACAGCTTCGATCCTGCCGCAATCGGGCTTGAAAGCTATGGCAAGCCGGGCAATTATTGTGCGCGACAGATCTCGCGCTGGACCAAGCAGTATCGCCTGTCCGAGACTGAAACTATTCCAGAGATGGACCAGCTGATTGCATGGCTTGAAAAAACCGTGCCCGAGCAGCGCGGATTCGGCATCGCGCACGGCGATTTTCGCATCGACAACATGATCTTCGCCAAGGATGAGCCCAAGGTGCTGGCGGTGCTTGATTGGGAGTTGTCGACGCTGGGTGATCCCATCGCCGACCTGTCCTATTTCCTGATGAGCTGGGTGCAGCCCGCCGAGGGCCGCAACGGGTTGCTGGGTGTGGACTTGCAGGCGCTGGGAATTCCGACGATGGAAGAAGCCATGGCGCGCTACAGCGAAAAGGCCAGGCTGGATCATGTGCCGGATCTCGACTGGTACCTGGCCTACAATCAGTTCCGGATTGCCGCGATTTTGCAGGGCATCAAGAAACGCGTGATCGATGGGACCGCTTCGAGCTCTCAGGCCGAGCAGATGGCCCAGCGGGTGATTCCGCTCGCGCAGGCTGCCTGGGCCTATGCCAAGAAGGCCGGGGCGCGCTAAGCATGTCCAGCTTCGATCTGACCGGGCGTGTCGCAGTCATCACCGGTTCTTCGCGCGGCATCGGCGCTTCCACCGCGCGCAAGCTGGCAGAGCATGGCGCCAAGGTTGTCATTTCAAGCCGCAAGCAGGATGCCTGCGATGCGCTGGCGGCCGAGATCAACGCGCAGCACGGTACGGCCACTGCGATCGCCATCGCTGCCAGCATATCGCGCAAGGAGGATCTTCAGAACCTCGTCGATCAGACGCGCGCGCAACTGGGACCGATCGACATTCTTGTCTGCAACGCGGCGAGCAATCCGTATTACGGCCCGATGGGAGGAATCAGCGACGACCAATTCCGCAAGATCCTCGACAACAACATCCTGTCCAATCACTGGCTGATCCAGATGGCGCTACCAGACATGCGCGCCGCCGGGCGCGGATCGGTGATCATCATCTCTTCGATCGGTGGAATGCAGGGTGCTCGCAGCATCGGGGTGTACAACATCTCGAAGGCAGCGGACTTCCAGCTCGCCCGCAATCTCGCAGTCGAACTGGGCGTCGACAATATCCGCGTCAACTGCATCGCACCGGGCCTGATCCAGACAGATATGGCGCGCGCCTTGTGGGAGGACGAGAAGCTAATGGGCTATGTTCGCACCGTCACCCCGCTGCGGCGGATCGGGCAGCCCGATGAGATCGCCGACGCAGCGGTGTTTCTGGCTTCGGATGCATCGACCTATATCACCGGCCAGTCCATCGTCATCGATGGCGGCACCACTATCGCAGCGGCGATCTGACAGCCGTATCAGGAGGGAATTTCATGGATCTTCAGGGCAAGGTTGCCATCGTCACGGGCGCGGGCAGCGGCATCGGCAGGGCGAGCTGCCTGCTGTTCGCACAGCACGGCGCCAAGGTCATCGCGAGCGACATCACCGGCAAGCAGGACGAAACGGCTGCGGAGAATCCGGGCGCGATTACGGCAGTCCAGGCTGACGTTAGCAAGGAAGCCGATGTCCAGATGCTCGTCAGCAAGGCTGTCGAGCAGCAAGGCAAGCTTGATGTGTTCTTCGCCAACGCGGGCATTTCCGGCGGGTTCGACGGCATCTTCGACCAGACCGTCGAGGAATGGGAGCGTATCCTGGCGATCAACCTGATCGGGCCGTTTCTCGCGATCAAGCATGCGGGCAAGGCGATGGCCGACGCCGGCAACGGTGGATCGATCATCTGTACCGCCTCGGTTGCGGGCTTGCGTTCGGGAGCAGGCGGTCCTGCCTATACCGCGAGCAAGGCTGGCGTGATCAATCTTGTGCGGATTGCTGCGCAGCAATTGACCGGCAGCGACGTGCGCTGCAACGCCATCTGCCCTGGCCTGATTCAGACGGGGATGACCGAATTCATCTATACCAAGGCGCGCGAGAAGGGCTTTGAGGACAAGATCGGTCAGCTCAACCCCATGCAGCGCGGTGGCGTTCCCAACGAGATCGCAGAGGCGGCCCTGTTCTTGGCGTCCAACAGGTCGAGCTATGTGAACGGGCATGCGCTGGTGGTCGACGGCGGGCTCAGCACTTCGCATCCCTATGCCCGGCAGCGTTTTGGCCAGACCGCCACGTGAGCTATCAACCATCCATGGAGCAATGGACTTTTCCAGATGAGTATTTTTGTGTCTGACCCGGCTGACCTTGGCTTCAACCAGGATTTGCTCGAGCGCATTCCGACCCATATCCAGAGCAAGTATCTGGAAACCAAACGCCTGCCGCATGCCGCGGTGCTGATCGGGCGGGGGCACGAGGTGGCGCAGCTTTCGCTGCAGGGCGAGGCGCGCCCGGGGCAGCCGCTTGCGGAGAATGCGATTTTCCGGATCGCCAGCATGACCAAGCCGATCACCTCGGTCGCGTTCATGCAGCTTGTCGAGGAAGGAAAGCTGGCGCTCTCGGATCCTGTTCACCGGGTGATCCCCGAATGGAAGAACCTCGGCGTTTTCGTCTCAGGCGGCGGCGCCCAGCCATTCGTCACGCGGCCGACAACTCAACCGATGCGGATGATCGACCTGCTGCGGCACACCTCGGGGCTGACCTATGGCTTTCAGGAGCGCACGCCGATCGATGCGGCGTACCGCAAGCACAAACTGGAAGCCTTTGCCGGCCCCGATCTCGAAGAGTTTATCCGCATCCTGGCGGATGTCCCGCTGCAGTTCGATCCCGGCACGTCGTGGAACTATTCGATCTCGACTGACATACTCGGCGCGATCCTCCAGCGTGTCGATGACAAGCCGCTCGACCAGATCATCGCGGATCGGGTCACCGCGCCGCTGGGTATGGACGACACGCATTTCCAGATTCCCGAGGGCAAGCTGGATCGCGTCCCCGATTGCTATGTCTTCCACCCCACCGAGCGGATGAAGATGTACGATCCCGGGGCGACCACCGCCTGGGGCCGCAAGCCCAGCCAGCTTTCGGGCGGTGGCGGCATGGCTTCGACCCTGGCCGACTATCACCGGTTCTGCCGGATGCTGCTCAACGGCGGCACGTTGGATGGCGTGCGCATCCTGGGCCGCAAGACGCTTGATCTGATGATCGCCAACCACCTGCCCGGCGGCGGCGACCTGACCCAGCACAGCAAAGCGCTGTTCAGCGAGGCAGAGAATGCTGGCGCAGGCTTTGGCCTGGGATTTGCCACCACCATCGACAGCGCCGCAACCGGCGTCCCCGGCTCGGTCGGCGACTTCTATTGGGGCGGCATGTTCTCAACCGCGTTCTTCGTCGATCCGGTCGAAGACATCGTGATGATCTTCATGACGCAGCTTATGCCGTCCAGCACCTATCCCATCCGGCGAGAGATCAAGACGATGCTCTACGCCGCCGTCGAATAACCAAAGGAAAACCGATATGTCCGATTCCCCGATCTCCACCGAGAAACGCGGCGATGTTCTGATCGTCACGTCCAACAACCCACCGGTCAACGCGCTCGGCGCGGGTGTACGCACCGGACTGGAAGCTGCCCTCAATGAAGCCGCCGCCGATGACGGCATAAAGGCGATCGTGCTGATCTGTGCTGGCCAGACTTTCTTCGCCGGGGCCGACATCACCGAATTCGGCAAACCGCCTGTCGAACCCATGCTCCCCGCGATCATCGCGCGCATGGAAGCCTTCGACAAGCCGGTGGTCGCTGCGATTCACGGCACCGCTTTGGGTGGCGGGCTGGAGACCGCACTGTGCGCGCACTACCGCATCGCTGTTCCCTCGGCGAAGCTTGGGGTGCCTGAAGTGAAGCTTGGCCTGCTCCCCGGTGCCGGCGGCACCCAGCGCCTGCCACGCGTGGTTGGCGTCAAGGCAGCGCTCGAGATGACTGCCAAGGGCGATCCTGTGTCCGCAAAGCTGGCGCACCAATGGGGGCTCGTCGATGAGCTGGCCGAGGAAGGCGCGCTGCTGGAGGCTGCGCTGGCCTTCGCCGACAAGATCAAGGCCGTCCGTCCGATCCCCCGGGTCAGCGAAAAGGCAGCCGTCGCTGACGACGCCGCGATCGAAGCGTTCAAGAAAGAGAACGCGCGCAAGTTCCGTGGCTTCGACGCACCTGCCGCCAACATCGCCTGCGTCGAGGCGGCGACCCGCCTGCCCTTCGCCGAAGGCCTCGAATTCGAACGCACCGAGTTCATGAAGCTGATGTTCGGATCGCAATCCGCAGCCCAGCGTCACATCTTCTTCGCCGAACGCAAGGCGAGCAAGATCGACGGCATCGCCAGCGACATCGCGTTGCGTCCCATTGCCAAGGTCGGCGTGATCGGCGCCGGCACGATGGGCGGCGGCATCACGATGAATTTCCTGTCGGCAGGCATCGCCGTCACCATCGTCGAGCAGGCCGAAGACGCGCTTAACCGTGGTGTCGGTGTCATCCGCAAGAACTACGAGGCGAGCGCCGCGAAGGGCCGCCTGACCAGCGAGCAGGTCGAAAAGGCGATGGGGCTGCTGACGCCATCGCTGTCGCTCGATGACCTTGCCGATTGCGACCTGATCATCGAGGCGATCTTCGAGAACATGGACGTCAAGAAAGAGGTGTTCGGCAAGCTCGACGCGATTGCCAAGCCCGGCGCAATCCTGGCGAGCAACACCAGCTATCTGAACGTGGATGAGATTGCGGCATCGACCAGCCGTCCGCAGGACGTGCTCGGCATGCACTTCTTCTCGCCCGCCAACATCATGAAGCTGCTTGAGGTCGTCCGCGGCGCCCAGACCGCTGACGATGTCCTCGCCACGGTCATGGGTCTGGCCAAGAAGATCAAGAAGGTCGCAGTGGTCGCGGGCGTGTGCCACGGCTTTATCGGCAACCGCATGCTGATGCCGCGCCAGGTTGAAGCCAACAAGCTCCTGATGCAGGGTGCAACGCCCGAGCAGATCGACCGGGTGCACGTCGAGTTCGGGATGCCGATGGGCCCGTTCCAGATGAGCGATCTGGCCGGCGTCGATATCGGCTGGCACCGGGACCCGAGCCGGATTGAATCGATCCGCGATGCCCTGTGTGCCGAAGACCGCTGGGGCCAGAAAAAGGGCGCTGGCTTCTATGATTATGACGAGAAGCGCAATCCGACGCCAAGCGCCCGGGTCGCGGAGATCATCGAGGATTTCCGCTCACGCTCGAACATGCCCAAGCGCGACATCAGCGATCAGGAGATCATCGAGCGCACGCTGTATACCATGGTCAACGAGGGCGCGATGATCCTCGAAGAGGGCATGGCGCAGCGCGCCTCGGATATCGATGTGGTCTGGATCTACGGCTATGGCTGGCCGGTTTATCGCGGCGGCCCGATGTTCTGGGCGGGGCTGGAAGGCACCCCCAAGATCGTCGAAGGGCTCAAGAAACACGGCTTTGCCATATCGCCGCTGTTGGCCGAGAAGGCTGAGAAAAACGAAGGCTTCTGATACAAAAAACCCCGCCGGAGCATCTCCGGCGGGGTTTTTCTCAGATCAACGTAATGCTCAGGCGGCGCCGAGGATCGCATCGACCGCAGGCTGGTTCGCCGCGCTGACGGTGCCCTTAGCGCGCAGTTCCTCGCCGATTGGCTTGGCCTGCTCGAGATAGCTCGCTTCGCCGGTTGACTGGTTGAGACCGATGAGGCTCGAGAATTCGGCGTTTGCCAGTTCCGCATCGGCCGGATCAGCCGCGCGACCTTCCTTGACGATCGCCAACGCCTGCTCGAAATTCGGCTGGGCAGCGGCCTTGTTTTCCTGGTTGAGGTTGAAGTTGCCCAGATTCACCAGAATGGACACCAACGTTCCACGCACGCCGGTATTGGCCTTGTCCGACTCGTAAACCTTCATCCACAGGGGAGCAGCTTCGGTGTACAGCGGCGGGATGGCATCGATGTTGCCCATCGCGCCCTGCGAATTCGCTGTGATCGTCAGCGCACTCGCAAGGAATCCGGCGTTCTGGATGCTGTTGGGATCGCGGCTCACGATGTCGCGGATCACGGGAAGCGAAGGCTCGAGCTTGGCAACGGCCTCGGCGTGATTGCCGGCAGCCTGTGCCTGTTGAGCGGCGGTGAAATCGGCGACCGCCTTGTTCTGCGCCTCAGCCTGTTCGGCAGTCAACTGCGGTGCGGCGCCCTGTGCTGCGGGAGCAGCCTGTGCGGCTGGTGCCGCCTGGTCGGCGGGTGCCGCTTGGTCGGCGGGTGCAGGCTGCGCTTCAGCGGGGGCAGCCGGATCAGCCGGAGCGGCCGTCTGGGCCAGAGCCGGAGCGCCCGACAAGGCCAGCGCGCTGGAAGCAAAAAGAATCGAAATCGCAGACTTCATCATGGGGAAATTTCTCCTTGAGATGGTGTGCTCGGCGCCAACGACCTAGGCTTGAAAAAGCCCGGGACACCAATCGGCGCAAGCACGGGATGGAACAACAGCAACAAATACGGAACGCTGAAGCGATCCTATCGTTCCCGGTTGGCGTCGCGGGCCATACAGCAAAAGCGGGCCGCATCGTCAAATGCAGCACGGCGCAACTGGCGTGTGGTTTCCGCATCCGCGTCGGTTCCCCACAGTTCGACCTGCCAGAGCTCCTCAAGGCAAACCGCCTGCCAAATTCGTTCGGAATCAAAGGCTTTTTCTATCAATGCCAGGGCTGCGATCAGCGATCCACCGATGCTTGCCAGCGTGGTGAGGCCCGCCAATCCGGACGGATCGAAGCTCTCGACGACGGCCTGCAGGCGGGACAGGCTGTGCTGGGACTGCGGCTGATGGATGATACCGGCGACCCTGACCAAGCCTATGTCATAGCGCTTTTCGGACCAGGTCAAGATCGGCTCCCAGACCTCCTGCTGTCTGGTTGCCAGAGGATCGCCCGGGTCAGCGCGGTAACACAGCGTGTCGGTCGCGCCATAGGCCAGGATGTCGCTGACGAACCTGCCGCGGTCGGGGAGGATGCGGTCGATCGCGGCATTGGCAAAGCCGGTCATCGGCATGGTGGCGATGACGATGTCCTCGCCCTGCCCCGCCCATTCATCTGCCACACTTTGCGCCATTTCGGCCGTTGGCAGCACGAGCGGCGCACGCGCGGGCGTCCTGACGGGACGATCGTCCAGCAGCAACTGATACCCCGCCTCGGCGTCGGCGACAGATACGGTCTTGTAGAAGCGCTTCATGCTGCGGCCATCATTGCGTGGGGGGAGACTTCCAGCGCGCGGCCAGCACCCGCGGCAGAACGATCATCCCGACGATACCGAGCACCAGCAGCCCATAGCCGACGGCATTGGGAATGCCGTCGAACCTGCCATAGGACACCGCCACGGCGAGCGCGATGGTGATCGCTCCGGCAAGCCGCACCGCGCCGATGATGAAGAACCGGGTACGGGCCTTCCGATCGTCCGGGCTCATGCGGCCTTCCCGGCGATGTGGTCAAAAAGCTCGTCCATCGAATAGGCAATGCTGTCGGCTCCGGCGAGGGTCAGTTCGGCCGCGTCGTGATAGCCCCAGTCCACGCCGATGGCGCGCACCTGAGCAGCGACACCCATCGCCATGTCATAGCTGGTATCGCCGATCATCACTGCCAACGCCGGGTTGGCGCCAGCGTCGGCCAGGGCCTGGTAGATCATCGAAGGGTGTGGCTTGGACGGATGCCGGTCGGCGGTCTGGAGCGATACGAACCGGTGCTTGATCCCGTGATGGGTCAGACACAGATCCAGTCCGCGATCGGATTTGCCCGTGGCCACCGCAAGCATCCAACCATCCTGCTCGAGACGGTCGAGCAGGCCGACAAGTCCTTCGTACAACGGCTCGTGCTGCAAGGTGCCGTTACCGCGCAGTTCGTGAAACGCGTTCTTGTAATGATCGGCCAGCACGACGTGGAACTGCGGCTCGGCCTCCGGCAACATCACCCGCATCGCCTCGACCAGCGACAGGCCGACAATCCGCCGGACCCGGTGGTGATCGGGATGCCCCAGGCCTTCGGCGGCAAAGGCCATTTCCATCGCCCGACAGATATTGGCCTGGCTGTCGACCAGCGTTCCGTCGCAATCGAAGATCGCAAGCCGGCTCGTCATGGTCGCCGGGGTGCCTTCGGCGCCGTGCGCGGGGTCACGGGCTTGGACCGCGCACCGGGCTTTCCGGGTGCAGCGGGTTTGGCCTTGCCCGCCGGTTTGCCCTTGCCGACAGGGGCGGCTGCCCCCGAGCGGCTGCGACGCTCGCCGCGCCGTTCCTTGCGGATCGTCTTGGCATGCGCGCGAGCCTGCTGCTTCTTGACTTCGCGGGTGGCGGGCTCCGGCCCCTCGTCGGCGAACGCGGTCTCGCCCAGCGCCAGATCGAAGCCCAGGCTTTCCATCGATTCAGCGAAATGCTCGGGCAGTTCGGCGGTGACATCGAGCGCCGGGCCGTCGGGGTGCGCGATCCGTAGACGGCGGGCGTGCAGGTGCATCTTGCGGCTGATCGTTCCGGTCAGAAATGCGTTCTGTCCGCCATATTTGCCATCGCCGACAATCGGGTGCCCGATCGCCGCCATATGCACGCGCAGCTGGTGGGTGCGTCCGGTGAACGGCTGCAGTGCGACCCACGCCGCGCGCGACCCGGCGCGCTCGATCACCTGATAGGCGGTACGCGACGGCTGGCCGTTCTCTTCGTCGACATGCATCTTCTCGCCGCCGGTTCCCGGCTGCTTGGCGAGCGGCAGTTCGATCAGGCCGGAATAGATATCAGGCACGCCAACGACCAGCGCCCAATAGATCTTCTTGGCATTGCGCCCGGCAAAGCGCTTGGCAAAATAGGCGGCGCTCCCGGGAGTCCGCGCAAGCAGCAGCACCCCCGATGTATCCTTGTCGAGCCTGTGCACGAGCCTCGGCCGGACAACGCTGTCGAACATCAGGGCCTCGCCCAGCCCGTCGACATGGGCATGCGTGCGGGTGCCGCCCTGCGTCGCGAGGCCTGGCGGCTTGTTGATCACCAGTGCAGCGCGATCACGATGGATCACCATCGATTGCGCATAGGCAACCTGATCCTCGCTCAGTGTCTTGGGCATGACCCGCGCGGTTTGCTGTTCGGGCTCCGCCTCGGACGGAGGGATGCGAATCGTCTGACCGGCTGCGATGCGATCGCCGGGCCCGACGCGCTTGCCATCGAGCCGAACCTGACCGGTCCGCGCCCAGCGCGAAACGAGATTGAAGTTCACATCGGGCAGATGCCGGTGGAACCAGCGATCGAGCCGGATCCCGTCGTCATCGGTATCGATGGTGAACTGGCGCGCCTCGCTGGAGGTCTGGATGGCGCCGGCCGGGGCTTGAGCCGCCGGCTTGCTCGCCGGTCCTGCGCGCTTGATCGGGACCTTGCGGACGGGAGGCTTCATGTCAGCCCCCGCGTCATGACAAACCCGGCGGCCAGCGCGGCGAGCGAGAGCCCTACCGACGCCAGCGCATAGCCAACCGCCGCTGCGACCTGCCCGCGTTCGAGCATCTGCAACATCTCGAGGCTGAAGGCTGAAAAGGTGGTGAAGCCGCCAAGCAAGCCGACGCCCGCAAACAACCGCATCGGTTCGCCGACATGGTCGCGCAACAGCAGCGCAGCGAGCACGCCCATCGCGAGGCCGCCGATGACGTTGACGCCAAGCGTTGCAAAAGGATAACCGGTGTGGCCCAGCCGGACCGCCAGTTGCGTCCCCTGAAACCGCAAAGCAGCGCCCAAAGCGCCGCCTGCCATCACCAGTCCGGTGGCCTTGAATGTAAGATGAGCGTCCATCCGGCCTGCCTTAGCGGGATTGCACGGTTATTGGCTAGGTCTATTTGGATGGCGCCGCGATCACGGCCAAGACATCATCCTGATGGCCGGCGGGGTTGTCAGACCGGATGTCCATCGCGGGCAGCCGTTTCGGCCTTCGCCAGCTCATCGCCTTCGGCACCATCCACGGCGTCGGCCGCTTCGCGGGCCTTGGCTTCGACCTTCTGCTTGTCACCGGCAAACTCTTCCTGCGCTTCGCGGTAATTCTGCGCGGCCTTGTAGTTGCCCTCGCCAAATTCCTTGCCCGCATTGGGGTGTTGGCTGTCCTGTGCCATGTCTGCCTCCTTGAGTGCCGGATGGATCGATGTTCCAACCGTTACGCAGACCCGCCCCCTCAAGTTCCCGTGCGCGTGAAGATCTGGCTGAACCAGCTTGCCGACGCGTTGGCGGTCGTTCGCGGCGGCAAGGCACTCGAACATTCGAGGCACCAAGCCTGCACTCCCTGCGCGCCACTGAGCAGGTTCAGATCGCCGAGGACCTGACCCAATGCGGCATGCTGCCGCCATGCAAGCTGCGCTACCAGCCCTCGCGCCTGCTTGCTGTCGTCAGAAGGCGTGAACATGCCTGAGACGAACTGCTCGAAAGCGTCGGGTTTGGTTTCGAGGTAATGCACTGAATAGGCATCGTCCTTCAACTTGGCGCGCTTTGCAGCCTCGGCGATCGCATCATCGATCGATCCGAAGCGGTCGACCAGCTTGATCTGGCGCGCGGTGCCGCCATCCCAGACCCGGCCCTGCGCGATGTCATCCACTTGGGCTGGAGTCATGCCGCGTGCCTTGCCGACCAGACCCAGGAATCGGCGATAATCGTGCTCGATCGTGCGCTGGATGAAGGTGTCCACGGTGCTGTTGAAGCCGCCAAGCAGATCGGGCTGGCCCGAAAGGTCGGTGGTCGCAACGCCGTCCGCCTTGACGCCATAATCCGCCAGGGCGCGCTCGAAACTGGGCAATACCGCGAAAATGCCGATCGATCCGGTGATCGTGGAAGGCTCGGCAAAGATGGTGTCGCCTGCAGTGGCGACCCAATAGCCGCCGCTGGCCGCAACATTGCCCATCGATATCACCACGGGGATCTTCCTGCCGCGATAGGTTTCGATCGCTCGCCGGATCTGCTCGGACGCAAACGCCGATCCTCCGGGCGAGTCGACGCGCACCACCAGGGCCTTCAGATTGTCGCGCTGCAGTCCCTCGTGGAGCAGCTCTTCGATGCGGTCGCCGCCTGCGGTTCCAGGCCCGGCCTTGCCATCGACGATGGTGCCCGCAATGGTGATCACGCCGACCTCGTCGCCGCCGGTCTTGGCCGGATTGGCCGCAACCCAGTCGGTCAGGCTGGTATGCTTGAAGGCGCCAGGGCCCTCGTCTTCGTCGGCGCCTGCCAGCGCGGCGACGCGCTTGCCGAACGCGGTGCGGTCACCGACCTTGTCGATGATCTTCCGATCGGTCGCCAACTTGACCAGATCGCCGTTGACCGCAGTAATGGCCGCAGCCGGATCGGCAATATACCCAGCCAGATCCGCCGCGGGCCGAGCCTTCTTCACATCGGCCTGCCAGTTCGCCCAGATCGGCTCGTACACCGCGAGCAGCGCCTGTTTGGCCTCGGGCGACTGGTCGGACCGCAGATAGGGTTCGACCGCACTTTTGAAGGTGCCGACGCGGTAGACGTGCGCGGTCACTTTGAACCGATCGAGGAAATCCTTGTAATACAGCCGCGATCCGCCGGGACCGGTAAAGGCGGCGCCGCCCATCGGGTCGATCCAGATTTCGCTGGAGTGCGCTGCCAGCAGATAGGCTGCGTCGCTGTAGAAGGTCGCAAAGCTGTAGATCGGCTTGCCCTTGGCCTTGGCCCGGCTCAGCGCCTCGCCGATCTGTTCGAGCGACACCTGTCCGCCGCCCATGAACCGGTCGAGATCGAGCGCGATGACCTTGACGCGATCGTCGTCAGCCGCCGTATCGATCGCCCGGATGACATCGCGCTCGCGGAATTGCTTGAGCGGCGCCTGCCCGCCGAGCAGGGTTGCCACCGGATCGATGTTTTCGGGCTCTTCGACGATCACGCCGTCGAGCTTCACCAGCAGCGCGCCATCGGTCACCGCAGCCGGATTGGGCCGCCATGACAAGGCTGCGAGAATCAGGCCGAAGAACAACAGCATGGCCAGCAGGACAAGCCCGTCCTTGATCGCGACCAGCACCTTCCAGGCGCCTTTTACAAAACCCATGATCCGATATGCTCCGCTACGGGCGGATATGCCCCAGCGCTCTATCTAGGGACGGCTCGGCTGATTTGCCACCGGTTCGCGCGACAGACGGCTGACACGGTTCGATGACCGGCAAAATGCGCGATCACCACCGTAGCAACGGGGTGACGACCACCCGCCCCCCGATCGCACATCCACCAATCGCCACCGTATACCATGTGCCGATATAGACGACCGCATTTTCGCTGCAGGAGATGCTATAGGCCGCCGCGCCCAGGGCGCCCGCCGCCAGCCCGACCAGCCATCCGGTCCGCTCGGGCGAGACCGGAGCGCCGCGCCTGAGCCACGCTGTCATGGCCAAACCGATCGCTACCGCACACAGCATGCTCATCTGCAGACACTGCTGCCCATATTGCGGGTCGAGCAGACGCCGCGCCTGATCGACCGAGCGGATATCGGCCAGCCAGACAAAGCCCGCGCCCAGTGGAAAGACCGCGGCGACAGCAAGAGCCCATCTCCAGCCCCCGGGGCGCTCGCTACCAACTAAGGGCGTCGATGCCGATAACGCGGCCACTGCAGCCGCTGTTCCCAACGCCAGCAGTGCGGCAGAGCGCAGCAGGAACATCCAGTGCGGAACGCCGTTTGCCAGGTCGCCGCGCACCCCGAGCCGGAGGCCGATCGCGAGCGCGCATACCGCCATCATGGCCAAGGCAATGACCATTCCCTCGCGCAGCCGGATCTGCCGCACGGGCATCAGATCGTCCACTAGGGCATCGATATTGAAGCGGTCCGCGTCGGAACCATCCGGCGCAGAAGTATCCTTAACCATGCTTACATCCAGTTCGTGTCGCGCAGCATGGGACGGATCCATGAGCCTGCGAAATCGCCTCGGCGGCGCTCAATCTGTTCCATAAAGATTCGGTCACCACGCCCATAGGGTTACACCTCCTCGATCAAGGCGCTCATCCTGCGGATGCCGCGGTGGATGTTGACCTTGACCAGCGATTCGGATTGGCCGGTGCGTGTCGCAGCCTCGGCGATGCTGTAGCCTGCGATCTTGACCAGCCGGATGACTTCGGCCTGCGGTGCGGGAATTTGCTGCAGCAGGGCATCGATGCTGAGGCTATCGACCACGATGTCATCCTGCGGCGCGGCGTGCAGCGCGTCATCGAGCCCGGTCTCGTTGGCGCGGTAGACTTTGCGCAGGTGATCGATCCAGCGATACCTCCCAATGGCGGCAAGCCAGGGCAGGAAGGCGCGCGCGCCATCGTAGCTCGCGCGCTTGCGATGCACCGAGATCAACGTGTCCTGCACCAGATCGTCGATCTGCGAAGGCGGAATGCGCCGCGTGAAATAGCGCGTCAGCCACGCCTGGCATTCGTGCAGCAGCCGCGCATAGGCGTGCTGGTCACCTGCCTGAGCAGCCAGCATCAGTTGCCGCAGCGTATCATCCTGGCTGGCCATATGGCGTGAAACCTACGCGGCCAGCACAAAAGCAGCAAGCATCAGGACCGTGCGCCCTTCGATGCCAACGCCTGGTCCGCAAGCCGGTCCAGCGCAAACAGTCCGCCACCGCGCGCGATCAGCACCAGCGCGAGGCCAAACCACATGACATGCGGGGTCCAGAACGCGTCGGGATAGACGAAAAGCTGGATCACCGCCGTCATCAGCAGCAGGCCAGCGGCGCCGAACCGCGTCGCCAGGCCGAGCATGACCAGCGCAGACAGACCATGCTCGGCATAGGTCGCGAGCACGCCGGTGACCTCGGGCAAAGGCATATGATACTCGTCGCGGAACAGATCGAAGGTTATCGGGTCGATCTGCAGCCAGCTGCCATCGACGATCTTGGTGCGCGCAGAGCGCCAGAACTGCGCCGCGAGCGCGAGCCGGACGAGCAGCAGGACGAACCCTTCGAACAAACGGGTATCAAGCAGCGCGAGGATGCGCTGGATCAGCGAAATCATGGGCAAGGCTTCCGGTTGGGCCTGGATATGTCGAGGCTTCGGAAAAATTCCCGGGTTATCGGCCGTGCACGGGCATCGACAGGACAACGCAAACCGTCGTCGCTCGACCCTCCGAACCTGGCGTCAGCCCCCCGGCCTTGTCAGCGCGCCTGCCTCTATCAAGGCAAAGACCGCAGGCAAGGCCTCAGCCTCGCCCAGTGTTTCGATGGCCGCTTGCAGAAGGTTACCCATGTTTGCGCAATTTTTTGCGCGGATCGCGAGCGTCGTCTGCGCGGTGCCGAGCGCAAGCAGGCGCACCGTCTCCTCAGGACGCGTCACGAGGACGGCAGCAGTGTCATCGCTTCGTGCGGCCAAGTCCGGGATCAGACCGGCGACGGCGCTGGCGATCTCTACCACCCGCGTGGCAGGGTGCGGCATCACCGGCATGCCAAGCAACCTCGCTTCGTCATACTGCGCCAGATCAGCAAGTTGCAGCGCCGCGACGTCTGCCGCGTGATAGCTTTGCAGCCATGCCCACTCCACTTTGGCGAGGCCCGACGCCAGCGGGTTGGCAGCTGACGCCTCCAGATAATCGGCAAACCCTTCGCCGATCCCCATGAGCTTGCGCCGGCGCACCGCGGGCAGATCGATGAAATCACGCGACAGCGCGTTGAACGCTTCAGCGCCGACGTGCGCCAACGTGCGCGGATAGGTCTGCTCCAGCGCAACCAGCCGCGCGTGGCTGATGGTGTTGGCATGTGCCTTCAGACCCAGCAACGCGCGATCCGGATCGCCAGCGAACATCCCGGAAGGAAATGACTCGGGCCCCTGTTGCAGCACCGCGACAAAGCGCGCCTGATCGTCTGCCAGATCGGACATCGGCTCAGACGGCCTGCAACAGCGGAGACGCAGCCCGCGCCATATGGTCGCCGGCCTTCTGCGCCTGTGCCATCAGAACCGCGAAATCGGGCACATCCGTATCCCATTCGATCAGTACCGGCCTTGGCCCTGCCCTGCCGATAAACCGGTCGAACAGTTGCCAGGTCAGATCCGATACCGGGCTGCCATGGTCATCGATCAGCAGTGCGCGATCGTCGTGCCACTCAGTGGCATGGCCCGCGAGGTGGATTTCGCCAACAATCGCCGGGTCGATGGCGTCGACATAGGCGAAGGGATCGGTCTGGAGGTTGGTACAACTCACCTCGACATTGTTGATGTCGAACAGGAGCCCGCACCCGCTCTGTGAACACAGAGCATGGATGAAGCCGACCTCGTCCATTTCGTCCTTTGCGAACGCCAGATAGCGCGACGGGTTCTCGATCAGGAGCGGGCGTCTGAGGCGATCCTGAACCCGTCCGATTTGCGCCGAAACATGGTCGAGCGATGTGCGGGTATAGGCAATGGGAAGCAGATCGGGATAGCGGTCAGCGCCGTTGCCCGACCAGCTGAGATGGTCGGACACGCTTGCCGGCTCGTACCGGTCGCACAAAGCAGCGAGCTGATCGAGCTCGTCTGTATCCAGCCCATCGGCCGTGCCGATCGACAGGCCGACGCTGTGGAAGCTGACCGGCAACCGCTCTGCAACTGCAGTCAGCCAGCGATGGGGCGGCCCACCATCGACGAAATAGTTCTGCGGGTGCACCTCTACCCATGCAGGCGCGGCGCTACCCGGTTGGGGCTCCAGAACATCGCGATAGTGGGCCGGCTTGAGCCCGATGCCTGTATTGGGGGGCAGCGTCATCGGGCCGGTCTTCATCGAGTCGAGATCAGCTCTTCGGGGCAGGTTTCTTGGCGCCCTTCATGGGAGCCAGCGAACCGCCCATCTTGGTGCATTCACCCTTGGCGACATATTTCCAGGCATCACCCTGGTAGTCGATGGTCGAGGTTCCGGCGCACGAGGTGCCGGGTCCTGCCGCGCAGTCGTTCTTGCCCTTCAGCGAAACGCCGTAGCATTTTTCTTTCTCGCCAGCCGCGGCAGCAGGCGTGGCGGCAACGGTGGCAGCGGCGAGCACGGCAGCAGCCGCGGCGCCCAGGGTCAACATGGAATTCGACATCGGATCATCCTCTCGGTTCATATGGTCAGGTGTAGATCAACAGTCACTGGCGGGCGGCGAAGATGGCGTGTTGCGCCTGCCCGTCTTTCCGTTCGTCGCGTAATGTGGCGAGGTTACCGCGTTTGCGCTGCCCACGCAAAAATTTCCGTGCCCCGCCACTTGACCGCTGCGCGCTGACCGCTATCTAGCGCTTCGTTAGCACTCACCCCGATAGAGTGCTAATCGCGGAC
>NZ_JAUCZC010000021.1 GCF_030373265.1 Blastomonas sp.
CAGACTGGTTCCAGCCGAGCAACATCGAGATCACCGATCTGGCGGTGGGCAACCCGGCGCACAACGTCATCCCCGCAGGCGCCGAGGCGCGGATTTCGATCCGCTTCAACGACCTGCACAGCGGAGCGTCGTTGACCGAGCTGATCACCGGCGTGGCGCAAGCGTTGGGCGGCAGCGTCGAGGCGAAGATATCGGGCGAGGCGTTCCTCACCCCGCCGGGCGAGCTTTCGGGGATGATCGCCGACGCCATCCGCGCCGAAACCGGGCTGGAGGCGGAGCTTTCCACCACCGGCGGCACATCGGACGCGCGCTTCCTGTCGCGGATCTGCCCGGTCGTGGAGTTCGGCCTGTGCAACGCGACGATGCACAAGCTGGATGAGGCGGTGGCGGTGGAAGATCTCGACACCCTCGCGCGGATCTACCGGCGCGTGGTGCTGGGGGCTTTGGTAGGGACGAGTTGACTGCGGTTGGCGCGACGTCCCTCGACTTCGCTCGGGACAACGGACTGTGGTGAGGGTATCCCCTCCTCCGTCTGTCCCGAGCGAAGTCGAGGGACGTGCGCGCAGCCTTGGCGACTAAGCCGCACCCTCAATGCGCGGCGTCGCCGCTCACCCATTCGACCCATTCGGGGAAGAACACCGGCGCGCGCAGCGACCAGCCGGGCGCGGTGGCCGCGGCCTCGCTGATCGACTGGAGCAGCACCTTGCGCCGGTCGGGCTGGATCTGCGGCAAGGCTGCCGCAGCGCAATAGGCCGAGGGCAGCCAGGGCCGGACATCCGCGCCGAGCAGCCGCTCATACAGGAACCGGAACGACGAGAAGCTCTCGATCCGCCCCTGCGCCAGATCGAACGCCGCCAGCCTGACCAGCAGCGCCATGAAATGCTCGAAGCCGTCTTCGTTGGGCGCGTCGGGGACATTGCCGCGGAGCAGCTTGAGATCCTGATAGACCAGATAATGCATGCGGATCGAGGCGGTTTCCTCGGCATTGCGCGCCCAGCGCTTGAACGCATCCTCGCGCGCCAGCCCGATATCGAGCGCGCGCTTGATGTAACGCTGCGCGCCGGGTGCGAAACTTGCGAACTCGCGCAGTTCCGCCAGCGTCAAAGCCGCTGAGGAATTGCCGGATGCTGCGCCGGGATGGCTCGCCATGCCCCATTCTCCTTGCCGTGTCCGCGCGCGGATGTGCCGCAGCGGAATGGGCAAACATGGTCACAACAGGGTTAGGATAGGGTTAACCATGACATTTCAATCCTCCCCGAGCTTGTCTCGGGGAGGGGGACCACCGACCGCAGGTCGGTGGTGGAGGGGAAGCGGGATTGTGAAATGGCTGTTGGGGCGGCTTGGCCTCGCTGCCCCTCCACCACGCTGCTGCGCAGCGCGGTCCCCCTCCCCTGTCAGGGGAGGATTTTTGCGGTTACTCCGTCCGTCCCGACAGCGCGTCGAGCATCGGGCGGATCGGGGTGAGGTCGTAGCCGGCGCTGGACGCGACGTCGCTGAGTTCGGCCGGGCTGGCGCCCTGCTTGGCGCGGGCGAGCGACCACAACAATGTCGAGCGCGTTCCCGAACGACAATAGGCCAGCACCTTGCCGCCATCGCCCTCTGCCTTGCCGAGCGCCGCGATCATCGCATCGACCTGCGGCGCGGAAAACCCGGCATGGGTGATGGGAATCGCGACATAATCAATCCCCGCAGCGGCGGCTGCCGCCGCAATCTCGTCGCCCTGCGGCGCGGAGGGATCTTCGCCATCGGGACGGTTGTTGATGATCATGGTCACCCCTTGCGCCTTCGCTGCGGCGACCTGATCGAGCGAAATCTGCGGAGAAACCTGGATGGTGTCGGTCAACGGCGTGAACATGCTCTGGTCTTTCATGGCTATCGGGGCGGAGGCTGAGGGCGCAGCTGACAGCGACGCGAGGATCGGCGGCATCTGGACCGGTGAGCGCTCGCTCTGGTTGCGATCCTTGCACCCGGAAAGCGCTAGGGTGGCGACCAGCGCCAGCGACGATGAGAGCGAAATGGCAAGC
Organism: Blastomonas sp.; assembly: GCF_030373265.1. GTDB lineage: Bacteria > Pseudomonadota > Alphaproteobacteria > Sphingomonadales > Sphingomonadaceae > Blastomonas. The sequence goes on from NZ_JAUCZC010000021.1 coordinate 2,025, forward strand.
GACCTGTTCATACCGTCTGCGCCCCTTCCTTCTCGCGCTCGAGTGCCTGGCGTTGCCACATCGCGGCATACAGCCCGCCCTTGCGCAGCAGGTCGCGGTGCGAACCCTGCTCGGCAACGCGGCCCTTGTCCAGCACGATGATGGTATCTGCATGGGTGACCGTCGACAAGCGGTGCGCGATCACCAAGGTCGTGCGGCCCTGCGCGAGCGACCCCAGCGTACCCAGGATCTCGGCCTCGGTCGCGCTGTCGAGCGCCGATGTCGCCTCGTCGAAAATGGTGAGCGGCGGGTTCTTGAGCAGCGTCCGGGCAATCGCGACGCGCTGCTTCTCGCCCCCCGACAGCTTCAAGCCGCGCTCGCCGACCTCGGTATCATAGCCCTTGGGCAGCGACTCGATGAAATGCCCGATCGCCGCGCCGTGCGCCGCGCGCACGATCTCGTCCTGGCTGGCGCCTTCGCGGCCATAGCCGATGTTGTAGCCGATGGTGTCGTTGAACAGCACGGTATCCTGCGGGACGATACCCAGAGCGGCGCGCAGCGAGGCCTGCGTCACCCTGGCGATGTCCTGCCCGCCGATCAGCACGCGCCCACCCTGCGGGTCGTAGAAGCGGAACAAGAGCCGCGCGATGGTCGACTTGCCCGCGCCCGAGGGCCCGACGATCGCCAGCGTCTGCCCCGGCTCCACCTTGAAGCTGAGCTTGTGCAGAATCTGGCGGTCCGAATCATAACCGAAATCGACATTGTCGAACTCAACCGAGGGCAGCGCGCTGTTCAGCGCGGGCGCGCCGGGCACGTCGACGATCTCGGCGGGCGTGTCGATCAGGTCGAACATCGCGGCCATGTCGACCAGCCCCTGGCGGATGGTGCGATAGACCATGCCGAGCAGATCGAGCGGGCGGAACAGCTGCATCAGCAGTGTGTTGACCAGCACCAGATCGCCGACCGTGAACTGGCCGACGCTCCAGCCCCAGATGGTATAGGCCATCGCGCCGGCCATCATCAGGTTGGTGATCAGCGACTGGCCGACATTGAGCAGCGCCAGCGAGTTTTCGGATTTGACTGCGGCATTGGCGTAGGTCCGCGCGGCATCGCCATAGCGCTTGGCCTCGCGCTCTTCGGCGGTGAAGTATTTGACCGTCTCGTAATTGAGCAGCGAATCGACCGCGCGGCCAAGCTGGCGGCCGTCGAGCGTGTTCATCGTCTCGCGCAGATGGTTGCGCCAGTCCGTGACCATGCGCGTGAACCCGATATACAGCGCGACCATGCCGACCGTCGCCAGCACCAGCCCGATGCCGAAATTGATCCAGAAGATCACCAGCACCGCGATCAGTTCGAGCACCGTCGGCGCGATGTTGAACAGCAGGAAATACAGCATCACATCGATGCTCTTGGTGCCGCGCTCGATGACCTTGGTCACTTCGCCGGTGCGCCGTGCCAGATGGAAGCGCAGCGACAGCCGGTGCAGCTGGACGAACACGTTTTCCGCCAGCGTCCGGGTCGCCTCCTGCCCGACGCGTTCGAACACCACGTTGCGCAAATTGTCGAACAGCACCGATCCCAGCCGCGCTGCGCCATAAGCCAGCACCGCGACGATCGCGGCGGTGGCCATGGTGGTCCCATCGATCGTCATGCTGTCGATCGCGGCCTTGTAGGCAAAAGGCATCGACAGCACCGCCGCCTTGCCCAGCAGCACCATCAGCATCGCGCCGCAGATGCGCAGCTTGAGATCGGGTCTGCCGTCGGGCCACAGATAGGGCAAAAAGCGCGCCAGCGTCTGCCGCATGGCGGGCTGCTTTCCGCTCGGGGCGGGCGACGCGGTATGGAAGGATTGCATTGTTCAGCCTCGATAGGGTCGATCTCCCAAGGTTCCAAGCCCTCTGACAGAAAAACTCGCGGATCGCCGAATGAAACCTGTGTAACCGTGAAAGCGAAGTTTTTGGGGAAAGTGACCTTTTTGATGTCACCTTCATTTGCAAAGTTACATGCGACTGGATATCTTTGGGGTCAGACACGAGCGGATAGGATAAAAGTCCCAGGGCGCTTCATCCGCAACGAGTGACCAGGCAACCCCGAAGGGACTGCAATCAGGTGAGCGCACAACCCGACAGAACGGCGCTGCTCGGCGAGCTGGCGGTGGTCCTGCAATCACCCGAGTTCTTGCGCTCTCCGGTGCTGCGCAGGCTGCTGGAATATCTGGTGGGGCAGACACTGGAAGGGCATGGCGGTCGGCTCAAGGCGTATCAGATTGCCGTCGAGGGATTGGGCCGGGACGACAGTTTCGATCCGCAAAGCGACAGCTATCCTCGGGTCCAGGTCGGCCGGCTGCGCAAGATGCTCGACCTGTATTACGCGGCGCTGACACCCGAACAGGCCGGCGGCCGGCTGCGCATTTCGATTCCGGTGGGGCATTACAATGTCGAGCTGCAGCCGATCGTGCTGCCGCCTGACGAGACCATTGCCGCGCCTGCAGACTCGCAGCCGGTTGCCGTCGCCGATAGCGCAACAGCGCCAGAGAGCCCGACCCTGCCGAGCGCCCCTGCAACCGGCACGCCGGCGACGATGCCCCCTGCTGTCCCGGTGCAGCCGCGCTCAAGCGACCGAAGCTGGCTGATCTGGGCGGTTCCGGCGTTGCTGCTGCTGGCGCTGCTATATGCCGTCTGGCTGGTCGCCCGAACCGGCGCGGACGAGCGCGATGGCGCGCTGCGCGACATGCGCCAGCACATCGCGCATGTTACCATCACCACGCAGCCTGAAACCTACAATGACGACCTCGTCACCGCCGCGCAGATTGCCGAGATGCACCTGCAGCGCTTCGAGATGCTGGCGGTGAGCATGGGCGCGCATGACGATGGACGGGACACGCGCGAGACCGCGCGCGAGTATGAATTGCTGCTGCGCGGTGGCGGACGGCAGGAAGGCGCGCTGCCACAGATGCTGTTTCTCACGCTGCGCCATGTCGCTACCGGCACGACCTTGTGGTCCTATGAACTGCCCCGCATCGGCAGTCCGCTGAGCGCACCCGATTTCGAGCAGGCGATCGGTGCCGGCATATCCGCCATCGCCCGGTCGGGGGGCCTGATCGCGCAGCACCAGCGCAAGCTGCTCGGCAACGACATGAGCCCGGGCTATCCTTGCCTGATCCAGTACGATGCCTTCCGCCAGCGGCGCGATCCGGCCCTGCGCGTTGCGCTCGAAGCTTGCCTCACCCGGTCGCTCGAAGCCTATCCCGACGAACCTTTGTTCCTGCAAGCCCTGTCCTATATGGCGCTGTCCAGCCCGCAGCCCGGCCGGCAGACGCCTTTGCTGCCCTCGGAGCGCGGGCGCGCGATGGCGGAGGCGGCTTTGCAGTTCGATGGCCGCTCGTCGCTGGCGCAGATCGCGGTCGCGCGCTCGGCGCTGGCGCGGGGCAACTGCCCCCGGGCGATCGCCTTTGCCCGGCGCGCGGTGGAGAGCAATCCGCTCGAGCCCGATACGCTGGGACTGGCCGGGACCTTCCTCTTGTCGTGCGGCGATATGCGCGGGGCCGAGCAGGTGCTCGAACGCGCAATGGCGATGAACAGCGAGCCCGGCGGGTACCAGACCGCGTCGCTGATCACCGCCCGGCTGATCAACGGCAAGAGCGAGGCGGCGCTGGACCTGGCCCTGCGCGCGGACTCCTCCGCCATGGCCGACCAACCCAATTTCCTGCTGGCCAAGGCGCTGGCGCTGGCCGCCAATGGGCGGATGGATCAGGCGCGCGCGAGCTGGGCAGCGCTCGAGAAGGTGGTGGGCGTCTCCCCCGGCGCGCCAGCGTCCGACATCCTGAGTCGCTTCGCCATTTCGCCGTTCTTCACCCGCCGGATGGTGGCGGAAGCCGAGCGCTCGGGACTGGTCCAGGCAGCGGACTGACCGGCGCCGCACGCTGCGCGCACTAGCGATCCCGATTAATGGGAAATTTCCCCAACTGTCAGCATCTGTTCATCTCGCTGCTCGACAGCGCTGAGGCCAAGCGCCTGTAAAACCGTCATTTTTCAAACTGGCACGCCCTGTGCAATGCTTCTGGCATCTCCGGCCAACCCGGTCGGAACCACCAGAAACACCCAGAAAGGACCTCTCCCATGACCATCTTCACCACCGCTCAGAGCCAGCTCTTCGCCGCCGCCCTGGCTGTCGTCTGCTCCAGCTTCTTCATCGCCGTCAGCGTCGTTCCCGGCGCGATCGTCTGATCACCCCGACCAACCCAGACTTCAAACACAAGGACCACCATCATGAACATTCTCGCAACCGCTCTCGCCACGATCTGCTCGGCCGTCCTGATCGCCACCAGCGTTCTCCCCGGCATGATCGTCTGACCCTTCTTCAAACCCACTCTTCTGACAAGGACCACTATCATGAACCTCATCGCCACCCTGCTCGCTTCGGTCTCCTCGTTCATCCTGATCGCAGCCAGCGTCGCTCCCGGAACGATCGTCTGATCGCCCGCCTGTTCAACCCCGTTCCATCTCAAGGAAGTTCAAATGTTTATCGCCGGTTTTGAAAGCATCCAGGGTCAGGTGTTCGCCGCTGTGGTGGCGATTGTGACCTCGTCGATGTTCATCGCCGCAAGCCTGGCGCCTGCCGCAATCGTTTGATCAGGCGCCTGTTCGATCCGGGTCCGCAAGACCCGCGAGCGCCCGGCCAGAGACCCAGGCGTTTTCGATCCGGGGGCCGATAAGCCAGTCGCCGCACAGCCCCAGCCGCAACGATCCATCCCACAACGCCGTCTTTCCCGCAGCGCCCGACATCGCATAACGCCAGCGGTGCGCCTGTACCGCGAGTATCCCGGGCAGTCCTTCGCCGACCGCTTCGGCGAGTTCCGCCAGCAGCCGAGCGATCACTGCGTCGCCATCGTCTTCAAGATGCTCCGCCGACCAGTCGGGCGACCCTTGCACCACCCAGCTTTCGGGCCCCGACCGACCCGGCTTGGCGCTGTTGCGCGCCGCCCAGCCGATCGCACCGCAGTTGCGCAGGCTGTCGGCAGCAAACTCCACACGCGCATCGAACGCCGCCATGACCGTCCAGCACGGCTGCGACCTGGTCGCCTGCGCAAGTCCCGCCCATTCGGCCTGATGCGCGGCCACAAGATCTCCGACCTGTTCCGCCGGAACCGCGACGATCACCGCATCGGCGGTCTCCACGCCGTCGGCATGCGCAAGCTGCCAAAGCGTGCCATCGCGCGCGATGGTCTCGATCCGGCAGTTCCAGCGAACATCGTGACCCGCCGCGAGCGCCTTGATGATTCCGTTCATCCCCGGCGTGCCGACCCATGCATCGTCGCCCGCTGCCGGCCAGCGCGCGGCAGTGCCGGCCGCTTCCCAGCGCGCGACCTCGGCGGCGAAGTCCGCATCGCGCGCGGTGAAATATTGCGCGCCATGATCGAAAAACGCCATGTCCTGCGCGGTTTCGACCCGGCGCGTCGACATGCGTCCGCCGGGTCCACGCGCCTTGTCGAACAGGACGATGTCATGCCCTGCCCGCTGCAACGCGGCCGCGGCAGACAACCCGGCCAGCCCGGCACCGATGATCGCGATCTTCATGTAGATTATCTCCGCAGCAGGAACACGGCGTGCTCGGCGAGCAGATTGGCCATGCCGCGCGAGGTCTGCTGGTCACCCGACAAAAACCATTCGCCATCGCAGGTCCAGCCGCGCAGCGCGATCAGCTCGCGAAAATCGTCGATGGTGACGTGGTGGATGTTGGGGGTTTCGTACCAGGCTTCGGGGATCAGCCGGGTCACCGGCATCCGGCCATGGGTCAGCAGCGACATCCGGATGCGCCAGTGCGCGAAATTGGGAAAGCTGACGAACGCCTGGCGTCCGATCCGCAGCAGCTCCTCGAGCACCTTGTGCGGCGCGCGCGCGGTCTGCAGCGTCTGGCTGAGGATCGCATAATCGACGCTGTCCGATGGGTAATCGACCAGATCGGTGTCGGCATCGCCCTGGATCACCGAGAGTCCACGGGTGACCGCTGCGCTTACATTGGCGGGATCGAGCTCGAGCCCGCGCGCGCGCACCTGGCGGCTGTCGCGCAGCGCCGCCATCAGCGCGCCGTCGCCGCAGCCGACATCGAGCACCCGCGATCCCGCGGCGATGTTGTCGGCGATGATGCGCAGATCCGGGCGCAATCCGGTCACTTGGTCGCTCCTGCGCGCAGGAAGCCATCGACGATGCGGTTCATCTCGGGGCATTCGAGCAGAAACGCGTCGTGCCCGAACGGCGAGGACAGTTCGACGAAGCTGGCTTCCGCGCCGGCCGCGTTGAGCGCATGGACGATGCGGCGCGATTCGGCGGTCGGGTAGAGCCAGTCGGTGTCGAAGCTGATCAGGCAAAAGCGCGTCTTCGTCCCCATGAACGCGCTCGCCAGCACGCCGTCAAAGGGCAGAGCGAGATCGAAATAGTCCATCGCGCGGGTGATATACAGATAGCTGTTGGCATCGAACCGGTCGACGAAGCTGATCCCCTGGTGGCGTAGATAGCTCTGGATCTGGAAATCGGCATCGAAGCCGAAGCTGCTGCCGTCGCAATCTGCCCCGGTCTTGTCCTGCAACCTGCGCCCGAACTTTTCGGTGAGGCCCGCTTCGGACAGGTACGTGATGTGCGCCGCCATCCGCGCGACCGCGAGCCCCGATGCCGGGACATCGCCGTCAGCGTAATACGACCCCTTGCGCCAGCGCGGATCGGCCATGATCGCCTGACGGCCGACCTCGTGGAACGCGATGTTCTGCGCCGAATGCCGCGCGGTCGAGGCGATGACCAACGCAGCGCGGACCCGGTCGGGGTACAGCACCGGCCAGCTCAGCGCCTGCATGCCGCCCATCGATCCGCCGATCACCGCAGCAAGTGTGTCTATACCCAGATAATCGAGCAGCAAGGCCTGCGCGCGCACCATGTCGGCGATCGACAGCACCGGAAAATCCATGCCCCAGGGCGTGCCGGTCGCGGGATCAACGGTCGCCGGACCCGACGAGCCCATGCAGCTGCCGATGACATTGGCACAGATGATGAAGTCGCGCGCCGGATCGACCGGTTTTTCTGGCCCGACCAGACGCATCCACCAGCCGGGCTTGCCGGTGACCGGGTGGGTCGAGGCGACATATTGGTCGCCGGTGAGAGCATGGCAGATCAGCACCGCGTTGCTCTTGGCGGCGTTCAGGCTGCCATAGGTTTCGTACGCGATCTCGACCGGCGCCAGCGCCGCACCGCAATCGAGCCGCAGCGGCCCGAGCAGCGTCACCCGGCGGTCCAGCCCGAAACGGGCGTCAGAATGAGAGACGGATGCGCTGGCCATGGCCGGTCGGATTGGCGGCAAGCCGTGCGGCTGTCAATGGGGCCTCCTAAATCCTCCCCGAGCTTGCTCGGGGAGGGGGACCACGAAGTGGTGGAGGGGAAGCGTCTGCGTGCAAATCTGGAAGGGAAGCACAATCTCGCTTCCCCTCCACCATTCGCTGCGCGAACGGTCCCCCTCCCCCAGCGAGCTGTGGGAGGATTTGGAATTCACCGCGCCCTGTGCTGCGTACCCGCACCCGCGGTGATGAACACCGCCGTCGCGGTGCCTTCGACATCCGCGGTGTGCCATACCCCCGGCGGGTTGATCGCATAATCGCCGGGGCCGAGCTCCAGCGTCGTTACCGTGCCGTCCGCCTGCTCCTGGTGCAGCGTCATCCGCCCCGCGGTGCACAGCACCATCTCGTCGCCTGCCGGGTGCATTTCCCACATCGTCCAGGGTGCATCGAAGCTGAACTGGGTGACCAGTCGGCCCTCGATGCCATCGGCGGCCGCGCGGCGCTCGTATTCGGCATACCATGCCATGTCGCCGGTCATCTCGGGCTGGACGATGGCCTTGGCCCCCAGACCCAGATGGACCGGTCGGACGTCAAGCGGATATGCGGTCATGGCATCGTCTCCGATATCGTTACCCAGCGAAGAAGTTGAGCTCGAGCAGCACGCCATTGGGGTCGAGCGTGAAGATCTGCTGGAGGCCGATCGCGGTCACCGCGTTGATCGAATACTCCGCGCCGCGCGCCTGCAGCCGCTGCTCCATCGCCTCGAACCCCTCGCAGCGAAAGGCGATGTGGTGGATCGATCCGGTCGGCCCCGGCGCGACATCGCGCGGGAAGGTACGCGGGCAGTCGACGCTGTTGATGTGCACCACCGCCTGGCCGCTGCGGTCATACGCCCATTGCGCAGTGTCCGGGGTCAGCGGCGGCGGCGCGTCGCGGATCTCGAGGTCGAGCAATTCGGCATAAAAGCGCGCGGTCGCGGCCAGGTCCTGCGCGATGATGTTGACATGATCGAGCCGCTCCACCGTCACAGGATCAATCCCACACGGCTTCGGGTGGCAGGCTCATCAGAATCGCATCGATGTTGCCCCCGGTCTTGAGCCCGAACAATGTGCCGCGATCGTGAATCAGGTTGAATTCGGCATAGCGCCCGCGCCAGACGAGCTGCTGGTGTTTTTCGGCCGGGGTGAATTCCTGCTCCATCCGCCGCCGCACGAGTGCGGGGAAGATATCGAGGAAGGCGCGCCCGACATCCTGGGTGAACGCGAAGTTCGCATCGAACGTCGCATCATCGGTGCATTCGAGATGATCGTAGAAGATGCCGCCGACGCCGCGATGAACACCGCGGTGCGGGATGAAGAAATAGTCGTCGGCCCAGGCCTTGAACTTGGCGTGATAGGCCGGATCGTGCGCATCGCACGCCGCCTGCATCCGCGCGTGGAAATCGTCCGTATCTTGGTCGTAAGGCAGCGGCGGGTTGAGATCGGCTCCACCGCCGAACCATGCCTTGGTGGTGACAAGGAAACGGGTGTTCATATGCACCGCGGGCACGTGCGGATTGGACATATGCGCGACCAGGCTGATTCCGGTGGCGAAGAACCGCGGGTCCTCGCCCGCGCCGTTGATCGATTTGGCGAACTCCTCGCTGAACCGGCCCTCGACGGTCGAGACGTTGACGCCTGCCTTTTCGAACACCTTGCCCTTGATCAGCCCGCGCACCCCGCCGCCGCCATGCGAGCCATCGGGCTCGGTGCGGTCCCAGGCGGCATAATCGAACTCGGCGTCCGAGCCCGCTTCGCGCTCGATCGCGGTGAATTCGGCGCAGATCGCATCGCGCAGGCTTTCAAACCAGCCCCGCGCTGCCAGTCTTTGTTCGGTCCAATCGGTCATCGCGCTCCCCTGTACGGGCGGCTGCGTTCATGCTCCGCCCAGATGCCGTGTCTGCCGCAGCGCCTCGCCAAGCGCAATCCCGGTTGCGACCGATATGTTGAGCGAGCGCAGTCCCGGCGCCATCGGAATGGTGGTGGCAAGCTCGCAGGCATCGCGCACATGCGCCGGAACCCCGGCGCCTTCGGACCCCATCAGCAGGATGTCGTTTTCGCCAAACTCGGTACGATAGATGCTGGCAGGCGCATGCGCGCTCATCAGCACCAGCCGCGCCCCCAGGTCCTTGCGGAACGCCTGGAACGCTTCCCAATCGGCATGGCGGCGCATTTCGGCGAGCGGGCCGTAATCCATCGCCGCGCGTTTGAGCCTTTTGTCGTCGAACACGAAACCGCATGGCTCGATGATCTCGACCGGGACCGCCATGCAGGCGCCCAGCCGCAGGATGGCGCCGACGTTTCCGGCAATGTCGGGTTGGAAAAGGGCGATACGCATCGTGCCGCTTTAGCAACCCGCGCGGCCAAGTCACGCGGGCGATCGACCGGAAGAGCAAATTTGCCCGCCGCATCAGCCATCATTCAGATAAACTATGCTGCGGCGCGCCAATTTCGTTGTTGGCAAAATGACGGTTTTGCGTCTATCAGGCCCGCAATCATGCGGACGGGCCAGGGGCGAAGCCGTGCCATGCCGCTTCCAGCATCGGAAATTAATCAACTTTTTTCAATAGCTTGAGGGTCAGGTTAGCGACATGGCAGAACAAGTCACGATCAATCAAGACGGCAGCGCAGCCGTCGAGTCCGACGGGGTTCGCCGCCGCGACTTCATCAACATCGCAGCGGTCAGCTTTGCGGGTGTTGGCGCAGCCACGGTACTTATCCCGCTGATCACGCAGATGGCGCCCAGCAAGGACGTTCTGGCGCAGGCCTCTACCGAGGTCGACATCTCGGCCATCGCGCCGGGACAGACGATCAAGACCGTGTGGCGCAAGCAACCGGTGTTCATCCGCAACCTGACGCCGGCCGAAATCACCGACGCCGAGGGTGTTTCGGTCGACGCGCTGCGCGACCCGCAGTCGCTGGCCGACCGCACGGTCGATGGCAAGACCAACTGGCTGGTGACGCTGGGCGTATGCACCCATCTGGGCTGCGTGCCGCTGGGCGCGGCACAGGGCGAAGTGAAGGGCGAGTTCGGCGGCTATTTCTGCCCTTGCCACGGTTCGCATTACGATACCGCAGGACGCATTCGCAAAGGCCCGGCGCCGACCAACCTGTTGGTGCCCGAGTTTTCGTTCCTGTCTGACACAGTCATCAAGATCGGTTGAGGAGCATAAATTATGAGCTTTTCCTGGGCCAAGCATTACGAACCGAAGACCGATCTGACCAAATGGCTGGATCAACGCCTGCCGCTGCCGCGGCTGGTGTATGGCGCCATCGGCGCCGGCTATCCGGTTCCGCGCAACCTGAACTACTTCTGGAACTTCGGCGTGCTCGCCGGGATCGCATTGGTGATGCAGATCGTCACCGGCATCATCATGGCGATGCACTATGCGCCCAACGCCTTGGTCGCGTTTGATTCCACCGAACACATCATGCGCAATGTCAACTGGGGCTGGATGCTGCGCTACGCGCATGCCAACGGCGCCAGCTTCTTCTTCATTGTCGTGTACATCCATATCTTCCGCGGGCTGTATTTCAGCTCGTACAAGGCGCCGCGCGAAATGATCTGGCTGCTCGGCCTGGTCATCTTCCTGCTGATGATGGCGACCGCGTTCATGGGCTATGTGCTTCCCTGGGGCCAGATGAGCTTCTGGGGTGCCAAGGTGATCACCGGCCTGTTCGGCGCGATCCCCCTGGTCGGCGAGCCGATCCAGACCTGGCTGCTGGGCGGCTTTGCGCCGGACAACGCCGCGCTCAACCGCTTCTTCTCGCTGCACTATCTGCTGCCGTTCGTGATTGCCGGTGTCGTTATCCTGCACATCTGGGCGCTGCACATTCCGGGATCTTCCAACCCCACCGGCGTGGAAGTGAAGACCGAATCGGACACCGTGCCGTTCCACCCCTATTACACCGCAAAGGACGGCTTCGGCCTCGGCGTGTTCCTGATCCTGTTCTGCTCGGTGCTGTTCTTCGCGCCGAACTATCTGGGCCATGCGGACAACTACATCCCCGCCAACCCGCTCTCGACGCCCGCACATATCGTTCCCGAATGGTATTTCTGGCCGTTCTACGCGATCCTGCGCGCCTTCACCTTCGACTTCTTCATCGTGCCTGCCAAGCTGCTGGGTGTGCTGGCGATGTTCGCCTCGATCCTGCTGCTGTTCTTCCTGCCCTGGCTGGACCGTTCGCCGGTGCGTTCGGGCAACTATCGTCCGCTGTTCAAGATCTTCTTCGCGATCCTGGTGCTGGACGTGCTGCTGCTCGGCTATCTGGGCGGTGCGCCGGCTGAAGAGCCGTTCGTGATGATGAGCCAGCTGGCTTCGGCTTACTACTTCGCCCACTTCCTGATCATCCTGCCGATCATCTCGAAGATCGAAAAGCCCAAGCCGCTGCCCTTCTCGATCACCGATTCGGTGCTCGGCAAGGACAGCATCGGCACCGCTGGCGGCCCCGCGCTGCAGCCCGCCGAATAAAGCCAGACGCTAGAAGGAAAGTCGTTCGACATGATTCGTATTGGTGCATTTTTGGTGGGGCTGTTCTTCAGCGGCTGGCTCATCGTCTCGTTCGGTGTGGGCGCCGCCGCCTATATCAGCGAGCCGCCGCAGGAAACCGCAGAGCATGCCTTTCACCTTCACCCCAAAAAGCTCTCGCTGAGCAGCGATGGCCCGATGGGCAAGTTCGACCGTCAGCAGCTGCAGCGCGGCTTCCAGGTCTACAAGGAAGTGTGCGCGGCCTGCCACTCGATGCGTCTGGTGGCCTTCCGCAACCTGGGTGAGCTTGGCTATACCGAGGACGAGGTCAAGGCGATCGCCGCCAACTGGCCGATCCAGACCCCGTCGATCGATCCGGCAACCGGTGAAGCCACGACCCGCGCGTCGCTGCCCGCCGACATGCTGCCTGCGCCGCATGCCAACGAAACCGCCGCGCGCGCGGCCAACAACAACGCCCTGCCGCCGGATCTTTCGCTGATCACCAAGGCGCGTCATGGCGGAGCGGCGTATATCTACTCGCTGCTCACCGGCTATCAGGAGCCGCCGGCGGAACTCGCCCAGCGCTTCCCCGATTCGATGCCGGGACCGGGCCTCAACTATAACCCGTACTTCGCGAACCTGAACATCGCGATGGCCAACCCGCTGGGCGGCGACGGCATCGTCACCTACTCGGATGGCACCGAAGCCACCCGCGACCAGATGGCCAAGGACGTTTCGGCGTTCCTGGTGTGGACCGCAGAGCCCACGCTGGAAAAGCGCCACCAGACCGGCTGGGCCGTACTGATCTTCCTGATCATCGCGACCGGCCTTGGCTATATGGCCTATCGCAACGTGTGGGCGGGCGTGAAGCACTAAGCTTCGCCTCCTCACCGCAGACAACCGATCCGGCCCGGAAGTGAAAGCTTCCGGGCCGGATTGCGTTTGGGGGTGGACGCGCGCCAAGAACCCCTCTCCCCTCCAAGGGAGAGGGTTGCGCAGACTTGGCAGCCTGCTGCCTAGTCGTAGCTGGGAGAGGGGGCAGCAACGCCAGCGCTGCTCTGACACTGCCCCACCCTCATCCAACTCCGCCTGGACAGCGAAAGACACCCGGTCCCCTGCGCAGGCAAGGGGCCCATCTCCTGACCGCGGTGCAAGGTGCGAGGGTAGCGGGTGGGTGCCTGCCTGCGCAGGCAAGCGGCTCTCCCCTCGGGCAACTTCTGCGGCCCATCGGATCAGCCCTGCCGGGAAAAGGCTGACTGTCAGCCAACGATCACAGCGCCGCCGTTGCCTTTTCCGTCATCCCGGGCTTGACGCGGGACCCAGGGGTTCCCGCACAACGCTGCCCAATAGGCCACTGGGGCCCGGATCAGGTCCGGGCTGGCGACGCGGGTCAGTGTCCGCGATCCACTCTGTTTCAGCCGCTGGCGGCGCTCACCATCGCTCTTCGGACTCAGGCGCTCGGCGCGAAACCTCACTGACCCTCGTCATCGCGCAGCACCGGCGCGACGCGCTGGTCCTGCGGATTGGGTGCAGGCGGTGGCCTGCGCACCGGCGGGCGGGGTTCGGCCTGGCGGGTCTGCGGGCGCTGCGGGGCGGAATCGCGACCCAAAGCCCGGTCGATGAAGTTGTCGTCGAGCTGCTCGGGCTGCTGCAGAGGCGGCGGCGCGAACGGGTCGGGCACGTCGGGGCCACGGCCCTGCTCGATCGGGTTGCCGTTCTCGTCGATGAAGATCACGTCGTCGGGCGAGCCGAAATAGGCCTCGTCATCGGGCTCGAGCTGCCACTCCGGCAGCACCAGCTCGGTATCGAACGGCTCGACCTTGCGCTTGGCCACCGCGACCCGCATGTACTGCGCGAACGCCCGCGCGGGCGCGGTGCCGCCCTGCAGTCCGCCGACCGCCCGTGCATCGTCGCGGCCCATCCACACGCCGGTGGTGATGCCGCTGGAAAAGCCGAGGAACCAGCCGTCCTTGTTGCTGTTGGTGGTACCGGTCTTGCCCGCCACCGGGCGTCCGATCTGCGCGGCGCGGCCGGTGCCGACGTTGACCGCGGTCTGCAACAGGTCGGTCATGCCTGCGGTGACGTGCGGCGGCACGAGCACCTGGCTCATGTCCGCTTCGTGCTGGTAGAGCACCTCGCCGTCGCTGGTGGTGACCTTGGTGATGCCATAAGGCGCAATCGCGACCCCGCCCGAGCTGACACCGGCAAAGGCGCGCACCATGTCGATCACGCGCACCTCGGACGATCCCAGCACCATCGAGGGCAGGGTCGTGATCGGCGTGGTGATGCCGAAGCGGCGCGCCATGTTGGCGATCGTGCTGGTGCCGACATCCTCGCCGATCCGTGCGGCAACGGTGTTCTTCGAATAGGCGAACGCGGTGCGCAGCGTGATGTCGCCGGCATAGCTGCCGCCGCTGTTGCGGGGGCTCCAGCCGCCGATAGTCACGGGTGCATCGGTGACGATATCCTCGGGGGTGTAGCCCGATTCGAGCGCCGCGAGATAGACGAACAGCTTCCAGGCCGATCCCGGCTGGCGGAGCGCGCTGGTGGCGCGGTTGTAGTTGGAGGTGACGTAATCGGTGCCGCCGACCATCGCGCGCACCGCGCCATCGCGGTCGAGCGAGACCAAGGCGCCCTGGGTTCCGCGCGGCACATTGGCCTGGATCGCCTCGGTGCCCGCGCGCTGCATGGCGAGATCGAGCGTGGTCCACACCACGATCGGCTCGCCATTGTCGTCGATCAGCGTGTCGAGCTGCGGCAGCGCCCAGTCGGTGAAATAGCGCACCGAGTTCTGCCCCTTCTCGGCGGCGAATTCCACGCCCTGCAGGTCGGCGCCTGCGGCCTGCGCCGGCGTGATCGTGCCGACGTCCTGCATCACCGCGAGCACGACGCCGGCGCGGCCCAGTGCCGCCTCGGTATCGGCGGTGGGCGAATAGCGCGACGGCGCCTTGACCAGCCCGGCGATGATCGCGGCCTCGGCCAGCGACAGGTCGGTGCCGTCATGGTTGAAGAACTTGCGCGCGGCCGAATCGACGCCATAGGCGCCACCGCCGAAATAGACCTTGTTGAGGTAAAGCTCGAGGATCTGGTCCTTGCTGAACTTGCGCTCCAGCGCCAGCGCCAGCACGCCTTCGCGGATCTTGCGAGTGTACGAGCGGCTGTTGCTGAGGAACACGTTGCGCGCCAGCTGCTGGGTGATCGTCGATGTCGCGCGCACCCGGCCGCCGCCTGCGACCGAGTTGTAGATCGCGCGGCCGATGCCGATCGGGTCGACGCCGGGGTGATAGGCGTAGCGGCGGTCCTCGACCGAGACCATAGCGTCCTTCATCACATCGGGAATGTCCTCGATATCCAGCCACTCGCCGAAACTGGGGCCAAGCTGCATGATCTCGGTGCCGTCGGCGGCCTTGACCAGGATCATCTGGCCGTTGGGCGAGGACTTCATGTCCTGAAAGCTGGGCAGCGATCCCATCACGGTCATCACCGCGACGATCAAACCGATCAGCCCGACCAGCGCGACAGCCGACCCTATCTTGACAGTCCGCCAGAACCACAGGCGCGGGCCGCTTGCGGGCTGGGCCCTGCCACCCTTGTTCTTCACCGCCATGTGCAATCGGCCCCCATCATCCCGTCACGCTCATCCCCGCCACGCCGTGTCTAGCCGCGCAGCAGCAAAGCGCCGCGTTTTGCAGCATCCGGCTTTCGCGTTGCTGAATATCGTGTCCCGCCCGATGCGCCAAGGCGTTTCGCCCCGGGGTCACGGCTGCTGTTCCGGACAGGCATCGCGAGCGGCGATCTGCTGCGCCAGCGCGAGGTCTTCGGGCGTGTTGACGTTCATCAGCGCCTGCCCCCCGTCAAAGTCGACTGCCGCAGCACCAAGCTCTTGGGCCAACCGGCGCAACGACCATTTCTCGCTGCACCGTGCGGGCGTCAGCGCGGCCAGCACCGCAGGGCCCTGCCACAGCGCGAAAACGGGCTGCCAGCCATCCTGGGTGCGCGCCATCGCCATCGGCCCGGATGCGGTCAGCCGGTCGACCAGATCGAGCGGGACGAACGGCGCATCGACCGGCACGGTCACGAACGCCTCTATCCCGCGCACGCACAGCGCATGGGCTACCGCTCGTATCGCGCCCATGGGTCCTGCGGGGCCATCGGAAAGATCCGGAATCGCGGTGCATCCGGTGCCATAATCCTGCGGCGCGGACAGCAGCAGCTCGGCCACCTGCGGGCGCATGCGGCGCAGCACCCGATCGATCATCCGCTCGCCTGCAATCATCGCGAGCGCCTTGTCGGGGCCCTGCATGCGGCGCGACCGGCCGCCAGCCAGCACCACGGCAACGGGCATCGCGATGGCGGTCATGGCCTAATTCGCAGGCGGTTTGGGTGCCAGCGGCGAGGCCTGCTCGATCGGCTGGCCAGCGGCATCGCGCAGCCCGCGCGGCTCAAGAATGGCGGCGCTCTCGATGATATCGAGCGCACGGCGCGCTTCGGCATAGACTCGCGCCTTGGCCAGCCAGTCGGCAGCCTTGTTGCGCCCGGGCAGCCGCTCGATCTCGCCCAACGCCGCCTCGACGCGTCCGGCCTCGAGATAGCGTTTGGCGCGCTGCAGCCGCTGCGAGGGCGTCTGCGATTGGCTGCCCTGCTGCTCGACCACGAACAGCTCGCTGGCCTCGCGCTGCAGCGCATCCCAGAAGCCTTCATCGTCAGCACGGCCCGAGACGATCGAGGGTCCGATCTCCTCGAGCTGGGTGCGCAACTGGTCCATCGTGACAGGATTGCGCGCGGCGCGCACGATGGTGGCGACCGCATTGGGCTGGGCCGCGCCGAAGCGGAGCTGCAACTGCCCTTCGAGATATCCCAAGGCCGACGCGCGATCGAGCGCGCGCCGCGCAGCGAACGCGATCAACAGCCCTTCGGCACGCCCGGCATTGCCCGAAGCCTCCTGCGCCTGCACGTTGATCAGCGACAGGCGGTTCTCGAGTTCCGCGACGCGAACGTCGAGCGCGCGCGAGGGCGGCGGACCGCCGAGCATTCCGCCCGGCATCATCGGCGGCGGATCGCCGACCCCGGGATTGGCCGGATCGGCCATGATCACATTCGGGTCTAGCGCGGTCTGCACGGGCGCCGCCGGAGCATCGCCGAACCAGCCCGATCGGGTGATCAGCCAACCCGACAGGATCGCGCCGCCGACAAAGGCAAGCGCCAGCAGCAGCAGCAAGGTCCGGCCGCTGGCCCCTGACGAGGATTGGCCCGGGCGGTGGGTCTCGGGGGTCATCATGTCTCCGGTTGGTGATTGCGCAGATCATGCTGGCACAGGGCGTCCGCCACGTCCAGCAATGCCCGGTCGTCGGTGGCGGACGCAACCCGCACCGCGGCCCAGCCCTCGCCTGCCGCGTCGACCAATGCCGGCGCGAACAGCGCAAGGCTGATCCGGCTGCGGTCCAGCCCGGCCGCATCGACCAGCGCCGCGAAATGCGCCGCTGCGCGCGCCGAATGCAGCAGGACGACGCAGCGGTCCTCCAGCGCATCGCGCAGGGCATCGGGCATCGGCAGCGCGCGCGAGCGGTAGACGATGCGGGTATCGATCGCGAGGCGGCTGTCGGGCAGGTCGACGCGATCCTCGCCCGCCAGCCGCAGGATGTGCAGGTGTCCGTCGTCGGCCAGCATCGGCAGCAAGGCGGCAAGCCCGCCCTGCCCCTGGCCGCGCACCCGGAAACCCAGGTCCAGCGCCATCCGCGCGGTCTTGCCGCCGACGGCATAGACGGGAATGTCCTTGAGATCCGCCAGCGCCGGGCCGCCATGGCGAAAGACATTGGCGCTGCCGACCAGCAGCGCGTCATAGGCCGATGGATCCGCAGGCGTCCAGGCGACCTGCTCGATGGCGAACAGCGGCGTTACCAGCGGATCATGCCCGGCGGCGCGCAAGGCTTGCGCGGTCGCGGTCGCGCCGGGCTGAGGGCGCAGCACAATGATCCTCGGCAACGTCATCAGCCTGCCCGGAACAGCCGCGTGATGGTTTCGGGGGCTCGGGCCAGCAGATCGGCGGCGAGCTGTGCCGGCGCGCCGGGATCGTCTGCGGCAAAGGTTATCTCGCCCGCGACATGCTGCGCGCCGTCCTCCGAATACAGCACCGAGCGCAGATGGATCGTCGTGCCCGCAATCCGCGCCAGCGCCGCGATCGCCGAATGGCAATCGCCGCCCAGCGCCTCGAGCAGCGCGCGTTCGGCCATCACGCACGCCGATGTCGGCGCATCGTCGATCCCGCCGATCAGCGCGCGCATCGGGTCATCGTCGCGGCGCACCTCTATCCCGACCGCGCCCTGCGAAGGCGCGGGCAGCCAGACATCGGTCTCGAGCCGCACCGAGGCGATGCCGGGCAGCGTCTCGCCCAGCCGGTCGAGCCCGGCGGCAGCGAGCAAGGTCGCGTCGGCTTCGCCGCTCTGCAGTTTGCCGATGCGGGTGGCGACGTTGCCGCGGAACAGCACCGGCACGACATCGGGCCGGATCTGGCGGATCTGCGCGGCGCGGCGCGGCGAGCTGGTGCCGAAGCGCGCGCCGTGCGGCAGCGCCTCGATGCTGGTCGCGCCCAGCAGCACATCGCGCACATCGGCGCGCGGCAGCATCGCGGCGAGAACGAAGGCTTCGGGGCGGATCGTCTCGACATCCTTCATCGAATGCACCGACAGATCGATCGTGCCGCCGCCCAGCGACCAGTCGAGCTCGCGCGTCCAAAGTGCCTTGCCGCCGACATCGGCAAGCGGGCGATCGGTGATCTTGTCGCCGCTCGCCACCACCGGCGACAGCTCGACCTGATCCTCCGACAGACCCCAGCGTGCGCGCAGCGCGGCGGCGGTCATGTGCGCCTGCGCCATCGCCAGCGGCGATGCACGGGTGCCCAGCCGGATCGGCCGGTCGGCGAGGATTTCGGCGATGCCTTCGGGCAGGTCGGCGCGGGCGCCGGGGTGCAATGTCTCTCCCATGCACCTTGTGCTAGCGGCCAATAGCGATAAGGGAAAGCCCCATGGCAATCATCCTCGGCATCGAATCGAGCTGCGATGAAAGCGCGGCCGCACTGATCGGCTCCGATCGCAGCATCCTGGCGCACCGGCTGGCGGGGCAGGAAGACGCGCACCGGCCTTATGGCGGCGTGGTGCCCGAGATCGCGGCGCGCGCACACGTCCAGATACTCACCCCGCTGATCGCAGCCGCGCTCAAGGACGCAGGGATGACGCTCGACGATGTCGATGCGGTCGCCGCCACGGCGGGTCCCGGGCTGATCGGCGGCGTGATGGTCGGGCTGGTTACCGCCAAGGCGCTGGCGATGGCGGCGGGCAAGCCGCTGATCGCGGTCAACCATCTCGAAGGCCATGCGCTTTCGCCGCGGCTCGCCGATGCGAGCCTCGAGTTCCCCTATCTGCTGCTGCTGGTTTCGGGCGGGCATTGCCAGATTTTGCGGGTCGACGGCGTCGGCCAGTATCGCCGGCTGGCGACAACGATCGACGATGCCGCAGGCGAAGCGTTCGACAAGACCGCCAAGATCCTGGGGCTGGGCTATCCCGGCGGACCCAAGGTCGAGGCGCTGGCCAAGACCGGCGATGCCAAAGCGGTGCCGCTGCCCCGGCCGTTGCTGGGGAGCGCCGAGCCGCATTTCTCGTTCGCGGGCCTGAAAAGCGCGGTGCTGCGCGCGGCGCAATCGGGCAACTATCGGCCCGAGGATATCGCCGCGAGCTTTCAGGCGGCGGTGGTGGACTGCTTGGTTGATAGGTTGGAGAAGGCGCTGTCTGCATCGGTCGGAGAGGGTACAAAGCCTCGCACGCTTGTCGTCGCAGGCGGGGTGGCCGCAAACGGCGCGATCCGTTCGGCGCTCGAGGCGCTCGCCGCGCGGCACGATATGGGTTTTGTCGCGCCGCCCTTGTGGCTGTGCACCGACAATGCCGCGATGATCGGCTGGGCGGGCGCGGAGCGGTTTGCGCTGGGGCTGACCGATCCGCTGGACATCGCCGCGCGGCCGCGCTGGCCGCTCGATCCTCTGGCGGAAACCGCGCGCGGGGCAGGAGTGAAGGCATGAGCGAGGACAAACCGACCATCGGCGTGATCGGCGGCGGCGCATGGGGCACCGCGCTGGCGCAGATGCTGGCGAGCGACGGCCGCGCCGTGCTGCTCTGGGCGTTCGAGCCCGCGGTGGTCGAGGAGATCAACACGCGGCACCGCAACAGCGCCTATCTTTCCAGCATTGCGCTGAACCCAGCGATCCGCGCGACGGGCGATCTTGCCGCTCTGGCCGATTGCCCGCTGCTGCTGGTGGTGACGCCCGCGCAGCATATGCGCCGCGTGCTGGCGGGACTGCCCCCGGGCGATGCCGATCTGGCGTTGTGCTGCAAGGGCATCGAGGAAGCGACCGGCGATCTGATGGTGGATGCCGCGCGCGCCGCAGCGCCCGGTCGCCCGCTTGCCGTGCTCTCCGGCCCGACCTTTGCGCACGAGGTCGCCAACGGCCAGCCCACTGCGGTGACGTTGGCGTGCGAGGACGAAGCGCAATGGGACCGCATCGCGCCGCAGATCGCGCGCCCGGCCTTCCGCCCCTATTTCACCACCGACATCACCGGCGCCGAGATCGGCGGCGCGGTCAAGAACGTGCTCGCGATCGCCTGCGGCGTGGTCGACGGGCTTGGGCTGGGGCAAAACGCCCGCGCCGCGCTGATCGCGCGCGGCTTTGCCGAGATGACCCGCTTCGGCCTCGCCTGCGGGGCGCAGGCGGAGACGCTGTCGGGGCTGTCGGGGCTGGGCGATCTGGTGCTGACCTGCTCGTCGGTCAGCTCGCGCAACTTCTCGCTGGGCAAGGCGCTGGGCGAGGGCCGCAACGCCTCCGAAGTGCTCGCCGACCGCGCAACCGTCGCCGAAGGCGCGTTTACCGCACCGGTGCTGCAACGCGTGGCGCGCGACCGCGGCGTGGCGATGCCGATCGTCGACACGGTGTGCGCGCTGCTCGCGGGCGAGGTCGCAGCGGGCGCGGCGGTGGCCGCGCTGCTGGCAAGGCCACTGACAGCGGAGTGAGCCTTCAAAGCCCTCCCCCTCGATGGGGGAGGGTTGGGTGGGGGTGATCTCTCCGGATTGAGCTGGGGGCGCGCCGTTGCGCTGTTGCACCCAGCCGAACCCTCACCCTCACCGCTGCGACTAGGCAGCAAGCTGCCAAGTCTCGCTGCCTCTCCCATCAAGGGAGAGGCGAATAGGGGCACCTCTCCCATCAAGGGAGAGGCGAAACGTGCAATTCCTCTCCCCTCCCGCTTGCGGGAGGGGCAGCGCGGCTTGCCGCGCGGGGTGGGCCTGTAAAGGATGGCGCGCACCGCTCGCCTGCGGCTCGCGCCCACCCCGGCCTGCGGCCACCCCTCCCGCAAGCGGGAGGGGAGAGAGCGGTCACTCCCCCGCCAAGATCCCCGCCAGCCCGGCCTCGTAATCCGGATAGCGCAACGCCCAGCCCAGCAGCCTTTTCGCCTTGCCGTTCGCGACGCGGCGGTTTTCGGCGTAGAAGCCCAGCGCCATCGGCGAGAGGTTCGCCTGTTCGAGCGTCTGCAGCGGCGGCGGGGGCACGGCCAGCAACCGGCACGCGGCCTCGATCACCCGGTTCTGCGAGCAGGGCAGATCATCGCCCAGATTGTACACCCCCGGCGGCCCGGCGAACGACGCGATCACCCCGCCGGCGATATCCTCGACATGCACCCGGCTGAACACCTGGCCGGGCAGGTCGATGCGCTTGGCGTTGCCCTCGCGCACCCGGTCGAGCGCGCTGCGGCCGGGACCGTAAATCCCCGGAAGCCGCAGCACATGGACTCGGTCATCGAGCGCCTGCCAGTCGAGATCGGCCTGGGTGCGCGCGTTGCGCCGCCCGGTACCGACCACCGCGCCTTCATCGACCCACGCGCCGCGCGCATTGCCATAGACTCCGGTGGACGACAGATAGCCGATCCAGCGCGCGGGCGCGGCACGCATCGCGTCGGCATAGGCGCTGAGCACCGGGTCCGCGCCGGTCGCGCGGTCGGGGGGGACGCTCGAGAGGATATGGGTCGCGGCGGCCAGCGCGGCGTGGACCGCGGCGGCATCGGCAAAGTCCGCGTCTCCGCCGCGCCCGGTGCCGTGGACCTGCCAGCCTTGCGCGCGAAGACGCCGGGCGAGGTGCGAGGCGGTGTAGCCCATGCCGAAAATGAAGAGGGTGTTCATGCGGGAACACTACCCTTGCGTGGCCTCCAATCAACCCGTTCTCTCGTCACCCCCGCGAACGCGGGGGTCCCGCTTCCTGGCCACGGTCGCACAAAAGCGGGATTCCCGCGTTCGCGGGAATGACGGGTGGGGGTGATTTGCGCCACCTTTTCCGCGTTCCCGAGCGAAGTCGAGGGACGCATGCGCATAGGTGTCGACGCGCACTCCCATCATTGTGCAATCCCCGCCCCCGCATTAGGGTCACACCATGGCAGACATCCAGACCGCAACCGCCACCCCGGCAATAGCAGAACCCCAGGTTATCCGCCGCGCCGATTACCGGCCGCCCGACTGGTGGGTGCGGACGGTCGCGCTCGAGTTCGACCTCGATCTGTCCGCCACGCAGGTATCCGCGACGCTTCAGATCGAGCGCAATGGCGATCATGACCAGCCGCTCAGGCTCGATTGCGACGGCGCGCTGCCGCTGACGCTCACCATCGATGGCGTGGCAGCGAACTGGCGCCAGGAAGGCGACACCATCGCGGTCGATGTCTCCGCACCCAACGCCACCGTGCACATCACCACGCAGATCGCGCCCGATACCAACACCCAGCTGATGGGGCTGTTCGCCTCCAACGGCATGCTGTGCACCCAGTGCGAGGCCGAGGGCTTCCGCCGGATCATCCCGTTCGTCGACCGGCCCGACAACATGGCGGTGTACGAAGTGCTGCTGCGCGCCGACAAGACGCGCTTCCCGGTGCTGCTCGCCAACGGCGCGCTGGTCGATGCGGGCGATCTCGAAGACGGTCGTCACTA
Source organism: Blastomonas sp. (assembly GCF_030373265.1). Lineage (GTDB taxonomy): Bacteria > Pseudomonadota > Alphaproteobacteria > Sphingomonadales > Sphingomonadaceae > Blastomonas. Next base: position 24,842 of record NZ_JAUCZC010000021.1, read on the forward strand.
TGCGCGCTGGCACGATCCGCACCCCAAGCCGAGCTATCTGTTCGCCTTGGTGGCAGGCGATCTGGTCGCGACCCGCGATCATTTCACCACCAAGTCGGGAACGCCGGTCGACCTCGCCATCTATGTCCGCGCCGGCGACGAGGGCCGCACCGCGCACGCGATGCAGGCGCTCAAGGCCTCGATGGCGTGGGACGAGCAGGTTTATGGCCTCGAATACGATCTGCCGGTGTTCAACATCGTCGCGGTCAGCGATTTCAACATGGGGGCGATGGAGAACAAGGGCCTCAACATCTTCAATTCGCGCTACATCCTCGCCGACCCCGACACCGCGACCGATTATGATTACGACGCGATCGAGGGCGTGGTCGCGCACGAATATTTCCACAACTGGTCGGGCAACCGCGTCACCTGCCGCGACTGGTTCCAATTGAGCCTCAAGGAAGGCTTCACCGTCTATCGCGACCAGTGCTTCTCCGCCGATATGGGATCCGAGGCGGTCAAGCGGATCGAGGATGTGCGCATGCTGCGCGCGGCGCAGTTTCCCGAGGATGCAGGGCCCTTGGCGCACCCGATCCGGCCCGACAGCTATATGGAGATCAGCAACTTCTACACCTCGACGATCTACAACAAGGGCGCCGAGGTTATCCGCATGATGGCGACGATGGCAGGGCCCGAGCGGTTTCGCGCCGGGTGCGACCTGTATTTCCAGCGGCATGATGGCGAGGCTGCGACCTGCGAGGATTTTGTCCGCGCGATGGAGGACGGCGCCGGGCTCGACCTTTCCCAGTTCCGCCGCTGGTACGAGCAGGCGGGAACGCCGCAGGTGCAGGCGCGGCTCGAGCATGACGCCGACACCGCCACCGCCACGCTGCATCTGCGCCAGCAGTTCGCACCGACGCCGGGCCAGAGCGACAAGCCGCTGATGCCGATCCCGTTGCGCACCGCATTGATCGACCGCGACATGAAGGCGCATCGCGGCGAGGAACTGGTGATGCTGTCGCAAGCCGAGCAGAGCGTCAGCTTTACCGGCTTCGACCGCCCGCCGGTGTTGTCGATCAACCGCGGCTTTTCCGCGCCGGTGACGCTCGATATCGCGCGCCGCAGCGGCGATCTTTTGTTCCAGGTGCGGCATGATGATGATCCGTTCGCGCGCTACGAGGCGCTGCAGCAGCTGGTCATCGACCGGCTGATCGCCGATATCGCCGACAGGGACGGACCCGGCGACCGATCGGGCGCCAGCATGGACCGCGCCGCGCCGCTCGACGAGATCGTGTCGGTGTTCGGCGATCTGGTCAGCGACCAGCGGCTCGACGATTCGATGCGCGCCGAGATTCTGAGCCTGCCGACCGAGGCGTTTCTGGGCGAGCAGATGCTGGTCGTGCGCCCCGAGGCGATCCACGCGGCACGCAGGGACCTGCGCCGGGCGATCGGCTCCAGGCTGATCGATCCATGGCGGATCGTGCACGAGCGTGCCTGCGCGGTGCCGTATTCACTGAGCCGCGAGGCGCGAGGCGCGCGCAAGGTCAAGTCGCTGGCGCTGGGCTATATCGCCTCGGCCGAAGCGCCTGACGCGGGTAAAATCGCGTTCGACCAGTTCGCGCGCGCGGACAACATGACCGACCGGCAGGGCGCGACGATGGTGCTCGCCAGCATGGCCTGCGACGAGCGCGAAACCGCGCTCGACAGCTTCTACAACCGCTATTGCGGCAATGCCCTGGTCATCGACAAATGGTTCTCGCTGCAGAGCGGATCATCGCACCCCAAGGTCTATGACCAGACGCGCGAACTGATCCGGCATAAGGATTTTACGCTGACCAACCCCAACCGGGTGCGCGCGCTGTATTGGCCGTTCGTCTCCAACCAGGCCGAATTCCATCATGCCAGCGGACGCGGCTATGAGCTGCTCACCGATCTGGTGCTGCGGCTCGATCCGATCAATCCGCAGACCACCGCGCGCTTCATCGCGCCACTGGGCCGCTGGCGCCGGTTCGACGAGGCGCGCGCGGGCTTGATGCGCGGCTGCCTCGAGCGGATCAAGGCGCAGCCTGGATTGTCGAAGGATACGACCGAACAGGTGGTGAAGAGCCTTGAGTAAAGCACAGCACACTCCCCTCCCCTTCAGGGGAGGGGCCGGGGGTGGGGGCGAAATTTGCGCCGCTGCGTCTCTCGTCCCATTCCCCACCCCAACCCCTCCCCTGAAGGGGAGGGGCTCATGAGCCTCCCTCTCCTCACCTCGCCCGCACTCGGCGGCATCGCGCACGGTTTCACCGGACGGCGCGGCGGGGTTTCGAGCGGGTTGCTCGCGGGGCTCAACGTCGGTCTCGGGGCGGATGATGATCCTGTCGCGGTGGCGGAAAACCGGCGACTGGCAGCGCAGGCGATCCTGCAGGGCGCGGCGCTGGTGACGCTGCATCAGGTGCACAGCGCCGATGTCATCCACGTGACCGAGCCTATACCTACCGACCAGCGCCCCAAGGCCGATGCGATGGTCACCGACCGGCCCGGGCTGCTGCTCGGCGTATTGGGCGCGGACTGCCCGCCGATCCTGTTTGCCGACGAGGCCGCGCAGATCGTGGGCGCCGCGCATTCGGGCTGGAAGGGCGCGTTTGCCGGGGTCGGCGAGGCGACCGTCGATGCTATGGAGAAGCTGGGCGCCGACCGCAGCCGGATCGTCGCCGCGATCGGGCCGTGCATCCAGCAGAAGAGCTATGAGGTCGACGCCGGCTTCTTCGTCCGCTTTTGCGAGGCGGACCCGGAGAACGAGCGCTTCTTCCGCGAAGGCCGGCCCGATCACTACCAGTTCGATCTGGAAGGCTTCATCGCCGCCCGGCTTGCCGGCTGCGGCATCGGCACGGTGCATATGAGCGGGGTCGATACCTATTCGGACGCGGCAGGCTATTACAGCTTCCGCCGCGCCACGCACCGCGGCGAGCCCGATTACGGACGGCAGATGGGGGGAATTGGGTTGCGGCCATAAGTCTCCCCTCCCGCAAGCGGGAGGGGCAGGTTCAGCTTGCTGAACCGGGGTTGGCCAGGAGCACTAGGGGCAGTTCAGGCCCACCCCGGCTTCGGCTGCGCCTCAGCCACCCCTCCCGCAAGCGGTAGGGGAGATAGAATATGAAAGGTTCGCATTGACCAACATTTGGGGGCTAATCATCGGCGTGCTGGGCTTTGCGCTCACGCTTGTCCTGCCCGCGCCCGCCGGCATGGGGCCGGAGGCGTGGAGCACCGCGGGGCTGGTGTGGTGGATGGCGGCGTGGTGGATGACGCAGGCCGTGCCGCTCACCGTCACCGCGTTGCTGCCGTTCATCGTGCTGCCGCTGACCGGGGTGATGAGCGCCAACGCGATCGCATCGGAATATTATTCGCCGATCCTGTTCCTGATTCTGGGCGGCGCATTTCTGGCGCTAGCGATCGAGCGGGTGGGGCTGCACAAGCGCCTGGCGCTCGCGATCATCAACCGCTCGGGCCATACCACCAGCCGGCTGCTGCTCGCCTTCATGATCGCCACCGCGGTGCTCTCGATGCTGATCTCGAACACCTCGACCGCGCTGATCATGGTGCCGATCGCCAGCGCGGTGCTGCTGGCGGGCGGGCTCAAGGCAGGCGAGACCGAAGGCCTGCCCGGCGCGCTGATGATGGGAATCGCCTTTGCCGCCTCGATCGGCGGCCTTGGCACGCTGGTCGGATCGCCGACCAATGCGATCGCCGCCGGACTGCTCGAAAAGAGCACCGGCCTGCAGATCGGCTTTGCCGAATGGGCGGCCTATGGCCTGCCGATCGTGATCCTAGGAATCCCGATCGCGGCGTTCATCCTCGCCCGGGTGCAGCGGCTCGCCGCCTTTCCGTTCGATGTCGATGCCGCACGCAGCGCGATTGCGCGGCAGAGCGCCTGGAGCGTCCCCGAACGGCGGCTGATGCCAGTGATCGGGCTGGTGGTCGGCGCGTGGATTTTGCAGCCCTGGCTGAGCGGCCTGCTCCCCGCCGGCGCGCTGACCGATGGCTCGATCGCGGTGATCGCCGGGATCGCGCTGTTCATCCTGCCCGACGGCACCGGCCGCCCGATGCTGGTCTGGCCCGAAGCCAACCGCGCGCCATGGGATGTGATCATGATGTTCGGCGGCGGTCTGGCGCTGGCGGCGGGAATCGGCGAGTCCGGGCTCGACAGCTGGATCGGCACCGCGCTCGAACCGCTGGCGGGCGTGCCGCTGATCGTCGTCGCGCTGACATTGACCGGCCTGGTCATCCTGGTCACCGAGTTTGCCAGCAACGTCGCGACCGCCAGCGGGGTGATGCCCGTGGTCGCGGCGCTGATCGTCACATTGGGCGTCGATCCGGTGCTGCTCGCGATGCCGGTGGCGATGGCGGCGAGCTGGGGCTTCATGCTGCCCTCGGGCACCGGCCCCAATGCCATCGCCTGGGCCAGCGGCAACATAGCGTTGCCGCGCCAGCTCAAGGCCGGGCTTCTGCTCGACATCGCGGGCGTTCCCCTCATGGTGGGCACGATCTGGGCGGTTTCTTTTGTAATCAGTTGATCGGTCGGGCATAGATGGCCGCATAACAAGGGCCGGGATATTCCCAGCACCCACACCCGCTCAACCTGAGCCTGTCGAAGGTCCCGCGCCCACGCTGGCGGTTTCCCGTGGCCTTCGACAGGCTCAGGCTGAGCGGAGGGTGGAGCCGGTATAGATCCGCCCCAACCGCAGGAACCCAATCATGACCGACACGCCCGTCAAGCCGATCACCACCCCCACCCCGCGCCGCAAGCCCAAGCCCAAGGTCGCGACCCTGGGCGGACGCAAGCTCAAGCCCGCCACCTTGATGATGGGCCATGGCTTCGACCCGGTGCTCTCCGAAGGATCGCTCAAGGCGCCGATCTTCCTCACCTCGACCTTTGCATTCGAGAACGCTGCAGCGGGCAAGCGCCATTTCGAGGGGCTGACCGGCAAGCGCCCCGGCGGCGCCGAAGGTCTGGTCTATTCGCGGTTCAACGGCCCCAACCAGGAGATCCTCGAAGATCGCCTGAGCATCTGGGACGATGCCGAGGATTCCTTGGTGTTTTCCAGCGGCATGTCGGCGATCGCGACCTTGCTGCTCGCTTATTGCAGCAACAACGATGTCATCGTCCATTCGGGCCCGCTTTATGCCGCGACCGAGACGATGATCGCGCGTATCCTGTCGCGCTTCGGCATCACCTATCTCGATTTTCCCGCCGGCGCGACCCGCGACGAGATCGACATGGTTATGGAGCAGGCCAGGGACATGGCGGCCAAGCAGGGCGGCCGGGTCGCGATGATCTACCTCGAAAGCCCCGCCAACCCGACCAATGCGCTGGTCGATATCGAGGCGGTGGCGGCTTCGCGCGACGCGGTGCTGGGCGGTGAGACCCCGACCCCGATCGCGATCGACAACACCTTCCTGGGTCCGCTGTGGCAGCAGCCGCTGCACCACGGTGCGGACATCGTGGTCTACAGCCTGACCAAATATGTCGGCGGGCACAGCGATCTGGTCGCAGGCGGGCTATCGGGCCCCAAGAAGTGGATGGACCCGGTGCGCGCGCTGCGCAACACCATCGGCACGATCTGCGACCCCAACACCGCTTGGATGCTCATGCGCAGCCTCGAGACGGTCGAACTGCGGATGAACCGCGCCGGCGAGAACGCGGCGAAGGTCTGCGAATTCCTCGCGCAGCACCCCAAGGTCGACGGTCTGGGCTATCTCGGCATGATCCAGGATGCCCGCCAGAAGGACATTTACGATCGCCACTGCACCGGCGCGGGATCGACCTTCTCGCTGTTTATCAAGGGCGGCGAGGCCGAAAGCTTCCGTTTCCTCGATTCGATGGTGATCGCCAAGCTGGCGGTCAGCCTGGGCGGCACCGAGACGCTCGCCAGCCACCCGGCGGCGATGACCCATCTGTCGGTGCCCGATGCGCGCAAGGCGGCGCTCGGCATCACCGACAATCTGGTGCGGATCTCGATCGGCGTCGAAGACCCCGACGATCTGATCGCCGATTTCGAGCAGGCGCTCGAAGCGGTGTGATATCCGGTCCGGCCCTCGGCATGTCCGGGGGCCGGATAACGCTCAGCGGATGGCGCGGTAGGGCACGCCGCCGGTGCCCGCCTGACGCTGGCGGATCAGCCGGATATAGGTCTGCGCCAGACCGCCGTTGATCCGGTCCCAGCTGTACTTCTCGCTGCGCCGAATACCCGCCTCGCCATGCGCCTGGCGCAGCGCGGCATCGCCGCAATAAGCCTGCAGCGCATCGGCGAACTCCACGGTCGCACCCGGGCGGACGAGCTGTCCGGTCACCCCGTGCTCGACCAGGCTTTCGCTGCCGGTCGCGCGCGCGGCGACCACCGGCAGCCCGCACGCCATCGCCTCGAGCGTGACGTTGCCGAAGGTCTCGGTGATCGACGGGTTGAAGAACAGGTCCATGCTGGCGACCGCGCGGCCGAGGTCGGCCCCGCCCTGAAAGCCTGCGAACACCGCGCCGGGCAACCGCGATTCGAACCAGCCACGCGCTGGCCCCTCGCCGACCACCAGCACCTGATGCTTGACGTTGCGACGGATCAGCCGGTCGATCGAATCGGAAAAGACGTCGAGCCCCTTTTCCATCACCAGCCGCCCGAGAAAGCCGATGACGGGCACGTCGTCGGCCAGGCCGAGGCCTCGCCGCCAGTCCATGTCGCGGACCTGCGGATTGAAGATGTGCTTGTCGACGCCGCGCGACCAGATGCCGACATCATAGCTCATCCGCTGTTCGCGCAGCACCTGCGCCATCGAATCGGACGGCGCGACGATGGCGTCGCACTTGCGGTACAGCCGGCGCAGGAACGCCTCGAGCAGCGGCTCCAGAAACGCCATGTTGTAATAGCGCGGATAGGTCTCGAACCGGGTGTGCACCGATCCCAGCACCGGCAGGTTGTGCTTCTGCGCCCAGCGCACCGCGCTGTGCCCCGCGCTGTCGGGGCTGGAAACATGCACGATGTTGGGCGCGAAGCGGTTGAGGTCCTTCTTCACCGATGGCGGCAGGATATGGGTCACCCGATATTCGCTGCGCCCGGGGATCGGCAGCGACGGCAGGCTGACCAGATCGCCCGCCGGCTCGAACGCCGGCGTCTTGGTGGTGGGCGAATAGACCCGCACCGCCGCGCCATGCTCGAGCAGCCAGCCCACCAGCCGGTTCAGCGCCTGGTTGGCACCGTCGCGCACATAGTTGTAATTGCCGCTGAACAGCGCAATGCGAAGGTCGGATATATCCATGATCGCGACGCCTTAGGCGCGCGCGTTCCGAAAAGCCAGAGCGCGCGCAAGGCCGGTCATGCCTGCAAGGCGATCGCTTCGGCGGGTGGCAACAGGCGGATGCGGGTGACGCGGCGTTCGTCGCCGTCGACGATCTCAAGCCGCCATCCGCCGGGGTGATCCAGCACCCGTCCGGGTGCCGGCACCTCGCCCGCCAGGATGAAGGCCAGCCCGCCCAGCGTATCGACATCCTCGTCGATCTCGCCCAGCGAGGCGTGGATCAGCTTGGCGACATCCTCGAGCTCGGCGCGGGCATCGGCGTCCCAGCTTCCGTCCTCGCTCAGCGTCACCAAAGTCTCGGGCTCGTCGTCGTGCTCGTCCTCGATATCGCCGACGATTTCCTCGACCAGGTCCTCGATCGTCACCAGCCCTTCGGTGCCCGAATATTCGTCGATGACGATGGCAAGGTGCGTGCGGGTCTGGCGCATTTCGGCGAGCAGATCGAGCACGCCCATGGTTTCGGGCACAAAGCGCGGCTGGCGGATCAGCGCATCCCAGGTCTCGGGGCGCGGACCGTCGGTCGCGATGATCGGGAAGACGTCCTTGATGTGGACCATGCCGACGATGTGATCGAGCGAGCCTTCATACACCGGAACGCGGCTGTGGCCGTGTTCGGCGAAGATTTCCACCAGCGCATCGAAGCTGGCGTTCTTGTCGATTGCGATGATGTCGCTGCGCGGCACGGCGACGTCGTCGACATCGTGCTCGCTGAAGTGCAGCAGGTTGCGCAGCATCTCGCGCTCGACGCGCGAGAGGTCTCCCTTGGCGGAAGATCCATCGCCATCGTCGTCGTCCTCATGCTCGTCGATCGCCTCTTCGAGCTGGGCGCGCAGTGACTGATCGTGGTGTTCTCCGAATAGCAGGGCCTTCAGACCCCGCCAAATTCGTCCCGTTCCCTCGTCGCTTGCGGACGCTTTACCGCCGCCATTACTGTCTGCGTCTGCCATGACTGGCTGTATCTTAACCCCGCTCTTGGTTGTCTTGGGAAACTCACGCGTGCATTACGCCGCGTCAATATGGATTGTCCAACCCTAAATTGGCAAGCGCTTTCACTTCAAGCTCTTCCATGTGCACCGCATCGGCCTCCTCGATATGGTCATAGCCGACCAGATGCAGCGCGCCATGCGCGACCAGATGGGTCGCATGGGCTTCGATCGAAACCCCCTTCTCCGCAGCCTCGGCAGCGCAGGTCTGGAACGCGAGCATGATGTCGCCGAGCAAGACCTCGCCGTCATCGGTGTTGGCCAGAGCATCGATCATGTCGGGCTCGACCATCGGGAAGGACAGCACGTTGGTGGGCCTGTCCTTGCCGCGATAATCACGGTTGAGCGCGTGGACCTCGTCGTCCGAGCCGAAATGGACGCTGACCGAGACGGTGAAGCGGGCATCGGCAAGGCTGCCATAAGGACTGACGGCAAGCGCAGCGGCGACCGCGCGGCTGGCGAGCGATTCCCAGTCGGTGTCCGTGGGCCACAGCGGGTCTGTGGAGGTTTCGGTTTCGATCATGTCATGTCACGCATTCGATCTAACCTCTCCCGCATTCCCGAGCGAAGTCGAGGGACGCGCGCGCTACTGTCGCGCATACGTCCCTCGACTTCGCTCGGGAACTCGGAAATGTTGCACGTGTGAGGCGCGAAGGCCTCACGCATCCTTGCCCTCATAGGCCTCCACGATCCGGCCGACGATCGGGTGGCGGACCACGTCGGCGGCGGTGAAGCGCACGGTGCCGATGCCCTGCACACCCTCGAGCTTGGTGACCGCATCGGCCAGGCCCGAAGCCCCTACGCCGCCGGGAAGGTCGACCTGCTTGGGGTCGCCGCAGATCACCATCCGGCTGTTCATGCCGAAGCGGGTCAGGAACATCTTCATCTGCGCAGGCGTGGTGTTCTGCGCCTCGTCCAGGATGATGAAGCTGTCGGCCAGGGTGCGTCCGCGCATGAAGGCGAGCGGGGCAATCTCGATCTCGCCGCTGGCGATGCGGCGCTCGACCTGTTCGGCGGGCAAGGTGTCGTACAGCGCGTCGTAAAGCGGGCGCAGATACGGATCGACCTTTTCCTTCATGTCGCCGGGCAGGAAGCCCAGCCGCTCGCCCGCCTCGACCGCGGGGCGCGACAGGATCAGCCGGTTGACGCTGCCGGTGATCAGCTGGCTGACCGCCTGCGCCACCGCCAGATAGGTCTTGCCGGTGCCCGCCGGGCCCAAGGCGAAGATGATGTCGTCGCGGACCAGCGAGCCCATATACTCGGTCTGCGTGGCAGAGCGCGGCACGATGGTCTTCTTGCGCGTGCGGATCATGATACCGGGGGGCTGGGCGACATCGCTGCGCACGATGCCTTCGAGCGTGGGCTCGGCCGACATGCTGATCAACGCCTCGACCGCGCCTTCATCGATATCCAGACCCTGTTCGATCCTTTTGTGCAGCCCGACCAGCACGTCGCGGGCGCGCGCCGCACTTTCGGCCTCGCCTTCGATCTGGATGCGGTTGCCGCGCGCGGCGATATATACCCCCAGCCGGTTCTCGATTGCGACCAGGTTCTTGTCGAACTGGCCGAACAGCGGACCGAGCAATGTCGGCTCGTCGAACTCCACCCCGATCCGCGCCTTGTTGGCGGGTTCAGGCCGGTTGAACGGAAAGTCGGTGCCATAGACCGGGGACAGCTTGGCGCTCTGCGGCTCGGGCTTGCCGCGAAACTTGCCGCCATCGCCGCCGCGCCGATCGCCGCTGCTGCTGCCGCCGCCCTGCTTGCGCGCCATCAGGCGTTCACCAGCGTGAGCGCGCGGCCCTCGAGGCTGTTGGGCCCCGCGGACACGAGTTCGACATCGATCAGGTCACCGATCCTGGCACCATCCGCCATCACATGCACCGATTGCAGCCAGGGCGACTTGCCGACCAGCTGGCCGGGTTTGCGGCCCTGCCGCTCGAGCAGCACCTGGGTGCGCTCGCCGACGGTGGTCTGGTTGAAGGCCTGTTGCTGCGTGTTGAGCAGGTCCTGCAGGCGCTGCAGCCGCTCGTCCATGATTTCGGGGCTGATCTGATCCTCCATATCGGCAGCGGGCGTGCCGGGGCGCGGTGAATACTTGAAACTATAGGCCTGCGCGTAGTTGGCAGCGCGCACGATATCGAGCGTCGCCTCGAAATCCGCCTCGGTCTCGCCGGGAAAGCCGACGATGAAATCACCCGACAGCGCGATATCGGGGCGGCTGCGGCGCACCTTGTCGATGATCGCCAGATAGCTCGCCGCCGTGTGGCTGCGGTTCATCGCCTTGAGAATCCGGTCGCTGCCCGATTGCACCGGCAGATGCAGATACGGCATCAGCTTGGCGATATCGCGGTGCGCCGCGATCAGCCCGTCGGTCATGTCGTTGGGGTGGCTGGTGGTGTAGCGGATGCGCGCGAGCCCGGGCATCTCGGCGAGCTGCTCGATCAGCCCTTCGAGACCCTGATGACGGCCCTTGGCATCCGTGCCTGTCCACGCGTTGACGTTCTGGCCGAGCAGCGTGATTTCCTTCACCCCGCCATCGACCAGCGCCTTGGCCTCGTCGACCAGATCGGCGAATGGGCGGCTGATCTCGGCGCCGCGGGTATAGGGCACCACGCAATAGGTGCAGAACTTGTCGCAGCCTTCCTGCACGGTGAGGAAGGCGGATGGACGCGGCTGCTTGGCGCGCACCGGCAGTGCAGCGAACTTGGTGACCGCGGGCATGTCGGTATCGATCGCGGCCTTTTTCGATCCCGCAAGGGTGTTGTGGCGCGCCTGCTCGATCAGCTGGGGCAGCCGGTGATAGGCCTGGGGCCCGACCACGATATCGACGCTGGGCGCGCGCCGGGCGATTTCCTCGCCCTCGGCCTGCGCAACGCAGCCGGCGACCGCGATCATCGGCTTCGATCCGTCGTCGCGCTTCAGACGGCCGATGTCCGAATAGACCCGCGCCACCGCCTTTTCGCGGATGTGGCAGGTGTTGAGGATGACCAGGTCGGCGTCCTCGCGGCTGGCTGCGGCCTGCATGCCCTGCGCGGCCAGCATCTCGCCCATCCGCTCGCCGTCATAGACATTCATCTGACAGCCGAACGAGGTGACGAAATAGCGGCTGGGCCCGTCCTCCGCTTCGGGAGCGGAAGAGAGCGGCGCGAGTGTATCGGTGGATTGGTTCATGGATGTTACCGGCTATACAGCCGGATCGCGCCCTACGGAAGCACAAAGCGCCGACTCGATCCGCACCCGCGCCTCGGCGGCGATCGCCTTGCGCCCGGGAAAATCCGCCGGGCTGAACGGTTCGAGAAAATGCAGCGTCACCGGGAAGCTGCCCTTGCGGGTGAACAGCCGCAGCGCATTGTTGGGGGCCGTCTCTTCGCCCACCCAGGCGATGTCGCGGGCCTGCGCGCCGTAGTCGAGATACATCGGCTGCACCATCACCTCGGGCGGTGGCGGATCGAGCACCTGCAGCAGCGGCGACTTGAACGGCAGCAAGCTGGTCCCGTCGGTGGTGGTGCCTTCGGGAAAGATGGTGATCGCCCAGGTCTCGCTCAAGGCATCGCGCAGCTCGTTGATCTGCCCGGCAATGCCCATGCGGTTGCCGCGCGATACGAACACGGTGTCGTTGAGCTTGCACAGCCAGCCGACAACCGGCCAGCTCTTGATCCCGTCCTGTGCGACAAAGGCGCTGCCGTTGCGCCCGGCGATCACCGGAATATCCAGCCAGCTCAAGTGGTTGGAGATGTAGAAGACGTTACGCTTGAGCGGTGTGCCGACGATGCTCACGCGCGCGCCGCAGGCGCGGCCGACCAGCCGCAGGAACAATTTGGGCCAGGGATTGGAAAGCCTGAGCACCCGCCAGGTGTAATACAGCGGCACGCAGACGATCAGCGCCAGGACAATCAGCGCCGCCCGCGACGCCAGGCGAACACGGCCGATCAGCCCTGGATCGCACCAGTGCAGATGGGCCATGTCGGGCGTGTCAGGATAAAGCGGCGGCGGAGGCGCTGGCGCCGCGAGAGCCTCGCTCATCCGCGGTCAGTCTTTGCGGTCGATCGAGACGCCGTAAAGCTCCATGCGGTGATCCACCAGCTTGTAGCCGAGCCGCTCGGCGATCAGCTTCTGCAGCGCTTCGAGCTCGGGATCGACGAATTCGATCACCTTGCCGGTCTCGACATCGATCAGATGGTCATGATGCGCCTCGGGCGCGGCTTCGTAGCGCGCGCGGCCATCGCCGAAATCATGCCGGTCGAGAATTCCGGCCTCTTCGAACAGCCGCACCGTGCGATAGACGGTGGCGATCGAAATGCGCGGGTCGATCGCGGAGGCACGTTCGTGCAGCCGCTCGACATCAGGATGATCATCGGCTTCGGAAAGGACGCGGGCGATCACACGCCGCTGATCCGTGATCCGCAGCCCGCGATCGGCGCACAGCGCCTCCAAGTCGATTTTCTGGCGCATGCTGCCCCTTTGATTGCCGTTGCTGGTTCATGCCAGGCCCGCTGCGCACGGATGCAGCACGGTGGCTGGCCGACACGGACAGAACCCGCGTCTGCCAGCCAATTTATCGTGCATCGCTACAATTGCAACCGCCAGCCGTGAACAGCCGGCGGTGACGGTTATTTTACGGGGCGCTTGCCCGGCTTGCGACCCAGGCCGATCTTCTTGGCCAGTTCGCGCCGGGTGGCGGCATAATTCGGGGCGACCATCGGATAATCGGCGGGCAAGTTCCAGCGCGCGCGATAGTCGTCGGGTGTCATGTTGTAGTGCGTCATCAGATGGCGCTTGAGCATCTTGAGCTTTTTGCCGTCTTCGAGGCAGACGATATAGTCGGGCTTGATCGAAGCCCGCACCGAAACTGCAGGTTCGGGACGCTCGACTTCGGCCACCACTTCAGATGGCGACAGGCCATTGAGCGCACGATGGACGTTCTCGATAAGGGTGGGAATGTCTGCCACGGCAACGCTGTTGTTGCTGACATGCGCTGCCACAATATCGGCTGTCAGCGTGATCAGCGTTTCGTGCATTTCAAAGTCGGTGTCCGCCATGATGAATGATCCCGTTTCTATCTTTTGATTAACGACCCTTAATCCGGAACTTTGCCCGGACGCGGGCGGTATGCAAGAACAGACTGCCATCGTCAATGTCAATATGACTGACGTGCAGTACCGGAATTGGAATTGTAACATAACAACAGGGCATTTGCGCACGCAAATGCTTATAATGTCAGCGCCAATGTCAATGCATCATACAGTTGAGAATCGACGCCCTTGTAGTAATTCTTGCGGATACCGACCTGTCGGAAGCCGAATTTGTGGTAAAGATGACTGGCTGGATTATTGCTGCGCATTTCCAGAAAAATTCGTTCGACTCCCGCATCTTGCGCATTGTCGATGACTTGGGTGAGCAGCGAAGAACCCGCCCCAAAATGACGCCATTGTGGCGTAACTGCAATCAAGAGCAGTTCTTCTTCGTCGCCGGTGCGTCGTGACATAGAAAAACCGATCGGCTGACCGGGCCCTGCATGATCGCCTGACTGCTCCGACGTCCGCCCGAAGGACCGCTCTGCAATCGCGGGAATTTCGGCGATGATCGTGTGCGTCAGTGGCATGGCGAGCATCGAGCGCGCCTGGCTGTGGTTCCAGGCCTCGCCATAGACCGGGTCGAACGCCGCCTGCATCACCTGCATGATCGGGCCGAGCGCCTCCTCGGCGGCCATGCCGGACACCAGCCGGATGACCGGCGGATCGCAGGAAGGATCGCGGGCGCCGGTCATAGCAGTCAGCCTGGGGTAACGGCTTTTGCGGGCGGACGGGCCGCCATCGGGGTAGCATCGGCGCCGCGGCCATAAACCGGTTCGACCGGCAAATTGCGGGCATCGGCTGCCAGCAGCAGCGCGGCGCGCGCATCGGGCAGCAACGGCATCGCCACACCAGAACCGCGCGCGGCGACCAGCGCCTCGGCCATCGAGCCTGCAACATGGGTGCGCGCCGAGGCAGCGGCGGCGGCCTCGGGGGAGAGCGAAGCCAGCGCTCCGCTCGCGGTGCCATGGCGATCGAACCCCTGCACGAAATACTCGCCATGGCCGCCGGTCATCACCACATCGACCCCGCCGGGATCGGCGATGTCGCCCAACGCCATCGCCGCGACCAGGGAATGGGTCGAATAGCCGCTGACCTGGGCGTTCCATGCCATGGCCAACGCGCGCGCGGCCGCCAGCCCGACGCGCACGCCGGTAAAGCTGCCCGGGCCGCAATTGACCAATATGGCGTCGGCCCGGCCATGGCCGGGCAGGCCCGCGATCATCGGCACCAGCCGCTCGGCATGGCCGCGGCCCATCACGGCGTGGTCGCTGGCGATCAGCACCGTGCCCGCGAACAGCGCGACCGAACACGCCTCGGTGGCGGTGTCTATCACGAGCAGGGTATCGGGGTCGGGCGTCATACCCGCGAACCGCTAGCTGATTGTGTTGAAGCGGTCAAAACCGGGGCGAGGGCTGCGCTCGAAAATCGTCTCCGGATCGCCATAGCCCAATGTCGAGATGAAGTTGGACCGCACATTGGGCTGGTCGGCAAAGAAGGCCGCATCGACCGCGGCGTTGTCGAAGCCCGACATCGGTCCGGTATCGAGCCCCAGCGCGCGCGCCGCCATGATAAAATAGGCCCCCTGCAGCGAGGAGTTGCGCAGCGCCGACACCCGGCGGAACTCGGCCTTGTCGTCGCCGGTGAACCAGCTGCGCGCATCGGTGTGCGGAAACAGCTCGGGCAACAGCTCGTGAAACTCGAGGTCCATGCCGATCACCACCGACACCGGCGCTGCCAGGATCTTCTTGGCATTGGCTTCCATGCAGCCATCGGCCAGCTTGCGCTTGGCCTCGTCCGACACGCACCACACCAGCCGCGAGGGCAGCATGTTGGCCGAGGTCGGCCCCATCTTCATCAGGTCCCAGATCGCATGCAGCTGCTGGGTCGAGACGGGCTGGTCGGTATAGCCGTTATAGGTTCGTGCGGTGCGGAAGAGCTGGTCGAGCGCGGCAGTATCGAGCGGTGCGGTCATATAAAGAGCGGTTCCTTGTCGAAGGGAGCAGATGGGGTTGGCCGCGCGATCAGGCGGCGCGGACCTCGGTCACTTCGGGGACATAATGCTTGAGCAGCGATTCGATGCCGTGCTTGAGCGTCGCGCTCGACGACGGGCAACCCGAGCAGGCGCCCTGCATCTGCAGATAGACCACGCCCTTGTCGAAGCCGCGATAGAGGATATCGCCGCCGTCATTGGCGACCGCCGGGCGGACGCGGGTTTCGATCAGTTCCTTGATCTGCGCGACGATGTCCTCGTCCTCGGGGTTGCTCGGCCAGTCGGAATCTTCGGCTGGAACCGCGATGCCGGCAGCGCTCGCCGCGCGGAACAGCGGCATATCGGCCGAGAAATGATCGAGCAGCACCGAAAGCACATCGGGTTTGAGGCCCGACCAGTCGGTGCCCGGCCCTGCGGTGACCGAAATGAAGTTGTGCCCGAAGAACACGCCGGTGACGTCGCCCAGACCGAACAGCGCCTCGGCAAGCGGCGAAGCCTCGGCCTCCTCGGGCGAAGCGAAATCGCGCGTGCCCATATCCATGACCTTGCGGCCCGGAAGGAACTTCAGCGTGGCGGGGTTCGGCGTGGTTTCGGTTTCTATCAGCATGGTCCGGTATTTGGGGCGGCGGCGGCGCCTTCGCAAGGCAGTTTTTCTTTCAGCCGGGCCGCCAGAGGTACTCCATTCGGCGGGAATGCGCGCAGCGGCTGCCGCATATTCACTGGCCAGTCAGATTTGCGCTGCCTATAGATTGCGCCATGACCTTTCCCCTGATGCGCCCCGCAGGCGTAGCCGCTGCCCTCGCGGCATTCTCCCTGGTTCTCACCGCGCCGACGCTGGCACATCTTCCGGGCGAACCCGTGGCCAGCGGCAAGGACGAAAACGGCCAGCCGCTGCGCCCGCCCAATCTGGAAGCAGGCGAGCCCACCCCTTGGCTGTACAAGGGCAGCAACGTTCCGGTCGACAAGGCCTGGACATTTGGCGAACTGAGCAATGGCGTGCGCTATGCCGTGCGCCGCAACGGCGTGCCGCCGGGCCAGGTCTCGATCCGGGTGCGGATCGATGCCGGATCGATGATGGAAGCCGACCCCGAACAGGGCTTTGCCCATTTGCTCGAGCACCTCACCTTCCGCGGCTCCAAATATGTCCCCGATGGCGAGGCGATCCGCATCTGGCAGCGGCTGGGCGCGAGCTTCGGCAGCGACAGCAATGCCGAGACGACGCCGACGCACACCGTCTACAAGCTCGATCTGCCTGCAGCGACTCCCGCCGGGCTCGACGAGAGCATGAAGATCCTGTCGGGCATGATCCGCGAGCCCGGGCTGACGGCAGAGGCGGTGACCGCCGAGGTGCCGGTGGTGATGGCCGAACTGCGCGAACGCTCCGGCGCGCAGGTGCGCGTCGGTGACGCGACCCGCCAACTGTTCTTCGCCGGGCAGAAGCTCGCCGAACGCTCGCCGATCGGCAAGGTCGATACCCTGAACGCGGCGACATCCGAGGCCGTGCGCGCCTTCCACCAGCGCTGGTACCGGCCCGAGAACACCGTGATCGTCATCGCTGGCGATGTCGAACCGGCAACGCTCGAGGCGCTGGTCAAGACCTATTATGGCGACTGGAAGGTCAAGGGCAAACAGGCCCCCTATCCCGGCTTCGGCGCGCCCGATCCCGAACAGCCGGTCGCCAAGGCGATGGTCGAACCGGGGTTTCCTTATCTGGTGAGCCTGGGCATCCTGCGGCCGTGGAAGCCGGTCAACGACACCATCACCTATAACCAGCAGTTGCTGATCGATCTGGTCGCGACCCAGCTCATCAACCGGCGGCTGGAGGGCCGCGCGCGCGGCGGTGGCAGCTTCCTGCAGGCGCAGGTCAATGCCGAAGACGTCAGCCGCTCGGTCGACGGCACCTTCGTGTCGATCGTGCCGATCGGCGATGACTGGCAGGCGGCGCTTGCCGATGTGCGCGGCGTGATTGCCGATGCCACCACCACCGCCCCGACCGAGGAAGAGATCGCCCGCGAGATGGCGGAGTTCGATGCCGCGCTCGCCGTCCGCGTGGAAAGTGCCGACACCGAGGCAGGCTCCAAACAGGCCGACGACATCATCGGAGCGGTCGATATCCGCGAAACGATTGCCGCGCCGCAGACCGCGCTCGACGTGTTTCGCGGGATGAAGGACATGTACACGCCCGCAAGGCTGCTCGAATCGACGCAGCGGCTGTTCGGCGGGGTCACCACCCGTGCGATCCTGGTTTCGCCCGAACCGGTGCCCGACGCCGAAACCCTGCTTGCCAGCACATTGACCAAGGACGTGACCGCCGATGCCAGCGCACGGCTGGCCGCTGCGGCCGTGACCTTCGATGACCTTCCCGATCTGGGCGCCCCGGGAACGGTGAGCTCGGTGACCGATCTGAGGCTTCTGGGCATCGAGATGGTCGAACTGTCGAACGGCGTGAAGGCGATCCTTTACGCCAACGACGCCGAGGTCTCCAAGATCATGGTCAAGGTGCGCTTCGGCAACGGCTATCAGGCCTTCCCGGCAGACACGCCATCCCTCGCCTGGGCAGGCCAGGCGGCCTTGGTCGCAAGCGGCATTGGCGAGATCGGCCAGGAAGGGCTCGACCGGCTGACCACCGGGCGCCGCATCGGCTTCGGCTTCGAGATCGAAAACGACGCTTTCACCTTCTCGGCCGATACGCGGCGCAGCGATCTGGTCGACCAGCTCAAGCTGTTTGCCGCCAAGCTCGCCGAGCCGCGCTGGGACCCCAACCCGGTGCGCCGCGCCAGGGCGGGAACCGAGCTTGCCTATCGCAGCTTTTCGATGTCGCCGCAGACCGTGCTCGAACGCGACCTGAGCTATCTCACCCGCAATCGCGATCCGCGCTGGAAGGTGCCCAGCCCCGAGGATGCCGCCGCGCTGACCCCCGAGGCGTTCCGCGCGACCTGGGAGCCCCTGCTCGCGCAGGGACCGATCGAGGTGCTGCTGTTCGGCGATTTCGACAAGGCTGAGGCGCTCGCCGCGCTTGAAAAGACCCTGGGTGCGCTGCCGCCGCGCCAAGCGGTGCCCGTGGTGGCAGGGCCCAGCACGATGACCTTCCCCGCGCCCACCGCCGAACCGGTGGTGGTGCGGCACCAGGGCGCGCCGGACCAGGCCGCTGCGTTCATGGGATGGCCCACCGGCGGTGGCATCACCAATGTGCAGGAGAGCCGTCAGCTCGAGATCCTCACCGCGATCTTCAACAGCCGCCTGTTCGACCAGCTGCGCGCGCAGGCGGGAGCCAGCTATGCTCCGCAGGTGCTCAACAACTGGCCGATCGCGTTCGACCAGGGCGGCTATGTCGGCGTGATCGGACAGCTGGCGCCCGAAAATGTCGGCAAGTTCTTCGAGATCGCCAATTCGATCGCCGCCGACCTCGCCGCAACCCCGGTGAGTGCCGACGAGCTGTCGCGGGCCACCGAGCCGTTGCGCCAGTTGGTCTCGCGGGCCAGCACCGGCAACAATTTCTGGCTCAATCAGCTGCAGGGCGCGAGCCGCGATCCACGGCGGATCTCGGCGCTGCGCACGATCCTGCCCGACTATACCGTGACCACGCCCGAAAGGATGCAGGCGCTGGCCGCCAAGTACCTGCTGAAAGACAAGGCGTGGTCGTTCGTGGTGCTGCCCGAGGAGGCCCCCGCACCTGCAGGACGCTGAAGCCAGCTCTAGCCCATGCCAGACGACAAAACGCCCCGGCGGGATATCCTGCCGGGGCGTTTTGCGGTCTATCGGTGTGCAGAGTGCCGGTTTGCAGATTGCGCCCGATCAGGACGGCTGCATTGGCAGTTCGTCGGGGCCGCGGCTGGGCTCGATGATATCGGGCTGCACCGGGTCCATCTCGGGCGGCTCGCGCACCGGGTCTTCCATCGGTGGATCGTTGACCGGAAGCTCCGTGGGGGTTTGCGGTTCGATGCGGTCGGGTGGGGGGATCGCTGGATCGTCAGGACGTGTGGCCATGTTCAAGGTTCCTTTCCTCATGCCAGATACGCCCGTGTGGGCACGCGGTTGCGGCCCATGGTGTGCCAAGGTGATCATACCCGCCTGAATGCGGCAGCTTTGCCCCCCTTGCCCTTTGCAGCAACCTTCTTTAGACGCACGCGCTTGATTACCGCGACGCGGGCGTGGCGAAACTGGTAGACGCGCCAGATTTAGGTTCTGGTATCGAAAGATGTGGGGGTTCAAGTCCCTTCGCCCGCACCATCGTTCCGATGGACGGGAAAGGGAAAGATCGCCCTTTCTAAACATGGAAAGACAAGAGTTTAAGCCGATGCAGATTGTCGAGACGCTGAACGAAGGCCTCAAGCGGGCCTATACCATCACCATCGCTGCCAAGGATCTGGAAGCGCGGGTGGACGCAGAAGTGAAAAAGATCGCCCCGCAGGTGCGCATGCCCGGCTTCCGCCCCGGCAAGGTGCCCGCCAATCTGATTCGCAAGATGCACGGCGAATCGATTCACGCCGACGCGCTGAACTCGACGATCCAGGAGAGCGTCGACAAGGCGATTCGCGAGAACAACCTGCGTCCCGCGATCCAGCCTTCGGTTGACCTCGACGAGGGCTACGCCGCCGGCAAGGACGCCGAGATCAAGCTCTCGCTCGAAGTGCTGCCGCAGGTCCCCGCCCCGTCGATCGACCAGATCACGCTCGAACGCCTAACCGTCGAGCCCGGCGAAGCCGCCGTGACCGAAGCGCTGCAGCGCATCGCCGACGGCCAGAAGAGCTATGAAACCGCCGCCAAGAGCTACAAGGCCAAGGACGGCGATCAGGTCCTGATCGACTTCGAAGGCAAGGTCGATGGCGTTCCGTTCGAAGGCGGCAAGGGCGAAGGCATGGCCGTCGTCATCGGTTCGGGCCAGCTCATCCCCGGCTTCGAAGACCAGCTTGTCGGCCTCAAGGCCAATGACGAAGCCGTCATCAAGGTGACCTTCCCCGCCGAATACGGCGCCAAGGACCTCGCCGGCAAGGATGCGACCTTCGACATCGTCGTCGGCGAAGTGAAGAAGCCCGGCGAAACCAAGCTCGACGACGACTTTGCCAAGTCGCTGGGCCTCGAAAGCCTCGAGCAGCTCACCGGTCTGATCAAGGGCCAGCTCGAACAGGAGCTCGGTGGCCTGACGCGCACGCACATGAAGCGCCGCCTGCTTGACCAGCTTGCAGCGAGCCACGACTTCGAAGTTCCGCCCTCGATGGTGGAAGCCGAGTTCGAGCAGATCTGGGCGCAGCTTCAGCAGGAAGCTTCGCAGGAAGAAGACGTCGAAGCCGCCAAGGCCGAGATGGAAAAGGATCGCGAAGAATATCGCTCGATCGCGGTGCGCCGCGTGCGTCTGGGCCTGCTGCTCTCCGAAATCGGCCAGGCCAATGGCGTGGAAGTCTCGCAGCAGGAAATGAACATGCTGGTGGCACAGGCCGCGCAGCAGTATCGCCAGGAAGACCGCCAGCGGTTTGCCGAGTACATCCAGAAGGACCCGATGGCCGCAGCCCAGCTGCGCGCGCCGCTGTATGAGGACAAGGTCGTCGACTTCCTGTTCGACAAGGCGACGATCACCGAGCGCACCGTGACCCGCGAAGAGCTGGAAGCTGCGATCGAAGCCGAAGAAGACGGCACCGTCGGCGCCAGCGGTGGCCATGTCCATGGTCCCGATTGCGATCATGACCACGATCACGCGCATGACGAAAAGCCCAAGGCCAAGAAGGCCGCACCCAAAAAGGCTGCGGTGAAGAAGGACGCGGACGCCGAAGCGGCTCCGGAAGCCGATGCGGCTGAAAAGCCCGCGAAAAAGGCTCCCGCCAAGAAGGCGGCGGCCGCCAAGACCGAAGAGCCTGCGGCTGAAACCGCCGAAGCCAAGCCTGCTGCCAAGAAGGCCGCTCCGAAAAAGGCGGCTGCCAAGAAGGCCTGATCGCTTTCGCCTCTCCCCTCCCGCTTGCGGGAGGGGCAGGTCCGGCTTGCCGGACCGCAGGTGGGCCTGAGGGCGCCACCTCGGGCTCAGGCCCACCCCGGCCTTGCCTGCGGCGCGTCCACCCCTCCCGCAAGCGGGAGGGGAGATTGCAGCGCCGCCTCCTCATTATTCCACCGCGCCGCCATCGGGGCTTGAACTCTTGCACAAACAGGCCGATTTAGACGGCTGATATACAAGAGCAGAAAGAAGGCCCGTTTATGTACGATACCGTCCGCGATGCTTTGGTTCCGATTGTCATCGAGCAGTCGAACCGCGGAGAGCGCAGCTTTGACATCTTCTCGCGGCTGCTGCGTGAGCGTATCGTTTTCGTCACCGGTGAGGTCGAGGACAACATGGCCTCGCTGATCGTGGCGCAGCTGCTGTTCCTCGAATCGGAGAATCCCAAAAAGGATATCTCGATGTACATCAACTCGCCCGGTGGCGTGGTGACCGCGGGCATGGCGATCTACGATACCATGCAGTACATCCGCCCGCGCGTGGCGACGGTGTGCATCGGCCAGGCCGCATCGATGGGCAGCTTCCTGCTCGCTGCGGGTGAACCCGGAATGCGCACCGCGCTGTCGAACGCGCGGATCATGGTGCACCAGCCTTCGGGCGGCGCGCGCGGCATGGCATCCGACATCGAGATCCAGGCGCGCGAGATTCTGCGAATCCGCAAGCGCATGAACGACCTTTACGTGCAGTTCACCGGCAAGGATCTTGCGACCATCGAAAAGGCGATGGACCGCGACACCTTCCTGGAAGCGCACGAAGCCAAGGAATTCGGGCTGGTCGACCATGTGATGGAAAAGCGGCCCAGCCCGTCCGACGATTCAGGGAATTAACAGGTTTGGCCCCCTATATCAGGGGGACGATGCGCCTGTGCGTGGCCAGGTTCAGGCGCAACACCGGCCTACAGCCGGCCCGACGATAGGGTGTTGCGTGTTGAATTCTGCGTTTTTGGCACTAGGCTGAAACGTCACGTTCCGGGCACAGGCGCGCCGGAACAGAAGGAAGAGCTATGACCAAGCTGAGCGGTTCCGATTCGAAGAGCACTCTATATTGCTCTTTCTGCGGAAAATCGCAGCATGAAGTGCGCAAGCTGATTGCCGGCCCCACCGTGTTCATCTGCGATGAATGCGTGGAGCTGTGCAACGACATCATCCGTGAGGAATCCAAGGCCGGTCTCGCCGGCAAGAAGGATGGCGGCGTGCCCACCCCGCAGGAAATCTGCGACGTGCTGAACGATTATGTCATCGGCCAGAACCGCGCCAAGCGGGTGCTGTCGGTCGCGGTGCACAACCACTACAAACGCCTGAACCACTCGGGCAAGGGCGGCGGCGAGGTCGAACTCGCCAAGTCGAACATCCTGCTCGTCGGCCCCACCGGCTGCGGCAAGACGCTGCTCGCGCAGACTCTCGCCAAGACCTTCGACGTGCCGTTCACCATGGCCGATGCGACGACACTGACCGAAGCCGGCTATGTCGGCGAGGATGTCGAGAACATCATCCTCAAGCTGCTCCAGGCCTCCGACTACAATGTCGAGAAGGCGCAGCGCGGCATCGTCTATATCGACGAGATCGACAAGATCAGCCGCAAGGCCGAAAACCCGTCGATCACGCGCGATGTATCGGGCGAAGGCGTGCAGCAGGCTTTGCTCAAGCTGATGGAAGGCACCACCGCCAGCGTTCCGCCGCAGGGCGGGCGCAAGCATCCGCAGCAGGAGTTCCTGCAGGTCGACACCACCAACATCCTGTTCATCTGCGGCGGGGCGTTTGCGGGTCTGGAAAAGATCATCGGTGACCGTCTGCAGGGCAAGTCGATCGGCTTCGGCGCGCATGTCGCCGCGCCCGAGGAGCGCAAGACCGGCGAGATGCTGACCAAGACCGAGCCGGAGGATCTGCTCAAGTTCGGCCTGATCCCCGAGTTCGTCGGCCGTCTGCCGGTGATCGCGACTCTCGAGGATCTCGACATCGGCGCCCTGGTGCAGATCCTGAAGGAACCCAAGAACGCGCTGATCAAGCAGTATCAGAAGCTGTTCGAACTCGAGGACGTCGAGCTGAGCTTCACCGAGGACGCGCTCGAGGCGATCGCCAAGAAGGCCATCGAACGCAAGACCGGCGCGCGCGGCCTGCGCTCGATCGTCGAGGCGATGCTGCTCGACACCATGTTCGAGCTGCCCGGAATGAAGGGCGTCGCCGAGATCGTGGTCGACAAGGACGTGGTCGAGGGCCGCAAGGACCCGATCCAGGTGTTTGCCGCCAAGGACAAGGTGGGCGCAGGCGACGCCGCCTGAGCGGCTCCATCGATACCCATCGCTACAAAGAGGGCGCGGGCTAACCCCCGCGCCCTTTTTCGTTGATGCGCGAGTCGGACAGCGACCCGTCTGCGGCATCGCGCGCTGAATATGACAGTTGCAGGGCGTGTCATTTATGCCGCAGTTGCGAACAAATCAGCGAAATGTCTTGATTAGGGTCGGCCCAGCACAGGCCGACAGACGGGCTGCATTCTCGATAACCTTATATTTTCCAGGCACTTACGTTCTGAAAACCGCCGATCCCGGCGGCCTGTCACATTGCGACTTAAAACTGTCACATATCTTTCACATGGTTTTCGCTTTTATGTCCTTAGCGCCGACTAGTGCGCCGCTCATCTCTTGATTGTGAGAGCGCTTTCATCGCCGCCGGTGTCTACAGGGCGGCAAGAAACGGGGAAAAGACACATGCAAATTCGGTATTATCTCGCAGCGAGCGCTGCGGCGCTATCGCTGGCCACCGTTATGGCGGCCCCTGCTCACGCACAGGAAACGACTTCGTCGGTCCGTGGTTCCGTCACCGGTGACGGCACCCCGCTCGCTGGCGCAGAAGTCCGCGTGATCCACACCCCGTCGGGTACCGTGGCCTCGACCGTGACCGACTCGACCGGCACGTTCAGCGCGTCCGGCCTGCGCCTCGGCGGCCCGTTCACCATCGAAGTGAACGCTCCGGGCTTTGAGCAGTCCTCGGTCACCGACATCTTCCTGCAGGCCGGCCAGCCGTTCCGCGTTCCGATCGAACTGCAGTCGCAGGCCGTGATCGTCGTTACCGCCTCGTCGATCGCTGCATCGACCTCGCTGGAATCGGGCGCTGGCACCGTGCTGACCGCGCGTGACATCGCAGGCGTATCGAACGTCAACCGCGACATCCGCAACCTTGCCGCACGCGATCCGCGCGTGAACCTCGATCCGACCAATGGCGGCGCCATCTCGATCGCAGGACAGAACAACCGCTTCAACCGCTTCACCGTCGACGGCGTCGCGTTTGGCGATCCCTTCGGTCTGGAAGCCGGCGGCCTGGTGTCGGCCCGCGGCCCGGTTCCGCTCGATGCGATCGGCGAATTCTCGGTCGAAATCGCGCCTGTCGACATCCAGCAGGGCTTCTTCCAGGGCGGCGCGATCAACGCGCAGTTGAAGTCGGGTTCGAACCGCTTCAGCGGCATCGCCGGTTTCTATTACGCCGATGACAGCCTGCGCGGCGACAAGGCCCGTGGCGTGGCCCGCACCGGCGCCTTCGAATCGAAGATCTACACCGCACAGGTCACCGGCCCGATCATCGAAGACAAGCTGTTCTTCGCCTTGACCTATGAGCGGCTGCGCGACGTCGTGCCCGCTCCGATCGCGCCCGATGCGCTCGGCATCTCCGCTGCGCAGGTCGACCAGATTTCGCAGATCGCGCAGAGCGCCTACAACTTCGACACCCAGGGTGTTGCCAGCTCGATCCCCGAAAAGGACGACAAGGTTGTCGCCAAGGTCGACTGGAACATCGCCGACGGCCACCGCGCAACCTTCACCTATATCTATAACGAAGGCAATGTGACCGCCGGCCAGACCGGTATCGGCGCATTGACCGCGCCGAACCCGAACTTCGCGCTTCGCTCGAACAACTACAACCAGGGCGCGGTCAACCATTTCGGGATCGTCCAGTTCAACAACCAGTGGACCGACAGCTTCTCGACGCAGATCCGTGCGTCCTATGCCGATTATGTCCGTCTGCAGCAGCCGTTCGGTGAACCTTCGTTCGGTGAATTCCGCACCTGTCTCGACCCGGCTGCAACGGCTCCGGCTGCTGGTCAAAACGCCACCCAAGCTGCGCTGGCTTGCTCGCCCAATACCCGCCAGCTTACCTTCGGCCCGGACATCAGCCGCCAGGCCAACGAGCTCGACGCTCAGTCGCTGAACATCGAGTTCCAGGCCACGCTGCAGCTCAACAACCACACGCTGAAGCTGATCGCCGAACGCCGCCAGCAGGATATCCGCAACCTGTTCGCCCAGCGCGTTTCGGGCGCCTGGTACTTCGACTCGGTTTCGGATCTTCAGGCGCGCCGTGCCAACGAGCTGAACTTCGCCGTTCCCCTGCGCGGCGGTATCGACACCGTGACCGCCGAGTTCGAGAACAACAGCTGGACCTTCGGTCTGCAGGATACCATCGATGTCACCGACACCCTGGTGGTCACCGCCGGTTTCCGCTGGGACCTGTTCGACACGCCCAGCCGTCCGTTCGTGAACAACGATTTTTTCAACCGTTACGGCTTCACCAACGCATCGAGCCTCAACGGTCGTCAGCTGTTCCAGCCGCGCTTCGGCCTGAACTGGAAGCCGACCGATCGTCTGACCGTTCGCGGTTCGGCCGGTCTGTTCGGCGGCGGCAACCCGAATGTGTGGATTTCGAACAGCTATTCGAACCCCGGCCCGACGCTGGGCAGCGTCCAGGTTCGTCGTCTCCCCGGTGTGGGCGGCGCTCCCGACACCTTCACCATCGCGGGCGTCACCGGCCTGACCAGTGCGCAGGTTCAGGCACTCGGTGCGGCCACGCTGAACAACGTTTCGGGCGGCACCGGAATTCCGCAGGCGCTGATCGACGCGGTTGGCGGCACCGGTACCGCGCAGGCACCGACCAACGCATTGGACCCCAACTTCAAGGTGCCTTCGCAGTGGCGTGCGTCGGGAACCGTCGACTACAATGCAGACCTCGGCTTCCTGGGTGACAACTGGAACTTCGGCGTCGATGTGGTCTATTCAAGGGTGAAGGATGCACTCGAATGGACCGATCTGCGCTCGGTGGTGACTGGCGTTCTGCCCGATGGCCGTCCGCGTTACAGCGCACTGCCCGGCCAGGGCACCACGACCAACACCGATATCCTGCTCACCAACCGTGACCAGGGTTACAGCTGGAACGTGGTCGCTCGGTTTGACAAGCGCTGGGAAAACGGTTTCCGCCTCGGTGGTGCCTATACCTACCAGCGTGCCAAGGACCTCAACCCCGGCACCTCGTCGGTGGCGTTCTCGAACTACACCAACTCGGCAGCGGAAGATCCCAACTTCTCGGCGTTCGGCACGTCCAACTATCAGCGTGACGACGCCTTCCGCCTCGTGATGGGCTATGACGCACAGCTGTTCGGTGAGAACACCACCCGGTTCGAACTGTTCTTCAACTCGCTTTCGGGCCAGCGTTACAGCTACACCTTTGCCGACCAGGCATCGGGCAACCTGCGTTCGAACGTCTTCGGTGTGACTGGCAACAACCAGCGCTACACGATGTATGTCCCCAATGTCGCATCGCAGACGGCCGATCCGCTGGTCAGCTATGCGCCTGGTTTCGACTTTGCCGGCTTCCAGAACTTTGTTCAGAATTCTCCGCTGAACAAGCATCAGGGTCGGATCGCACCGAAGAACATCGGCAAGAGCCCGCGCTACAACAAGCTCGACCTGTCGCTGCGTCAGGAAGTGCCGTTCGTGCTGGGTACCAAGGTGGAACTGCTGGCCGACGTCGAAAACGTCCTCAACCTGCTCGACTCCGACTGGGGCACCATCCGTCAGGTTGGCTTCCCTTACTACGGCACGCTGGTGAACGTGACCTGCGTCGCGCAGGGCACCAACAGCTGCGCGCAGTACCAGTACGCCAACCGCACCGGAACGAGCTTCCAGGCGCCTGCCGAAGCCGTCGATCTGCGCGGTTCGCTGTGGTCGGTTCGCTTCGGGGTTCGCGTAACCTTCTGATCGCATTCCCTTCAAGGGGAGAGGAACGGGGCGCGGTGGTTTCGACCATCGCGCCCTTTTTCTTTGCGCTGGCCGGGGGGTGCACCCACAAAAAAGCCCCCTGTTCGGATGCTGGAACAGGGGGCCTTGTCTGCCAGATGATGAGGGCGGTCAGCCCTTTAGATCGGGTGCCAGCGCCTCGGCCTTCAGCATCGCCACCGCCTCGTCGAGCGACAGGAACTGCTGCTGCTGCTCGCCAAGACGGCGCAGCGCGACGGTGCGCTTTTCGGCCTCCTGCTTGCCGACCACCAGGATGTTGGGCACGCGCCCGACCGAATGCTCGCGCACCTTGTAGTTGATCTTCTCGTTGCGCGTATCGGATTCGACGCGGATGCCCGCCGCCTGCAGCGCCGCGACCACTTCATGCGCATAGTCGTCGGCGTCCGAGACGATGGTCGCGACCACCGCCTGCACCGGCGCGAGCCACAGCGGGAACTTGCCCGCATAATGCTCGATCAGGATGCCGATGAAGCGCTCATAGCTCCCCAGGATCGCGCGGTGGAGCATGATCGGGCGGTGGCGATTGCCGTCCTCGGCGATGTAGCTCGCATCGAGCCGCTCGGGCAGCACGGTGTCGGTCTGGATCGTACCGACCTGCCAGGTACGCCCGATCGCGTCGGTGAGGTGGAACTCGAGCTTGGGCGCGTAGAACGCGCCTTCGCCCGGCAGTTCCTCCCAGCCCCACTCGGGCGTATTGCGGCCCGTCGCGGCGACGGCATCGCGCATCGACTGTTCGGACCAGTCCCACATTTCGTCGGTGCCAAAGCGCTTTTCGGGGCGCAGCGCGAGCTTGATGGCATAATCGCCAAAGCCCAGGTCCTTGTAGACCACATCGAGCAGGTCGCAGAACTTGCTGATCTCGTCGACCAGCTGGTCCTCGCGGCAGAAGATGTGCGCATCGTCCTGGGTGAACTGCCGCACCCGCATCAGCCCGTGCAGCGCGCCGTGCGGCTCGTTGCGGTGGCAGCAGCCCATCTCGGCGAGCCGCAGCGGCAGGTCGCGATAGCTCTTGATCCCCTGGCGGAAGATCAGCACGTGCGCGGGGCAGTTCATCGGCTTCAACGCCATCCACGCGGCGTCGTTCGACACCACCGGCCCCTCGTCTTCGGTGTTCGGCACCTCATCGGGGATGACGAACATGTTCTCGCGATACTTGCCCCAATGGCCCGACTGCTCCCACTGGCGCGCGTCCATCACCTGCGGCGTCTTGACCTCGAGATAGCCTGCGGCGTCGAGACGGCGGCGCATGTAAGCTTCGAGCGCGCGGTAGATCACGAAGCCGCGCGGGTGCCAGAACACCGATCCGTGCGCTTCGGCCTGGAGGTGGAACAGGTCCATCTCCGCGCCGATCTTGCGGTGGTCGCGCTTGGCCGCTTCCTCGAGCCGCACCAGATGCGCATCGAGCTGCTTCTTGTTGAGCCAGCCGGTGCCGTAGATCCGCGACAGTTGCGGGTTGCGCTGGTCGCCGCGCCAATAGGCACCCGAAACCCGCGTCAGCTTGAACGCACTGGGGTCGAGCTTGCCGGTCGAGGCGAGATGCGGGCCGCGGCACATGTCCATCCACGCGCCGG
The DNA here is from genome assembly GCF_030373265.1 of Blastomonas sp. Taxonomy (GTDB): domain Bacteria; phylum Pseudomonadota; class Alphaproteobacteria; order Sphingomonadales; family Sphingomonadaceae; genus Blastomonas. Next base: position 53,804 of record NZ_JAUCZC010000021.1, read on the forward strand.
GGCGACCGGGCTCGCCCGACCAATAGACCGTCAGCTCCTCGTCATCGGGAAGCTCGGCGGCCCATTCGGCCTTGAAGCTTTCGCCCGCCGCCTGCCAGCGTTCGATCAGGTCGCTGCGGCTCCACACCTCGCGCACCAGCGGAAGGTCGGCGGCGATGATGCGGCGCATCTCGGCCTCGATCGCGGGCAGGTCCTCGTCGGTGAACGGGCGCTCTGCTGGCGCGAAGTCGTAATAGAAGCCATCGTCGGTGGAAGGGCCGAAGGTGATCTGCGTTCCCGGAAACAGGCTCTGCACCGCTTCGGCGAGGATGTGGGCAAAGTCATGCCGCGCCAGCTCGAGCGCATCGGCCTCGTCGCGCGCGGTGACCAAAGCGAGCTGCGCGTCGCCCTCGAACGGCCGCATGATGTCGCGCAATTCGCCATCGACCCGCGCGGCGATCGCCGCCTTGGCCAGGCCCGGACCGATCGCCGCAGCGACATCCGCCGGGGTCGAACCCTCGGGCATTTCGCGCACCGAACCATCGGGCAGGCTGATCTTCAAAAGCTGGGACATATCATCTGTCTTTCTTGTCGCTCGTTGCTCGCGCCATGGCACAATCCGGCGCAGCCCAAAAGGGGCCAAGTTTCAGCGTCTGGGACGGAAGGAATGCGAGAAGCCGACGCCAGAGCCACCCGCACCGGGGTAGCTGGCACGTCGCAGCTGTCAGGCCGCGACGGTCCGCCCCCGGTCGCCCGGAGTGGTGCTAGTCGTGAGGGTGATGCGGATGCTCGCCATGACCAGCGATATAGCGATGAATGGTGAAGGAGTCACTAGCGGGCAAGCGTCGACCCCGCGTCTCCCTGCAGCTAGGGAAAAGGCGCAGCGTACCCATCTTTAGAGCGACGCAGTTCCGGCCCGGTCCCCTGCGCAGGCAGGGGCCCATCTTCTGGTCGCACGTCTGATGAGCCCTTGGCTCGATTGCCAACGGTCCGGTGATGGGCCCCTGCCTGCGCAGGGGACCGGCAAAGTTACGAGCCATCCTGCCTGATGGGTGCGATCGAATGGACGACAAGCACCCCAAACGTTTTATCAAGGACGCTTGACATCCGACCGCCAAAAAGACAATGTTCCTTTACACCGAATCAAGGGAGCTTGACTATGAATACCTATCTTCAAGCAATGTGCTGGGCGCTTGCCATCATGGGACTGGCGGTGCTCAACGTCTTCGAGGTCATCTCCGATGGCACCGCGCAGGCGATGTTCACCACGCTGCCGATCCTCGCGGTGATCTCGATCAGCGCCAAGGGCCGCTGCGCCCGACGCGGGGCTGCCTGACCGATGCGCGCCAACAACCATCCGGCGATGCGGCGCTACACGAAGCGCATCATCCCGATTACGTTTGCCTATATCGCCACCATTGCGCTTGCCACCGCGATGGTGCCGGACAATGCTCCTGCGAGCGCGCTGACCATCGGGCTGGCGCTGCTGCCTGGCATCGCCGCGCTGGGTTGGTTGTGGGCGATGGGGCGGCTGCTGATCGAGCTCGACGACGAATATCTGCGGATGCTCGAAGTTCGCAAGTTCCTGGTTGCTACGGGGGCCACGCTGGCCATCACCAGCGTCTGGGGGGTGCTCGAGCTTTATTCGCCAGAGGTGCCGAAGCTGGCGGTGTTCTTTGTCTTCCCGATCTGGTGCATCGGCCTGGCGCTGGGCCAACTGGTCAACCGGTTCGCTTTTGGTGACCGGGGCACGTGCTGATGAAGAATCGGCTGAAAGTGCTGCGCGCCGAGCGCGACTGGACGCAGGGCGATCTGGCCGATGCCCTGGCGATCTCGCGCCAGAGCATCAACGCGATCGAGACCGGCAAATACGACCCCTCGCTCCCGCTCGCCTTCCGCATCGCCGATCTGTTCGAGCTGCCGATCGAGGCGATATTCCTGCGGGATTGAGAGACTCAGCCTCCATAGCCCAGTCGCATCAAGGGAAAGGCGACGTGTTAGCATTCGTCTTTGGATCCCCACTGCCCTTGCCCGGTCCCCTGCGCAGGCAGGGGCCCATCTTCTGGTCGCGCGTCTGATGCACCCTTGGCTGGACTGGCGACGGTCCGATGATGGGCCCCTGCCTGCGCAGGGGACCGGGCGAATGCCAGACGCCCGCTCTGGTCTAGCTCCGTCCGGTCCGCTAAGCCGCTCGCCATGAACCACAACACCAGCTTCCTCGACCGCGCCGATCGGCCGCGGCTCGTCTACCACCACCGCCGCGCCGTCACGGCAGCCGCGGTTACACCCACCCTGGTCTTCCTGCCCGGCTATGCCAGCGACATGACCGGCACCAAGGCGCTGGCGCTCGATGGCTGGGCCGAACGCCAGGGGCTGGCGATGCTGCGCTTCGATTATGCCGGGTGCGGCGCCAGCGGCGGCAAGTTCGACGACCAGGGCCTGGCCGACTGGCGCGATGACGTGCTGGCGCTGATCGACACCGTGGTCAGCGGCCCGGTGCTGCTGATCGGGTCTTCGATGGGCGGCTGGCTGGCGCTGCTGGTGGCGCTTGCCCGGCCCGCGCGCGTTGCAGGCATCGTCGGCATCGCCGCCGCGCCCGATTTCACGATGTGGGGCTTCAGCCAAGAGGAGAAGATGACCATCCTCACCGAAGGGCGGCTCGAAAAGCCCAGCGAATACGGCCCCGAGCCGATGGTGACGACCCGCAAGTTCTGGCAGTCTGGCGAGGGCAACCGCGTGCTGATCGGCGAGATCGCGATCGATTGCCCGGTGCGGCTGATCCAGGGTCAGGCCGATGCGGACGTGCCGTGGCAATATGCGCTGGAGACCCAGAAGCAGCTGCGGGCCCAGGACGTGCAATTGCTGCTGATCAAGGACGGCGACCACCGCCTGTCGCGCGATCAGGACATCGCGCTGCTGCTGCAGACGGTGGGCGATCTGGTGGAGCGTGTGGCGGCCTGATCGCATTTTCCGTCACCCGCGCGCAGACGGGGGGCCCGCTTCTAAGCGACAATTGCGCCGAAGCGGGATTCCCGCGTTCGCGGGAATGACAAACGAATCACACCAGCCGCGTCTCGCGCACGATGGGCCTGGGACGATGGTTCTCGTCGAGTGCGACGAAGGTGAACAGGCCGCTGGTCACGCGCACTTCCTCCGGGCCGCGTCCGCGCGTGGCAATGACATCGATTCGAATCGAAATCGACGTGCGCCCGACCCGCTCGACCTCGGCATAGACCGAGATGATGTCGCGCAGCAGGATCGGCGCGAGGAACTGCATCGCCTCGATCGCGACGGTGGCGCACGGCCCCTGCGTTTCCCGCCCCGCGACGATACCGCCCGCGATATCCATCTGCGCCAGCACCCAGCCGCCGAAGATATGACCGTTGGAATTGATGTCTGCCGGCGCGGGCACCACGCGCAGCACCGGATCGCGGCACTCTGTCAGGCGATTAGCGGACTCTTGCATGGCTTTACCCCCCTGTATGGGATCTACGAATCGTCGGGATCGAGCGCATCGTCTATCGATTCGTCATGCCCGGTGCCACTGGAGAGAAACACCAACCCCATCAGCGCTGCGGTCAACAGCATGGTAAAGCCTACCCCCAGCGCGGCGGCGATATACAGATGGATCGAAACGGTCCCGTGCAGCGCGAACAGCACGCCCAATATGCCCACCACCGCCAGCGACGTGGCCGCGGCCATCCAGCCCATCACACGCCAGTAGCGGCGCCAGGCGAAGCGGGCATAATCGGGATCGTCGAGGTTGGAAAAGCGGGGCATGGACAGGGATATAGGTTGAGATGCCTTTTCTTTCCAAGCATTTCGTGGGACCATCAGCCTGCTTGAGTCGCCATGGCGGACCTCGTTGCAACGCCGCCTTTGTCAAAGGGACCGGGCTTTACGCTTAGGAGGGCGCTTGTCATGACCATTGCCACTATTCTGTCGGGGCGCGATGGCGCGGTCCACCAGTGCACCTGCAACGCCACGGTGCGCGATGCCGCCAATCTGCTCGCCGAGCGGCGCATCGGCGCGCTGCCGATCGTGCGCGATGGCGAGGTGGTGGGCATCTTCTCCGAGCGCGATCTGGTCTACCGGCTGCATTCGGATGGCCCCGATATTCTCGACCAGCCGGTCGAAAAGGCGATGACCGCCCCGGCGATCACGGTGACCCCCGATACGCAGGTGATGTCGGCGCTGTCGCTGATGACCCGGCGGAGAATCCGCCATCTGCCGGTAGTCGAAGGCACGACGCTGATCGGCTTCGTCTCGATCGGCGATCTGGTGAAATACCGCATCGACAAGATCGAAAGCGAGGCTGCGGCGCTTAGGGATTACATCCAGAGCGTTTAAGGGCTTTTGGTTCGGGCAAACACCCCGTCATTCCCGCGAAGGCGGGAATCCCGCTTTTGTCTGACCCTTCGCGCAGAAGCGGGACCCCCGCCTTCGCGAGGGTGACGATCGAAGATGCATGGATCAGGCGACCCCCTACCGCATCAACCCGCCCAGCAAATTGCGCGCGAACCGGCCCAGGCCGGGAAACCCGAATGCCTTGCCGATCTCGGTCGCGACCGTGCCTGCCGCTGCGCTGGCAGCGCTCGCGCCGGGCTTGGCGCGGCTTTTCTTGCCGGTGAGCGCGCCGGCCAGCACTGCGCCGGCGGAGGCTGCCGCCGCGCCAGCCGCCGCGTTGCCCGCCTTGGCCCAGATCGATGTCGTCTTGCGCGGCTGTTTGGCGACCTCGGCCTTGCCCTGCGCCTCGACCTCCTCGGCCACAGCCGCGGCATCGGCCGCCTTTTGCGCGAGCACCTCCATCGCCGATTCGCGCTCGATCCGCGCGTCATATTTGCCGTCATAGGGCGACACCGACTGGATGATCGCGCGCTCCTTGGGGGTCAGCGGGCCCAGCCGCGAGCGCGGCGGCCTGATCAAGGTGCGCTGGGTGATCGAGGGCGAGCCGTCCTCGAGCAACGTCGAGACCAAGGCTTCACCGGTCTTCAGCTCGGTGATCGCGGTTTCGACATCGAGATCGGGGTTGATCCGGAAGGTGTCGGCGGCGGCGCGAATCGCCTTCTGGTCGCGCGGGGTGAAGGCGCGCAGCGCGTGCTGCACCCGGTTGCCGAGCTGGCCTGCGACCTTTTCGGGAATGTCGATCGGGTTCTGGGTGACGAAATAGACACCCACGCCCTTCGAGCGAATCAGCCGGACGACCTGCTCGATCTTCTCTTCCAGCGCCTGCGGAACGTCGTCGAACAGCAGATGCGCCTCGTCGAAGAAGAAGACGAGTTTGGGCTTTTCGGGATCGCCGACCTCGGGCAGCGTCTCGAACAGCTCGGACAGCAGCCACAGCAGGAAGGTCGCATAGAGCTTGGGGCTCTGCATCAATTTGTCCGCGGCGAGCACGTTGATATAGCCGCGGCCCTGGTCGTCGCAGCACAGGAAATCGTCGATCTCGAGCGCGGGTTCGCCGAAGAACTGGCCCGCACCCTGGCTTTCGAGCTGGAGCAATTGCCGCTGGATCGTCCCGACGCTGGCCTTGGTGACATTGCCGAAGCGTGCGGACAGTTCGCTCGCATTCTCCGCGGTATAAGCGAGCACCGATTGCAGATCGGGCAGATCGAGCAGCAGCAGGCCCTGCTCGTCGGCAAAGCGGAAGGCGATGTTGAGCACGCCTTCCTGCGTGTCGTTCAATCCCATCAGCCGCGCGAGCAACAGCGGCCCCATCTCGCTGATCGTGGTGCGGATCGGGTGGCCCTGCTCGCCATACAGATCCCAGAAGATCGCGGGGTTGTCCGAATAGGCAAAGCCCTCGAGCCCGATCTCGGCGGCGCGCGCGACCAATTTGTCATGCGCCTTGTGGGTGGGCGAGCCCGGCATCGCGATTCCTGCCAGATCGCCCTTCACATCGGCGACGAACACCGGGACGCCCGCGGCGGAAAAGCTTTCGGCGATGCCCTGCAGCGTGACCGTCTTGCCGGTGCCGGTGGCGCCTGCCACCATGCCGTGCCGGTTGGCGCGGGAAAGCACCAGCGCCTGCCGCTCGCCGCCTCCCAGGCCTAGAAAGATGTCGGTCATGGCTGGTGCTCCCCCGCTGATCGTGTTGCGCGATGTATGCCGCGAGTGCCGGGGCAAGTCGAGGGAGGTTGCGAAGCTTTACAGGACCAGCATTTTCAGGCCCACCCCGGCTTCGGCTTTGCCTCAGCCACCCCTCCCGCAAGCGGTAGGGGAGAATGTTGCGCAACCTCTCCCCTCCCGCTTGCGGGAGGGGCAGCGCGGCTTGCCGCGCGGGGTGGGCCTGTAAAGACCTAAATCCACCCGCCCAGTTCGCGCCGCACGAGCGTCTCGAGCATGTCCATGCCCTCGCCACTGGCGTTCAGGCACGGCAGGTACGCGAACTTCTCGCCGCCGGCGTGTTCGAACTGCTCGCGGCCCTGGATCGCGAGTTCCTCGAGCGTCTCGAGGCAATCGACCGAGAAGCCCGGCGCGACCACGGCGATGCGCTTGACGCCCTTCTTGCCCAAGGCCTCGAGCGTGTCGTCGGTGGCAGGCTCGAGCCATTTGGCGCGGCCGAAGCGCGACTGGAACGAGACGACGAGCTCGCGCCCCATCGCCTCGGACAACAGCCGCGCGGTCTTGCGGCACTGGCAGTGATAGGGATCGCCCAGATGCAGCGTGCGCAGCGGCATGCCGTGGAAGCTGGTGACGATTTCCTCGGGCTCGAAATCGAGCGAGGCGATGGCATGCTCGATGTTGCGCTTCAAGGCATCGATATGCGCGGGGTCGTCGTGATAGGGCGGCAGCGTGCGGATCGCGGGCTGCCAGCGCATCGCCTGCAGCACCTCGAACGCCTTGTCGTTGGCGGTGCCCGTCGTCGCGCCCGAATATTGCGGATAGAGCGGCGCGAGCAGGATGCGGTCGCACCCCGCCTGCTTCATCGCCGTGATCCGCGATTCGATCGAGGGCTGGCCATAGCGCATCGCGTATTCGACCAGCACCGCATCGCCCAGCCGGTGCTTGAGCGCCTCGGCCTGCCGTTTCGAATAGACCGCGAGCGGCGAGCCCTGGTCGGTCCACACCTCGGCATAGGCCGCGGCGGATTTCTGCGGGCGGGTGTTGAGGATGACGCCGCGCAGCAAAGGCTGCCAGACGATCGCGGGGATTTCCACCACGCGCTTGTCCGACAGGAATTCGCCCAGATAGTCGCGCACCGCCTTGGTCGTCGGCGCGGCGGGCGTGCCGAGATTGATCAGCAACACGCCGATGCGCGGTTTGAGGATCGGCGGATGATCGGCGGGCGGCGCCATGCCCGATTTGGAAATGTCGAAATCGCTCACAGGCCACCCGAGAGCAAGGGCAGCTGACGCAGGCGCAGGCCGGTGGCAGAGGCGAGCGCATTGGCGATGGCAGGGGCAACCGCAGGCACGCCGATCTCGCCAAGGCCCGCAGGCGGCTCCTGGCTCTCGATAAAGTCCACGCGGATCTCCGGTATGTCGGCCAGTTGCGGCAGGGAAAGGTCTCTCAAGGTACGGGCATCGGGATAGCCATCGGTCCAGCCGGTAGCGCAGCCCATCGCCATCGCAAGGCCGAATATCATACCGCCTTCAATCTGTTGCAAGGCTATGTCGTGATTGATGATGCGCCCGGCATCGACCACCGCGGACAATCGCTCGACCCGAAAGCCGCCGCGCGCGCCCGCGCCGTCGGCGCCACTGCTGCGCGAGGCGCTGGCGACGACCGCGATATGCGCGCCGTTCCAGCTGCAGCAGGCGACGCCCTGGCCGCTGTTGTCGAGCCCGCCATCCCATTCGGCCAGCCCCGCCACCCGGGTCAGGCAGTTGGCAAGGCGGATGTTCTGCCCCAGCATCTGCACCCGGTACGACAGGGGCTCGCGCCCGGCTTGCGCCGCCAGCTCGTCAATGAACGATTCGGTGACGAACACGCCATAGCTCGCCGCATTGCCGCGCCAGCGCCCGGTGGGGATGTCGATCCGCACCGGGTAATGGTCGATCGCGATGTTGGCGATGTCATACGGCACCATCGCGCCCGACACCGCCATCAGATCTGCCTCGCCGCTGGTATCGCCGATCGCGTTCATCCCTGTCGAATCGTTGAACAACCGCTGCGCCGATTCGCGTGCGGTCGGCGGGCAGGCAATCTTGATCGACAGCGCCGAGATATTGGCCTGCGCATCGGTGATCGCGGCGAGGCGCGCGGCGATCGGCGTGCGCAGCGGATCGCGCACCGCCTCTTCGCGGCGCGAGCGGGTCAGCTGCACCGGGCGGCGCAGATCGCGCGCCAGGATCGCGGCGGGGGCGACCAGATCATCATCCAGCCGCCGGTCGAACGAGCCGCCTGCGGGCATCGGATAGATCTGCACATTGCCGGCAGGAATGCCCAGCGCCTCGGCCGCACGCCGCCGCGCCACAGCCGGCGCCTGGCTGGCCACCCACAGTTCGAGCCGGTTGTCGTCGAAGCGCGCGGTCACCGCCCCGGTTTCGGGCGTGGCATGCGGAGCCGCCGCGATCGCATAGCGCGCAGCGACGCCCTTGGTGGTCGCAAAGCCCGCGTCGCCATCGCCGCGCGCGATCATGCGATAGCCCTTGCCCTGGTTGCCGCCTTCGCCGTCGAGCGCATTGGCGAGCCGCTCTGCGACCGCCTCGCCGCTGCGCCTCTTGCCTGTATGGGCAAAGCGCGGCCGCAGCCGGTTGACCGCCTTGTCCGCCGCCCACCAGCTCGTCGCCGCCGCCGCAACCCAGTCCTTGCCCTGGACGATATCGATCAGGCCGGTGATGCCGTCGGCGGCCTTGCGGTCGACGCTGACCAGCGCGGTCGCGCCCACCGGCCCCTGGCGGATCGCGGCGTAGACCATGTCGGGCAGCCGCACATCGCCGGCAAAGGTCGCGCTGCCATCGACCTTGCCGGGCAGATCGAGCCGCGCGAATGGCGGCGCATCGCCGATCGGCTCGGCGCGGACATTGCCGGGCAGCGTCGTGCGCAACGGTGGGGGGTTGGGTACCGGATAGTCTACCGCCGCCTTTGCCAGCTCGGCAAAGCGCAGTTTCTCGTTGCCCCACACGACGAAGCCGTCGCGGGTGTCGGTCTCTTCGAGCGTCGCGCCCCAGCGGTCGGCCGCCGCCTGGCACAACAAGGATCGCGCGGTCGCCGCCGCAGCGCGATAGCTTGGCTCATACGCGGTGACCTCGGTATCGCCCGCGGTCACCACGAACTCGCGCATCGCCGCCCAGCGGCGCACCAATATGTCGTTGCCATCGGGCTTGAGCGCGGGACTGACGGGCAGCAGCAAAGGCGCCCATTCGCTGGCGAGCGCGGTGTTGGCGAAGACCGGCACGGGCGGCGCGGGCTCGAGCGCGATGGTGCGCCAGTCTGCGCCGAGCTCTTCCGCCACGATCTGGGCGAGCACGGTGCCCACCCCCTGCCCCATCTCGCAATGCGGATTGCTGACGATCACGGTGCCGTTGGCGGCGATGCGCAGATACGCGCCGAACACCGCCTCGTCGCCTGCCAGCCCGGGCGGGTTGTCGTAGCGTCGCGGCCACAGCGCCCAGGCGACCGTCAGCCCGGTGCCCGCCGCCGCAGTGATCAGCAGGCCGCGCCGCGTGATCTGCACCATGCCGTCAGCCTGCCCCGCCAGACGCGGCACCGAAGCGGTTGTCGATCCAGGTCGAGATGCGCGCGGCGATGGCGGCAAACCCGTCGGAGATCAGCCCCTCGCCCGAGGCGAGCGGCACCCCGGCATCGCTCGAGCGGCGGATCGTCATGTCGAGCGGCACCCGGCCGAGGAACGGCATGTTCATCGATTTGGCCGCCGCCTCCGCGCCGCCGATGCCGAACGGATCGGAGAGCTCGCCGCAATGCGGGCAGACATAGCCCGCCATGTTCTCGATCAGCCCGATGATCGGGACGCTGCCCTGCTCGAACAGGCTGATCGCGCGCACCGCATCCATCAGCGCCAGATCCTGCGGGGTCGAGACGATCACCGCGCCGGCGGGCTTGTGCTTTTGCAGCATCGAGAGTTGCACATCGCCGGTGCCCGGCGGCAGATCGACGATGATATCGGTGACATCGCCCCAATGCGCGTTGATCAACTGGTCGAGCGCCTTGCCCGCCATCGGCCCGCGCCACGCGATCGCCTGGCCCTGCGGCACGATATGCCCCATCGATAGCAGCGGCACGCCGTAATCATTGGGCACCGGCACCAGCTTCTCGTCGCGCGCGCTGGGCTTGACGTCCTCGCAATCGAACAGCCGCGGTTGGCTGGGGCCATAGATATCGGCATCGACCAGCCCGACCTTGCGTCCGGCGCGGTGCATCGCGACCGCCAGATTGGCCGAAAACGTGGATTTGCCCACCCCACCCTTGCCCGAGCCGACCACGATCAACCGCGGCGGGCGGCGCTCTGCGGTCATCGCGACCTGCACCTTGGTGACACCTTCAAGCTTGAGCAATTCGCCCTTGAGCGCGATCTCCATGCGGTCACGCGCCAGGCCGTCGAGCCCTGCGACATCGAGCACCACCGAAACCGTTCCGTCCTCGCGCAGCCGCACGCCGCTCGCCCTGCCCTCGCTCGCTGCGGCTGCAGCGGTTTCGATCTCGTTCAGCTCTGCCATAGTGTCCCAAGCGCATAAAGCGGCGCGCGCAGATCGCGCAAGCCCCGGCTTTGCCTAGACGAAATGCGCGCCCGAGCAAAACAGATGCGCATGAAACCCCTGTTTTTATCGGAGTCACGCCCTATAAAGAGAGTATGACAAGACTGACCGGCTGGTTTTCCCACATCCTGACTATGGCCAACAACAGCCCCTGGGGCAGCGGACCGGGAGGTTCGGGAGGCTCCGGCGATTCAGGGTCCGGCGGCGATGCCGGCGGCGGAAACGGCAGCGGCGGTCCGCGCAATCCCTGGCAACCGGCAGGCGCAGCGCCGACCGGCGGGCGCAAGGCCTCCAACATCGAGGAACTGTTCAAGCGGCGCGGCGGTGGCGGCGGCGGATTTGGTGGCGGCGGCTTTGGCGGCCTGCCCCGGCGTCCCAACGGCAAGAGCTATCTGCCGATCGCGATCGGCCTGATCTTCGTCTTGTGGCTGCTGCTCACCAGCATCCACCGCGTCGGTCCGCAGGAACGCGGCGTCGTCTCGCTGCTCGGCTCCTATTCGCGCACGCTCGAACCGGGGATCGCGCTGACCCTGCCCTCGCCGCTCGAATCGTTTCAGGCGGTCGATGTCCAGAACATCCGCACGATCGATATTCCGACCGCGGGAACGCAGGAGAATCTGATCCTCACCGGCGACCAGAACCTGGTCGACCTGGCCTATTCGGTGCGCTGGACGATCAACGATCCCACGCTGTACCTGTTCCAGCTCGCCGACCCCGAGGCGACCATTCGCGAGGCTGCTGAAGCCGCGATGCGCGCCAGCGTGGCCGAAGTCACGCTCGACGATGCGATCGGCCCCGGCCGTATCGAGGTCGAGCAGAAGGTCGAGCAGCGGATGAAGGAGCTGCTCGACAGCTATCGTTCGGGCATCCAGGTGCAAGGCGTCGCGATCAAGAAGGCCGATCCGCCCGAAGCGGTGAACGAGGCGTTCAAGGCGGTGTCCGCTGCGCAGCAGGAAGCGCAGACCTTCCTCAACGAGGCGCGCGCCTATGCCCAGCAGCTCACCGCTGCCGCGCAGGGCGAAGCCGCAGCGTTCGACAAGGTCTACGAGGAATACCGCATGGCGCCCGATGTGACGCGTCGGCGCATGTATTACGAAACCATGGAGCGGGTACTGTCCAAGCTTGACAAGACGATCATCGAACCGGGCAATGTCGTCCCCTATCTGCCGCTGCCGGAGCTGCGCAAGCGGGTCGAGGCAACGCCCCCGCCTGCGCCGGCTGCAGGGGAGGCACGCTGATGGGTACGATCATGCAACGTCCGATGCTGTGGCTTGGCCTGCTCGCGGTGATCCTCATCGCGCTGGCAAGCTCTGTCGCGATTGTTCCGGAAACCAAGCAGGCGGTGATTGTGCGCTTTGGGCAGCCGGTGCGCACCTTCAACGTCTATCGCGAGAACGAGGAGTTCGGCCGCACCGGCGCGGGCCTGATCGCGCGCATTCCGTTTGCCGAACAGATCGTCTGGGTTGACAAGCGCGTGATCGCGGTCGAAATGGAGCAGCAGCAGGTGCTCTCCACCGATCAGCTGCGGCTTGAGGTCGATGCCTATGCCCGCTTCCGGATCGTCGATCCCGAGCGGATGTATGTCTCGGCCGGAAGCGTCGAGCGGGTCGCGGCGGAACTCCGCCCGATTCTCGGCTCGGCCCTGCGCAACGAACTCGGCAAGCGGCAGTTCGCCGCCCTGTTGAGCCCCGAGCGCGGCGGCATCATGGACCGCATCCAGGCCGGGCTCGACCGGATCGCTTCGCAATACGGCGCACAGATCGTCGACGTGCAGATCAAGCGCGCCGACCTGCCGCAGGGCACGCCGCTGCAGAGCGCGTTCCAGCGGATGCGCACCGCGCGCGAGCAGGAAGCCCGGACGATCACCGCCCAGGGCCAGAAGAACGCGCAGATCATCCGCGCCGAGGCCGATGCATCCGCATCGCGTACCTATGCTAACAGCTTCGGCAAGGATGCATCGTTCTATGAATTCTATCGTGCCATGCAGAGTTACGAGCGGACATTCCTGGGTGGATCGGGCGAGACCTCGATCATCCTGTCGCCCAACAACGAATATCTGCGGGAATTCCAGGGTCGGGGGAATCGCTAATCGGGTGTGGCGCACCTAAATGCGCCACACCATTCAATCTGCGTTCAGGCGTGGATTGCAAACCGGAAGAACCATGGTTTTGCGCCGCTTTGCCGGTGTTCTGGGGAAGACCGGTGGTCGCGTCTTGAGACATGAAGAGGAATCACACGTGCGATACGCTTATGCAGTGACGTCAGCCCTTTTGCTTGGTGGCAGCGCCGTGGTGCTGGCCACCGGCCAGCCATTGGGCGCGCAGGTCGCCCAGAACGACCAGAGCGCGATGATGGCCGCCGCGCCCCAGGCCGGTGCGCCGATGAGCTTTGCCGACCTCACCGAACAGCTCCAGCCGGCGGTGGTCAACATCTCCACCCGCCAGCGCGTCAAGGTGGCCAACAATCCGTTTGCCGGAACGCCGTTCGGCGGCCTGTTCGGCGCGCCCGAAGGCGGCGGCGGTGGCACCCGCGAAGCGCAGTCGCTGGGATCGGGCTTCATCATCTCGGCCGACGGCTATGTCGTCACCAACAACCACGTCGTGGCCGCCGAGGGCAATGCCTCGGTCGAATCGATCACCGTGACCATGCCCGACGGCACCGAATATCCCGCCCGGCTGATCGGCCGCGATCCGCAGTCCGATCTTGCCGTGCTCAAGATCAGCGGCACCAAGGCATTCCCGTTCGTGCGCTTCGGCGATTCGACTAAGGCGCGCGTCGGCGACTGGATCCTCGCGATCGGCAATCCGTTCGGCCTTGGCGGCACGGTGACCTCGGGGATCATCTCGGCGGTGTATCGCAACACCGGCCAGGGCGGCGCCTATGACCGCTATCTGCAGACCGATGCCGCGATCAACCGGGGCAACTCGGGCGGCCCGATGTTCGATCTCAACGGCAACGTCATCGGCATCAACAACGCGATCATCTCGCCCACCGGCGGCAGCGTCGGCATCGGCTTTGCCATCCCCGCCGAAGTTGCGGCCCCCATCGTCGAGAAGCTGCGCAGCGGCGCGGCGATCGAGCGCGGCTATCTGGGCATCGGCATCAACCCGTTGACCGACGATCTGGCCGCATCGCTTGGCCTGCCCAAGCGCCGCGGTGAATTCGTCCAGCGGGTCGAGCCCGGCGAGGCAGCGGAGAAGGCCGGGATCAAGGCAGGCGACGTGGTTGTCTCGATCGATGGCAAGGACGTCACGCCTGACCAGACCTTGTCGTTCATCGTCGCCAACATCGCCCCGGGCAAGCGCATCCCTGTCGTTCTGGTGCGCAACGGCGAGCGGATGACCGTCACCGCGACGGTGGGCAAGCGCCCGAGCGAGGAAGAGCTGGCCGCGCAGAGCTTCAATCCCGAAGCTGCCGAGGATTTCTCGGACCAGGACGAGCAGGACAGCGAGCAGGCCACCCGCCAGGCGCTGGCCATGGCGGTCACCGAACTGACCCCGCAGATTGCCCGCCAGATCGGCGTTCCCGCCGAACTCAAGGGTGTCGTGGTGGCTGCGGTCGATCCTTCGGGCGATGCCGCGACCAAGGGTATCCGCCGCGGTGACGTGATCCTGTCGATCAACAACCGTCCGGTCGCTACCGGAGCGGATGTCGACCGGATCATCGCCGAGGCACGCGCCGCCAACCGCGAGGCCGTGCTGCTGCGCGTCCAGCGCCGTGCCGGCCAGCCGCAGTTCCTGCCGGTCCGCCTGCGGGCCAGGTAAGCGCTTCCGCAGCGACGAAGAACAAGGGGCGGTACCGATGGTGCCGCCCTTTTTCGTGCCGTTGGCGACTATACACATTTGTGTCAGCCCCGCGAAAGCGGGGGTCCCGCTCGTGCGCTGACGATTGAGCGAAAGCGGGATTCCCGCGTTCGCGGGAATGCCGGCAAAGGCGGCGTACCCTCCCCCTCGCTCCGCCCGCCAAGTTTTCGCAAGCGTCAACTTGTCTTGCCTGCCTTGCCTACCTAGTGTGCCTGAGAAAGCCTTGATTCACGGGCTACACAGGAGAGTATGCATGGGCAGAATTGCAATCGTAACCGGCGGAACGCGCGGCATTGGCGAGGCGATCAGCCTCGCGCTCAAGGATGCCGGAGCGCATGTGGTCGCCAGCTACGGTGGCAATGACGACGCAGCCCGGGCCTTTGCCGACCGCACCGGCATTGCGGTGCAGAAATGGGATGTCGGCGATCATCAGCAGAGCATGGATGCCGTCGCCAAGATCGAGGCCGACCACGGCCCGGTCGACATCCTGGTCAACAACGCAGGGATCACCCGCGATGCGACGATGATGAAGATGACCTGGGAGCAGTGGGACGAGGTGATCCGCGTCGACCTGACCGGTTGCTTCAACATGGCCAAGGCGTGCTTCCCCGGCATGCGCACGCGCGGCTGGGGCCGCATCGTCAACATCGGCTCGGTCAACGGCCAGGGCGGACAGATCGGCCAGGTCAATTACGCCGCCGCCAAATCGGGCATCCACGGCTTTACCAAGTCGCTGGCGATGGAAGGCGCGCGCTACGGCGTCACCGCCAACGCCATCGCGCCGGGCTATATCGCCACCGAAATGCTCGCCACCATTCCGCAGAACGTGATGGACAAGATCGTCGCGCAGATTCCGATCGGACGCCTCGGCAACCCGGAAGAAATCGCGCGTGGCGTGGTGTTCCTCACCGGCGAGGAAGCCGCGTTCATCACCGGATCGACGCTGTCGATCAACGGCGGCCAGCATATGTACTGATCGCCCATCGGGCAGAGATCACCAGAGGGGCCGCGCAGCGATGCGCGGCCCTTTTGCGTTAGGGCTTCGCCATCAGCCCGGCGATCAGGCCGCGCTTGGCGCCGCCGCCAGACTTCAACACATTGCGCCGGAACAATCGCGCGCCGAAGCGGATCAGCAGCAGCACCCACGCCGCCTGCCAGCCCAGCGCCAGCAGATGCTGCCAGAGCACGTCCTCCTGCGCCGCGCGCGCGAGCATCGCGAAGGGCGAGCTGAACGGGAATGCCACCGCGAACAGCTCGATCGGCTCGCCCAGCCGGGTGACCGAGAACGAGGCGAGGAAGAAGAACAGGAGCTGACCCATCGTCGCGGGCATCGACAGCGTCTGCACCTCGCGCACCGTGGTCGCCATCGCGCCGATGCCGAGGAACAGCGAGCCGAGCAGCAGATACGCCATCGCGAAATAGGCGACGCCCAGCGCCAGAAACATCGGCCAGCCGGTGGCAGGCGCGGGCAGATCCGGAACGCCGTTTCCTGCCAGCGTGATCGCGATCAATGCCAGCCCCGCCCAGCAGGCGATGCCGATCAGCGCCATTGCCAGCATCGCGAACAATTTGCCCAGAAAGATCGAATCGATCGGCACCGCCGCGGCGAGGATTTCGATGATCTTGTTGGTCTTTTCCTCGACCAGGTTGGACAGCACCATTCCGGCGAGCAGCATCGTCAACAGCACCAGCAGCGCCTGGCCGACCTGCGCGGTCACCAGCCGACCCTGTTCCTGCGAGCCCGAGCTTTGTGCGACCGCGCGGGTGGCAAGTCTTGCCGGCGCGGCCGCTTCGCCCTTGCGCGCGCGTTCCACCAGCAGCTCGAGCGGGCCCTGCCAGCGCTCGATCTCGCCCGCCGTGCCGATCAGCTGCGGGTCGGCGAGGCTGCCGGTGAGCACGCCCAGAAAGCGCGTGTCCTGTGTCGCGGCGAGCAACTGTTCGGGCGCATCGGATTGCATCGCGACCAGCATCGGCACCCTGCCCTCGCCGAGCTGCTCGGCAAGCGCGGTGCGCGCCGCGAGCGCTGCCTCAGAATCAGACGCGGCCATCACCAGCGCGAAGCTGGGCCGGTCGATATCGCGTGCGACCTGGCCGCCGATGCTGCCCGCAGCAACCCCGATGGCGAGCGGAAACACCGGTCCGAGCAGGAAGAAGAAGAACGCCTTGGAAAAGATGATCGCGGCAAAATCGCGCCGGGCGATCACCCAGGAAGCACGCAGCAGTTCACGCATCGGCGGTCTCCTGCCGCGCTTCTTCCTCGAGCTGGCGCGCGGCATCGGCGCCGGCGATCGCGACGAAGGCATCGTGCAGCCCGGGCCGCTCGATCGACAGCGACTGGATCCCCGCCTCGCCTTCGATCAGCGCGCGCAGCAAGGGCTCGACCCCGGTCTCGGGGAGCGTGAAGTGCCAGAAATGTCCTTCGGGCGCAGCATCGGCGGGCAAGGCTCCGCGCCATGGCCCGTCGAGCGACCGGGTCTCGAGCCGCACCTGCGGGCGGAGGCGATCGCGCGCCTCCGAGACCGATCCGGTGAACGGCACCTTGCCGCCCGCGATGATCGCGATGCGCTCGCACAACCGTTCGGCGTGCGCGATGACATGGGTCGAAAAGATCACGGTGACGCCGCGATCGGCCTGCGCGCGGATCAATCGCTCGAGCTTGGCCTGGTTGAGCGCATCGAGCCCCGAAAACGGCTCGTCGAGCACGATCAGCTCGGGCTCGTGCACCAGGGTGCCGAGCAGCTGCACGGTCTGCGCCATGCCCTTGGAGAGCGTGCGCACCTCCTTGTCCGCCGCCTTGCCCAGGCCATGCTCCTCGAGCATCGCCCTGCCCCGCTTGCGCCCCTCGGCGAGCGGCAGCCCGCGCAGCGCGCCCATGAACGCGATCGCGTCATAGGCCTTCATCGAAGGGTAGAGCCCGCGCTCCTCGGGCAGATAGCCGACGCGCTTGGCGACATCGAGCGGATGGTCGGTGCCCAGCAATGTGCGGGTGCCCTCGTCGGGATCGACGATGCCCAGCAGCATCCGCAAGGTGGTGGTCTTGCCCGCGCCATTGGGCCCCAGGATGCCGAAGATGCTGCCCGCCGGGACGGTGAGGTCGACCCCGTCGACCGCACGCTGGCGCCCGAAGATCTTGACCAGACCGCGCGCTTCGATGGCATTGCCGGTCACGGCCTGCCCCCGGGCAAGAGTGCGCACAGGCGCGGCATCCGGCTTGGTCGATCCACAGGAATCGGGTAGCGGAGAATGATGGGTAGCGGCAAGAAAAACCTTGAGGCGGCGATCGCAGCGGAAGCGGCGCAGCTGGGCTTTGCCGATTGCGCGATCGCGCCCGCCAGCCTTGGCCCGCAGACTGCCGAACGGCTGCAGGATTGGCTCGCCGACGGCTGCCACGGCGACATGCTGTGGATGGAGGCGCGCGCCGACCAGCGCGCCGACCCCGCGACCCTGTGGAGCGACGTGCGATCGGTGATCATGCTGGGAATGAGCTATGCGCCGGGGCGTGATCCGTTCGCGCTGGCCGATCATCCCGACCGGGGGCGGATCTCGGTCTATGCGCAGGGCGGCGATTATCACAAGACGGTCAAGACCGCGCTCAAGGCGCTGGCGCGCTGGGTTGTCGATCAGGCCGATGATATTCAGGTCAAGGTGTTCGTCGATACCGCCCCCGTCATGGAAAAGCCGCTGGCGATGGCGGCGGGGCTGGGCTGGCAGGGCAAGCACACCA
>NZ_JAUCZC010000022.1 GCF_030373265.1 Blastomonas sp.
CCGACCGAGCCCTTCTTGAAGATGCTGCCGGGCATGATGCCGATCTTGCACTCGTCGGGCGTCAGCACGCCGGGGCAGTTAGGGCCGATGAGGCGCGACTTGCTGCCAACGAGGGCGCGCTTGACGCGGACCATGTCGAGCACGGGAATGCCTTCGGTGATCGCGACGATCAGTTCCATCTCGGCATCGATCGCCTCGAGGATCGAATCCGCTGCGAACGGCGGCGGAACGTAGATGCAGCTGGCGGTCGCGCCGGTGGCGTGCTTGGCTTCGGCGACGGTGTTGTAGTTGGGCAGGCCGATATGCGTGGTGCCGCCCTTGCCGGGGGTCACGCCGCCGACCATCTGCGTGCCATAGGCCAGCGCCTGTTCGGTGTGGAAGGTGCCGGTCGCGCCGGTCATGCCCTGCGTGATCACCTTGGTGTGCTTGTTGACGAGAATGGACATAATAATTCCTTCAGTTCGGGATCGATCGCGTCGATCCTGCGCAAATAGCGGGAGCCTGCCGTGATCGCCGGGCAATCAGGCCCGGGCGATCACGGCCGCCATCAGGCGAGGCTCGAATCCAGGCTGCGGCAGGCGTCGAGCAGTTCCTTGACCGCATCGACCGAGACCTGCAGGTTGCCCTTGGCTTCGTCGTCGAGCTCGATCTCGACGATCTGCTCGACGCCGCCGGCACCGATGATCACCGGAACGCCGACATACAGGCCATCAAGACCGTATTTGCCTTCGACATAGGCCGCGCAGGGCAGCAGGCGCTTCTGGTCCGAGAGATACGCTTCGGCCATCGCGATGCCGCTGGTGGCGGGCGCGTAATAGGCCGAGCCGGTCTTGAGCAGAGCGACGATCTCGCCGCCGCCGCCGCGGGTGCGCTTGACGATCTCGTCGATGCGCTCCTTGGTCGAGCGGCCCTGCTTGATCAGGTCGGGCACGGGGATGCCGGCAACGGTCGAGTACTGGACCACGGGCACCATGGTATCGCCATGGCCGCCGAGCACGAAGGTGTTGACGTCGCGGACCGAGACCTGGAATTCGTCGGCGATGAAGTGGCTGAAGCGCGCACTGTCGAGCACGCCTGCCATGCCGACGACCATGTGGTGCGGCAGGCCGGAGAATTCGCGCAGCGCCCAGACCATGGCATCGAGCGGGTTGGTGATGCAGATGACGAACGCGTTCGGTGCGTTGGCCTTGATGCCTTCGCCCACGGCCTTCATGACCTTGAGGTTGATGCCGATGAGGTCATCGCGGCTCATGCCGGGCTTGCGCGCGACGCCTGCGGTGACGATGATGACATCGGCGCCGGCAATGTCGGCATAATCGTTGGTGCCGGTGATCTTGGCGTCGAAGCCTTCGACCGGGCCGCACTGCGACAGATCGAGCGCCTTACCCTGCGGCACGCCTTCGACCACGTCGAACAGCACGACATCGCCCAGTTCCTTGAGCGCTGCGAGGTGCGCGAGTGTGCCGCCGATATTGCCTGCGCCGATCAGCGCGATCTTTTTGCGTGCCATGGTCATTCCTTTCCGAAAATTATGAATCCCGGCCGAGACTGCCTGTCAGGAAGAGGGAGATAATTGGCGCGTGGGCGTTCCCTGAGCAGAAATCCGGCAATATGTGCGTCCGTTTCACGACCTGAAGCTGGCACCGACCGGGTATTCCCGGCCTGAATCGGCGCCTAGCGCGCTTGCCTAGGCCGCTTGCGCGGGCATTTCAACCGTCAAAAGCCCGTCGCGGCCAATTATCTATGCAACTGAAAACTATTAGCAATAGGTCGGGCAATCAGCGTGCATAAGGTGCATTTCGTCCCATGTGTCAGGCGCAAACGGATTGCCCGATGGCTCAATTCGATACACGCTGGGATTAACATCGGATGGACTTCCGCAACGATTGACGATAATCCTAGCGCTGCTGCGACGTTGGTAAGCGGGTCTTAATACCCTCGACATAGAGCATGGATCATGGCCACCAAGGTGCAGTATACGGTCGATACCGAGCTTTCGCTCCAGCTCTTTCAGGAGGGCGCGAGCGCACAGGAGAATTTCGACAGCTCGATTGCCGGCAAATGCCGCGATGGTGAATTCGGCATCTTCTATCAGATGGATCAGCTCGAGGCGGCCGGCCTGACCGGGGTGTTCTTCGTCGATCCGATGCCCGCTCTGGTCTATGGCCCCGGCGTTATCGCCCGCATCGTCCAGCCGATCCTCGATCGCGGGCACGAGGTCCAGCTGCACATCCACACCGAATGGCTGGAATTCGCGCGCGAGCACGAGCATGCGCATCTGCGCGGCCGCAATATCGCCGATTTCTCGCTCGATGATCAGATCCGTCTGCTCGATCAGGCCCGCGCGCTGCTGATGATTGCGGGTGCGCCGCGGCCGACCGCGTTCCGGGCGGGCAATTTTGGCGCCAACGACGATACCTTGCGCGCCCTCAGCGCGCTGGGTGTGCGCTATGACAGCAGCTTCAACCCGGCGTTCATGGCGGGCGAATGCGATATCGACCTGCCGCAGCACACGCCGCCCTTTGCCGAGCATCTGGGCGTCGGGATCATCCCGGTCAGCTTCATCGAGGACCGGCCGGGCAGCATCCGCGCGGTTCAGCTGTGCGCGCTGTCAGCCTGGGAAATGCGCGACGCGCTGGCGCATGCGGCGGACGAGGCCTGGCCGTGCTTCACCATCGTCAGCCACAGCTTCGAGCTGCTCAGCCGCGATCGCAGCCGCGCCAACGCCATCGTCGTACGCCGCTTCCAGGCCATGTGCCGCAACATCGCCGAGCACAACCGGCTCGAACCGATGGGCTTTGTTGCGCTCACCCCGCGCACCAGCCGGTCGCTGACCAAGCTGCCCGCCAATCTGGTGCGCACCGCGTTGCGCTACGGCGAACAGGCGGTCAGCCGCATCCGCTATGAGGCGGGAATTCTGTCGACGTTCTTCATCAACGAATTCGTGGCGTTCGAAAGCGTGGTCGCGATCTAAGCGCGCGCGCTTCGCCAACCGGCCCCGTCACCCCCGCGCACGCGGGGGTCCCGCTTCTTCCTCTCCCTCGGCGTCAAAGCGGGATTCCCGCGTTCGCGGGAATGACGAAAAGGCACGCAGCCTTACCCGCGCAGCAACTTCCGGATCTTCGCTTTCGCCCCGATGCTTTCGAGCCAGGTTCCGGTGCCTTCCACCGCAGCGTTGAAGCCTTGCTGCGCTGTGAGCAGGGCGCGGTTGGGAAGCGTGGGTTTGAGCAGGAACACTGTGGCGCAGGGGACCTGATGCGTGCCGAACAGCGCCTTGTGCGCGCCGTCGCCCTCGGTAAAATCGAAGTAGCGGAAGCGCCGTTCGGCAAACAGCGCCTCGAGCGCATGCATCTGCAGCACGGTGCCCGGCGACAAGGACGCGATCGCCTGATCATAGCCGAGATAGGCGTAGATCAGCACGTCGCCCGCGACCGGCAGATACAGATACGCCGCCGCCTTGCCGTGCAGGAACAGCACATAAGCCCGCAGATTGTCCGCCTCGGCAAGCCGCAGCGCCTCCGCGCGGAACGCCTCGTGCCCGGGCAATCCGGCATCCAGCAGCCGCGCCTGATAGGTCTGCGCCGACAAGGGCAGTGCCGCATCGAAAAAGGCACCGACCTGATCGGGCCGGTGATAGCTGCGGATATCGAGCGCGCCGCCGTTCGCTTCGGCCAGTTTGCGCAGCTTGCGCTTGAGCGTGGCGCGGGTCTTGGACGAGAACTGCGCGAGATAGCCGTCATGGCCGATCGCCATATCGATGTAGTGCCGTGCATAGAGCTGCGGCGGTGAGGCGATCAGCCCGGCGAAGGCGGGGCCAGGTCTGGCAAGCAGACTAACCGGCACCGATTGCAACCGATACCCGTCGGCGTCTGCGGGCAAGCGCGGGGCGGGGAGCGGGGCGTTGGCAAGGATCGCATCGAGGCCATAGGCAATCGGCACCAGCATCCGCCGCGGGGCGAGGACCTGACGGTCGCCGAGCAGGAAGCGGATGGGGCTGGCGACGGGCTGCATGGCGACAGGAAGGGTCCGGAAAAAGGGCTGGTGCGTGCGACATCTAAAGGTCTAATCCAAGACGGTTAAGAACGCTTGAACCGGAGCACGGGCGTCATCGGTTTACCCGTTGTTCACCGTGGCAAGCTACCTCTTTGCGCGAGTTGCGACCTCGCATTGGCTATGAACCGTCGAAAAGGGACCCAGACATGGCGCAGTCCTGGCCGCAGGCCGAGTGCAATCATTGCGGATCAGGCCGGCAGCAGCTTGTCGCGCGCGTGGCGGATTATACGCTGGTCGCATGCGCCGATTGCTCTCTCGCCTTCATCGCCGATCCGCCCGAGCCCGAAAGGCTCGCCGCGATGTATCAGGGCGAGGCGGACTATCACACCGAACTGCACGATCCGCAGAGCCCGGCCTTCGCCCGGATGACCCAGGTGGCGGGCGAGCATCTGGCGTTTACTCGGCGCTGGGCCTCGCAAGGGCGGCTGATCGACATCGGCTGTTCGACCGGATTGTTCCTCGATCAGGCGCGCCGCGCCGGGTTCGATGCGACAGGTGCGGAGTTTTCTGCCGCCTCGGCGCGGTTCGCGCGCGATCAGTTCGGGCTGTCGGTGACCGATGGCGATATTCACGCGGTCGATGCACCCCCGGAGAGCTTCGACATGCTGACCATGTTCGATGTGATCGAGCATGTCCGCGATCCGGCAGGCGATATCGCAGCGGCGTACCGGCTGCTCAAGCCCGGCGGGCTGTTCATTCTCTCGACGCCCAATATCGACGGGCTGTTTCCGCGCGCCTCGCAGCCATTTGCACAGCTGCTGGGCCACTGGCCGCACCCTGAGCCGCCCTGGCATCTGTATCAGTTCTCGGTGCGCACGCTTTCGGCGATGCTCGAAAAGCGCGGCTTTGCCTGTCTGGGGACGCAGCACACCTGCATCGATTTGGCCTACACGTTCGGGGCGATGGACACGCTCAAGCGCAGCCCCAAGCGGCTGGCTTATGCGCTTGCTTTTGCGCCGCTGGCGTGGGCGGGGCCCACACTGGGGATGGGCGACTGGTTCTACCTGGCCGCGCGCAAGGTCTAGTCGGTGATCTCGTAGGCGATCGGCTTGAACGAGCCGTTGTTCGACTGCAGCGCCGAGCACGCGGTGAGCCCGATGATCAGGTCGCGATGCGCCTTGAACCGGACGGTGTCGCCCGCCTTGCTGAGCGGGGGATCGACCCGCAGTTCGCCGGTGGTGCCATCGACGGGCACGTTCATGAAGCAGTTGAACGCGACCGGGATCATGTCCTCGGTCACGCCATAGGGCTTCAGCGCGGCGGCGAGGTTGCCGAAACAGCCGCGGTGCGGATCGGTATCGCCATAGATGATGCGGAAGGTGTCCTTGGAGCACGGCGTCAGCAGGAAATCGTGGCGACCGACATCATCGGCGACGATCTCGAGCATCACGTTGCTGCGGTTGGAATAGAGCAGATCGCCGGTGGTAAGATAGATGCGGCTGGCATAATCGAGCGTGCGGCCGGACGAGATCACCTCGTGGATATCC
Organism: Blastomonas sp.; assembly: GCF_030373265.1. GTDB lineage: Bacteria > Pseudomonadota > Alphaproteobacteria > Sphingomonadales > Sphingomonadaceae > Blastomonas. Next base: position 5,541 of record NZ_JAUCZC010000022.1, read on the forward strand.
TCTCGGTCGAACGCCAGCAGATCGGCGACCTGTTCGCCGCGCACATCGGTGACGGTGAGCGTCTGGCCCTTGCGCAGCTCGAACGCGGTGCCCGAGCGGGGCGGGATTTCACAGGACATTTTCGGTTACCTTGCGCTGGTGCATCGGGCATTTCCACGCCGTATCGACCGCGCGGCCGCTATACTGCCGCGCTTCGGACATCGTGCCGTGGCGCGCCAGCATCGGGTTGATGTCGCCCGCCAGCTTGATGTCGCGGTCGAGGATCGTGCCACGCAGTTTCTCATACAGGCCCGATGCCCGCAGCTGCTCGAACTGGTCGTGCAGGTTGAACACCAGAGCCGGGCGCTCGAAGCGGCGCGCAGGGCGGCTCGCGCCCGGATGCAAGCCAACGACGAAGAAGGCTTCGCCGCCGAAGCTCAGCGAGAAATGCGGATCGTCGGGATCGGCGCTGACACGCGGATCGGCCTTCTGCCCCAGCCACGCGTCCTTGTCGGTCAACGACTGCACGCGCTGCCAGAGGTGCTTTTCGAATTGTTCTTCGGTCAGTCCCGCGTCTTCCTCGAACACCACCGCCAGCGACTGGAAGGGTGCAGGGTCGCGCGCATAATCCTGCGCGATGTTCATCAGCGAGGGCAGGATGCGCAGATCGTCCCAGCCGGACCGCAGGTCGCGGCCGACGATGATCCGCATCTGCCCCTTGGCCAGCGCCGATTTGGCACCCACGCAAGGGAACTCGGGATTCTTGATAAAGGCGCGGAAACGTTGCGCCAGCGGGTGATCTTGATTGTTGCAGGGGGTGAACATTCCACCCCTACGCACCGGGACAGCACGGGTTGCAAAAAACTGAATCACGCCGAGATGCCCTTGGCCAGCGACCGCGCCGCGGCGAGATCGGCGATGAACGCGGTGCGTTCCGCCGCCGCGCGCTGTCGGTCGGGCAGCCGCAGCAGGAACGAGGGGTGCACCGTCGCGACCAGCGTCTCGCCGCCTGCCAGCGTGATCGGCCTGCCGCGCACCGAGGCGATGCTCGCGCTCTTGCCGGTGAGCCCGCGCAGCGCGCTCCCGCCCAGGGAGACGATGATGTCGGGCCTGACCAGATCGCGTTCCTGATCGAGCCACCAGCGGCAGATGTCGATCTCGCCGGTGGACGGGTTCTGGTGCAGGCGGCGCTTGCCGCGCGGTTCGAACTTGAAGTGCTTGACCGCGTTGGTGACGTAGAGTTGCGCACGGTCGAGCCCGGCCTCGTCTAGCGCCTCGTTGAGCAATTGGCCTGCAGGCCCGACGAACGGGCGGCCCTCCAGGTCCTCGCGGTCGCCGGGCTGTTCGCCGACCAGCATGATCCGCGCATCGGCCTTGCCTTCGCCGGCAACCGCCTGGGTGGCGTTGCAGTGGATCGGGCAGCGGGTGCACGCCTGCAGCCCGCGCGCCAGGCCCTCGAGTGTCGCGGTTTCGCCTGCGATCACAGCCTCCGCTTCGCCGCGCACACGCCATTTGTCGCTGCGCGGGTTGGCGAGTTGGACGGCGGTTTCGCGCATCCGTTCGACCCGCGCGCCGGCGCCCGCGAGCAAAGGCGCGATGTCCTGTGCTTCTGGCAAATTGTGCCAGTATTTCTTGGGCATCTCGGCGCGCATCGCGGCGATCTTGACCCGCGCGGGGTTGAAGATCGATCCGTAATACATCCGCCACTGCGCTTCGACCACGTCGCTGTCGGGCACTTCGTTACGGGTGCCGCCGGGGCCGTAGGTCAGCGTTTCGTTCTGCCAGATCGCGCGCGCGTCGGGCGTCAATATCGCCCAGTCCATGCCGTAGAAGCGCTTGCGGAAGAACCGCGCGCCCAGCCGCACGATGCGGTGCTCGGGCTCGAACCAGGCGGCAAAGGACTCGCGGCCGGTCTCGTCTTCGCCCAGCCGCCGGAAGCGGACGAAGGCGTGCATCTTGTGCAGATCGCGGCGGATCGACTTGTCGGCCTTGGCGAGCCAGTCGACGTCGTCATCGGTGCGCCGCTCGAGCAGCCGCCGGTCGGTCAGCGCGCGCCAGGCGATGGTGTAGAGCCGTGTCGGCACGTTGGCGTCGCGGTGGCAGATCACGCGGTCGAGCGTCGTCACCAGATCGCGGGGCAGGGTGACCACGCGCTTCGGCACCAGCGGCGTGGTGTCGGAAAACAACGACGCGCTCTCGCCCGCCTGCCGCCAGACGATATCCTCGGGCGGCACTTCAGCGGCCAGCAGCCCACGCGCGGCATCGCGCCATTCGGCAAAGTCGCCCGGGGTGTTGAGGATGATCTCGCGCATCGTTCGTGGCTTCAGAGCGCGAGGCTCATCTGCTCGGGCGGCGGCGCGAACCGCGCGCGCAAATTGGCGCTGTCGGTGAGGCCACCGGGGCGCCAGTCGGGGGTGGTGATGAACGGCAGCACTTTCTTGACCGATGCGGTGAGCTTGGCCAGATCGCCCAGCCGCACCGCGCCCAGCCGCCGCGCCATGATGATCCGCTCGACCGCCTTGGTGCCGAGCCCGGGCACGCGCAGCAGCATCTCGCGCGGGGCGCGGTTGATATCGACCGGAAAGGCCTCGCGCCGCTGCAGCGCCCAGGCGAGCTTGGGGTCGATGGTCAGGTCGAGCATGCCATCGTCGGCACCCTCCATGATCTCGGACCGCGAAAAGCCATAGAAGCGCAGCAGCCAGTCGGCCTGGTACAGCCGGTGCTCGCGGATCAGCGGCGGGCGCACCGGGGGCAGGTCGCTGCTCGCATCGGGGATCGGGCTGTAGGCGGAGTAATAGACGCGGCGCAATTTGTACCCCGAATACAGGCTGGTCGCCGATTGCAGGATGTCGTCATCGCGCGAGGCATCCGCGCCGACGATCATCTGGGTCGACTGGCCCGCAGGCGCAAAGCGTGGCGCTTTGGCCTTTTTGAGCAACCGCCCGCGGGCAGCTTCCGCCGCATCGTCGAGCCCCACGCGGACCCCCGCCATCGTCTTGCGGATCGTCGCCGAGGTCTTTTCGGGCGCAAAGCTCTTCAATCCTGCTTCGGTGGGCAGCTCGACATTGGTCGAGAGCCGGTCGGCATAGAGCCCGGCGCGCGCGATCAATTCGGGCGACGCGCCGGCGATGGTCTTCAGATGGATATAGCCGCCGAAGCGGTGCTCCTCGCGCAGCAGCCGCGCGACCTCGACCAGCTGCTCCATCGTGTAGTCTTCCGAGCGGATGATCCCCGAGGACAGGAACAGCCCCTCGATATAGTTGCGCTTGTAGAAATCGAGCGTCAGCCGCACGACCTCGGCCGGATTGAACCGCGCGCGCGGCACGTTGCTCGAGGCGCGGTTGATGCAGAAGCGGCAGTCGTAGATGCAGAAATTGGTGAGCAGGATCTTGAGCAGCGAGATACACCGGCCATCGGGTGCGTAGCTGTGGCAGATGCCCATCCCCCCGGTCGAGCCGATGCCCTTGCTGCCGGTCGAATCGCGTTTGACCGTTCCCGACGACGAACACGAGGCGTCATATTTCGCCGCGTCCGCGAGGATGGCCAGCTTTTCGAGAATCGGTTTTTCGCTCATCCCCTCGATATAGAGCCGGGAACAAAGAAAGAACAGTAGCTTAGGTTAAATGTCCGCCCGGTCCGTCGCAAATCCGGACCGGGCGGCGCGCACGCCGGATTATTTCCGGATAAAGGCGAGGATGTCGGCGTTGAGCTTGTCGGCGTTGACCGTCAGCATGCCGTGCGACAGCCCCTCATAGATTTTCATCTCGCAATCGGGGAGCAGTTCGGACTGGTTGATCGCCGCGTTCTTGCACGGCACCACCTGATCGTCATCGCCGTGCAGCACCAACGTCGGCACCGTCATCGCACGCAGATCCTCCGTCTGGTCGGTCTCGGAGAACGCCTTGATGCCTTCGTAGTGTGCCTTGGCGCTGCCCATCATCCCCTGCCGCCACCAGTTCTCGACCACCGCCTCGTCGGGCTCGGCATCCTCGCGGTTGAAGCCGTAGAACGGGCCCGAAGCGACATCGCGGAAGAAGGCGGCGCGGTTGGCGGCAAGTCCGTTGCGGAAGCCGTCGAACACCTCCATGTCGAGCCCGTCGGGATAGCGCTCGGTCTTGACCATGATCGGCGGCACCGCCGCGACCAGCACCGCCTTGGCGACGCGGCCCTGCGGGATTCCGTGCTTCGCGACATAGCGCGCGGCTTCGCCGCCACCGGTCGAATGGCCGATATGCACCGCGTTCTTCAGATCGAGATGCGCGGTGACCGCGGCGGCATCGCTGGCATAATGGTCCATGTCATGGCCCTCGCTCACCTGCTCGGAGCGGCCGTGCCCGCGCCGGTCGTGCGCGACGACGCGGAAGCCCTTGTCCAGAAAGAACAGCATCTGTGCGTCCCAGTCGTCGGACGACAGCGGCCAGCCGTGGTGGAACATGATCGGCTGGGCATCACGCGGCCCCCAGTCCTTGAAGAAAATCTGCGTGCCATCGGATGCGGAAACATAGCCCATCGCGGGTCTCCCTTGCTGGTTTGAGCCCACCGGGCCATCTGCACAACGGCAAGCGAGGGGCGCGGTTCCATTCAGCCGGGGGCCGGCATCGTTCCGGGGCGGATGAAGCCGAACATATGCGCGACATAATCCGCCTTGCCCAGATTGACCCCTTGCGCGCGCAGGATTGCATAGGCCGCCATCAGATGGAAATAGAATTGCGGGATCGCCCAGTCGCGGACGTATTGCGCTGCGGTCAGGTCGAAGATCATGCCGTTGGGCAGGGTGTGCGCGATCGCGGTGTCGGGCGACAGATCGGGTATCTCGGCGGCCGCGGCCTCGACGGCCCGCAAGGTCCCGGCGATCAGCGCCTGCGCGTCGGCGATAGTCTCCGCGCCCGATCCGGCGTTGCGCCCCTGGTCGAGCAGCGCGGCGAGCGAGGCGGGCAGGGCGTGCTGCTGCAGCCGCGCGATGCCCTCCTGTGCCTGGACGCAGGTGAAGCAGATCTGGGTGAACAGCGGAAACATGTCAGGCGCGAGCCGTGCGTTCATAAGGGTCGCCGCGCGGTCTTGAGGCAATTGCTCTGCCGCCTTGCCTAGCCACGCCGACAGCGCGCCCAGCATCTGGAGATAGGTGGGAACGAGCGTATCGTTGAGCGTCATGATGGTCTCCTCGGGTGACGCGGGACCATAGACCGAGACATTATCGGGGCAAGCATTGTCCGGCCAAACGCCGCGATCCTTGGCCGCTTCAGGGCGCGTTTCTTTGCGATGGATCGGTGCGGAATGCGGCGGGTCGTTTTCCGCCATCGGCGCGCTGCCGGGCTGCGGCTGCGGCCCACCAGCCCAGCTGATCAAGCGTTCGGTCAAGATACCCGTCCCACCTGCCGCCATCGACCCCGGGCAGATAGCTGCCATCGGCTCCGAACACATCCTGCGCGTGCGGCACGTGGATCATCGCGGAGACCGGCAGGCAGCCCAGTTCGGAGAGGAATGTCCGCATGCTCACCGCAGCGCGCGTCCCGCCCCATTGCCCCGCCGAATAGGTCACGATCGCGCTCGGCTTGTACGAGAACAGCGAGCTGCCGAAATGGTTGAGCAGGTCGGCGAGCACAGGGCTCATCAGATGGTTGTATTCGGGGCTGACCATCACATAGCCGTCGGCGGCCGCGATCTGTTCGGCCAGCCGGTCGAGCACATCGGGCGACGAGCCGCGCCGATAGGCGAAATGCGGCTTGAACGGGTGCGGCAGCTCGATCTCGACCGGATCGACCAGCGTGGCCGGCACCGCCTTGGCCACCAGCCGGAGCAGGCACGCCGCGGCCACCCGCTCGCCGAGCCGCGCAGGCTCGGGCGGGCCGGAAACTCGCTCCGACCCCAGGATCACGAGAATTTTGCCGGGCATCTGGTGTTCCTTGTCGCATCAAAGGGCGTTCAGCGACCTTGGGCCGCAGACGGGCGACATGCCAGACGTTTGTGCGACGGCGCGACGCGCGCGGTCAATCGCGAGGTAAAGAGAGGTAAGGGGAAAAAGTGGTGCCCGGGGACGGGGTCGAACCGCCGACACTGCGATTTTCAATCGCATGCTCTACCAACTGAGCTACCCGGGCATCTGGCGGCATGGTGGTGCTGCCTGCATCGCCTCACCGGCGATTTGGAGCGCCGCCTATAGTCAGGCGAGGCAGGGCTTGTCCATAGCAAAATCACCTGCCGGGTTCATCGGTCCGATCGGCGCGTCAATCATAGTCCGCATCGGGATCGTCCACCGCAGGGCCGGGCACGGTATAGCCTTCGCCCAGCCATTTCAGCAGGTCGCGGTCCTTGCAGGCCTTGCTGCAGAACGGCGTGAATTCGGGGCTCGCCGGTTTGCGGCACAGCGGGCAGGGGCGGGGATTGGCCATGGCGCGTATTTAGGCGGCGACGGGCGCGACCGCAACCGGGCGTCCGGTGCGCTGCTCCAGGCCATGCACCAGCGACCATTCGCGCGCCAGCGCCAGCGATTCGGGCGGCGATAATGTCAGCGTCAGCGTTCCGGTGCCGCCATCGCGTTCGGCGCTGCGCAGTGCCGCCAGCAGGTGCCAGCGGACCGGGTCGGCGGCGTGCAGTTCGATCAGCGAGGGGCGGGTGCGCTTGAGCACGATCTGCATCAAGCCGAAGCCGTTAATCGCGGTGCGCTCGCAGGGGAGCGTCATCGCAGCATCGAAATAATTGGCGACCGCGTTGCGGTCAGCCTTGTCGGCGAGCGTCGGGAAATCGATCACCACGCCGCCGCCGATGCCGTGGCGACGGATCGCGAGCGCGGCCTGGGTCGCAGCCGCCAGCCCGAGCGCGCGCGGGGCGATGTCGCCATCGACGTCGATCACCATCATCGCAGGGGTGGGTGACAGGGTCAGCGATCCGCCGGTGAAGTCGATCTGACCGGTTTCGGCTTCGGCCAGAATGTCGTGCCAGCCGGCCTGGGCGAGCAGGTCGGGCCCGTGCGCGGATGTCCGCGTGATCTCGTGGCCATCGGCGGTGATTCGCTCGAGCAATGTGGGGCCGGGGGTGAGCGGCGTCGCGTTGGTTACCGCGCGCAACCGGGCGGGCTTGTGCCGCGCGGTTCCGGGTTCGAACAGCACTTCGCGCAGCACCTCGGCGCGCAGCGTCTTGCCTTCGCTCAGCTCCTTCGGCACCGGCTGCAGCATCGCCTCGCTGCCATCGGCCAGCGCGACGCGGGCGCGGTGACCACCCGCGCTTTTGGCCAGCAGCCGTCCCTCGACCACCGCGCCGCAGCCGAGCGGCATGTCACTGCGCTGGATTCGTGCCTCGACAATGCGGCCATGCTCGATCAGCGCGGCGCGCTCTTCGCCGATGCCGTCTTCGTAGATCCAGTGGGTCATGATGCGGGGTTCAATCTTGCGGGGGCGAGCAGGCCGGCGGTGACCAGCATGCTGCGGGTCTCGTAAAGTGGAAGGCCCATGATGCCGCTATAGCTTCCTGCCATGGTGCGGATCAGCGCCTCGGCGCTGCCCTGGATGGCATAGCCGCCCGCCTTGCCCAGCCATTCGCCGCTGGCGATATACGCGTCGATCTCGTCGGCGTGCAGACGTTTGAAGATGACGGTGCTTTCGGACAAGCGGTGCAGGCTGCGGCCACCCGGCAGCATCAGCGTCACCGCCGACAGCACCATGTGACGGCGGCCCGAAACCAGATCGAGACACATCCGCGCCTCGGCTTCACTCTCGGCCTTGGGCAGGATACGGCGGCCGACCGCGACCACGGTATCGCCAGACAGCACCGCAGCGTCGGGCTGCTGTGCGACCACGACCGCGGCCTTCTGCGCCGCCATGCGCCGGGCGTAGACGCGCGGCAGTTCGGTCTTGAGCGGGGTCTCGTCGATATCGGCGGGGACGATGGCATCGGCGGTCACGCCGATCCGGGCCAGCAACTGCTGGCGGCGCGGACTGGCCGATGCAAGAATGAGCGGGGGCATGGCCGCCATGCTCATTTGAATCGGTAGGTAATCCGGCCCTTGCTCAGATCGTAAGGCGTCAGTTCGACCAGAACTTCATCGCCCACCAGCACGCGGATGCGGTTCTTGCGCATCTTGCCGGCGGTGTGGCCGAGGATTTCGTGATCGTTTTCCAGCTTCACGCGGAACATGGCATTGGGAAGCAGTTCGACCACCTGGCCGCGCATTTCGAGAAGTTCTTCTTTTGCCATTCGGCCCCTGCAATGTGGTTCTGGTGACGAAGATGCAGCCTTTGCATCGTCGTTATGCGCCGCTGTTCCGGGGAATGCCCTGCGCAAAGGTGAGCGCGCCTTACAGACAAACCGTGCAAAAGAAAAGACGGGAGTTCATGCCGTCTGTCGCACCTGATCTGTCGTTGCGCGAATATTTGTTACAATTCAGCACTGGCTAAGGCTCGGCGCTCCATCATATTGCGCTGCAACAAATAAATTCCCCATCGCGCCTCTCCCCCGGCGTCCGATAGATAAAAAGAGCCGTATCTCCCATGATGTTTTCGCTGCGACCCCCTGTCACCCCCATGCCTTTCGTGCGTCCTGCGCTCGGCCTGTCCCTCGCCACCGCGCTGTCGCTGGCAGCAAGTCCGGCGGCGGTCGCCGCCTCGCTGGTTGGCGACGAAGCCGCCCGGGCCGCGACAGGAACGGCGGCTGATTCTGCACAGGCGCAACCCGATCCCACGACGCCCGACGATACCCAGCCTGATGACGACGGCAACACCATCGTGGTGCGGGCAGAGCAGTTGCGCGGATCGATCCGCACCGATGTGCCGCCAGTAGCCGAACTGAACGCGACCGACATAGCAAGCTATGGCGCCTCCTCGATCGCCGAACTGCTCGAGCAGATCGCGCCGCAGACCGGAAGCGCCCGCGGCCGTGGCAGCGGCGGCCCGGTGGTGTTGCTCAACGGCCAGCGCGTCTCGGGCTTCCGCGCGATCCGCGACCTTCCCCCCGAGGCGATCCAGAAGGTCGAGGTGTACCCCGAGGAACTGGCGCTGCGCTATGGCTTCCGCCCGGACCAGCGCGTCATCAACTTCATCCTGGTCGATAACTATCAAAGCCTCGCTGCCGAACTCGAGGGCGGGCTGGCGACGCAGGGTGGTTACGGCACCAAAGAGGTCGAGGCGACATTCACCAAGATCGGCAAGAACACGCGGCTGATCCTCGATGTCGAATATGAAACCGCAACCGCCCTTCGGGAAAGCGAACGCGGCATCGTTCAACCCGGCAGCAGCGCGCCGTTTGCCTTGGGCGGCAATATCGGCGCCTCGCCGTTTGGCTCGGGGGCTGAAATCGATCCGGCGCTGAGCGGCCTTGCCGGCCGTCCGCTGGCGCTGGTCGGCGTGCCGCAGGGGATTACCGGCGCGCCCGCGCTGTCGGCGTTCACGGGCGGCCCCAACACCACCGACCTGGGCGAATTCCGCACGCTCATTCCCAATTCGGACCGCATCCAGGCCAACGCGACCTATATCCGTAACCTGGGGACGGACACCAATGTCCAGGTCAACGCCACCTACACCAATGATTTCGCCACCTCTCTGCTTGGGCTCAACACCGCGACGCTGACGGTACCCTCGACCAACCCGTTTTCACCGTTCAGCCGCGATGTCGCCTTGCTCACTGCCTTTGGTGATCCGCGCGCAATCACCCGCACGGTCGACAGCGACACCTATTCGCTGGGGTTCAACGCCAATGGCGTGCTGCCCGCCAGCTGGAAATGGGCCCTGACCGGCGACTACACCCGCGTCGACACGCTGACGATTATCGATCGCACTGCCGATGTGACGGGGCTGCAGGCGGCGATCTCGGCCCCCAGCGGCGCGATCAATCCCTTCACCGGCACATTGGGCTCGCTGCTGCCTGGACTGATCAGCGACTCGGCGCTCAGCCGCAACCAGCTGTTCAACTCGCAGCTCACGGTAAACGGCACGCTGACGGATCTGCCCGCAGGTCCGGTCAGCATGACCCTGGTCGGCGGCTTTGCCCGGCGATTGCAGGATTCGACCGACAGCCGGCTGGCAGGGCAGGGCAGCACCTCGCTCACACGCAGCGAGGCGAATGTCTCGGCCAACATCGATGTGCCGCTGGTCGACGATTACATGAGCGACTGGTTCGGCAAGCTCTCGGTCAACGGCAATCTGGGCTATCGCCAGCTGAGCGATGCCGGCGGCCTGCTCAGCTTCGGCTATGGCCTCAACTGGTCGCCCACCGACACGCTGACCATCCAGGCCTCGTTGATCGCCGAAGAGGCTGCCCCGGGGATCAGCCAGCTCGGCGATCCGCGCATCGTCACCCCCAATATCAGCACCTTCGATCTGGCCCGCAACGAGACCGTGCTTGCGACTATCATCACCGGCGGCAACCCGCTGCTGACGCCCGAGGAACGGCGCGACGTCAAGGTCTCGATCAACTATCGTCCGCCTTTCGTCGAGGGGCTGGATTTCCTCGCCGAGTTCATCCGCAACCGCAGCTATGGCACGACATCGTCGTTCCCGATCCTCACCCCCGAGATCGAGGCGGCATTTCCCGACCGCATCATCCGCGACACCGATGGCACGCTGCTCGCCATCGATCAGCGCGCGATCAACTATGACCGGGTGACCAGCGACCGCGTGCGCTATGGCATCAACTTCTCCAAACGGATCGGCGGCGATGATCGCGGCGGCGGTGGCCGGGGCGGCGCCGGTGGCCCGCCGCGCGGCGAGGGCGAGACGGGGTCAGCCCCGCAAGGCACTCCGCCGGCAGACGGTGCTCCGCCAGCAGACGGTGCTCGGCCAGCAGACGGGGCTCCGCGCGCCGATGGTGCGCCACGGGGCGAGGGCGCCGGGCGCGGTCCGGGCGCAGGTGCCGGTCGCGCTGCGGGCGGTCCTCCGCGTGGCGGACCTCCCGGCGGGTTCGGCCCGGGCGGCCGTGGCGGTCGCTGGAACATCTCGGTCTATCACACCGTGCGCTTTGCCGAGACCATCCGGATTCGCCCGGGTCTTGCCGACCTCGACCTGCTCGGCGGATCGGCGATCGGCGCAAATGGTGGCGTTCCGCGCCACGGCGTGGAGATGGAAGGCGGACTGTTCCTCAACGGCGTGGGCCTGCGGTTCAACGGCAACTATCAAAGCGGATCGCGCGTCGATGGCGGCACGGCAGTGGGCGCGACCGATCTGCGCTTCAACGACATCGCGACCTTCGGCGTGCGCACCTTCGTCAACTTCGACAACAAGCCCGCGCTGACCGAGGCTGTGCCGTTCCTCGCAGGTTCGCGGCTGCGGTTCTCGATCGACAACATCTTCAACGCGCAGCAGCGGGTGACCACGCAGGATGGCACCGTGCCGCTGCGCTTTCAGCCCGGCTTCATCGATCCGCTGGGCCGCGTCGTCTCGTTGAGCTTCCGCAAGCGCTTCTGACCCGGAGGGTTGACGCCAAATTTGCCATGGCTTTTGCGATTTGCGGCGGGTAAAGACGCGACCTTGAGCCGGGGCAGACGCCTTTCGGCAGTGTAGAATGATTCCGAGGAGTCCCAATTGGCGCTGACACCTAACAAGGACGCAGATGCCGCGCGCGACAACATGTTCATGCGCGAAGTCGACGACGCCCTGCGGCAGGACCAGATGGCCGGGATCGTCCAGAATTACGGCAAGCTCATCCTCGTCGGCGTTGTCGCCCTGCTGCTCGCATTGGGCGGGTGGTTCTATTATCGTTCTTCCCAGGCACAGGCTGCGGGCGAGCGCGGCGAGGAACTGACCAACGCGCTCGACGCGGTGCGCAACAACAATCTGGCCGGCGCCGCCAATGCGCTCAAGCCGCTCGAAACCGCCGATCAGCCGGGCTATCGCGCGGTGTCGCAGCTGCTCGCCGGCGCGATTGCCCAGGAACAGGACAACCCCAAGGCTGCTGCTGCGACCTTTGCCAAGGTCGCTGGCGATGACAGCCTGCCGCAGCCGTTGCGCAATCTGGCGCTGATCCGCCAGACCGCAGCCGAATATGACAGCCTCAAGCCTGCCGATGTCATCGCACGGCTCAAGCCGCTGGCAGTGCCGGGCAATCCGTGGTTTGGCAGCGCGGGCGAAATGGTCGCGATCGCGCACATGCGGATGAACAAGCCCGAGCTTGCCGGACCGCTTTTCCTGCAACTGGCCGATGACAAGCAGGTGCCCGAGACCATTCGTTCACGTAGCCGTCAGTTGGCAGGCGTCATGGGCGTTGACGCGGTCAGCGATCCCAGCAAGGCGCAGGGCGTTGCGGAACCCGTCACAGCGGCGGGTCTGGGCCCTCAGGCGGCGGGCCAATAGATTATTGTGTGCGGGTCGCTACCGTTGATGATGCACTTTTGAAGATTCGGGAGCTGGACTGGCAATGCAAAACGCAAAATGGGCGATGATTCTCGCGCTGTCGGCTACGGTCGCAGGCTGCGGCGTATTGGGCGGCAAGGACAAGCCCACCACGCCCACCGTGGGCAACCGGACCTCCATTCTCACCCGCGCTGAAAGCGGCGCTTCGGTCGACAAGGATCTGGCCGGGGTTTCGGTGATTCTGCCCGCGGCCGTCGCCAACCCCAACTGGAACCAGCCTGGCGGCAGCGCCACCAAGGCGATCGGGCACGTCACCATCGGCGACACGCTGACTCGCGCCTGGTCGGCCAGGATCGCCGGCTCCAGCCTGCGCGTGCGGTTGGCGGCAGCGCCCGTGGTCTACGGCGGCAGGCTGTATGCGGTCGATACCAACGGCATGGTCCACGCGTTCGACACCGCGAACGGTGCCAAGGTGTGGCAGGTCGCGCTCGAGGCGCGCGATGACGGCTCGGGCTCGGTCTTTGGCGGGGGCGTCAGTGCCGATGCAACCCGTGTTTATGCCACCAACGGCGTGGGCGAGGTTGCCGCGCTCAATGCGGCCGATGGTACGCAGGTCTGGCGGGTAAAGCCTGCCGGCCCCTTGCGTGGTGCACCGACCTTGGCGTTCGGCGCGGTCTATGTGATGACACAGGACAACCAGGTCGTCTCGCTCAACCAGGTCGATGGCGCAATCAACTGGAACCAGGGCGGATCCCTCGGCCAGGCCGGTGTGTTCGGCGTGGCGGCACCGGCTGCCGGGCAGGGCACCGTGGTCGCCGGCTTCTCGAGCGGCGAGCTGATCGCCTATCGCTACGAAAACGGCCGCAACCTGTGGTCCGACGCGCTTGCGCGCACCAGCATTTCGACCTCGGTATCGTCGCTGACCGATATCGATGCCGACCCGATCATCGATCGCGGCCGGGTCTATGCGGTGGGCGAGGGCGGCCGCATGGCCGCGTATGAGCTGGTCACCGGCCAGCGCATCTGGGAACTCAACATCGCAGGCATTTCGACCCCGGTGATCGCGGGCGAATGGCTGTTCGTGCTGACCGACGATGCCCGCATTTTGTGCATCGCGCGCGCGACCGGCAAGGTGCGCTGGTCGACCCAGCTGCAGCAGTATCGCAAGGAAAAGAAGAAGGAAGGCCAGGTTTACTGGAATGGCCCGGTTCTGGCCGGTGGCCGATTGTTCACGGTCAACACGCTTGGCGAAGTGGGCACGATCAATCCCGCCGACGGCACCCTGACCCTGATAGACGACCTCAAGGAAAAGGTCTCGCTGCCACCGATCATCGCGGACAACACGATGTACATCCTGGATGACAGCGGCACGATCACCGCCTGGCGCTGATCGTCGCTAAGCCACGCTTCTCAATCGCGGGGGGAGACAAAGTCCCTCTTCCGCGATAAGGGCAGGCCATGTTACCTGAAATCGTCATCATCGGCCGGCCCAATGTCGGCAAGTCCACCCTGTTCAACCGTCTGGTCGGCAAGAAGCTGGCGCTGGTCGACGACCAGCCCGGCGTCACGCGCGACCGACGGCTGGGCAAGGCGGAGCTGCTCGGCCTGCACTTCCAGATCGTCGACACCGCAGGCTATGAGGACGAGGACCCCGAAACGCTTCCGGGCCGGATGCGCAAGCAGACCGAGCAGGCCGTCGCCACGGCGCGCGCGGCGCTGTTCGTGTTCGATGCGCGCGCCGGGATCACCCCGCTCGACGAGGAAATCGCGCGCTGGCTGCGCACCACCCGCACCCCGATCATCCTGATGGGCAACAAGGCCGAGGGCCGCGCCGCCGAGCCGGGCCTGATGGAAGCCTATTCGTTGGGGCTGGGCGAACCGATCGCGTTCAGCGCCGAGCACGGGGTGGGCCTGGCCGAGCTGTTCGACGAATTGCGCCCGCTGATCGAGGACTGGGACGAGGGCAATGGCGACGACACCCAGATGCCGGCGGTCAACCTCGATGCCGAATCGGTCGACGAAAGCGCACTCGAGGCCGCACCGCTGCAGCTCGCCATCGTCGGGCGCCCCAATGCGGGCAAATCCACGCTGATCAACACCATCCTGGGCGAGGACCGCCTGATCACCGGACCGGAGGCGGGCATTACCCGCGATTCGATCGCGATCGACTGGTCCTGGAACCCTGCCGACGGCGCGCCCTCGCGTCCGGTGCGGCTGATCGACACCGCCGGGATGCGCAAAAAGGCCAAGGTGGTCGACAAGCTCGAAAAGCTCTCGGTCGCCGATGCCAAGCGTGCGATCGACTATGCCGAGGTCGTCGTGCTGCTGCTCGATGCGACCCGGGGGCTCGAGCTGCAGGAGCTCAAGATCGCGGACAACGTCATCAAGGAAGGCCGCGCGCTGATCATCGCGATCAACAAATGGGATGTCGCCGAGGACGCCTCGAGCCTGTTCAACGGCATCAAGGCCGCGCTCGACGAGGGGCTGGCGCAGCTCAAGGGCGTTCCGGTGCTCACCATATCGGGCATTACCGGCAAGGGCATCGATGTGCTGCTCAAGGTGGCGTTCGAAACCCGCACCGCATGGTCGCGCCGTGTGTCCACCGGCAAGCTCAACCGCTGGTTCGAAATGGCGGTCGAGACCAATCCGCCGCCCGCGCCCGGCGGCAAGCGGATCAAGCTGCGCTACATCACCCAGGCCAAGGTGCGCCCGCCGGGTTTCATCATTTTCGGAACGCGGGTCGAAGAATTGCCCGAAAGCTATTCGCGCTACCTGATCAACAGTCTGCGGCGCGATCTCGACTTCGGTGCGGTGCCGGTGCGGCTGACGTATCGTGCGCCCAAGAACCCGTTTGCCAAGGATTAGGCACAAACCGCTTCAAAATGGCTGTATTACGCGGAATATTTCATCCGCTTCTCTTGCGGTGCAAGACTTCGTTTACCATTGCGGGCGTAATTTGAACCCTGAGTGCTTTGGGGCACGCCGGGAGATTGCATCATGTCCTATCTGGAGGCACCGTTGATCAACTGGTCGACCTTCGCCGACACGCGGGCCACGCTGGGGACCGATTTTGTCCGGATCCTGGGCTATTTTCGCGAAGACGGTACCAAGTCGGTCGATACGATCGAAGCCGCGATGCGTGAGCGGAGCGCGGCGAAGCTGGTGCTGCCCGCGCATACGCTGAAGGGCGAATCGTGGCAGTTCGGTGCCGAGCAGCTGGCCATGCTGGCTGAGAAGATCGAGACGACCGCGCGGCACTGCGTCGAGACCCAGCAGGAGCCCGACGAGCTGCTCGAGGATATCGTCGGCCTGCGCGATATGTTCCAACAGTCGCTGGCGGCGTTGGAGAAAGAGGCCAATCCGCTGGTCGAGCGGCGCAGCTTCGGCCGCCGCAGCGCCACTGCCGGTGCCGTCATGGGCACCCAGCGCAGCTTCGGGCGCGGCTGACCCGGACGCGGTCCACCGTGCATTCCACCGCACCGGTATCTTGACCGGACCGCCTTGCAGTCATATCTGGGCGGCATGGCTATCCGTCCCATCCTTGAAGTGCCCGATCCGCGGTTGAAGACCGTTTCCACCCGTGTGGAGACGTTCGACGACGATCTGCGCACACTCGTCGCGGACATGTTCGAGACGATGTACGACGCGCCGGGCATCGGCCTGGCCGCGATCCAGATCGGCGTGCCCAAGCGCGTGCTGGTGATCGACCTGCAGCACGAGGGCGAGGATGGCGAGCCGGTGCGCACTCCGCAGGTGTTCATCAACCCCGAAATCCTCGATCCATCGGACGAGCATACGCTCTACAACGAGGGCTGCCTTTCGGTGCCCGACCAGTATGCCGAGGTCGAGCGCCCCTCGACGATCCGCGCGCGTTGGCAGGACCTCGACGGCAAGGTCCATGAAGAGCCGATGGACGGCCTGATGGCAACCTGCCTGCAGCATGAGATGGACCACCTCGAAGGCGTGCTGTTCATCGACCACCTTTCGCGCCTCAAGCGCCAGATGGTGCTGAAGAAGCTCGAGAAGCTGCGCAAGGCGGCTTGAGCGGCCTGCGTTTTCACAGATTGAATTAAATCGTCACCCCCGCGCAGGCGGGGGTCCCGCTTCTGCGCCGAGCCTCGCCAAAGCGGGATTCCCGCTTTCGCGGGAATGACGGGGATTTGAGCCTACCGGTCCCCTGCGAAGGCAGGGGCCCATCTCCTGACGTCGCGACCAGATGCACCATCCGGAGGTGAACCCCGCCTTCGCGGGGGAGCGCAGATGGGGTCGGCAGTTGTCCCCAGCGCGAAGGCGTTGCCCCATTGCCAAGCCACTGCCTGCGCTTTAAGTTCGCTTTTCGTTCTCACATTCCAGATCGGAAAGTACCAGCATGGACCCCGTGGTCGCCGTCTTTATCGTTATCGCCCTGGTCATTGGTCTTGCCATCGGCTGGTGGCTGGGCGGCAAGCCGGTCGCCGAGGCGCGCACCGCGCGCGAAGGGGCACAGGCTGCGCTCAAGGACCTGCAGGATCAGTTCAACGCCGCGATCCGCGATCTGGCGGGCGCGAGCGAGCGCGCCAAGCTCGCCGACGACCTGTTGCTGCGGCTCGAGGCTGTGCGGACCGATAACGCCGCACTTTCGGGCCAGCTTGCCGCTGCCGCCGAGCGCGCGCGCCAGGCTGATGATCTCGCCGTCCGGCTCGACACGCTGCGCGCCGACCACGCTGCGGCTGCGCGCGAACTTGCGGCGATGAAGGCCGACGCCGCCAACCACGAAAAGCAGGTCCGCCAGCTGGTCGAGGCGCGCGAGCAATTGACCCAGCAGTTCGGCGAGGTCGGCAACAAATTGCTCGGCGAGGCGCAGAAGGCGTTTCTCGAGCGCGCCGACCAGCGCTTCATTCAGTCCGAAGAGCGGCACGAGGAAAAGATCAAGACGTTGCTCGCGCCGGTGGGCGAGCGGCTCAAGGAGTATCGCGAGCAGGTCGACAAGATCGAGCAGTCGCGCACCGAGGCCTATGGCGACCTCAAGGGGCTGATGGACCAGATGCGCAGCGGGCAGCAACAGGTGCGCGACGAGACCGCGCGGCTGGTCAACAGCTTGCGCAACGCCCCCAAGGCGCGCGGGCGCTGGGGTGAGCAGCAGCTGCGCAACGTGCTCGAAAACTGCGGTCTGGCCGAGCACACCGACTTCCTGATGGAGGTCAGCATCGAGACCGATGACGGCGTGCGGATGCGCCCCGATGCCGTGATCCGCATTCCCGGCGGCCGCTCGCTGATCGTCGATGCCAAGGTTTCGCTCAACGATTACCAGGACGCGTTCGAGGCGGGGGACGATCTCGCCAAGTCGACCAGCATGGCGCGGCACTGCCAGTCGATGAAGAACCACGTCAATCTGCTCGGCGGCAAGGCGTACCAGACCCAGTTCGGCGACGCGCCCGACTACGTCATCATGTTCGTGCCTGGAGAGCATTTCCTGTCCGCCGCGCTCGACCATGATTCGACGCTGTGGGACTTCGCCTTCTCGCGCAAGGTGCTGATCGCGACGCCGACTAACCTGGTGGCGATCGCGCGCACCGTCTCGAGCGTCTGGCAGCAGGAAGCGCTCGCCAAGAACGCGCGCGAGATCGCCGATCTGGGCAAGGAAATGCACGAGCGCCTCGCCAAGGCGGCCGAGGACCTCAAGAAGGTCGGCGCCAATCTGGGCAAGGCGGTGTCCGCTTATAACGGCTTCGCCAACAGCTTCGAGGGCCGCCTGATGGTCACCGGCCGCAAGTTCGAGAAGCTCAACATCGAGACCGGCAAGCGCGAACTCGAACCGATCGCCGAAATCGAGGCGCTGCCAAGATATGGCGATACCGCGCTGGCCGATGCGGTTGAGGAAATGAAGGACGCAGCCGAGTAACTGCGCCAGCGCGAGCCTCCACCGTCATCCCGGACTTGATCCGGGACCCAGAGCGGGATCGTTCACGCGTTCGACCCTGCGCCCCGGGTCAAGCCCGGGGTGACGAATAATGAGGGCGATGCAATCCAAATCCTCCCCCAGCTTGCTGGGGGAGGGGGACCGCCCGCGTAGCGGGGGGTGGAGGGGATGCGGGATCGTGCTGTCCATCGATCGTAGTGCCATCCCGCTTCCCCTCCACCACCGACCTGTGGTCGGCGGTCCCCCTCCCCGAGACGAGCTCGGGGAGGATTTTCGCGATCAAGGGCTAGCCCGCCACGCACGATGCGGCGGAGCCAAGCGGCGCGCGGGGCGTTGACGCTTTTCGATCCCCCCACACCCGCTAAGGAATTTCGTGATGAGCAAGACAGCTTTGGTGGCAGGCGTCACCGGGATCGGCGGCAGCGCGATTGCGGCGCTTCTGGTCGAGCAGGGTTGGACCGTCTACGGGCTCGCGCGCAGCGGCACCGAGCAGCCGGGGGTCATCCCGGTGTCTGCCGATCTGCTCGACGCTAAGGGCACGGCAGCGGCGCTCGCTGACATCAATCCAGACGCGGTGTATATCACCACCTGGCTCCGGCAGGAGACCGAGGCCGAGAACATCCGGGTGAACGCGGCGATGGTGCGCAATCTTCTCGCCGGTTTGCCGAAGGGGCCGCGGCATGTCGCGTTGGTCACCGGGCTCAAGCACTATCTCGGCCCGTTCGAGGCCTATGGCAAAGGCTCGCTGCCACAGACGCCGTTTCGCGAGGAACAGGGGCGGCTCGATATCGAGAACTTCTATTATGCGCAGGAGGACGAGCTGTTCGCGGCCGCCGAGCGCGACGGCTTCAGCTGGAGCGTCCACCGCCCGCATACCGTGATCGGCAAGGCGCTGGGCAATGCGATGAACATGGGCACGACGTTGGCGGTTTATGCGACCTTGTGCCGCGAGACCGGGCGGCCGTTCACCTTTCCCGGCTCGGCAGCGCAATGGCGCAGCCTGACCGACATGACCGACGCCGGCCAGCTCGCGCAGCAGCTGTTATGGGCCACCGAAACCCCGGCAGCGCACGACCAGGCGTTCAATATCGTCAACGGCGATATCTTCCGCTGGGAATGGATGTGGGGTCGGATCGCCGAATGGTTCGGGCTGCAAGCCGCACCCTTCGACGGCACCGAGCGCCCGCTGGCGCAGCAGATGGCCGATGATAGCGCTGTGTGGCGGCAGATCGCCGAGCGCGAGCAATTGGTTGAACCCGATCTCGCGCGGCTGGCGTCGCCCTGGCACACCGATGCGGATCTGGGCCGCCCGATCGAGGTGGTCACCGATGTGTCGAAGAGCCGGCGGATGGGCTTTGCCGCCTATCAGCCGACCGACGATGCGTTCTTTGCGCTGTTCGAGCAGCTGCGGGCCGAGCGCATCATCCCCTGACGGCGCGCGGCAGGCGCGCGGGTCAGGTCATTTGCCGGTGAACTTCTTCGCGAAGCCCATGATGTCGTTCATCGGGTTGCCGTCGCCGTCGCGGTCGAGAAAGCCGGTGACCTTCTTCAGCGCGTCCTCACCGCCGACCTGCGCCAGCAGATCGTTGAGCTTGTCCATCGGCAGTCCGGTCGATTGCGCGGCGGTGGTGACGGTGTCGCCGGGCTGGGGGGCGGCCTGGCCCAACGCGGCCATCGCCGATTGCACCTGTGCTTCGCTCAGGCCCACTTGGCGGGCGAGCGCTGCGATCTTGTCGGTGCCGCCCAGTTGGCCGACGATGTTGTTGAGGAAATCCATTGGTGCCTGCTCCTGTCTCGCGCGAATGCCGAAGAACGTGGCGAGGTTAACATCGGCGACGGCGGTTCGCCATGGGTTTCACCCCGTCAACGGCCCAACATCTGGTAAAATCGCCGCGCTCCAAACGCAAAACGGCCGCTCGCCGGGTGGGCGAACGGCCGATGATGCTGTGAACCGGTTGTGGTCGGGTCAGGCGGCGACGGTCTGGCGCTGCGGGGCGGCGGCGCGGACCGCTTCGTCGACATGGTCTTCGAACTGCGCGAAGTTGTCGATGAACTGGCCGACCAGCTTCTGCGCGGTGGCGTCGTAATCCGCCTTGTCCGCCCAGGTGCCGCGCGGATCCAGGATTGCGCTGTCGACGCCGGGAACGCTCACCGGAACCTCGAAGCCGAAGTTCGGGTCGGTGCGGAACTCGGTGTTGCCCAGGCTGCCGTCGAGTGCGGCGTTGAGCAGCGCGCGGGTCGCCTTGATCGGCATGCGGTTGCCGACGCCGTACTTGCCGCCGGTCCAGCCGGTGTTGACCAGCCAGCAGGTGACGTTGCCCTTGGCGATGCGCTCTTTCAGCAGGTTGCCATAGACCGACGGGTGGCGCGGCATGAACGGGGCGCCAAAGCAGGTCGAGAAGGTCGCCGAAGGTTCGGTCACGCCGATCTCGGTGCCCGCAACGCGGGCGGTATAGCCCGAGAGGAAGTGGTACATCGCCTGCTCGGCGGTCAGCCGCGCGATCGGGGGCAGCACGCCATAGGCATCGGCGGTGAGGAAGATGATGGTCTTGGGGACGGGGCCCAGATTGTCCGCCGACGCGTTGGGGATGAAGTCGATCGGATACGAACCGCGGCTGTTTTCGGCCAGCGTGTTGTCGGCGAAATCGAGCTGGCGGGTCTCGGGGTCCATCACCACGTTTTCGAGCACGGTGCCGAACCGCTGGGTCGTGGCATAGATCTCGGGCTCGGCCTCGGGCGAGAGATTGATCATCTTGGCGTAGCAGCCGCCCTCGAAGTTGAACACCGCGGTGTCCGACCAGCCATGCTCGTCATCGCCGATCAGCGTGCGGCTGGCATCGGCGCTCAGCGTCGTCTTGCCGGTACCCGACAGGCCGAAGAACACCGCGGTTTCGCCCTCGGGGCTGATGTTGGCCGAGCAGTGCATCGGCATCACGCCCTTGGTGGGCAGCAGGTAGTTGAGGATGCCGAACACCGACTTCTTCATTTCGCCGGCATAGGCCGTGCCGCCGATCAGGATCAGCTTTTCGGTGAGATTGACCGCGATCACGGTTTCGCTGCGCGTGCCGTGCTTCGCCGGATCGGCGCGGAAGCTCGGCAGGTCGATGATGGTGTATTCGGGCGCGAAACCGGCAAGCTGTTCAGCCGTCGGGCGCACCAGCAGCGTGCGGATGAACTGGCTGTGCCAGGCGAACTCGTTGATCACGCGAACGTTGACGCGGTACTCGGGCTGCGATCCGCCGAACAGGTCCTGCACGTAAAGCTGCGGCTTGGTGCCAAGGAACGCGAGGAAATCTTCCTTGAGCGCGGCGAAGTGCTCAGGCGTCATCGCGACATTGGTCTTGCCCCACCACACCGAGTTTTCGGTCTCGGCATCTCGCACGATGAACTTGTCCGTCGCGCTGCGGCCGGTGTGCTTGCCGGTCGCTACCACCAGCGCGCCGCCAGCGGCCAGCGAACCCTCGCCATTGCGCAGGGCCTCTTCGACCAGCGCCTCGGTGCCGAGGTTCCATTTCTGGTTGTCGGTTGCGGTAAAGCCCTGATCGGCAAGCGAAACTTTGGATGTGTTAGCCACTGGTCATATTCTCCCATGTCGCGGTCGCCGATGGCTGGGCTTGCGCCCGGGCACCAGCCTCTCTCGATACGAGGCGACTCGCGTTGATCATCTGTAGACTGCAACCGTCCAAGACCACTGGTCGCAGGTCTGTCAATAGCTGCTACCGGTGTCATAACATGGGTGACCGAATCGCGAGCAAGCCGCTCGCGTGTGCAGCATTGCAGCCGGTTGCACAAAGCGGTTGTCCCTGACGCTGCGATATGCGACCGGCAGGCAGGTTGATCGAGGAGGTTCCATCCCTGGCATGGCAGCAGTGATTGCGCTGGTCGATGACGACCGCAACATTCTGACATCTGTATCGATTGCGCTGCAAGCGGAAGGCTTTGTCACGCGCCTGTATTCGGACGGCGAGACCGCGCTGAAGGCGATCGTCGAAACGCCGCCGGATCTGTGCCTGTTCGATATCAAGATGCCGCGCATGGACGGGCTGGAGCTGCTGCGCCGGGTGCGCGAGCACAGCGCGGTTCCGGTGATCTTCCTGACATCCAAGGACGAGGAGCTCGACGAGGCGCTGGGCCTGGCGATGGGCGCGGACGACTATATCTCCAAGCCGTTTTCGCAGCGGCTGCTGATCGCGCGGATCAAGGCGATCCTGCGCCGCTCGGAGCTGATGCGCACGCCCGATGCGGTGAGCGACGAGCCTGTGGCAGACCCCATTGTGCGCGGGCGGCTGGAAATCGATCCGGCGCGGCACATGGTGAGCTGGGACGGCAGGCGCGTGACGCTGACCGTCACCGAATTCCTGATCCTCGAGGCGCTGGCGGCGCGGCCCGGCGTGGTCAAGAGCCGCAACCAGCTGATGGATGCGGCCTATCAGGACGACGTCTATGTCGATGACCGCACCATCGACAGCCATATCAAACGGCTGCGGCGCAAGTTCCGCGAAGTCGACTCCGAATTTTCCGCAATCGATACCCTGTATGGCGCCGGCTACCGTTTCTCGGGCGAGTAACCCGCTCGCGCAGCCGATGGGCTGGACGCGGCGGGTTTCGCTGACATGGCGGATTCTGGCGGTCAATATCTTCGCGATCGCGATGCTCGGCGGGGGGCTTTTGTATCTCGACAGCTATCGCGAACAGATCATCCAGGAGCGGCTCGAACAGGAGCAGCAGAGCATCTGGCTGCTGGCCCACGCGCTGGAGCGGCTGGATGGTCCCGACCGGGTCGCGATGATGACCGCAGTCGGCGCGCGCTATGGCTCGCGGGTCAGGCTGTATGCCGAGAGCGGCGCGCTGCAGCTCGACAGTTTCCAGCTGGCTGCGCCGACCTATGAACTGCGCAATCCCGATGATGAACCCTGGCAGCGCCATGCGGCGCGGCTGCTCGATCAGGGCTTCGACTGGCTGGTCGATGCCCAGCGCGTCGACAGGTTCGTCGAGCGGCAGCCCGACCGGCTGACCAACTGGGCCGAGGCAGTCGCCGCACGCGGCAGCCAGCGTGCGCATGCGCGGATGCGCTATGCTGCCGATCGCACCCCGATGATCAGCGCCGCGATCGCGCTGCCACAGGGTTCAGGCGTGCTGTTCACCAGCTACAACGCCCGAGACATCACCCGGATCGTGCGCGAGGAGCGCTACAATCTCGCGCTTATCGTGCTGACCACGGCGTTGGTCTCGATCCTGTTTTCGCTGTTCCTGGCGAGGACCATCGTCCAGCCGCTGCGGCGGCTGGCGAGCGCTGCGGTGCGGGTGCGGCTCGGCCGCGCGCGCGAGGTGGTGGTGCCGCGATTGCCCTCGCGCGGCGACGAGATCGGCCTGCTGGCGCGCTCGCTGTCCGACATGAGCCTGGCGCTGCGGCAGAAGATCGACGCCACCGAAGCCTTTGCCGCCGATGTCAGCCATGAGCTCAAGAACCCGCTCGCCTCGTTGCGATCGGCGCTCGAGGGGCTGGGCAGCGTCAAGGACGAGGGTTTGCGCGCGCAGCTGTTCGATATCGCGTGCAGCGATGTGCGCCGGCTCGACCGGCTGATCACCGACATTTCCGAAGCCTCGCGGGTCGATGCGCAGCTCACCCGCACCCGATTCGAGCCGATCGATCTGGGCGAGATGATCGAGAATCTGCTCGAACTGCGCCGCACACGCGGCCTTAACCAGGGGCGCGAGATCGTCTTTGCCCGGCCCCGGCGCGGGGTCGCGGTGGTGATGGGCGAAGGGACGCGGCTCGAGCGCGTGATCTCGAACCTGCTCGACAATGCGGTGTCGTTCTCGCTGCCGGGCGGGCTGGTGCGGATCGAGGCGACGCAGGTCCGCACCGAGGAGCAGGCGCGGGTGCTGGTGCGGGTGATCGACGAGGGCCCGGGGGTGGAACCCAGCGAGCGCGAGGAAATCTTCCGCCGCTTCCACAGCGCCCGGCCCGAGGGCGAGGCCTTCGGCCAGCACAGCGGACTGGGCCTGGCGATTGCGCGGACGATCATCGAAGGGCATCATGGCGCGATCAGCGTCGATGACCGCGATGACGGAATGACCGGCGCGTGTTTCGAAATTCGGCTGCCGGGGATGGATCCGGCCGGGCTGCCGATATCACCCGCCTGACGTCCGCCAAGGGACGCAGCGAACGGAGCCACGAGGGGGGAGGGGCCATGCACCCGGCAGGACAGTGCATCTATCCGGCGAGCTGTGTCAGCATCGGCGGGGCCGCCGTGCTGATCTCCGGTGCGTCGGGGATCGGCAAATCCGAGCTGGCGCTGGCGCTGATCGATCGCGGCGCGCAGCTGATCAGCGACGACCAGGTGGCGTTGCGCTGCGAGGGCGAACGGCTGGTGGCATCGCCCGCGCCGAACATCGCCGGGCAGATCGAGATGCGCAATCTGGGGTTGATGCCGATGCCGCCCGGGCCGGACTGCCCGGTGGCGCTGCTGATCGAGCTCAACCGCGCCGCGCCGCGCTGGATCGAGCAATGCGAGCGTCGGGGGATCCTGGGCATCGCCATCCCGCAGATTCTGCTGACCCCCGACAGTGCGGTGCTGGCGATCAAGGCCGAAATGGCGTTGCAAGCCTATGGCCTGAAAGGCTAGGCCTGGCGCAGAGTTGCGGCGCGTTGCGTGCCGCGCCAGGGGTGGCGTTATGACCGGTTCCACAAATGATGCGGCCGCAGGGGCCGCAGAGCGTGCTTCCCCCCAGCGGGTGATGCTGGTCACCGGCCTGTCGGGCGCGGGCAAGACCACCGCGCTCAAGACGCTGGAAGACCTAGGCTGGGAGGCGATCGACAATTTCCCGATCCGGCTGCTGCCGCTGTTGATGGACACGCCGCAATCGGTGGGACGGCACGAGATGGGCCGTCCGCTGGCGATCGGCTTCGACACGCGCACCCGAGGGTTCGACCCCGCATCGATCGTGCGGCAGGTGCGCGATCTGGAAAAGCATCCCGATTATGCTGTGAGCACCCTGTTCCTCGATTGTGCGGGCCGCGAACTGCAGCGCCGCTATGCCGAGACCCGGCGCCGGCACCCGATGGCGCAGGACCGTTCGGCAGAAGCGGGGATCGCCGAGGAGCGCGAGTGGCTGCAGCCGCTGCGCCGCTGGTCGGAAAACGTCATCGACACCACCGACATGCCGATGTCCGACCTGCAGCAGGAAATCCGCCGCCGTTTCGCGCTCGAGCAATCGCCCACCAGCATCATCGTCACCAGCTTCGGCTTTGCGCGCGGAATGCCGCCCAGCGCCGATCTGGTGTTCGACATGCGCTTCCTGCGCAATCCCCACTGGGACCGCTCCCTGCGCGAAATGACCGGGCTGGATGCGCCGGTGGGGGAGTTCGTGATGAAGGACACCGCCTATCAGGGGGCTGTCGACCGAATCGTCGATCTGCTGACCTTTCTGCTGCCGCGCTATCAGGCCGGCGCCAAGGCCTATGTCCATATCGCGATCGGGTGTACCGGGGGGAGACACCGCTCGGTGTTCGTCGCCGAGGAGATAACCAAACGCTTGCAAGCAGCGGGCTTTTGTCCCACTGTCCAGCATCGCAACCTGACGTCAAGACCCGTCGATGCCATAGAAGGTAGCCCCGTGCAGCCGCCCGTTTGATGGCGGCAAAGAGGGCGAGGAGAGTTCAGGAATTCGGCGCAGGGTCAGACCGAGACATCTTCAAGAACCAAACAACTTGGCTCAGATACAGGCACATTGGTACAAGCATCCCCTATGATTGGTCTTATTCTCGTCACCCATGGACGGCTCGCGCAGGAGTTTCTGGTCGCGATGGAACATGTGGTCGGCAAACAGCAGAACATCGAAACCATCGCCATCGGACCCAACGATGACATGGAGCAGCGCCGTGCGGATATCGCAGGCGCCATCGCCAAGGTGGACAGCGGGCAGGGGGTCATCGTGCTCACCGACCTGTTCGGCGGCACGCCCTCGAACCTGGCGATCTCGCTGCTCGATGCGGGCAGGGTCGAGGTGATCGCGGGCGTCAACCTGCCGATGCTGATCCGGCTGGAAGGCGCGCGCCGATCGATGAACGTGCGCGACGCGGTCGCCGCGGCGCGCGAGGCCGGGCAGAAATACATCAGCGTGGCCTCCGACCTTCTGGGGCAGGAAAGCGCGCAATGAACACGCAAACGGTGACGATCACCAACGCAAGGGGGCTCCACGCCCGCGCCAGCGCCAAGTTCGTCACCGCGGTCGCGCGGCTGCCCGAAACGGTCACGGTGCATGTCAGCAAGGATGACAATGTCGTCACCGGCAGCTCGATCATGGGGCTGATGATGCTCGGCGCAGCACGCGGCGACAGCATCACCATCAGCGTCGAGGGCGAAGGCGCCGACGCCGCGCTCAAGAAGCTCGTCGGGCTGGTGATGGACGGTTTCGGCGAGGACTGACCGTCCCGTCCGTTTTGCCATGACCACCGATCGGCTCATCATCACCGGCTTTTCCAACCCCGCGGTCAAGGCGGCGCGCAGCTTGCGCGAGAAGAAGCACCGCAAGCGCGAGGGCCGCTTCCTCGCCGAGGGCCTCAGGCTGCTGACCGAGGCGCGCGAGGCGGGGATCGTGCCCGAAGCCCTGTGGCTGGGCCAGCACCGCGACCCGCACCCTCTGGTCGACGCGCTCGAACGCGCGGTGAGCGACGCCGGCGGGACGATCTACGAGACCACCACCGACATCCTGTCCAAGATCTCGGGCAAGGACAATCCGCAGACCGTGCTGGGCGTGTTCGCCGACCTGCCGACTGCGCTTGATCATCTCGACCGCTCGCGCTCGGCCATCTGGCTGGTGGCGCAGGCGATGCGCGATCCCGGCAACCTCGGCACCATGCTGCGCACCTGCGACGCGGTGGGGGCGGGCGGGCTGATCCTGGTCGACCAGTGCGTCGATCCGTTCTCGGTCGAGGCGGTGCGCGCCAGCATGGGCGCGGTGTTCACCGTGCCGCTGGCGCAGGCCGGCTGGGACGAGTTCCTGCCCTGGCTGCGCGCTGGCCCCGGGCAGCTGGTCGGCACCAGCCTCAACACCACCCACGACTATCGCGGCGCGGCCTATGCCCGCCCCACCTTCCTGCTGATCGGCAACGAGGCGCAGGGGCTCCCCGAGGCGTACGAGGCCGAGTGCGACCTGCTGGTCAAGATCCCGATGCTGGGCAAGGCCGACAGCCTCAACGCCGCGGTGGCCGGTGCTGTGATGGCGTACGAGGTGCTGGCACAGCAGGGGTGAGGGCGGCGGCTCTCTCCCGTTGAGCTTCGCTCGCCTGCGGCTCAGGGGAGAGATACGCAGGCTTGCCAGCGTGCTGGCTAGCCGGAGTTGAGAGGGCCTGTGGCAATCGCGAGGTTGCACGACGCCCCCCCCTCCCAACCCTCTCCCCTGAAGGAGAGAGGGCTTCATCCCCGCAACCGCCTCTTCCCCTTCAGCCGGCTGGTCAGGTGATACCGCCCGCAGCGATCGCAGGCATAAGGGCGCAGTTCGACGTCTGCCGCCAGCGCCGCAGCGACGGCCTCTGCTTCGCTCGCATACTGGCGCTTGCGCTGGCAGATGCTGAGGCGGGTGCTGGGCATGGTTCCCTCTTGCACCAGCGCCGCGCTTTGCGCCATGACGATGGCATGATCACTTGCTTTCGGCGTTGCGCCCTCTCCGTTCTGGCCCTGGCGGCCGCTGTGTCACCTCTCGCCGCCGCCGCGCAGGACAAGCCCGCGCCGATCAGCGAATCCGAGGTGCGCACCCATATCGCGATCCTGGCCAGCGACGATTTCGAGGGCCGCGCGCCGGGTACCTCGGGCGAGACCAAGACGCTCGATTATCTCGCCAAGACCTGGGCGTCCTACGGGCTGGTCTCGGGCACCAATGACGCGGCCACGCCCTGGTTCCAGCCGGTGCCTTTGGTCGAGCGCAAGCCTTATGCGCACCGCTTTAGCGCGATGCGCGGCAGCCGGACGATCCGGATCGACAGCGACGCCGTGATCCTTGCGAGCAAGGATACGCAGGGCCAGGCGCGCGGCGAACCTTTGTTCGTCGGCTACGGCGTCGCGGCGGACGGCACGCTCAACGCCGATGTCGCCGGGCGCATCGTCATCATGCTGTCGGCCGAGCCGAAGTTCGAAGGCGCCGCCAAATTGCCCAGCCGGCGCGAGCGCGAGAAACTGCTCGCCGAGGCAGGCGCGGCCGCCGTGCTGCTGACCGCGCCCGATGGCATGTCCTGGGGCGCCGTGCGCTCTGCCCTGGGCAGCGGGTCGATGCGGCGGGCGAGCGACGATGCCGCGCCGCCGATCAGCGGGCTGTTGCGCGCCGATGCGCTCAAGGCGCTACTCAGGCCCGCCGGGCTGTCACCGGCCGCGGCGATGCGCCAGGCGGGTGAGCCCGGCTTTGCGCCGGTCAGCCTGCCGGTGACGCTCGACCTCGCCGCGACCACCAGCGTGCGCGCGTTCGACAGCCACAACGTCATCGCCAAGCTGCCGGGTGCCAGGCCCGGATCGGGCGCGATCCTGCTGCTGGGGCATTGGGACCATTTCGGCATCTGCCGCAGCGAGGAGGCCGAGGACCGGATCTGCAACGGCGCGGTCGACAACGCCAGCGGCATGGCGGTGCTGCTGACCATCGCCGAACGGCTGGCACGCAGTGCTGAGATGGGTGCGCCGCTCGACCGCGATGTCTATTTCATGGGCACCACCGCCGAGGAGCGCGGGCTGCTGGGCGCGTATCATTTCGCGGACAACCCCAATGTGCCGCTCGACCAGATCCTGGTCGCGCTCAATGTCGATACCGTGGCGATCGCGCCCAAGGGTGCGCCTGTCGCGATCGTCGGGCGCGGCGAGACCGGGCTCGACGAGATCGTCGACAGCATCGCGATCGCGGCCGGGCGCACGGTCGAAACCGGGACCGAGGCCAACGCCTTCATCCGCCGCCAGGACGGCTGGGCGCTCGCCGCCAAGGGGGTCAAATCGATCATGGCGGGCGGCTCGTTTGCCGACATGGCGCTGCTGCAGGCGTTCCTCACCACGGTCTATCACCAGCCCGAAGACGAGCTGACCGATGCCACGCCGCTGGGCGGAGCGGCGGATGATGCCAATCTGCACGTCGATCTGGTGCGACATTTTGCCGATGAAGCGAAATATACCCCCGCAGCCACTGGCGATTGACGCGCAGCTTGGTTACATGGGCCGCCACCAGAAACCAGATTCGGATCAAGAAAGTGGCATTCCGCATGGACATCCCCCTCGGCCTTACCTTTGATGATGTCCTGCTGCGGCCTGCGGCATCCGAAATCGTGCCCAGCCAGGCCGATACCGCGACATACCTCACCAAATCGATCCGGCTGAACATCCCGGTGCTGTCCTCGGCGATGGACACGGTGACCGAGGCGCGGATGGCGATCGTGATGGCGCAATTGGGCGGCATCGGCGTGCTCCACCGCAACCTGACGATCGAGGAACAGATCGCCGCGGTGCGCCAGGTCAAGCGCTTCGAAAGCGGCATGGTGGTCAACCCGATCACCATCACCCCCGATGCGCCGCTCGCCGAAGCGCAGGCGCTGATGCGGCTGCACGCGATCTCGGGCATCCCGGTGGTCGAAGCCTCGGGCAAGCTCGCCGGCATCCTCACCAACCGCGACGTGCGCTTTGCCGAGAACCCCAACCAGCCGGTGCGCGAGCTGATGACCAGCGAGAACCTCGCCACCGTTCCCGCCGATGTTGGCCAGGAAGACGCACGCCGCCTGCTGCACCAGCGCCGCATCGAAAAGCTGCTGGTGGTCGATGGCAACTATCACTGCATCGGGCTGATCACGGTCAAGGACATCGAAAAGGCGGTGATGAACCCCGATGCGACCAAGGACGCCGCGGGCCGTCTCCGCGTCGCTGCCGCCTCCACCGTGGGCGAGGCGGGCTTCGAGCGCAGCAAGGCGCTGATCGATGCCGAATGCGATGTCATCGTGGTCGATACCGCGCATGGCCACTCCAAGATGGTCGCGGTCGCGGTCGAGGCGATCAAGAAATATTCGAGCAAGGTGCAGGTGATCGCGGGCAATGTCGCCACCGCCGGCGCCACCCGCGCGCTGATCGATGCGGGCGCCGACGGCATCAAGGTCGGAATCGGCCCCGGGTCGATCTGCACCACCCGCGTGGTCGCGGGCGTCGGCGTGCCGCAGCTTTCGGCGATCATGGAATCGGCCGAGGAAGCCGACAAGTCGGGCATTCCGGTGATCGGCGATGGCGGCCTGCGCACCTCGGGCGATGCCGCCAAGGCGCTCGCTGCGGGCGCCTCGACCATCATGATCGGATCGATGCTCGCGGGCACCGAAGAGGCGCCGGGCGAAACCTTCCTGTATCAGGGCCGGGCGTACAAGAGCTATCGCGGCATGGGCAGCGTCGGCGCGATGGCGCGCGGCAGCGCCGACCGCTATTTCCAGCAGGACATCAAGGACCAGTTGAAGCTCGTCCCCGAAGGCATCGAGGGCCAGGTGCCGTTCAAGGGCCCGGCGCGCGATGTCGTCCACCAGCTTGTCGGCGGGATCAAGGCGGCGATGGGCTATACCGGATCGCCGACGATCGACTCGCTGCGCCGCAACGCCGAGTTCGTGCGCATCACCAATGCCGGCCTGCGCGAAAGCCATGTCCACGACGTCTCCATCACCCGGGAGGCTCCCAATTACCCGACCCGCTGACGCTCGATGATCGAACTGATCCCCTATATGCTGATGCTGGTCTGGCCCGCGCCCGATCAGCCCGGCGGGTTCGAGATCGAGCGGGTAGCGAGCCTGTTCGCCAGCGAGGCGGACTGCGACCAGGCGGCAGCACAGTTGGTCGCCGACGCGTCGGGCAGAGCGATGGCGCATCGCTGCCTGCCGGTGCCCAACACCACAGAATATGACCGGCTGTTCGCGCAGATCGACGCGAAACGCAGCGCACCTTCGCCCGAGCGCGGCGAATGACGCCTGCGGCCCGCGTCCAGGCGGCGATCGATCTGGTCGATGCGATCCTCAAGGCCGCGCGCGGGCAGGGGGCGAGCGCGGACACCTTGGCGCGCAACTTCTTCCGCGATCGGCGCTATATGGGCTCGGGCGACCGCCGCGCGGTGCGCGAGCTTGCCTATCGCGCGGTCCGGCGCTTCGGCGAGATCCCCGATACCGGCCGCGCCGCGATGGCCGCACTGGCGCGCGAGGATGCAGAGCTAGCCGCGTTGTTCGACGGCAGCGGCTATGGCCCTGCGGCGCTCAGCGAGACTGAACCGGTGGCGAGCGGCGGGGTGATCCCCGGCTGGATCGAGGCGCGCCTGCCCGGATTGTTCGACGCCGCGGAGAAGGACGCGCTGCTCGACCGCGCCGCGCTCGACCTGCGCTACGCTCCCAACCGCACTGATCGTGCCGCGCTCGCCGCGCACTGGCCCGAGATCGAATTCAGCGACGCGCTGCCCCGTGCGGCGCGGCTGCCCAACGGCACCGCCATCGAGGACAGCGACCTGTGGCAACAGGGTGCGGTCGACGTGCAGGACTGGGGCAGCCAGGCGATCGTCGCGGCGTGCGATGGCGCCGATGCCACCTTAGTGATCGATCTGTGCGCCGGCGCGGGCGGCAAGACCCTGGCGCTCTCGGCGATGCTGCCCACCGCGCGGATCATCGCATCGGACACCAGCCGCGACCGGCTCGCGGCTATGGAACCGCGCCGCAGGCGGGCCGGACCCGACACCATCGAGACTGTGCTGCTCAACCCCAAGCGCGAATGGGACAGCCTCGAGCCCTTCGAGGGCCAGGCCGATGTCGTGCTGGTCGATGCACCGTGCAGCGGCTCGGGCACCTGGCGGCGCAACCCCGAGACTCGCTGGCGGCTGACGCCTGATCGGCTCGACAAGCTCGTCGCCGAACAGGCGCGGCTGATCGCCATCGCGATGCGGCTGGTGCGGCCCGGCGGGGCTCTGGTCTATGCGGTGTGTTCGCTGCTCCCCGACGAGGGGCCCCGGCAGGTCGCACGCGCCTTGAAGGACCAGCCCGGTTGGCATATATCCTTGGAACATATGAACATTGGCCGTCCTGTTAGGGCCGATGGCGCGCTGGCCGGATCGCACGATTCCGCCGCCCAGCCCGCCGGAATGCTCCTGACGCCGCATCACGACGGCACCGATGGCTTTTTCTTCACAAGGGCGATCCGGTCGTGTTAGCCTTGCGGCCAACCTGGGAGACTATCATGCGTTTCACGCCCGCAGCCATCGCGCTGTCACTGGCTCTTGCCACCGTATCGAGCACCGGCATCGGCCAGCCGATCCGCTATGTCGTCAATCCCGCGTCGCAGGCGCTGCTCGACGAAGGCTCGCGCGTGCAGCAGACCGGCGATCTCGACGAGGCGATCGGGCTGTACGAGGCCGCGCTGGCGGTCGATCCGGGCAACCGCAGCGCCTATATCGCGCTGGCGCAGGTCGCGAGTGCGCAGAACCTGCCCGGCAAGGCGATCCGCTTCTACCGCGAGGCGCTCCGTCTCGACCCCAATGACGTCGCCGCATTGGCAGGCCAGGGCGAAGCGATGGTCCAGCGCGGCGCGGTCGAAAAGGCCCGCCGCAACCTGGTGCGCATCGAAGCTTTGTGCACCACCGGCTGCACCGAAGCCGGCCGCCTGACCACCGCCATCGACACCGCCGCCGCCCGCCCGGTGCTGTCGGCAGAGGCGGTCGCGTCCACGCCCACGGTGGCGCCGGTGACCGAGCAGCCTTGAGCCGGTTGGGCTGAGGCCCGCAGCCTTCGCAACACCTTGAAATCCTCCCCTGACAGGGGAGGGGGACCGCCCGCACAGCGGGTGGTGGAGGGGTGTCCACGTCGGCGAGAGGGTGACACCCCTCCGTCAGGCTACGCCTGCCACCTCCCCTTGCAGGGGAGGATTTCGAGCAAAAGTCGAATGGTGTTTCCATGGAATTTCTGGCGGTGGGCTCGTCTTGGGGCAGCCGTTCCAATGTGATGCTTCTTCGGCGATCACTGATGCAGCGGTGACCGGGCATCCTTGAACGCAGGTGGGCCGAGGCCCGAGGTCTTCGCGACCCCTTAAAATCCTCCCCTGGCAGGGGAGGGGGACCGCCCGCATAGCGGGTGGTGGAGGGGTGTCCACGTCGGCGAGAGGGTGACACCCCTCCGTCAGGCTACGCCTGCCACCTCCCCTTGCAGGGGAGGATTTTGGGGTGGTGCGCAGGCCAGCTTTGGGCCAATCTTGCTTGCGGTGACAGCATGGAGAAGCGTCATGCCCAGCTAGGCCAAATTCAACAGCGATGCCTTCGAAGCGATCCACGCGTCCGCCTCCACGCTGCGTAAGGTGGGGGCGATCGACAGGGCGACCATGCGCAGTTTCGACAAAAGCTGTCTGGCAGCGCCGCCTACACCAACCCCGAACAGATCAAACAACTGCGCGAAACGGATCGCGTAAGCCATCCGGTGTTTGCCCGCTATCTCAACACCAGCGAAAGTACCGTTGAGAAATGGGAAACCGGAGCCAAACGCCCCAGCGGCATGGCGCTCAAACTGCTCGCCGTCGTGCAGAAGCATGGGTTGGGAGTTTTGGGCTAGATTGGTGTTTCAGATGCCTTAGATACCCGATGACCACCGCTAGCCATCCGTGCTAAATCGCTGCCATGAATGAGGTCGAACAGAACATGGCGAACTGGGGCGCTTCGCTGTTCCAGAGCATCCCAGTAGGTGGTTTGATTGCCCGAAACGCCGTCGCCTATAAATG
Organism: Blastomonas sp.; assembly: GCF_030373265.1. GTDB lineage: Bacteria > Pseudomonadota > Alphaproteobacteria > Sphingomonadales > Sphingomonadaceae > Blastomonas. The sequence continues at coordinate 39,434 of NZ_JAUCZC010000022.1, forward strand.
GAAGTCACTTTATCGCGTATGGATGCTGCGGGAGCTAGCACTCTGGCGAGAGTATGATCTGATGGTCCAGTCGTATGCGTTGCATCAGCAGGGGCACGTGCTTGGGGCGCGAATACTGCTGCGGTCCGGGTTCGAGACACTGGCGACGCTCACCTATCTCAATTTGCTGATGAAGCAGGTGCTTGACGGACAGCTTAATTTTCACCTTTTCGGCGAAAAGACCGCGTTGCTCCTGCTCGGTTCGCGCAACAACGAAGTTATGCCAAGCGCGGTCAACATCCTGACTGTCTTGGGAAAGTGTGACAAGCGATATCCCGGGCTGATGAAGCTGTATGAGGACCTGTCAGAGAGCGCGCACCCGAACTATGAAGGGATGATGGGGGGCTACGCGACCACCAATTACGACGAGTACGAAACGACGTTTTCGAACCGTTGGATGGAACTGCACGGCGACCGCCATCTCGATGCGATGATGCTGTGCATGGGCACGTTTCACCACGAGTACGACGATGTTTGGCCTGAGCTATTGGAGAAAGTTGAAAAGTGGGTCGAGGCCAGAGACGCTGAGCTTGAAGCTACGAAAGATGATCCTCTATCTAGATAATGAACCGATTGGCATAGTTCCAATGGGATACGAGACTTTCGGTTCATCCCCCCAACTCCCACCAATCCGCTCCGCCAGCACCCCGCGCACCCGCGCCACCACCGCCTCGGGCACCGTGTCCGCCTCGCGCATCAGCCCCAAAGTCCGCACATGCGCGAAGTCTTCCATCGGGACCCGCGCCACGCCGGGCGCGGTGAAGCAGTCGGGCATCACCGTCACGCCCACGCCGGCTGCGACCAACGCCAGGATGCGGTCGTCGTTGCGTGATCTTGCCGCGAAGAAGGGGCGGACGCCGCGCGCGGTGAAGTGCTGGCTGGTCGCGGTGAGCAATTCGCAGTGCCGCCGCACCAGCATCACGTTGTCGGCGAGCTCGTGCGCGGCGATTGAAGTGCGGCCGGCGAGCGGGTGGTTGGCGGGCAGCGCCAGGCCATAGCCTTCGCTCGCCACCGGCTCGAAATGCGCGCGCATCCGTCCCTGCGGCTCGAGCGTGATCGCCAGGTCGATCCGCGCTGCGGTCAGCCGGTCGATCAGCTCGCTGGCGCGGCCCTCGACGAACTCGGTGCGGATGCCGTCGATCTCGCCCAGCGCCTGCGCGATGCCTGCGACCACGCCGGTGGGGATGCTCGAGAGCACGCCCAGCCGCACGATCGCCTCGGGCTGGCGCTGCTGCATCGCCTGTTCGGCCAGGTTGAACTGCGCCTCGATCCGCCGCGCATGCTCGGCGAACTGCGCGCCATTGGGGGTGAGGTCGACGCGGCGGTTGGTGCGGTGGAACAGGCGCTGGCCCAAGGATTCCTCGAGCCGCGCGATGCCCACCGACAACGTCGGCTGAGTCACGTTGCAGCTCTCGGCAGCGCGGGTGAAATTGCCGTGTTCGACCACGGCGAGGAAGTAGCGCAGCAGATAGCGTTCGATCATAGACAGCGTCTAGGATAAACCCCTTTCAATATCAATTTTCCTTTGTTGACTTGGGGGCCTAGAACCGGAGCATTAAGAGCTCCAGGAGAGGATGCCACAATGTCCACGATGCCCGATTTCGACTTCGCTCTGGGCGAAGCCGCCGACATGATCCGCGACACCACCGCGCGCTTTGCCGCCGACAAGATCGCCCCGCTCGCCGCCAAGATCGACGCCGAGGACTGGTTCCCGGTCGAATTGTGGCCGCAGATGGGCGCGCTCGGCCTGCACGGCATCACCGTGGGCGAAGAAGACGGCGGGCTGGGCCTCGGCTATCTCGAGCATGTCATCGCGATGGAAGAGGTCAGCCGTGCGAGCGCGTCGCTGGGGCTGTCGTACGGCGCGCACTCCAACCTGTGCGTCAACCAGCTGCGCCGCTGGGGCAATCCCGAGCAGAAGGCCAAGTATCTGCCGGGGCTGATTTCGGGCCAGCATGTCGGATCGCTGGCGATGTCCGAAGCGGGCGCGGGCTCCGACGTGGTCTCGATGAAGCTCAAGGCCAGCGCGGTAGATGGCGGATACCGGCTCAACGGCACCAAGTTCTGGATCACCAACGCGGCCTATGCGAGCACGCTGATCGTCTATGCCAAGACGGGTGAGGGATCGGGCGGGATCACCGCGTTCATCATCGAAAAGGACATGCCGGGCTTCTCGATCGGGCAGAAGATCGCCAAGATGGGGATGCGCGGGAGTCCCACCGCCGAGCTGGTGTTCGACGATTGCTTCGTGCCGGAAGAGAACATCATGGGCCCGATGAACGGCGGCGTCGGCGTGCTGATGTCGGGCCTCGATTACGAGCGCGCGGTGCTTGCTGCCGGGCCCTTGGGCATCATGCAGGCGTGCCTCGACGTGGTGCTGCCGTATGTGCGCGAGCGCAAGCAGTTCGGCTCGCCCATCGGGTCGTTCCAGATGGTGCAGGCCAAGGTCGCCGACATGTACGTCGCGCTCAACAGCGCGCGCGCCTATGTCTATGCGGTCGCCCGCGCCTGCGATGCGGGCAAGACCACGCGGTTCGATGCGGCGGGGGCAATCCTGCTCGCCAGCGAGAACGCGGTGAAATGCTCGCTCGAGGCGATCCAGGCGCTGGGCGGGGCGGGCTATACCACCGACTGGCCGGTCGAACGCTTCCTGCGCGATGCGAAATTGTACGACATCGGGGCAGGCACCAACGAGATCCGGCGGTTCCTGATCGCGCGCGAACTGATTGGGGCACGGTGATGGTGGCATTTCAAATCCTCACCCGGAACGGGGAGGTGGCAGCGCGCAGCGCTGACGGAGGGGAAGCGGCTGGTCGCCATGCGGCGAGGGGGGCACAATCGCGCTTCCCCTCCACCGCTTCGCGGTCCCCCTCCCCTGGCAGGGGAGGATTTTCAGCATGACCGCGCCCACGCTCGACACCAAGATCGACACCCATTCAGACACCTACCGCGCATCGTTCACGCACAATGTCACCCTGCGCGATGAACTCTGGAGCAAAGTCGCCGAAGCCGCATTGGGCGGCAACGCCAAGTCGCGCGAGCGGCATACATCGCGCGGCAAGCTGCTTCCGCGCGAACGCGTCGAGCGGCTGCTCGATCCGGGCTCGCCGTTCCTCGAGATCGGCCAGCTCGCCGCAAACGACCTGTACGACGGCGAGATCCCCGGCGCAGGGATGATCGCCGGCATCGGCCGTGTGTCGGGCCGCCAGTGCATGATCGTGTGCAACGACGCCACGGTCAAAGGCGGCACGTACTACCCGATGACGGTCAAGAAGCACCTGCGCGCGCAGGAGATCGCCGAGGCCAACCGGCTGCCGTGCGTCTATCTGGTCGATTCGGGCGGCGCCAACCTGCCGCACCAGGCCGAGGTCTTCCCCGACCGCGACCATTTCGGCCGCATCTTCTTCAACCAGGCGAACATGTCTGCCAAGGGCATCCCGCAGATCGCCTGCGTGATGGGCAGCTGCACCGCGGGCGGGGCGTATGTGCCTGCAATGTCTGACGAAAGCGTCATCGTGCGCAACCAGGGCACGATCTTCCTCGCCGGCCCCCCGCTGGTCAAGGCCGCGACGGGCGAGGAGATAACAGCCGAGGATCTGGGCGGCGGCGACCTGCACGGGCGCAAATCGGGCGTGGTCGATCATGTCGCCGAGAACGACGAGCACGCGCTGACCATCGTGCGCGACATCGTCTCGCATCTGGGCCCGATCCCCAAGCCGAACATCGATGTCCGCGAACCACGCGCGCCCAGGTTCGATGCGGAAGAGCTGTACGGCATCATCCCCTCGGACGTCCGCGCGCCATACGATGTGCACGAGGTGATCGCGCGGATCGTCGACGGCAGCGAGTTTCACGAGTTCAAGGCGCTCTACGGCAGTTCCTTGGTCTGCGGTTTCGCGCATATCTGGGGAATGCCGGTGGCTATCCTCGCCAACAACGGCGTGCTGTTCAGCGAAAGCGCGGTCAAAGGCGCGCATTTCATCGAACTCGCCTGCCAGCGGCGCATTCCCTTGCTGTTCCTGCAGAACATCTCGGGCTTCATGGTCGGTGGCAAGTATGAGGCCGAAGGCATTGCCAAACATGGCGCGAAATTGGTCACCGCAGTCGCCACCGCGAGCGTTCCCAAGGTCACCGTGCTGATCGGCGGCAGCTTCGGCGCGGGCAATTACGGCATGTGCGGGCGCGCTTATAGCCCACGGTTCCTGTTCAGTTGGCCGAACTCGCGCATCAGCGTGATGGGTGGCGAGCAGGCGGCGTCCGTGCTCGCGACCGTCCACCGCGATGCCGACAGCTGGACCCCCGAGCAGGCCGAAGCCTTCAAGCAGCCGATCCGTGATGATTACGAGGCGCAGGGCAGTCCGTACCACGCGACCTCGCGGCTGTGGGACGACGGGGTCATCGACCCCGCGCAGACGAGGGACGTGCTGGGGTTGGCCTTCGCGGCGTGCCTCAACGCACCGGTCGAGGAGGGCACGCGGTTCGGCGTGTTCCGGATGTGATGGCGGTCTCGTCGCAAAATCCTCCCCGAAACGGGGAGGGGGACCATCCGCAGGATGGTGGAGGGGAAGCCGGATTGTGCCGTGTTCTAAGCGGAGTCACAATCCCGCTACCCCTCCACCGCTTCGCGGTCCCCCTCCCCCAAGGGGGAGGATTTTAGTCGTGCTGCGTTCGCCTCGAGCTCTAGTCAAACGCAGCCGTAAGCTGCGCAAGGCTATGTCGCTGCCCGAGGTGCTGTTGTGGCAGGAGTTGCGCAAGCGGCCTTCGGGGCTGAAGTTTCGCAGGCAGCACACCGTCGGGCATTATGTGCTCGACTTCTTTTGCGCCGAGGCATCGCTGTGCATCGAGATCGACGGCGAACAGCATAACGCGGGCGACCAGCCTGAATTTGATGACAGCAGGGGGGCTTGGCTCGACCTGCATGGAATAAAAACGCTGCGGATCAACGCTGCGGACGTTTTGAACAATCTGGAGAGTGTTGTGGAGCATATCGTGGACATCGCATTGCAGAGGCTTCCCCTCCACCGTCCTGCGGACGGTCCCCCTCCCCGTGCCGGGGAGGATTTGGGCGCATGCTGAAATCCCTCCTCATCGCCAACCGCGGCGAGATCGCCTGCCGGATCATCCGCACCGCGCGTGACATGGGTATCCGCACGGTCGCGGTGTATTCGGACGCCGATGCCAAGGCGCTGCATGTGCGCCAAGCCGATGAGGCGGTGCATATCGGGCCGTCGCCGGCGCGCGAGAGCTATTTGGTGGGCGAGAAGATCATCGCCGCCGCGAAACAGACCGGCGCCGAAGCGATCCATCCGGGCTATGGCTTCCTCTCGGAGAACGCGGAGTTCGCGCAGGCCGTGATCGACGCGGGGCTGATCTGGGTGGGGCCGAAGCCGGATTCGATCCGCGCGATGGGGCTCAAGGATGCCGCCAAGAAGCTGATGGACGCCGCGGGCGTGCCGACCACGCCGGGCTATCTGGGGGACAATCAGGACCCCGATTTCCTCGCCGAACAGGCGGACACAATCGGCTATCCGGTGCTGATCAAAGCGGTCGCGGGCGGTGGCGGCAAGGGGATGCGCAAGGTGGATGCGGCGGCGGAGTTCGCCGACGCGCTGGTCAGCTGCAAGCGCGAGGCCGCGGCCAGTTTCGGCAACGATGTCGTGCTGCTCGAAAAGTGGATCGAAAGCCCGCGGCATATCGAGGTGCAGGTGTTCGGCGATGCCCATGGCAATGTCGTCCACCTGTTCGAACGCGATTGCTCGCTGCAGCGCCGCCACCAGAAGGTGATCGAGGAAGCGCCCGCGCCCGGCATGGACCCAGCGACGCGCGAGGCGGTGTGCGGCGCGGCGGTGCGCGCGGCCAAGGCGGTGGATTATGAAGGCGCGGGCACGATCGAGTTCATCGCCGATGGGTCGGAAGGTCTGCGCGCGGACCGTATCTGGTTCATGGAAATGAACACCCGGCTGCAGGTCGAACATCCGGTGACCGAGGAGATCACCGGCGTCGATCTGGTCGAATGGCAGCTGCGCGTGGCGAGCGGCGAGCCGGTCCCGCTCAGGCAGGACGAGCTAGCTATCCAAGGCTGGGCGATGGAAGCGCGGTTGTATGCCGAGGACCCGGCGAAGGGGTTTCTGCCGAGCACGGGGCGGCTGGAACACCTGATCTTCGGTGACGCCGATCGGATCGAAACCGGGGTCGAGCAGGGCGGCGAGGTTTCGCCTTTCTATGATCCGATGATCGCCAAGATCGTGTGCCATGGCGAGACGCGCAGCGACGCCATTTCGGCGCTGGCGCAGGCGCTTAGCGAAACCGAAATCTGGCCGGTCAGGACCAATGCGGGCTTTCTGGTCCGCGCGCTGTGGTCAGACAGCTTCGTCGAGGCGGATCTGGATACTGGCTTTATCGCCAGGGCCGGCGATGCGCTGATTCCGTCCAGTGAACCCGAGGACGCCCTGTTCGACGTCGCCGCCCGGCTGGTTCAGGATTCTAGCACGCCCGTGCCCAATGCCGGCTTCCGCCTCAACGCCGCGCCGGCGCATCGCGTGACGTTGACCAGCGCCGGGGACACCCGGACGGTCGACATCGCGGCGATCGGCGATCGGGTTATCTCGGTCGGGGACGATACAGTGGATTGTTACCTTCCCGAACACACCGAAGCGGCGGTGGTGACCGGGCATCTGAGCGGCGACCAGGCGATCCTTTTTGCCGATGGCATGGCCTACGCGTTCGATCTGGTTGCGCGCGGCTCGGGCCATGCGGCGGCTGGGAGCGGCTCGATCCTCTCCCCGATGCCGGGCAAGGTGATCGCGGTGGATGTGACTGCGGGCCAGTCGGTGACCAAGGGGCAGAAATTGCTCACGCTCGAGGCGATGAAGATGGAGCATTCGCTGGTCGCGCCGTTCGATGGCGTGGTGGCGGAGCTCAATGCCAGCGAGGGTGCGCAGGTGCAGGTCGAGGCGTTGCTGGTGCGGATCGAGGCGGCGGCGGAGTGATGCGCGTAAACCTTCTCCCTTGACGGGAGAAGGATACGCAGCCTTGCTGAGCGCAGCGAGGCTAGGCGCAGTTGGATGAGGGTGAGTGGCCTATGGGCCATCTATCATTCTACCGTTGCTGCCCCCTCTCCCAGCTTCGACTAGGCAGCGAGCTGCCAAGTCTTCGCAACCCTCTCCCACGGAGGGGAGAGGGGGCGCGTCGAGGCAGAGGGGTTGATAAGGAAAAACCAATGGCAGGCAAATATTTCGACGAGTGGACCATCGGCGACCGGATCGAGCATGAGATCCGGCGGACGGTGACCGAGACCGACAATCTGCTGTTCAGCACGATGACCCACAACCCGCAGCCGCTGCACCTCGATGCCGAGGCGGCCAAGGCGAGCGAGTTCGGGCAGATCCTGGTCAACGGCACCTTCACCTTCAGCCTGATGGTCGGGCTGTCGGTGGGGGATACGACTTTGGGCACGCTGGTGGCGAACCTGGGGTACGACAAGCTTGTCATGCCCAAGCCGGTGTTCATCGGCGACACCATGCGTGCGACCAGCGAGGTGATGGAACTGACGCCATCGAAGTCGCGGCCCAATGCCGGGATCGTGACCTTCACCCACGAGCTGATCAACCAGCGCGACGAGGTGGTGTGCCGCTGCCTGCGGTCGGCCTTGATGAAGCGCAAGCCCGCCTGACCCGTCATTCCCGCCAGCGCGGGAATCCCGCTTCTAAGCTGAGGGCGGCGCACAAGCGGGACCCCCGCGTGCGCGGGGGTGACGATCAGCCTTTCGCATAGGCTGCAATCAAATCAGTGCCTTGCGTTGATTTGTATACGAAAATGCAACCCAACCCCTTGACCCCGCAAGCCCGCCCTGCGTCTAATGCAGTTAACCAAGAAACGGCAATCCGGGGTCAAACATCATGCGCGCATCACGTCTTCTCGCTTCGTTTCTGATGGGCGCTGCGGCCATCCCGGCTGTCCCTGCGTTCGCGCAGGAGGAGCCCGCCGCACCCCCCGCCGCCGTTTCCGCGCCCAAGGCTGCACCGGATCCGATGGATGCGACGCTGAAGGCGCTCTACGATGCCGAATGGGAGTGGCGGCAGGCCGAATATGCGCGGGTGAAGGAGGGCGGTCGCTGGATCCAGGGTGATCGGCTGGGCGACGTCACCGCCGAGGCGCAGGCGCGGCGGCTGGCCTATTGGACCGATGTGCTGCGCCAGCTCGATGCCATCCCGATGGACCAGCTCTCGCCCGAGGAACAGGTCAACGCCGCGGTGTTCCGCCAGTCGGTGTGGGAGAATGCCAACAGTATCGAGCACAAGACCTATGAGGCGCCGTTCAACAGCGACACCTTCTTTTGGGGCGGGCTGAACCCGCGCCAGGGCTTCCCCAACGCCGCCAGCTATCGCCGCTATCTGGGGCGGATGGGCGATCTGCCGCGCTATTTCGACGAGAACATCGTCAACATGCGCGCTGGGCTGGCACGCGGCTACACCGTGCCGCGCGTTGCCATCGAAGGCCGCGATGCGACGATCGAGGCTTATGCCGTCACCGGCGAGGCTAACCCGTTCTACGATGCGTTCCGCACGATGCCCGAGAGCATTCCGGCGGCCGAGCAGGCCGCGCTGCGCGCCGAGGCGCTCAAGGCGATTCAGACCTCGGTTGCGCCCGCCTACACCACGCTGCTGACCTTCATGCGCGGGGAATATATGCCCAAGGCGCGGACGCAGATCGACGCCTATTCGCTGCCCAACGGCAAGGCCTTCTATCAGGACCAGGTCAAGCTCTACACCACGCTCGACCTGACCCCCGACGAAATCCACGAGATCGGTCTCAAGGAGGTCGCGCGGATCGATGCCGATATGCAGAAGACGATGCGCGAGACGGGGTTCACCGGGACCTTCCCCGAGTTCCTGCAGTTCATGCGAACCGACCCGCAATTCTATGCCAAGACCCCGCGCGAATTGTTGTCCTATGCCGCCTATGTCACCAAGAGAATGGATGGCAAGCTCAAGGAAACCTTCAATTTCCTGCCGCGCTATCGGTTCAGCATCCTGCCGGTGCCCGACGTCATCGCGCCGATCTACACCTCGGGGCGCGGCGGGCTCGATAGCTGCCTGTTCAACACTTATGACCTGCCCTCGCGTCCGCTGTATAACCTCACCGCGCTGACGCTGCACGAGTGCATTCCGGGGCACAGCTTCCAGGCGGCGGTGGCGCTCGAGGCGCCCGATCGCCCCGACTTCCGCCGCCAGACCTATTTCTCGGGCTATGGCGAGGGCTGGGGGCTGTACACCGAATGGCTGGGCACCAAATTGGGGCTGTACGAGACCCCCTATGAGGAGTTCGGCCGTCAGACCTTCGAGATGTGGCGCGCGGTGCGGCTGGTGATCGACACCGGCATCCACACCCGCGGCTGGAGCCGGCAGAAGGCGATCGATTATCTCGCCGGGCACACCGCGCTGGCGCAGCGCGATGTCGAGACCGAGGTCGACCGCTATATCTCCTGGCCCGCACAGGCGCTCGCCTACAAATTGGGTGAACTGAGCCTGCGCCGGATGCGCGCCAAGGCCGAGGCGGAGCTGGGCACCGCGTTCGACCAGAGGCCGTTCCACGATGCCTTCCTCAACCTGGGGTCGGTCCCGCTGCCGGTGATGGAAGCGAAGATGGAAGAGTTCATCGCGCGGGAGAAGACCAAGCTCGCCAACGCTGGCAAGCCCGCGCGATAGGCCCTATTCGTCGCCGTAGACCGCGACGCTGCTGGTGCCATCGCTGCTCGCCATGCCGCGATACATGCCCGGCGTGTCGAAGCTGTAGCCCTGATGGCCCCAGGGGGTGAGATAGATGATCCCGCCCGATCCGCCCAACGCGCCCATCTCGGCGATGACGGCATCGGCGATGCCCTGCACCTCTTCGGCCGACAGGGTGCTGGCGAGCAGCCGGTCCTGCGCGGGGGCATCAAGCGTCTTGCCGCCGCGCGCGGCCTCCTGGGTGAGGAATTCGGCGCGCGCCTCTGCCTTCATCCGGATGCGGGTGCAGATCTCGTGCGCCACGCCGACGCGGATGAAAAACTCGCCCGCGCCGGTGGCGGAGATCGCGCACGCGCGGTTGTCGGCATAGGTGCCCGCGCCGATCAGCGGGGAATCGCCGATGCGGCCATAGCGCTTGCCGGTGAGGCCACCGGTCGAGGTGCCCGCCGCGACATTGCCTTGCGCATCGCGCGCCACCGCGCCGACGGTGCCGTATTTGAGATCGACATCGAACCAGCCGACCTTCTTGGCCTTGAGCTCCTCAAGCTGGCGCTTGCGCTCGGGCGTGCCGAAATAGGCGTTGTCGACCTGATCGAGCCCCTGTTCCTTCGAGAAGCGATCCGCGCCTTCGCCCGAGAGCAGCACGTGCGGGCTTTCCTCCATCACCTTGCGCGCGAGCAGGATCGGGTTGCGGGTGTGGTGCGCGCGCGCGATCGCGCCTGCCTTGCGCTCGGCACCGTCCATCACCGCGGCATCGAGCTCGTTGGTGCCTTCATAGGTGAACACCGCGCCATGGCCGGCGTTGAAATTGGGGTCGTCCTCCAGCACCAGGATCGCGGCCTGCACCGCATCCATTGCTGCGCCGCCCGATTGGAGCACCGCCGATCCCGCCTCGAGCGCCCTGGCCAGCGCCGCGCGCACCGCAGCATCGGTTTCCGGTTTGATTCGCGAGCGTTCGATGATGCCGGCGCCGCCGTGGATGACCAGCGACCAGCCGGGTTCTGCCGATGTTTCGGGCGTGGCGGCGGCGGGGGTGGCAAGCGACATCAATAAGGCTCCAAGCAACAGGGACAGACGCACGGGACAGCTCCTCAGGTCAGGCATGCGGGACTAGGCAGGTTGTCCGCGCCGCGCAATTCAACTTTCGTGCACAACCGGGGCTAGAAAAGCAAACCTCTGTGCGGCAAGCATGGTTCCACGCGATCGACCGGCATAGCGGGGGCAAGCATGACACAGAACGAGGCGACAGGCGAAATCACGATTGCGCAGGATGATCTGAGCGGGGCGGATATCCGGGCGCTGCTCGAATATCATCTCGCGCAGATGGCGGCGCATTCGCCGATCTGCTCGGTCCATGCCTTTCCGGTCGAGCGGCTGCGCGCGCCCGATGTCACCTTCTATGCGCTGCGGGTGAGCGACAGGCTTGCCGGGTGCGGCGCGCTCAAGCAGATCGACGCGGGGCATGGCGAGCTCAAGTCGATGCGCACCGATCCGGCTTTTGTGCGGCGCGGGCTGGGCGAGGCGATGCTGCTGCACCTGATCGCCGAGGCGCGGGCACGCGGCTATACACGGCTGAGCCTCGAGACCGGATTGCCCGAACCATTCCATCCCGCGCACGCGTTGTATCGCAAGCACGGCTTCGAACGCTGCGCGCCTTTCGGCGACTATTTCGAAGACCCGTTCAGCATGTGCATGACGCGCATGCTCTAGGCTCGATCAGCGGATCACCGAAACGTCGGCGATCCATACCCGCGGCCATTCCCACACCCCGCGGCACTCGCCCATTTCGTGCTTTTCGCTCAGGCGAAACATCTCGCCGTCCCAGGCATAGCTGCTCGCCACCCCGCAATCGCCGATGCCGCGGCCCTTGGCACGGTCGAACAAGGTGCCGGTCTCTGCCGTCCAATCGGCGTTGACCACCTGCGGCACCTGATCGTCGCCGCCCCAGCCGGTGGGGCTGTCGAATTTGGCGGGGGCGAATTCCCACCCCGCATTGGGGTCTTCCATCGGCCGGGTGGCGACCATCACCGCCGACCCGAAATTGTACGCGCCCGAATCGCAGGCGATCAGCACCAAAGCCATATCCAGCCCGCCGCGCTGGCCCAGCGGATGCACCGTGTCCTCGGCGCCCTCCATCCGGTATTCGCACCCGCTTTCGGCGATGATCTCGGGGTAGCGCTTGAGATCGGGGAGCTCGGTCAGCTTCGAGGCGGCGCGCGCGGTGAGCTGCGGCAGCGGCGGGGGCAGGGCGGTGTCGGGCTTGGTCCCGGTGGCGATGATCGCGCCTCGGGTGCCTGCGCGCTGCTGCGTCGCATCGATGAAGCGCAGCGCCGCCGAAGAGCCCGCCAGCGACAGCGCCACCGTCCTGCCGTCGGACAGGATCATCGAGGCTTGGCTGCCATTGGCCAGCGCACGGGCGATGGCAAGCGCTTGGCCCTCGTCCAGCACAGTGTCACCTTCGGTGTCCTGCGTTCCGGACAGCGCCGGCCGCGCGTCGATCTTCAGCCGCGCCGGGCCGGTCGCCATCTCTTCAGGCGGGGTGAGTTCGACGCGGAACGGTGCGTCGGGGCCGCCCTCGCGCCAGAGGCGCAGCGCCATCGCGGTGGTGAAATCGCCGCCTTCCTCGGCCAGCGTCCCTGCCTCGCAGTTCCATGCATTGTCGCAGGCGACATACCAGTCCTTGAAGGTCTTGGTCTCGCCGGGCACCTGATCCGGGGCGGCGGTCGCCACTGCGGCGGCGATGAGCAATGCAGGCATCAGCATGGGCGTTCCTCGATCCTAGCCAGAGACGGAATCATCGGTTATGCGGCGGGCCTATCCTATTCCAGCGGCACCAGAAAGAGACACTTATGGACAAAATGGCAGTTATCGGCGCGGGCCAGATGGGCGCGGGCATCGCACAGGTCAGCGCGCAGGCAGGCTATCACGTGTTCCTCTCGGATGTGTCGGTGGAGCTTGCTGAAAAGGGCAAGGCCGGCATCGCCAAGCAGCTGGCGCGCGCGGTCGAAAAAGGCAAGCTGGACTCCGCCGACGCCGACGCGGCGCTGGCGCGGATCGAGCCGGTGGGCGATTATGCCAAGATGGCGGACGCTGGCCTGATCATTGAGGCGGCGACCGAACGCGAGGACATCAAGCGCGCGATCTTCGAGAATGTCGGCAAGGTGCTTGCGTCTGACGCGATCCTCGCCAGCAACACCTCGTCGATCCCGATCACCCGCATGGCCGCGGCCAGTCCCGATGCCTCGCGCTTCGTCGGCGTGCACTTCTTCAATCCGGTGCCGGTGATGGGGCTGATCGAGCTGATCCGCGGGCTGGCGACATCGGATGCGACGGTCGAATTCGTCCGCGGCTATGCCGAGCGCATCGGCAAGCGCGTGGTGCAGGCCAACGACGCGCCGGGCTTCATCGTCAACCGCATCCTGTTGCCGATGCTCAACGAGGCGTGTTTCGCGCTGGGCGAGGGCGTGGCCACCATCGAGGATATCGATGCTGCGGTGCAACTGGGGCTCAACCACCCGATGGGCCCGCTGACGCTCGCCGATTTTATCGGGCTCGACACGTGCCTGAGCATCACTCAGGTGCTGCACAGCTCGACCGGCGACCCCAAGTTCCGGCCCGCGCCGCTGCTGGTCAAATATGTCGAGGCCGGCTGGCTGGGCCGCAAGACCAAGCGCGGGTTCTACGATTATTCGGGCGAAACCCCCGTGCCGACGCGCTGATAGTCTGGCAGGCTGACAGACCCGGCGAACTGCGATATACTGCGGTTCGCCGGGGCGCGCCGACAGTTCAACTACCGGAGACCGACAATGACCGCCCATTCGCTCAAGATCGATATCGTGTCAGACGTGGTCTGCCCGTGGTGCATCATCGGCTACAAGCAGCTGCAAAAGGCGCTCGATATCGTCGGCGACGAGGTTGTGCCCGAGATCACCTGGCATCCGTTCGAGCTCAATCCGCAGATGGCCCCCGAGGGCGAGGACATCTCCGAGCACGTCGCGCGCAAATATGGCGCGTCGCCCGAGCAGAGCGCGGCCAACCGGTCGCGGCTCAAGGACACCGGCGAGCGGCTGGGTTTCGCCTTCAACCACGCGCCCGGGATGCGGATCTACAACACGTTCAAGGCGCATCAACTGCTCACCTGGGCGGGCGATACCCAGGGCAGCGAGGCGCAGACGCGTCTCAAGCTGGCGCTGTTTGCGGCGTATTTTCAGGACAATCGCGATGTCAGCGATGAAGAGGTGCTGCTCGATGTCGTCGCCGATACCGGGCTTGACGCAGACGAGGGCCGCGCGGTGCTCAACGATCCCGACAACGAAGCCGAAGTCCGCGCGCATCTCGCCCACTGGATCGAACAGGGCATCAGCGGCGTGCCCGCGATCATCTTCGACGGCAAATACCTCGTCCCCGGCGCGCAAGAGGCGGAGACCTTCGTCAATGTCATCCGCAAGGTGCGTGAGAAGGCGATGGCTTGAGAGGGTAAGTACGGTCGCTCAGTCGCGGGTTCAAACTCACCTCCGCTCAGCCTGAGCCTGTCGAAGGCCCCGCGCCTTCCTATGGCGGGGTCACATCATACCCCGCTCAGCCTGAGTTTGTCGAAGGCCCCGCGCCCACCCTTTCCGTATTGAGATCGGTTCCGCGCAAGGTTCGAAATCAATTCCCAGTCTCCCGCTATTAATGCTTCCTTCTTTGCACGAGACCAGCCTTTGATCTGCTGCTCGACCCAAAAGGCATGGTCGCGTGTCGCAAAATCTTCCGACCAGATTAGTTCTACCGGTCGGCGCTTGGCCGTGTATCCGCCCAGTGCGCCAGCTTGATGTTGAGAGAGACGGTGATCGAGATCATCGGTGTGACCGGCGTAATAGCTGCCATCGTTGCATCGCAGGAGGTACGCGTAAAAGGCCATGTCCTATACGCTGGCGTCTTCGCGGGGCCTTCGACAAGCTCAGGCTGAGCGGAGCTGGGCACAAGGCCAGAGACTAGGTGGGGAGCCCTAAACCAACCCCAATCGCGCCAGCTCGCCCAGCATCTCGGCGGGCATCATGTCCGCCTCGCTCATCCCCTCACCAAGGTCCGCAGGCGCGTCGGCCTCTTCCAGATAGCGCCAGCCCTGGTGCGCGCGGCGGGGGATGGATTGCACCGCGATCAGGCGCGGTTCGATCCGGATCCAGGTGCGCCCCTGGCCATTGTCCATGAAGCCCAGCAGCGGGCTGCGGCCGATGATCGCCTTGTTGAAGATCCAGTAGAGCGATCCGCTCGCCATCTCCTCGTGGCGCTTGGGCATATAGCGCGTGGTCAGCCGCGCCTCACCGAGCGATGCATGGCTCTCCAGCCACTCCCGCAGCGAAGCCGCGCTCTGCGCCCCAAAGGCGATCTTGGTCATGCTGAGCGGCACGGGTCAGAAACTCGCCAGTCCGCTCGCGACCGCCAGGCCGAGAAACGCAAGGAAGCCCATCGAATCGGTTATCATCGTCACGAACACCGAACTCGCCACCGCCGGGTCCTGTTCCAGTCGGTCGAGCATCACCGGCACGATCACCCCGGCCATGCCGGCGACGATGATGTTGACCAGGATCGCGAGCGCGATCACCCCGCCGAGCATCACGTCGGCAAACACCAGCGCGGTGCCTATCCCGGTCAGCACCGCCACCGTCGCGCCGTTGAGCACCGCGATGCGCAGTTCGCGCGCGATGATGCGGCGAGTGTTCGACTGGGTGAGCTGGTTCATCGCTAGCGCGCGCACCGCGACCGCCATGGTCTGCGTGCCGGCATTGCCGCCGACCGAGGCGACGATCGGCATCAGCACCGCGAGCGCGACGAGCTGCTCGATCGCGCCGCCGAACACCGCGATGATGCTGCTCGCTACCAAAGCGGTGCCGAGGTTGGCGATCAGCCAGCGGACGCGACTGCTGTAGGACTGGCGGATCGGCTCGTTGATGTCGCCTTCGCCCGCACCCGACATCCGCAGGATATCCTCGCCCGCTTCTTCCTGGACGATGTGGATGATGTCGTCGACCGTGATCTGACCGACCAGACGGCCTGCAGCATCGGTGACGGCAGCAGAGATCAGGCCGTATTTCTGGAACCTGAGCGCGACCTCTTCCTGGTCCATGTCGGTCGGGATCAGCGTCTGGTCGCGCTTCATCACATCGGTTAGCGCGATGTGGCGGGGGGTGCGCAGGATCCAGCTGAGCTGGCAGGTGCCGACCGGGCGGTGCATCGCATCGACGATAAAGATTTCCCAGAACTCGGTGGTGAGCTCGGCATGCTCGCGCAGATAGTCGATCAGCTGGCCGACGGTCATGTGTTCGGGCACCGCGACCAGATCGCGCTGCATCAGGCGGCCGGCGGATTCCTCGGGGAAGGAGAGCGCATCGACGATCGCCGCGCGATCCGCCGGCTCGAGCTCGGCCAGCACCGCGCGCTGGTCGGCCTCTTCCATTTCCTCGATGATCGCGACCGCATCGTCGGTCTCGAGCTGGCCTGCCAGCTCTGCCACCTGCGCTGCGGGCAGGGCATTGATCACGTCGTCGCGGACATAATCGTTGAGCTCGGTCAGCACGTCGGCGCCGAGCAGATCGGTGATCGCGCGCGCCAGCGGCCCGCGATAATCGCGTTCCACCAGCTCGAACAGGTCGGCGATGTCGGCGGGGTGCAGCGGCTCTACCAGATCATAGGCGGCCTCGTCGTCGCCATCGTCCAGCGCATCGCAGACCTGGCTGACAAAGCCCGGCAGCAGCCGGTTGTCCTCGTCGAGGCTGGTGCTCGCTTCTGCCGGGTCGGCAACCGCGTGGTCGTGGAGCTGGGCGTCGGTCGGGTCGGTCAAGGCCTGCTCCTGTCTGGGGGGATGGGGGTCTCCCGCCTGCGGGAATCACCGTGTGTGTGGCGGTTCGTATCTGCAAAAGCAATCCCGATGCGGCGGGCGTGGCCGGGGGTGACATTCGCTTGCGCGTCGCTATATCGACGGCAGCATTTCTCGTGCCACCAAATCTTATCTCATGCCATCAAAGGACTGCATATGACCGCTGAGACGCTTACCTTTCACATCCAGGACGGCGGCGATGTCGTCATCAAGCTGCGCCCCGACCTTGCCCCCGGCCATGTCGAGCGCATCACCGAGCTGGCCAACGAAGGCTTCTACAACGGCGTGAAGTTTCACCGCGTGATCGCGGGCTTCATGGCGCAGGGCGGCTGCCCCAACGGCACCGGCACCGGCGGATCCAAGAAGCCCGACCTCAAGCAGGAATTCAACGACGAACCGCATGTCGAAGGCGTCTGCTCGATGGCGCGCACGATGGACCCGAACAGCGCGAACAGCCAGTTCTTCATCTGCCTCGCCGATGCGGGTTTCCTTGATCGCCAGTACACGGTCTGGGGCCAGGTCATCGAAGGCATGGAACATGTCCACGCGCTGCCCAAGGGCGAACCGCCCGCCAAGCCCGGCGTGATCGCATCGGCCACGGTGGCCTGAGCTAGACGGTAAATCCTCCCCGGTACGGGGAGGGGGACCACGAAGTGGTGGAGGGGTGTCACGCTCTCGAATGGGCGACACCCCTCCGTCAGGCCTGCGGCCTGCCACCTCCCCTGAAGGGGAGGATTTGGACGCCTCAAATCCCTGCGTCGACCAGCCAGTCGTGGAACAGGCGCACCGCCCGCGTTTCCAGCGCGCGGGGCTTGCAGACGAACCAGTAGCTGTACGGGCTCTCGACGCGCACATCGAACAATTTGGCCAGCCTTGTGTCGCCCGACCGGGTGAGGTGATCGTCGTGCATGATCGCGATGCCCAGCCCCTGCGCGGCGGCCTCGAGCATGAGTGGGCCACTGTCGATATGATCGATCGACGCCGGCTGCAGATCCTCGAGCGCCAGCGCCTTCTTCCACGCGTCGAAGGATTCGGGCATGTCGTTGTGGATCAGGATCGTCTGCCGGTTGAGCTGCGCCAGATCGGGGGTGTTGCCCAGGCTCTCGACCAGCTCGGCCGAGGCGATGGCATAGACATAGTTCCGGTCGAGCCGCACCGAGTGCAACGAGGGATCGGGGTTTTCCGAAAGAATGATCGCGGCATCGAGCGTGTCGCCCAGGCGCGCCTCGCCGTGGCCCGACGTGTCGACGTCGATGTGCAGCAGCGGATAGAGGCGGCGCAGCTCGCCCAGCCGGGGCACCAGCCGCTGGCTGCCGAACAGCGGCAGCATCCCCAACCGCAGCCGCAGCACCCGGCTGTCGTCCATATGCGCTGCGACCGCATCGGCCAGCGCATCGATAGCGGGCGCGACGCTGGCGAACAACGCTTCGCCCGCTTCGTTGAGCTTGAGCTGCTGGTTGTGGCGCTTGAACAATTTCTTGCCGACAAAGTCCTCGAGCCCGCCGATTCGTCGGCTGAGCGCCGATGGCGAGAGCGCAAGCTCGCTCGCAGCCGCCTTCGCGGACCCGAGTCGGGCAACCCGTAAAAACGCTTCAAGGGATCGCAGGGGAGGGAGACGTCGCATGGCCATATTGGCGGGTATTATTGCACTGCAGCGGAAATGTGCAATTGCAAATCGCGCAGGGAGTGCGGTTTTGCGTCACTGGACTTGCATTCTTTGCAATCATCCAGGGTTATTTCGCACTTGCACAATAAGGGTCTCTGACCCATATTGATCATGCCTTTCAGGCATCCTCTCCTAAAAACTTTATCGGGTCAGCCTTCGGGCTGGCCCTTTTTTTGTCTATTGGAGCCTGAAGGCGCGGGCCTAACCAATTGTTTTGCGCTTTGCAAACCCTTTGATTTCCTTGGATTGCCGCACGTAACGCGTCCGTCAGCCTGCACACGTTTGCATGAACGCGCTGTCTACCGGTGTCACCTGGGCCGGGTGTTGTCCGGAATCCGCCAATACACCAAGCGGTGATTCGGCTCGCGAATCACTGATCGATGATGCGGGTGGCAGGATGGTGGCGATCGAGATGCTTGCGGATGATCTTGAGATTGCGGGTGTTCGACCGCCAGAACAGGTCAAACATGTCGCCCGCCAGCGGGACTGCGCCCACCAGCGTGTCGAACCCGACATTGGCCGCCATGCGCGCCAGCTGCAATTTGGACATGCCGAGGTTGCGCGCCTCCCAGACGATATACATCCCCATGGCTCCGGTGATGATATCGCCGACCACCGGGACCAGCCCCAGCGCGAAATCGAGCCCGACCTTGCGGTTGAGGCCGGGCAGGGTGAAGCTGCGCTCCAGCACGTGCTCCATCGCCTCGACCCGCTTGCGCACGGCTGCGGGGTCGGTGGGCAGGGCGGCCGCCAATCGGGCCTGCGCTGCCCTCAATTGTGCCATCTGGTCAGGCCGGATCGACTTCATCGTACACTCCAAACCCCTTGCGCCCTGTTATCTGGGGATGACGACCATATCCGGCAAGGCATGCCAGCCGTCTGCGGTGATCGCAAAGCCAGGGACGTTGCCCGACACCAGCGAAAAGCGCACCGGCGCCCCCAACGGGATGAAGATGTTGCTGGTGGTGATCGAGACCTCGGCCTCGGCCATCTTCTGGGCTCTGGCAGCCGGGTCGGACATGCGCTTGGCCTGTGCCAGCAGCACGTCGCCGGCCTCGTCGCACACCGGTCGCACCACGCACGACAGCTGGTTGAGGAACCACGAAGGCTGACGATAATGCGCCACTTCATCGATCAGCCGCAGATCGGCCTTCTCCTTGGCGCCGACCATCACCCCGGTGATGCCGACCATGGCCAGATCGCGTTTCAAGCGGCCAAACACCAGACGACTGCCAGGGCCAGGCGGCATCGCGATGCGCAATTCGGGTAGCTTTTCCTGGTCCTGCAGCCACCGCGCCACCTGGCCGCGCGCGCGTTCGCGGCGCTCGTCCAGCGTCAGGCCGGTCCACCGGTCGCTGACCAGCGGGGCATAGCGATCCAGCCCCGACGGCACGATCCGGGTCATGGTCTGCCATCCGCGCAGCCCCAACGGATTCATCAGCGCGTCCCGGTCGATCGCCAATGCCACCACCTCGCGATTGGCCGGATCAGAGAGAAAGCCCTGGCCGTTGATCACCAGCAGCCCGAACAGCCCGATCACCGGATCGGCGCGCACGGCGTTATCGGGCACCGCGCCGGCGCTCAGATACGGCAGATGCTGGAACTTGCCGCCCAGCACCACACTGGTTTCGCCCATGGAGAACCGGGCGATCGCGCGCGCCGCGTTTTCGGTCCGCACCTGCAGCGGACGCACCGCGCGGCGGCTATCGGGACTGACGGCGTCATCGACGCGGTCGCTGAGCAGTGTCCAGTACTGCTGGCGGTTCGCCACCAGCGGCCCGGTGCCGCGCCCGTTGCGGCGGATCCCGAGTTCGGGCAGCGTCAAAATCCGCAGCAACTCGGGCTGCGGCGCGAGCAGCCGGATCTCGATCACCCGTCCTGTCATCGCGCGGATATCGCGCACCTCGGTGGTGTCCGCGCCGATCGCGGTGCGCCGTTCGATCTCCAACCGGCGGCGCAATGCGGCGGCGACGTGTTCCGACGTCACCGTATCGCCATTCTCCCAGCGCGCATTGCGCAGCCGGAAAATGTAGCTCAGGCCGTCGGCGGTCACGATCCAGCGTTCGGCAAGCGCCGGCACAATGTTGCCCAGGGAATCCAGCCGCACGAGGCCCTGCGAGGTCGCGGCGCGCAGATACTCTGCAGCAGGCGCCAGTTCGGCGGCATCGAGATTGTTGGTCTTCGACGGATCGATGATCGAAATGCCCAGCGGCGAGCTGTCCGATCCGCTGCATGCCGCGAGCACCAGCACCGCAGCGGTGGTGCAAGACCTGAATGTCCTTGCCAAAGCGCCTGTCATTGTTCGTCTTTCACCGCGGGTCCGATCGGAATGGCGATAGCAGCCCCATGACGATGCGACAACGTGGGGGTAGCCGCGTTGGTCGCGCCGTCGGCACGTGACCGCGGGCTGAGGCAATCCCACGCGCGAGGAAAATCGAACCCGGTGGGAACGGATCGGGGCGGCAACGCGTCCTTGCTCCAGCAATAGCGAGGAACATCATGACAGTGTTTAGCAAAAAGACTTGGACCCTGGGCGCTGCCTTGGCGGCGGCGACCTTGGTCAGCGGGTGCGCCGGTGGTGGCTTTGGCCGCGGCGGATCGGACTTTGGCCGATTTGACTATAACCGGCCGGACCCGGCATACGGCGGCTATGACGCCGCGCGCTACTATCGCGATGATCGTCGCTATCGCGAACGTCGCCTGGGCAACAACGACCGCGTGTATCGCGGGCAGGATGGCCGCTATTACTGCCGCCGTCCGGACGGCACGACCGGTCTGATCGTTGGCGGCCTTGCCGGTGGCGTGCTCGGCAACGTCATCGCACCGGGTGGTTCGAACACGCTCGGCACGATCCTGGGCGCTGCCGGTGGCGCTGTCGCCGGACGGGCGATCGATCGCAACGGCGCGCGCTGCCGCTGATCGACGCGTTCATGCGAAACAAAAAACGCCCCGGAGCGATCCGGGGCGTTTTTCGTATGTGACGCTGGCAGGCAGACTTACCAGCTGTAATACATGTCGAATTCGACCGGCGAAGGCGTGGTTTCCCAGCGCGAGACTTCGGCCCACTTCATCTCGATATAGGCTTCGATCTGGTCCTTGAGGAACACGTCGCCCTTGAGCAGGAAGTCGTGGTCGGCGATCAGCGAGTCGAGCGCTTCGCGCAAGCTGGCGCAGACGGTCGGCACTTCCTTCAGCTCTTCGGGCGGCAGGTCGTACAGGTTCTTGTCCATCGCCTCGCCGGGATGGATCTTGTTCTGGATACCGTCCAGACCCGCCATCAGCAGCGCCGAATAGCACAGATACGGGTTGGCCATCGCATCGGGGAAACGGAATTCCACGCGCTTGGCTTTCTCGCCGGTGCCATAAGGGATGCGGCACGATGCCGAGCGGTTGCGGCTCGAATACGCGAGCAGCACCGGCGCTTCAAAGCCCGGCACCAGACGCTTGTAGCTGTTGGTGGTCGGGTTGGTGAACGCATTGAGCGCCTTGGCATGCTTGATGACGCCGCCGATGAAGTACAGGCACATGTCGGACAGGCCGGCATAGCCATTGCCCGCGAACAAAGGCTTGCCTTCCTTCCAGATCGAGATGTGGGTGTGCATGCCCGATCCGTTATCGGACTTGATCGGCTTGGGCATGAACGTCGCCGTCTTGCCATAGGCCTGGGCGACCATGTGGACGACGTACTTGTAGATCTGCATGCGGTCGGCGGTTTCGGTCAGCTTGCCGAATGTCATGCCCAGTTCGTGCTGTGCGGCGGCGACTTCATGGTGATGCTTGTCGCAGGGCAGGCCCATTTCGAGCATCGTGCTGACCATCTCGGCGCGGATATCGACGACGCTGTCGACCGGCGCAACCGGGAAATAGCCACCCTTGGCGCGCGGGCGGTGGCCCAGGTTGCCGCTTTCATAAGTGCGGCCCGAGTTGGTGGGCAGCTCGATGTCGTCAATCGCAAACATCGATCCGGCATAGCCATCGGAGAAGCGCACGTCGTCGAACATGAAGAATTCGGCTTCGGGGCCGATATAGACGGTGTCACCGATGCCGGTCGACGTCAGATAGGCTTCGGCGCGCTTGGCAGTGCTGCGCGGGTCACGAGCATACAGCTCGCCGGTGCCCGGCTCGACGATGTCGCAGAACAGGATCAGCATCGGGTCGGCCGAGAACGGATCGATATACGCCGCGTCCATGTCGGGGCGCAGGATCATGTCGGATTCGTTGATGGCCTTCCAGCCTTCGATCGACGAGCCGTCGAACATCAGGCCGTCTTCGAGCTCATCCTCGCCGATGACACCGGCGCACATCGTGAGGTGCTGCCATTTGCCCTTGGGATCGGTGAAGCGAACGTCGACCCACTCGATCTCGTTCTCCTTGATCATTGCCAGAATGTCTTTGGCGGTTTTTGCCATCTTAGCTTTCCCTCTTCATGAAATCCGGTCCGAGCCTGTTGCCGGGCCCCCCATTGGTGAAACTGACGTGTGTTCTTGCGGCCTTGCCGGGACAGGCCTCTCCTTGGTGCGCGTGCCCTGGTTCTCAGACCGCGTCGTTATCGCGCTCACCCGTGCGGATGCGCAGAGCCGTTTCCACCGGGATCACGAAAATCTTGCCGTCGCCGATGCGGCCGGTTTGCGCGGCCGCCGCGATCGCCTCGACCACCCGGTCGGCCAGCGCGTCATCTACGACGACCTCGAGCTTCACCTTGGGAAGGAAGTCGACAATGTACTCGGCGCCGCGATACAGCTCGGTGTGGCCCTTCTGCCGCCCGAACCCCTTGGCCTCGGTCACGGTGATGCCGGACACGCCGACTTCGTGCAGCGCTTCCTTCACTTCGTCGAGCTTGAAGGGTTTGATGATCGCTTCGATCTTTTTCATGTGGTCCTGATCATCCTGTACTCGGCGACCGAGCCCTTTAGGCGCGGCGCTGATGGGAAAGAACAACGCGGGTTTCCTCGCATCGTCATGACGTTGTGCAGGAAAGCCGGGCGTGCGCTCCGCGCCGCTCCCGAATCCCCCTTTGTCTGCTACCAAACAATTAACGTGCCAAGACGCAAATCGCTACAAAAGCTTGGCCGTGTTGCAACATTATTGCGAGGGATGATGGAAATGCGGGCAAGCACCATCGCCGTTGCCTATATTTTGGGCAGGGCCAGCAACTTGCCCGCGTCGATCAATATGGCGGGTTGTCGAGCCCGGCCAGGCTCTTGGTGAAGATCTCGCAGCCGGTCTCGGTGATGCCGATAGAATGTTCGAATTGCGCCGACAGCGAGCGGTCCCGGGTCACTGCCGTCCAGCCGTCTTCCAGCATCTTCACAGCGGGCTTGCCGATGTTGATCATCGGCTCGATGGTGAAGAACATGCCGGGCTTGAGCTCAGGTCCGGTGCCGGGGCGGCCGGCGTGGACGACCTCGGGCGCATCGTGGAACAGCCGGCCCAGGCCATGGCCGCAGAAATCGCGGACCACGCCATAGCGGTGCTTCTCGGCGAACGACTGGATCGCATGCGCGACATCGCCCATGGTGTTGCCGGGGCGCGCCTGTTCGATGCCCAGCATCAGGCATTCGTAGGTCACATCGACCAGCCGGCGTGCCTTCACGCCGACATCGCCGATCAGGAACATGCGGCTGGTGTCGCCGTGCCAACCGTCGAGGATCGGAGTGACATCGATGTTGATGATGTCGCCGTCCTTCAATTTGCGGTCGGCGGGGATGCCGTGGCACACGACATGGTTGATCGACGTGCAGCAGCTGTGCGTGAACCCGCGATAACCCAAGGTCGCCGGAATGCCGCCGCCCGCCAGCATCAGCTCGCGCGCCTTGGCGTCGATCTCGGCGGTGGTGACGCCTTCGCGCACGAACGACGTCAGCTCGTCCAGGACATGCGCTGCGAGCCGGCCGGCCTTGCGCATACCCTCGAAGCCTTCGGGGCCATGCAGTTTGATGGTGCCGTCGCGCATCGGCGTGTCGGCGTTGGTGACGGTGACATACTGGTTCATGGTGATTCCATATAGGGGAGGGCGGCCGTTTTTGCGACCCCCGGGATTTGGGTGGACTTAGTCCATTGACTTAGTCCGGTCAATGGATTAACCAGCGCGCATGACCAGCATCGTCAATGTCCACGACGCCAAGACGCATTTTTCCAAGCTGCTCGACCGCGCGCATGCGGGCGAGGAGATCATCCTTGCCAAGGCGGGCAAACCCTATGCCCGGCTGGTGCCGCTGGAGAAACCGAAGGTCGAGCGGCGGCCCGGAGGGCTCAAGGCCAAGATCCCCGACGGCTTCTTTTTTGACCCGCTGCCCGAAGAAGAACTTCGGGCCTGGGAGTGAGCGCCTTTCTCTTCGACACCCATGCTCTCATCTGGTGGTGGAACGACAATCTCCTGCTGCCGAAAGCGGTGCGGCGCGGGCTGATTGACCCGGACAACGCAATTTTCGTCAGCGCTGCCTCGGCGTGGGAGGTTGCAACCAAGGTGCGGCTTGGCAAATGGCAGGAGGCCGAGGAGGCTGCCGAGCAGTTTGAGGCTCTGTGCGAGCGCAACGGTTTTGAATTGCTGCCGGTTAGCGTGACGCATGGCCTGCTCGCCGGATCGCTCCCCGGCGAGCATCGCGACCCTTTCGACCGGATGATCGCGGCGCAGGCGATCCAGGACGACCTGGTGGTGATTACGCGCGATCCGGCGCTGGCCAGCCTGGGCTGCGCCACCTTCTGGGCCGATTGACGCCGCCGCCAACGAACCGCTTGCGCGCCTCACGCCAAGCGCTAAACACCGGCGCATGACAGCTGACGCCCCCGCTCAAAGCCCCCGCATCTGGACCGCCGCGCTGATCGTGATCGGCGACGAAATCCTCTCGGGCCGCACCCAGGACAAGAACGTCGCGCAGGTCGCGACCTGGCTCAACGTGCAGGGGATTCGGCTCAAAGAGGTGCGGGTGGTCGCCGACGACATGGAGGCGATCGTCGAGGCGGTGAACCTGCTGCGCGCGCGCAACGACTATCTGTTCACCACCGGCGGCATCGGCCCGACGCATGACGACATCACCGTCGATGCGATCGCGCAGGCTCTTGAAGTCGATGTGGTGATCCACCCGGCGGCGCGCGCGATTCTCGAGCGCTATTATGAGAGCCGCGGCGGAATCAACGAAGGCCGGCTGCGCATGGCGCGGGTGCCCGATGGCGCCGAACTGATCGAAAACCGCATGTCGGGCGCGCCCGGCATCCGCATCGGCAACCTGTTCCTCATGGCGGGCGTGCCGCATATCACCGCAGGCATGCTCGACGCGCTCACCGGTACGCTCGAGGGTGGTCTGCCGCTGCTTTCGGCAACCCTGGGCTGCTGGGTGGCGGAAAGCGAAGTCGCAGAGATGCTCGGCGCAACCGAGCGCGCGCACGAGGGCTGCCAGATCGGCAGCTATCCGTTCTTTCGCGAGGGCAAAGTGGGCGCGAATTTCGTCATCCGCTCGACCGATCAGGCACGGCTCGATGGCTGCGCGCTGGCGCTGACATCGGCGCTGGAAGCCACCGGGCGCGAGGTCACGCCCGGCGGGATCTGATCAATCTTCGGGTGCGATGGCAACCTTGAGGCCGTCCAGCGCTGCCGTCATCTGGATCTGGCAAGACAGCCGCGAGGTGGCGTTGCGGTGGTCCGAGCTGTCGAGCAGATCGTCTTCATCCGCGCTGATCGGGGGCAGCTTGTCGGTCCAGTCGCCATCGACATGCACATGGCAGGTCGCGCATGAGCAGCATCCGCCGCACAAAGCCAGCAGCTCGTCAAAGCCATTGTCGCGGATCGCTTCCATCACGGAAAGGCCGGTATCCGCCTCGATGGTGCTCTCTTCGCCTGCGCGGTTGATGACGATCAGCTTTGGCATGGAAACTCCCCACAAAAATGAGCCGGGCTATGGCCCCGGTGAACGCGATTGCTATGATCAACGCCAAGCCCGAATGCAAGGGGCGGAATAAAGGAACGCTTCTATGGGATTGTCGGCACAGCAGCTTCATTCCGGCCTCGATGCCGTCGCGGGACAGGAACCGGCGATCGCGCGCGCGCTTGAGATCGCCGGCTATCCCGAGCCGCGTATCCGCGCGCGCGGTTACACCACCTTGCTGCGCACCATCGTCGGCCAGCAGGTCAGCGTCGCCTCGGCGGCATCGGTGTGGGCCAAATTGGAAGCGGCTCTGGGCGAGGGCTGTGCGCCCGATGCGCTGATCGCGGCGGATTTCGATGCGCTGCGCGCTTGCGGCATGTCGCGCCAGAAGCAGGGCTATGCCCGCTCGCTTGCCGAACTGGTGATGACCGGTGCGCTCGATCTGGAAAACCTGCCCGGCGATGACGAAGCCGCGATCGCCGAGCTGGTGCGGATTAAGGGCATTGGGCGCTGGTCGGCAGAAATCTATCTGCTGTTCGCCGAGGGGCGGCCCGATATCTGGCCGGCAGGCGATCTGGCGGTGCAGGCGGGAATCGGGCGGATCCTCGGGCTCGAGGCGCGGCCATCGGAGAAGGAGACGCGGACGATCGCCGAACCCTGGTCACCGCACCGCAGCGCGGTCACCATCCTGACCTGGCACTGCTACAACAACGCGGCGCTCTAGCCGAGCGGGGCTCAGCCCTTGAACAGGATGCGGCCGCTGGCCAGCCGTTCGCGGCTTAGCGAGGTGACCTCCTTGAGGAAGCTGGTCGGCTTCTTGAAGTACTGGCTCTTGGTGTTGATCTTCAGGCCAGCAGCCGTGGCCACCTCGGCGATGAAATGCACGCAATTGGCGGTGTTGAGGTTGTAGCTCTTCTGCTTCTTGTTGCGCCACTTTTCGGTCACCGCCATCACCGCGCGATACTCCGCATCGGTCAGCTCATAGCTGAAATGCGGGTTGGAGCTCGCGATGTACTTGGGCTTGGCCTCGCTGATATGGCCGGTCACCGATCCGAACAGGATACCGGGGCCGGTGCTGGTTGCGGTAAAGCCGACATTGGTGTCCACCGTCTCGCCGGTCGAATTGACCTTGCCCTTCAGCGTCGCAAAGGCGTGCGGGAACTGGCTGCCCAGCTCGTGGCTGTAGAAGGTGATGGTGACATTGGCATAGGCGGCGTTCGCCCACAGCATCATCGGGGCGATCAGGAAGGTGAGCAGCAGGCGCTTGAGCATTATCGAATGTTCCCTTGGGTTGAGCCGGACAGGGCCTGGTCGAGCCATGCCGCCGAATCGGCCGGACTTTGCTTGTCGGCATCCCTGTCGACGCGATAATTGGCCTCACGCATTTTTTCCACCGGGATTGCGCCGACCAGCGGCTTGAGCGCCTCGACCAGTCGCGCATCGCGGGCGGCTGACCGGCTGACCATCAGGATCGCGTCGTAAGCGGGGATCGCGCCCTTGGGATCGTCGAGCACGACAAAGCCGTTGGCGGCGATCCTTCCGTCGGACGAGAACGCCGAGATGATATCCGCTTCGCCCAGCGACAGCGCGCGGTACATGAAGGTCGGCTCGAACGCGCGCCTGCCCTTGAAGCGCAGCGGATAGGCGGCCTGCACCATCTGCCATTCGGGCCGCTCGAGAAACTCGACATCGGTGCCGAACACGAAATCCGGCGCGACGCGCACGATATCGTCGAGCGATCGCAACTGGAGCCGCTTCGCATCGTCCGGGCGCACGGCAAAGGCGTAGGTGTTCTCGAACCCCAGCGGCCCGATCAGCCGCACGCCATGCTGGTCGCTGGCCCAGCGGGCTATTTCGGCGATCATCTCGGCGCGCGGCTCGGGGTCCTGGCGCTGCATTTCGTTGGTCCAGATGGTACCGGCATAATCGACATAAACCTGCACCTCGTCGGTCGCCAACGCGCGGAACACCACCGCGCTGCCCAGTCCCTCGCGGTAGCGCACGGCATAGCCTGCCGCCTCCAGCCTGCGCCCGATCAGCCGGGCCAGAATGTACTGCTCGGAAAAACGCTTGGCGCCGATGGTGACGACAGGCCGGTCGGAGCTTGGCGCAGGCCACAAGGCCGCACCCAGCCCGAGCGCCAGCGCGATCCCCGCCATCCAGATGCGCAGGTGCTTTCGCCAGCGGATGCCGCTTTCGATCAGCCCGAGCAGCAGGTCTACACTGATCGCCAGCCCTGCAGCCGCCAGGCATCCGGCGAGCACCAGCGACCAGTTCTGTGTCTGCAACCCGGCGAAGATCAGATCGCCCAAGCTCGGCTGGCCCACGGTGGTGGACAGCGTCGCCGCCCCGATCGTCCATACCGCCGCGGTGCGCACCCCGGCCATGATCGTGGGAGACGCGAGCGGCGCTTCGACCAGCCAGAGTTTCTGCAAGGGGGTCATGCCAACGCCGTCGGCCGCCTCGACCATCGCGGGCTCGACCGATTGCAGGCCGGTCACCGCGTTGCGCAGGATCGGCAGCAGCGCATACAAAGTGAGCGCGAGCAGCGACGGCAAAAAGCCCAATGGCGAGATCGCATCGCCGAAGATGGCCGACAGCGCCAGCAGCAGCGGAAAGAAAAGCGCCAGCAGCGCGAGGGCGGGGATGGTCTGGATCAGGCTGGCAAAGCCGAGGGTAACCCCTGCCACGGTTCGGTTGCGCGCGGACCAGATGGCGAGCGGCAGCGCGATGACCAGCGCGAGGCCCAGAGCGGCAAAGCTCAGTTGCACATGCTGGGCGAGCAGATCGAGGATGCGGGGCCAGTCCTGGTTCATTGTTGGCCCGCTCTCAAGGGGGGCGCGTAGGTCCCTCGACTTCGCTCGGGACAAACGGAAGAGGGGATTACGTCGCTGCTTTGCGGATACCCTAGCACCCACATCCCCGAGTTCCCGAGCGAAGTCGAGGGACCTTGCGGGCCGCTCACGTCGCCGTTCCCGCCGCCCGCATCGCGGTGATCCGTTCGGCCTGCAATCTGGGCACCGCGACCAGAGCTTCCGCCTCGGGGCCGCAGCCGCCGGCGATCAGCTCGGCGGGGGTCGCGTCGGCGACGATCTGGCCAGCCGCCATCACCCAGATGCGGTCGGCGAACAGCAGCGCCTCGGCCATGTCGTGGGTGACCATGATCGTGGTCAGCCCCAGCCGCTCGTGCAGCGCGCGATATTGTTCACCCAGGGTCTCGCGCGTTACCGGGTCGAGCGCGCCGAAGGGTTCGTCCATCAGCATCAGTCCCGGCTCGCCCGCCAGCGCGCGCGCGACGCCGACGCGCTGCTGCTGGCCACCAGAAAGCTGCTCGGGGAGGCGGGTGGCAAAATCGCGGGGCAGGTCGACCAGATCCAGCAGATCCTCCACCCGCTCGGTCGCCAGCGGCTTGCGGCTGGCGATCCGCGAACCGATGCCGATGTTCTGCGCCACGGTCATGTGCGGGAACAGCCCGACATTCTGGAAGACATAGCCGATCGAGCGGCGCAGCGCGTGCGGCTCGTGCTGCGTCACATCGCGGCCATCGATTCGCACCGTGCCGGTGTCTGGTTCGACCAGCCGGTTGACCGCTTTCAGCAACGTCGATTTGCCCGATCCGGATGACCCGACGATGGCGATGAAGGTGCTCGGCAAAATAGTTGCGCTGACATGGTCGATCGCTTTGACCCGGCCATAAAGCTTGCCCACGCCTTCAAACGCTACGGCAGGGCCGCGCGCCAAGCGGGGGCTGGGAGGGGCGGGAGGGGAGGCCATGCAACGCTGCTTATAGGCAGGGCTTTGCCGTGCTGGCTAGCCACTTGCGCGCGGGTGGGTGGGGGCTTAGCGTCGCGAAAAATCCTCCCCTAAATGGGGAGGGGGACCACGCAGTGGTGGGGGGGTGTCACCCTTTCGCCATTGGTGACACCCCTTTGTCAGGCCATTTGGCCTGCCACCTCCCCTTGCAGGGGAGGATTGGGGGCAGACACTCCAGGAGAGACCACGCCATGACCGACACCAAATCCATCTTCATCACTGGCGGCGCATCGGGGATCGGGCGCGAGGTGGCGCGGTATTTCGGGGCGCGGGGATGGTTCGTTGGCCTCGCCGATGTCAACGTCAAGGGCATGGAAGAGACCGCCGCGATGCTGCAGCCTGGCATGTCCTGGATGCACCGGCTCGACGTGCGCAGCCGCGAGCAATGGACCGCCGCGCTTGAAGCCTTTGCTGAGCACACCGGGGGCAAGCTGCACGTGCTGTTCAACAACGCCGGGGTCGGCATCGGCGGTTTGCTCGAGGAGCACAGCGAGGACGATATCGAGAAGCTGATCGACATCAACTTCAA
>NZ_JAUCZC010000023.1 GCF_030373265.1 Blastomonas sp.
GCCCATGGCTGCGTAACTTAAACCAAACAGCCTCCGGGAAACCCGGTGCGGTTCAATCCGCCACTTTTTTTCAACGATCCCGTCGGAGACGGCAAGGAGCTTGCCCGGCCATTATTGATCCTGAGCTCAGCGTAGAGGTTTCATTCATAAGGATGGAGCCGTCAAGGGATAAGCATACAACCCACATCCTTCGCCGCCTGAATGCCAGCGTGATCGGCCACCTACCCAAATTGGCTCTATAACATCCGTACGCTTTGGCTTACCGTCGGGCTAACGCATTGATACGAGGTCACATGTCGAGAACACGTCTGATTTATCGTTCACAGCCCTTCGGCTTTGATTCCGCCATGCTAGCCAGCATTCTCTCTGCAGCGCGGCGCAACAATCCGCAATGGGAAATCACTGGCGCATTGATTTGTCGCCATGACGTTTATCTGCAACTGATCGAAGGGCCGTCAGCTTCGATCGAGGCATTGTACTCATGCATTTTGAACGATGATCGGCACATCGACATCCGCCTGCTGCTTAAAGAAGAAATGGACGAGCGGCTGTTTCCAGCCTGGTCCATGCTCGATGATCAAGCACCCTCGCTGTTCTGGTCAGCTGATGACGTTGCCAAAGGCGCGTTGGAAGCTGCCAGCCCCCAAGACCTGCGCGCGCCTTTCATCCGTTTGAGCGAAGCGCATCCAGGCTGAAGCTTTCCGCTGCGCCTCCCCATTAATGAAAAGTGAGTCTCCAATGTTCGATGAACCCAACTTTTCAGAAGACGATTATTTGGACTTAGCTGCGATCACGCTTGAAACATTTGCGTATTGCAGCCGTGCAGCGGACAGTGTCGACGAGGCCGAGGTCAGGCGCATTGTTGAATTTTCTCAATCTCGCAATGTCGCCCGCGGTATCACCGGGGTGTTGGTTTTCGGCAGCGGGGTCTTCTTCCAGTGGATCGAAGGCCCACCTACCGAAGTGCAGGGCCTGATCTCCAATCTGCATAATGACGAGCGACATCATGATATTGTCACTCTCGATCGGAGTGTAGAAAAACGGGAGCGTATTTACCCGCATTGGGAGATGGAGCACGTCGAAGCCGATGACATCCGCTCGGTGCTGAAGGAAGCTCTCGAAAGCGCGAAGGATGATGGCAGCGTCGCAGCACTGACACGTATTCTTGAGCAACTCGCTTCGAGACCTTTGCCATCGCTCGGGCGCGCTTAATCACCACGGTAATTAAACATTTCGGCCGATCCCGCTTGTGACTCTGCCACGGATCGGTAGTGGACGAGAGCCCAAGACGGATGCATGCGTCATTGGCATCACCGTAAATGTCGGTATCGCGAAAGGTGATCGCCGAGGCCCAGCCCACCCGCATCAGTTGAGACCGGATCAGCCCAGTAATGTGGAGCCAAGCGACTTCGACGCCGTGCAACCAGACCTCCGGCACTCCACCCAACCCAAGTCATGAGCAGGGCCGATTTGCGATCCCGAAAGCGGGATGGCGGCTTCGGGCGAAATCAGACGTGCAATTCGGCCTTCATGGACGACCGGGTCTGGGTCGGTACAAGCCCGACTGGGTCTACACCCTCCCGCCTATGGACCGTTCTTCGAATAGCCAACCCGGCCATAGGAGAATGATCATGGAAATGACTGCATCTCAAATCGTTGCGACCAAACGTCAGGTCTGGAATGCCGGACGAACCGTCGGTGCGAAGCGTGCACTAAAGCCAAAGCAAATTTGGCAGATCCGGTTCTGCCTCAACCAGAACCGTCGCCTGCGAGATCGCGCACTGTTTGACCTCGCGATTGATAGCAAGCTTCGCGGCTGCGACTTGGTGCGGATGAAAATTGGAGACATTGTCAGCGGAGGACAGATCCGGACGCGCGCAATCGTGATGCAACAGAAAACAGGTCGGCCTGTTCAGTTCGAATTGCTTCCGGACGCAATCACGGCACGGGTGTGGTGATCGGCGAGACGGCGATACTGGGACGCAATGTCCGGCTCTATCAGGGCGTCACGCTGGGTGCGCGCAGCTTTGCGGCCGATGACGACGGGGTCATGATCCGCGACATCGCTCGCCACCCGATCGTTGAGGATGATGTGGTGATCTATGCCGGAGCCACGATCCTCGGCCGGGTCACGATCGGAGCTGGATCCGAGATCGGCGGCAATGTCTGGCTGACGCATGATTTGCCACCCGGCAGCCGCGTCATCCAAGCGCGCGAGCAGAACACTATCTTGGGAACCTGAAGCTGGTCAGGCGCGGTTCCGCAATCGCGCTTGAGCCAGTTCAGGAAACACCTTGCTCACCTTGCCGATCAGATACTCGCCATAGGTGCCGATCGGTTCATGGATATCGAGGCCATCCCACCGCGTCTCGCGCGGAAACACTGACGGTGCCAGTTCGGGTAGCGGTTGCACCTCGGCCTGAAAGTCGGGGTCGAAGAAGAGCGGAAACGAATAGCGCGAGACGCCCGCCCGGTTGACGACGCGGTGCGGGGCGGAGCGAAATCGCCCTCTTGTCAGCCTTTCGAACATGTCACCAATATTTATGACCAGCGTGTCGGCCAACGGCGGCACCGCAATCCAGCCATCGCGGGTGCGGATTTCAAGGCCGCCCTTGTCGTCCTGCGCCAGCAGCGTCAGCAGCCCGTAATCGCTGTGCTCACCGACGCCGTAAGGCGCGGATTGAACCGTTTCGGGATCGGGTGCGGGATAATGGAACAGGCGGAACAGCAAGGTGGGCTGCGCGGTCAGACCCTTGGCGAAATGGTCTGCTTCCAAGCCCAGCGCCAGCGCACAGCCGCGCATGATCGCGTCAGCCGCGCGCACTGCTGCGGCCAGATAAGCGATAACTGCGTGGCGGAGTTCGGGCACTGAATCCGGCCAAAGATTGGCGCCGTGAAGCGGCAGGCCGGCACGTACCCTGGGATCCTCGAAGCCTAGCTCCTCACCGAGATACAGCCCCTCCTTGAGGTCCGGCAGTCCCGAGGTCAGTTCACCCTGAACCGGAAACCAGCCCCGCCAGGCCGTGCCGCCCTTTGCCATGGCGATTTCGGCTTTGATCGCCTCAGGCAAGGCAAAGAAGGCTGCGCTTGCATCGCGCAGATCAAGCAACAGCTTTAGGTCGATGCCGTGGCCCGTCGCATAGAAGAAGCCGAAATTGCTGCAGGCATGATCGATCTGTGCAGCCACCACGCGTTCCTGGTCAGGGTTGGTACGCTCGACCAGCGGCGCAATGTCGATAACGGGCAGCATGGCTGTCACGGCCTCGTTCATGACGGACCGGTCGCGAAGCGCGTCTTGCCGCTGGCCAGTGCGAATCCTCCGGTCTCACCAGCACGGCCCGGCGAGACCGCCGATGGCCTTGAGGTATCGTCACGGGCGATATCGAGCAGCGGAAATAACAGCTCCGCCACGCGATAGGCTTCCTCCAGATGCGGATAGCCGGACAGGATGAAGGTCTCGATGCCGACATCGGCATATTCCGCGATCCGTTCGGCGAGGTTCTCAGCCGACCCCACCAGCGCGGTTCCAGCCCCGCCGCGGACCAAACCGACCCCGGCCCAGAGGTTGGGGGCAACCGTCAGCCTGTCTCGCCGCCCGCCGTGCAGTGCCTGCATCCGCTGCTGGCCAACAGATTCGCTCTGGCTCTGCGCGGCCTGCGCTCGCGCGATCGTCGCATCATCCAGCCTGCTGATCAGCCGGTCAGCCTCGGCCCATGCCGCCCCCTCTGTCTCGCGCACGATGATGTGCAGCCGGATGCCGAACCGAACCTCGCGGCCGTGCTTGGCGGCAGCGGCGCGCACATTGGCAATCTTGGCAGCGACATCGGCCACGGGCTCGCCCCAGGTGAGATAGTGGTCGATATGCTTGCCGGTCAGCGCCACGGCTGGCTCTGATGATCCGCCGATATAGAGCGGCGGTCCGCCCGCCTGGACCGGTGCGAACAGCAGCTCGGAAGCTTCCGCAAACAGATGCTCGCCCTGATAATCGACGGCTTCGCCAGTCATCAGACGCCGCCATACGGCCACGAATTCTTCCGCCAGCGCATAGCGGTCTGCGTGCGCAAGATCGACGCCGTCCGCGCGAAACTCGCTGCGGTCGCCGCCTGCGACGATGTTCACAAGAAGCCGCCCGCCACTGATCCTGTCGAGCGTTGCGGCTTGGCGCGCGGCGAACAGCGGCGATGTGACACCCGGCCGCACGGCGACCAAGAACTTGAGCCGCTGGGTCAGTGGCACCAATGCGCTTGCGACCACCCAACTGTCTTCGCAGGTCTGACCGGTTGGCAACAGCGCGCCTTCAAATCCCAGTCGGTCGACCGCTTGGGCCACCTGCGCCAGATAGGAGAATTCGGTGGGGCGGGATCCTTCTGCTGAACCAAGCCAACGCCCATCGCCATGGGTTGGGATGAACCAGAATGGGCGAATGCTCATGCGGGTGCTCCAGTGGAATGAGGCATTGTCGCAGAGTACCTGCCGGAAGCCTGGACCAACAGCGTCATGCGACAGGTGCTGCAAAGTTGATCGGCCGGGATGCACGTTCGATCTCGATCGTCTCGTTATAGGCTTCCGGCAGGATGGGTTCTACGCCATCGAGAAACAGCGCTGCCCGCGCATCTGCAAGTTCAGGCGCTTCCATTGCCGCAAACAGGGCATGCTGCACGAGCGCGGCGATCGGCTGAGGTGTCGATATTGAAGTGACGAAGGGAAGCGCGGGGACGCTGCGGGAAATCGCGATGATCTTCAGTTGCGCAGCAAGGTCCGGATAAGCTCGCGCCAGTGCAGCAAAACTGACCGCGTCGATGGAAGCGATGTCGCCTTGGCCGAGCGCCACGGACCACATGCTTGCGACATGGCCGCCGGTGAAAAGGATATCACCAAAAAATGGTCTGTAGGCGGCAAGGTCCGACACGGTATGGCGCAGCAGGTTCATCCCCGTGTTCGACTGCGCATCGTTGACCGCTGCCGTGGCCCTGCGAAACTCAGCCAAGCTGGCGCGTGGGTCACTCGACCTGGCTATGATCAAGCTGCGGTGCCGGGTGCCCTCACAATATGCGGCGTTGTAGCGCGGCACGGCAAGCAGTTGCAGACGATCCGAGTAAGACCTCGCGAAAGGATAGCCGCAGCATTGTCCGAATAGCAAAGCGGGGTCCTGCCACTGCGCTTCGACACTGCGTTGCCGCTGCAATCGATCAGGTATGCCTTCGAGCCCTTCGGACTTCAGGCGGTATGCAATCCAGGCCCACAGCGCATCGTTGCCAGCCTGTTGCTGGGGATGGTCATACATGCCGAACATGGCGAAATAGGCGCTCATGATGCTTCGCCTCGATAATCGGGATGAACAAGGTCGTCATGCACGCGGAATGCAAAGCGCCGGATAACGCTCCAGTAGGAGCGGTAGACCGGGCCGCGCACCGCTGATCCGCGTTCGCGCAGCAATCGCTCATTGAAGCCGGGCAAGCGGTACCAAGCAAGATCCGGCCGGGCATGATGTGCCGCATGGAGATTGTTGTTCAGGTACAGGAGGGCAAGCGGACCGCCGCGCTCCACCGTCGCCACGCGCGCAGCGGCATCCGCATCAGCGCGGTGCTCTGCAAAACTGCGCAGCAACGAGAGCGAGGTGCCGGGCAAGACGAAGCAGAGGATATACTGACCCAGCCCCAGGCCGCAGTGGTCAAGCCAGATCAGAATTGCCAACACGCCCCCGGCATGCGGCAACCAGTCACGCAGAACACCACCAGGTTGACGGTAAGCTCGGATCAGTTCGCTCCCCAGAAAGCGAAAGATCGACAGGAAAGGCCCGAGCAGCAGCCGACCGATCAGGCTCTGCTGCACTTTCTCGATAAACCAAACCAGCGTGCCGCTCTTGGCAAGATAGCGCGATTCCGGATCGTCGAACGGGTCGGTCGCGTTGCGGGTTGCATGGTGCGCGATATGGCTGTCTCGGTAGATGCTGTAGGGCAGCCACAGGCTGTACGGAGCCCAGCCCAGTAGGGTGTTGATCGCTCGGCTTCGCGTCGGGTGGCCGTGGATCGTCTCGTGCTGGAGCGAATTGTGCCATGCGATGATCCAGCCGCCGGACAGGAACAGCAGCAAGGGTGGGATCTTGTCATGCCACGCGGTGAGCGCAAACCAACTGGCATGGATGACAACGGCCAGCGCGACCGTCGGCGATTCAACGGTACGCCGAATTACAGGTGCGACATTGCGTTTACGCATCACGCTCACGCCCAACTCTCGGCCACGTCCCGCGGCAGGGACGATGCACCGTGTGAAGGCGCTTGTTGAACTGCGCAGCATATCGATGACAGTCTGGTCGTAGAGCACATAGAAAAGCCTTGTTATGCAACCTCTATAAAGTCTATGAATTCAGTTGAGAAAAGCAAGGGAGGAAATCAATTATACCAGCAAGCAATGTTCGCTCTCGGGCTTGCCGTCGGAAATCCTGCTGCAAAAGGCCGGGTTCGGACATGTTAGCTGAGGCAGTGCACAGCCTGCTAGAAAGGCGCGGGCAGCGAAGTTTTGCCCCGCGACAATATGAGAAACTATGGAGCGCACGAACCTGATGCTTGTCATTCCTACCAGTCTGCCGGTCCTAGACCGGAATTCGACTGTCGCGATAATCGGTGGTGGATTTTCGGGGACCATGCAGGCGATCAATCTGCTGCGGCACGACGGACCTGCGGCTATCCTGATCGAACGGCGCGAGTCCCGATTGGGGCGGGGCGTCGCTTACAGCGCAGCCCATCCCGATCACCTGCTGAATGTCCGCGCCGGCAATATGAGTGCACTTCCGGACGATCCGACGCATTTCGTCAGATGGCTTGTTCGTGAGGGGCTGGGTGACGCGAGCACGTTCGTCCCGCGAACGACTTATGGACAATATCTCAGCGAGATGCTGGACAATGCCGCGCAATCAGCAGGCAGTCGACTCAAGATTGTACCTGCCACAGCGGTTGTGATCCGGCAGGAAGCGGGCAGGCAGGTGATCACATTGGCCGATGGTCGTTCTATCGAAGCCGATGCGTTGGTTCTTGCGATGGGGAATCTGCCGCCCCATGCTCCTCCCGGCTTTCACGAGTCTGCGCTCGGACCCGACGTCTACGCGGATGATCCGTGGGCAGGCGACATATGCGAAGGTTTGACGAGCGACGACGCAGTCCTGCTGTTGGGATCCGGGCTCACCGCGATTGATGCTGCGCTATTGCTCGATGCGAAAGGCTTTCGCGGGCGAATCATCGCCCTTTCGCGCCGAGGCCTGGTGCCCCATGCCCATTGGGACCAGCCACGCAGCCCAAGCGAGATTGCCGAGCTGCCGCCCACCCAGGCAAGCGACCTCACGCGATTCGTGCGATCAAGGGCGCAGGAAAGGCCCTGGCGCGATGCCGTGGATGACCTGCGCCCGCTGACGCAGCGACTCTGGGCGGCGTGCGCGCCGATACAGCGCGAGCGTTTCCTGCGCCATCTGCGGCCATATTGGGATATCCACCGTCATCGGCTTGCACCGCAAGTGGCGGCCAGAATTGCGCAGTTGCAGGCCGAAGGGCGGCTGGGATTCGTCGCGGGCAAGACTGTGTCGTGTGATCCGGGCGCCGGGTTTTTAAATGTGACCTTGCGACCTCGCGGGGAGAGCAACAGCGAAACTCTGAAAGTGCGGCGCGCGGTCAACTGCACCGGGCCGCAGGGTGACCTGCTGCGGACACATGATCCGTTGCTCGGCCAATTGCTGGCCAGCGGGACGATCAGGCCGGACCAACTGCGCCTGGGACTCGATATTGACGACCAGTCGCGGGTCATCGGACGAGATGGCAACGCAAATGATAGTGTCTTTGCCATCGGCCCTATGACCCGTGGGGGCCTTTGGGAAGTCGTGGCGGTTCCCGATATTCGCCACCAGACATGGACATTGGCACGCCGGCTGGCCAATGCGCATTGGGTGGGGGGCGAAGGGCTTTAGTAGGGCTCGAACCATCCCGTGAGTGAGCGCCGGCCTCGGAAATCGCGCGATGTGTCTGACCTCCAAAGGCATTGAAACGGGGCGATCAGGGGCGTAGCTATTTGCGATGTTAAGCCAGAAAGTCCGCTACTCGATCCGTGCTCTACAGCACCTTGCCGACCATTATGGCCAAGGCCTTGTGCAGCTTGACGAAATCGCCGCTGCCCAGAAGATACCTCCCAAGTTCCTGACCGTAATCCTTTCTGAAATGGCGCGGGCGGGACTCGTGCAGTCGCATCGCGGCAAGGATGGAGGCTATGCGCTGGGCCTGCCTCCGGTGGATATCCGTTATGGCGATATCGTCCGGCTGACGCGTGGTTCGCTGGCATTGGTGCCTTGCGCCAGCCGGTATGCCTATGAAAAGTGCAAGAATTGTCTGGAAGAGGACGAGTGCCGCTTGCGAGCATTGATGCTCAAAGTGCGGGATGAAACTGCGCTGATCCTCGATCAAATCACCTTGGCGCATTCCATTCAGCCTGTCCCACCGTTCGGGCCTGCTATCGCACATTGAGACGCTGACAAGCAAAACTATCTTGCCAACTCAAAAGGTAGAGATTAGCCCTGTGACTGCGGGCCATGCTGCATGCAGCCGGTCCGCACCAGTTTTTACAGGGGTTTCACGATGCCACCTTCAAAGCTTACCGAGTCGCTTGCTGCTCCGCAGCGCGATGTTCCGATCGCTGCAATCGCTGACGCCATTTCAAAGCTTCGCTTCGGCGCGGTGGTTCTGACCGTCCACGATGGCAAGCTGGTCCAGATGGACGTGACCGAGCGCCAGCGCTTCAGCTGACCGACATTTTTACATTCCCTCGATTGCCGGGACCGGGACTACCGGACCGGCATTTTTCTGAGGTCATGCTTTGTGCAGCAGCCATACTGTGCCGACCGGACAGCCGGAAGCACTTCCATTCTCGGGGGTCTTTCCAAATGTCCATTTCCATTACCGCGCGCACGTCCGTTGCTGCGCTGGCCATCGCGCTTGCGTTTCAGGCTCCGGCATTCGCTGCTGACACCGACGGCGCCGCAGCCGAAGCCGAAGTGCAGACAGACGATATTGCCGAAGCTCAGCAACAGCCCGGCAACGTGATCATCGTCTCCGCCCGCCGCCGCGACGAATCCTCGCAGGACGTGCCGATTGCGCTCTCGGTGGTCGATGTGACCACGCTCGACAACACCGGCAGCTTCAACGTCAGCCGGTTGACGCAATTGCAGCCGACATTGCAGTTCTACTCCTCCAACCCGCGCAATTCGGCGATCAACATCCGCGGGCTCGGCGCGCCGTTCGGCCTCACTAATGACGGCATCGAACAGGGTGTCGGCATCTATATCGACGATGTCTTCGTCGGCCGGGTGGCGGTGGCGACGCTCGATTTCCTCGATATCGCGCAGGTCGAGACGCTGCGCGGGCCGCAGGGCACGCTCTACGGCAAGAATACGACTGCGGGCGCGATCAACATCACCTCGAAGGAACCGAGCTTCGATTTCGAGGGCCGCGCCGAGGTCACCGCAGGCAATCTCGAGTTCCGCCAGGCCAAGGCATCGGTGTCCGGGCCGCTGTCTGACACTGTCGCTGTGCGTTTCGGGGTTGCGACCACCGATCGGCGGGGCACGATCTTCAACGTCGCCACCGGCACCAACGTGAACGAATTGAACAATCTGGGGATTCGCGGCACGCTGCTGTGGAAGCCGAGCGATTCCCTCAAGGTGACGCTGGCGGGCGACTACAACCGCCAGAACCCCGAATGCTGCGCGCAGATCTATGCGCGCTACGGCAGCACCCAGCGCCCGGCCAACCGCCAGTTCCCCGCGCTGTCGGCGGCGTTCGGCTATGCCCCGCCCAGCCTCGACGCGTTCGACCGGGTGACCGATGTCGATGCCGAACTCAGCGCCAAGAGCATCCTGGGCGGCGCATCGCTCAAGGTCGAATGGGATGTCGGGCCCGGCACGCTGACCTCGGTTTCCGCCTGGCGCTTCTGGGACTGGACCCCGTCGAACGACCGCGATTTCACCGGCCTGCCGATCACGCTCAAGGTCAACAATCCCTCGCAGCAGGAGCAGTTCACGCAAGAGGTGCGCTATGCCGGATCGCTGGGCGACCGCATCGACTTCGTTGCAGGCGTGTTCGGCTTCTATCAGACCATCGACACCCAGGGCATCCAGGAGCAGGGGCCGGCCGCGAGCCGCTGGCTGCTCAACCCGACCAGCGCGCTCGCCAACAACCCGGCGGTGCTCAACGGGCTGGTTGCCAACAACGATATCGGGTTCAAGAACACCAGCGTGGCCGCCTTCGGTCAGCTCAGCTGGAAGGTCACCGATGCGTTCACCATCCAGCCGGGAATCCGCATCAACTACGACAAGAAGACCGGATCGTACAACTCGGTGGTGACCGGAACGGCCTCGAACGGCACCCGCCAGCTGGTCACCTTTAACGGGCCGTTCGCCAACGATCCGTGGATCGTCGCGCAGCGAGGGGTGCTGGCCCCGCAATTCTTCGAGCCCGAATTCAGCGACTGGAACCTGTCGTACGACCTGACCCTGGCGTATCAGATCGCTCCAGACATTCGCAGCTATGCCACTTATGCTAAGACCTTCAAGACCGGTGGCATCAACCTGTCGGGGGTTCCGAACGACGCGGCGGGCAACCCGCTGCTCGCAGCCGGCGCTGTCGCTCCCGAGAAGGTCGATCATTTCGAGGTCGGATTGAAGACGCAGTTCTGGGACCGCCGCGCGACGCTCAACCTTGCCGGTTTCTGGACCGAAATCGGAGACTATCAGGCGACGGTCAACAACGGCCAGCTGGGCGTGCTGCGCGGCTATCTCGCCAATGCGGGCAAGGTGCGGGTGCGCGGGATCGAGGCGGACTTCAGCGTGCGCCCCTCGGAGCGGTTCAACGCCTATGTCAGCGGCGCCTATACCGACCATGAGTATGTTCGCTTCGTCGATGCCCCATGCCCGCCCGAACTGGCTGGCGGCACGACGGTGGGTGCCGGGCAGACACCCGGAGCCCCTGGCGTTCCTGGCGCGCTGAGCCCGGCGAACTGCGATATCTCGGGCCAATGGCTGCCCGGCATTTCGAACTGGGCGTTCTCTTATGGTGCAGAGGCCAATGCGCCCGCCTCGATCTTCGGGCTCGACGGCTTTGCCTATGTCGGGTTCGACGGCAACTACCGCTCCAAATTCTCGTCGAACCCCTCGCGCTCGATCTACACCGACATCCAAGGCTATGCGCTTACCAACTTCCGGCTGGGCTATCGCACCGATGACGGGCTCAACGTCTTCGCTTGGGTGCGCAACGCCTTTGACGTGAACTATTTCGAGCAGCTCGCGGCCAACACCGGCGGCAACACCGGCCTGATAGCCGGACAACCCGGCGACCCGCGCACCTTCGGCCTGACCCTTGCCTCCAGTTTCTGACCCCTCCAGCCAAGAAAGGGACCAGACATGCTGGACCTGAGTATCCTGAACCCCGCCGATATCTGGCCCTTCATCCTCGCGGGCTTTGCCGCGCAGATGGTGGATGGCGCGCTGGGGATGGCGTTCGGCGTCATCTCCAGTACGCTGCTCGTCTCGGTGCTCGGCGTGCCGCCCGCACAGGCTTCAGCGGGCGTCCATCTGGCCGAGGTGTTCACTACCGGGGCATCGGGGCTCAGCCATGCCTGGCACCGCAACATCGACTGGAAGCTGTTCAGCCGGCTGGTGCTTCCGGGGATCGGCGGTGGAGTTCTGGGCGCCTATGTTCTGTCCAATATCCATGCTGAGGTCGCCCGCCCGCTGGTGATGGCCTATCTTGCGGGCGTCGGCGTACTGCTATTGTATCGCGCGTGGAAATTCCCGCCGAACAAGTTCAAGGATCCGCGCATCGTCGCGCCGCTCGGCGCTGCAGGAGGCTTCCTTGATGCAGCAGGCGGCGGCGGCTGGGGACCGGTGGTCACCTCCAACCTGCTGATCCAGGGCAGCGAACCGCGCAAGGTGATCGGTACGGTGAGCGCGTCGGAATTCTTCCTGACCGTCTCGATCTCGGTAACCTTCATTCTGACATTGGGGTTCGAGGCGTTTACCAATGCGACCATCGGCTTGCTGATTGGCGGTGTATTGGCTGCGCCATTCGGGGCGCTTTTGGCCAAGCGCGTTAAACCTCGCGCCTTGCTATTGCTGGTTGGCGTCGTGCTGACGGTGACCAGTGTGTTCAGTATCTACAAAGCCTTGGCATAAGACTATCTCGCCACGATGACGGCGGAATGGATGAGCACACCCATTCCGCCGTCGATATTTTGCTGTCTTACAGAGTTACATCACGCGGCCAACCGGGACGGTGCGTGACAGGCGTAGACCTCTCGGATCTGTCGAACTGCGCTTCAACCCCATCGAGCAACCGCATCAGCAGCGACTTGCCCGCCGCCCAATCGCCGATATCGGACGCCGCATTGATGTGGCCAAGGCGCCCGGCATCGACATTATCGCTGCCCCAGAAGCTGGCGAGGCGATAGGCACGATCAGGGGAGATATACGTATCGTCGCGGCTGCTCACCAGAATCGAGGGGAAGGGCAGGACGCCGCGAGCGGAGGGTGCGAACGCATTGAGCCGGGGGTCGCTCGGTGCGTTGTCGACTTCGGGCGGTGCCACCAGCAGCGCACCGACGACAGGGCCATGCGACGTCGGCCGTTCGAGCGCGGCCCACCAGGCGACCGCGTGGCAGCCAAGGCTGTGAGCGACCAGGACGATCGGGCCCTGCGTCTGGCGGATCGCCAGGTTCAGGCGGTTGACCCAGGCATTGCGGTTGGGAAGCGACCAGTTGCCCATATCGACACGGTGGCAGTTCGGCCACTGGAGCTCCCAGTGTGTCTGCCAATGGGCAGGGCCGCTGTTGTCCAGTCCGGGCACGAGCAGGATCGTAGGCTCCTGCAGGTCACGAGTACGAAAGGCTGACATCAAACATCTCCTTTGCGTTTTCTTTTACCGGCGCTTGGGCACCGGTGCGGCCAAGGCCAACATGGCATCAACCGACCATCACAAGATATTCTCTATTCTTTTAATAGACAAGTGGTTTGTGGCCAGATGAGGGTCTGGTGCGCCATCCTGTTGGAAGGCGTCGGTTGAACGCGGCGTCAAGGCATGGGGACGCAGTCGGCGTCAGCACTGCTATCAAGGCCCGCACGAGTCGAGGCCTTCGGCTTAGTTGAGACCTCCAAGCCATTCCGCGATCATCGCCTGTCCTGCGGCGACGGCAGAGGGACCGAGCTGGTCGTAGTCGTGCGCCAGTCGCCGTTCGCAGATATTTTGCGCACTCAGGCACGGACCCGATTCGGCGATCCAGTGATGAACACGCGGATCGAGCCCCATCTCTGCGTGGAACTGCAGCGCCAGCAATTCGGGGCCGCGCCGGAACGCCTGGTGCGGATAGGTCGCGCTGCTCGCCAGCCATTCGGTGCGATGGGGCAGATCGAACGTATCGCCGTGCCACTGCAGGATGGGGGTGTCCTGCAGATGGGTCAGCGGGCTTTGCTGGCCCGATGGGGTCAACTCGATCT
Organism: Blastomonas sp.; assembly: GCF_030373265.1. Classification (GTDB taxonomy): domain Bacteria; phylum Pseudomonadota; class Alphaproteobacteria; order Sphingomonadales; family Sphingomonadaceae; genus Blastomonas. The sequence continues at coordinate 13,523 of NZ_JAUCZC010000023.1, forward strand.
GCGTGAACCCGATCTCGTGGACGCCACCGGGATAGACACGCGCGTCCAGCGCGGCGGCAATCATTTGGGCGCCAAGACATATGCCAAGGGTCGGGCAATCCCTGGCCAATCGACCTGCCACCCGCTCGATCTCGTGGGCGATCCAGGGGTGCTCGTGGCGGTCATAAACCCCCATGGGGCCCCCCATGAGAACCACCAGATCGGGCGCATCGAAGTCGATATCGGCAAACCCAGGGTCGGTCACATCGACCCGGTCGATCGTATAGCCTGCGTGCTCGATCGGCTCGCGAAAGCCGGCGATCCCCTCATAGGGAACATGCCGAACCAGAAGCGCGGTCTTGGTCAAAGTGTCCAAACCTGAAGCATGATCATGGTTGCTGCTCCTCCGATTCAAACCGCTCGCGGCGGGTCACTTCGAGCAGCACAACTTTGCCTGCTCGCAGATTAATCGTCACAGAACCGTAATCCACGCTGAGCAGTGCATCGGCAATGGTCGGCAGGCTTTGCTGGATGAAAGCCCGCCTTTCCTCCTGAACGGCGCTGCCATCTTCAGAAGTCTTCGTCATCTGCCCTGAACCTCCTGGATCAGATCACGCCTGCCTGAATTGGGGCTCATGGCCGGTACAGCGTCTGGTCGGGGAGGATGACACCGACATCATTCGCATAACGATCCCATTCACCGACAAGCGATGCGTGGATGGCGCGCTGGCGGCTGGCCTGGTCGCCTGTTTCGCCCGGGTCCGCTGCGATATTGAACAGCCGCCAGCGCCCGTCACCGGTATCCACCAGCTTCCAGTCGCCTCTGCGCACCGCGCGAGAGCCGAACAGCTCGGTGCCGATGGCGACGTCAGCCGGCCAGACACGGTCGGAGCGGCTGCGCAACCAATCGCTCCAACTGCGACCCCGCACAGGCTGGATGCGATCAGGGTTGGCTCCTTCGGCGGGATGCGCAACGCCGGCCAAGTCCAGAAACGTAGGGACGACGTCCATCACGCTGAGATATTCGCGGGCTACTCCGCCCTGTTTCGCAAGGCCAGGATAGCGCAGGATGGCGGTCGCGCGCGTCCCGCCTTCGGTTGCATAAGCTTTGTACAGCCAGGACGGGGCCGTCGCTGCCTGCGCCCAGCCGGGACCATAAGCGACGTAGGACGCTGCCGTGCCGCGGCTTTTGAGACTGTTGTCCGCATTGGCCAGCCGCTGCTTCACCGATGGCAGCTCGCTTCTGGCGAAGTCGACACCTTCAGCTCCATTGTCCGCCATGAACAGGATGACGGTGTTGTCGAGTTCGCCGATGCTGCGCAGATGGTCGATCACCAGGCCGATGTTGCGGTCCATCCGGTCCACCATGGCAGCGTAGATTTCCATATCGCGCGCTGTGATTGCCCTGTCGGCGGCGCTCAGCGAAGACCAGCGCGGGGTGCGGCTGTCGGCCTTGTGCACTGGTGTCTTGGGGTCGAGCAGACCCAGCGCGATCTGCCGCTTGATCCGCTGTTTGCGCAACGCCTCATAGCCCGCGTCATAGCGGCCCTTGTATTTCTCGATATCGGCGCGCGGGGCCTGCAACGGCCAGTGCGGTGCGGTGAAGGCGAGATAGGCAAAGAACGGCGCCTCGCTGCTCTGGCCACCGATCTGTGCGACCAGGGCTTGCGCGAAATAGTCGGAGGAATAGAAATCGTCCGGCAGTTTGGTCACCACCTCGCCATTGCGGGTGTAGGTCGTGGGGCCCTTTCGGTCGGATGCGCCGAGCCCGAAATGGTTGTGGCCGCCCTGCAGCAGGGCAAAGCTCGACTGGAACCCGCGCGCGAATGGATCCTGCTCTGCCGTTAAGCCGAGGTGCCATTTGCCCGAAAACACAGTGCGATAGCCGCTGCTGGCGAGGATTTCCGCGAGCGTTGCCACATCGCGGCGCAGATAGCCTTCATGGCCCGGCTTGCCCTTCTGGTTGGGGGCGACCAACTCGGCCATCGTTCCCAATCCGGCGCGGTGGTTGTCAGTGCCCGATAGTAACATCGAACGGGTAGGAGAGCAGGTTGGCGCGACGTGGAAACCCGTCAGTCGCAGCCCCTGATAGGCCAAGGCGTCGAGTTGGGGCGTGGCGATCTCGCCGCCGAATGCACCGATGTCCGAAAAGCCCAGATCATCGGCGACGATGATCAGGAAGTTGGGACGTTCGGGAGTCTTCGCCGCCGCCGGTGCGGTCATGCTGCTGACGGCCAGAACAAGAGCGAATGCGCGCATCAGGGACATGGACAAACCTTCGTGGGTATCGCGTGACAAAAAAGCGGCGACCCGTGCCGAAAGGGGGAAAGCACGGGTCGCCAGGGTGGGAGAGAGGGTTATTCGGCCGGTTCGAGCTGTGCTGCGCGCTCCTTCTTCACCGTGCGGCTCTGGCGGCCGTCGATGCCGACCGGGATGCTGCCGGCGATGGTCGCACGGCGCAGCGTGCGGCGTTGCAGGCCGAAATCGGCGATGGCGCGGTGCTGGGTGGCGCGGTTGTCCCAGATCGCCACATCGCCCGCACGCCAGCGCCAGCGCACAGTGTTTTCCGGTTTGGTGATGTGATCCTGGAGGATGTTGAACAGCCGCTGCGAGTCCGCGCTGTTCAGCCCGACGAACTGCTTGACGAAATGGCCGAGCAGCAGGCTGCGCTCGCCGCTGACCGGGTGGACGCGCACCACCGGATGCTCGGTCTCGTAAACGGTCGAGGCGAAGACCTTGCTGTATTCCTCGGATCGTTTGGCATCCTTGCTGCCCAGCACGGCGGCATAGTCGTACTTGTTCGAATGCACCGCCCACAGGCCATCGACCAGCGTCTTCAGCGCTTCGGGCAGCTCTTCATAGGCGGTGACGCCGTTGGCCCAGAGCGTGTCACCGCCCGCCTGCGGAATGGTGATGGCGCGCAGGATCGAGGCTTCGGGATAGGCATCGACGAACGTCACGTCGGTGTGCCAGCTGGAGGCTGCGTAACCCTCTTTCGTGTCGAGATCGAGCAGGTAGTGCGATCCTTCGGCGACAGGCACAGTGGGGTGTGCCACCGGATCGCCCAGGCGCGCGGCAAAAGCTTCGTGCCGGGCATTGTCGAGTCCGTCCTGATCGCGGAAGAACAGCACCTTGTGGCGGACCAAAGCGGTCTTGATCGCAGCGATGCTGTCCTCATCAAGCTCGCCCGAAAGCGCGACGCCGCGCACCTCTGCACCGATGCGTCCGGCGACGGGGACGATGTCCAGCGGGCTTTGCGGGTCGGCGGCATTGATGAAGCTGTTGATGGGATTGGTCATGGTTTTTCTCCTGGTTCGAATGAGGGGTCGGGGGGCCTGTCGGTCAGGTTGCTTGGGAGCCGGGACCGTAAGGACGGTCGCCAACGATCGTCACACGTTCCATGTGGCGCGGCTCATCATAGTCGGGGACGGCGTAGTGCTGGGTCGCCTGGTTGTCCCAGAAGGCGATCGACCCCGGCCTCCAGCTCCAGCGGACCTGGAATTCGGGACGTTTGATCTGGTCGAACAATCGTGAGAGCAGGGCCGTGCTGGCCTGCGGGCTCAGACCCACGATGTGCCGCGTGAACACCGAGTTGACATAGAGCGCCTTCTCGCCGGTCTCCGGGTGAATGCGGACCACCGGATGTTCGACCGGAGGAAACTCGTTGCGCAGTGCCTCGCGCTTCTCCTCGCTGTCGAGGAACTTGAGGAAGATGCTGGGATCGTGCAGCGCGGTCAGGCCGTCGATCTGTTCGCGGATCGCCTCGGGCAACTGCGCATAGGCATCGACAGCGTTGGCGAACACCGTGTCTCCGCCCAGCGATGGCGATTCAATCGCGCGCAGCACCGCGCCTGCCGAAGGATTGGGGCGGAAGGTGGTGTCGGTGTGCCAGTTGCTGTCGGTCGTTCCCTTGTACCGCTCGCGCAACTGGTTCGACACCAGAGGCAGGATTTCAGGGAAGTCGGGGTGCGAGAAGACCGGGTGCACCTCAAGCGAACCGAAGTTCGCAGCAAAGGCGATATGCTGTTCAGGCGTCAGATGCTGGTCGCGGAAGAACAGCACCCGGTATCGGAGCAGCGCCGTTTTCAGCCCGATGCGATAGGCTCCGGACAGCGGCTGCCGCAGGTCGATACCGGTCACCAGCGCACCGAGGCTGGGTTGCAGCGGTTCGAGGCTGACGGTGCCGGGTGATTTGCCAAAATCAAAGGACTGGTAGGTCATGGGGGGCTCCTCTCTTCGTTATTCAGCGGGGACTAGTGCGGCTTCGCGCGCGTCGAGTTCGCGGCGGATTTCGGCATGGCGGCTCTCGTCGAGCGGGAAGCCTGCGATCAGCCAGGCGGACAGGGCGTGGGCGAGTGCCGGGCCGAGGGCAAAGACCAGCAGCAGGCCGGTCAGCGCTTCAGGCGTGTTGACCGCCTTGGGATCGAAACCGAGCCAGGCAACCAGCGGCAATGCGATGCCGATGGCGACCGCGGTGGCGGATTTGCCTGCCAGGCTGAACACTGAGTAATAAAGCCCGGCGCGGTCGTTGCCGGTATCGAGGCGGTGCTTGTCGGCAACATCGGCGACGATGGCGCGCAGCATCAGATTGCCTGAGCCCTGTGCCAGACCCTGCGCCAACGTCAGGCCGAGCAGGAGAGCCATATTGTCGGGTGTCACCAGCAACAGGCCCAGGTTGATCACCACCTGCACCAGTTCGCCAGCCACTGCCGTGCGGTGCTTGCCAAGGCGGTAGCCGATCTTGAGCCAGATCGGCCCTGCCAGCACGCCGAACACGAACTGGAACAGGAAGAGTCCCGCCGCCCATTCGGGCCGACCCATATAGAAGGTGACGAAAAAGACGATCAGCGCGGAGCGGATATGCTGGCCCAGCGTGACGGCGAAATCCGACGCAAGCACCCGGAGCAAAAGCCGGTCGCCGACAAGCGAGCGGAAGAGGCTTCCAAACGGCTGGCGCGGTGCGGCGACGACAGGTGGCGGGGTTTCGCGGAAAGACGTCAGCGTCAGAAACAGTGCAGGCAAGATCGTGACAGCAACCAGCCCGCCCATGAGCGCCAGTTTGAGCTTGCCGTCGCCGGGGCGGTACTGATCGGCAATTGTGGGCAGGATCAAGGTGATCAGAAGAGCAGCTGCGGTAACCACGGTCTGGAATGTCGCGACACGCGTGCGCTCATGATACCGGCCAGAAATTTCGCCCGACCAGGCGAGGAACGGGATCTGTACCGCTGTCCAGCCCAGGTAAAAGAAGAACAGCACGATCGCGAGATATGCGGGCGTCACGGACAGAGGCGGGAAGAACAGGAAGTAGGCCGACGAGGCAAACAACAGACCGCCCGCTGCAATCCACGGCTTGCGCCGTCCAAAGCGCGAGCGGGTGCGGTCGCTGAGCACCCCCATGAACGGATCGAGGATCGCATCCCACAGCCGACCGACCAGAAAGATGAGGCCAATGGTGGTCAGCGGCAGACCGTGGTCCTGCGCATAGACCGGGGGCAGATAGACCCCGAGCGGGAGCCCGGCTGCTGCGACCGGCACCGCGATTGCGGAGAAGCGCGTCAGTCGCCAGCTGGACAGGCGTTGCTCGTCTTGCACCGGCTTTGACGCTGCAGCGTGCGGGAAGGGGAAGATCGTTGCCATGGCGTTTCCCTCAGATCTTGGTGCGCAAGGTTGCGCCGATGGTTCTTGGTTCACCGATGATCGCCGTGATCGCACCGGTGTTGGCGGGGCTCAGCGTCTGGAAATATTCGGTGTCGGTGAGGTTGCGTGCCCAGATCGACAGGTCGATCGCGCCGTCATCCAGCCGCACGCCGATGCGCGCGTTCAGCACGCCATAGCCCTCGACCTCGCCATAGCGGGACAGGCTGACAGTGGTGTTGAACGAAGACCGGTGCGAGAAATCCGCGTGGCCATAGAGTTCAAGCGTGCGGCCATCGCGCTCGAGCAACGGCTGCGATGCATCGAGGCCCAAGGTGTAGGTGAACTTCGGCACGCCCGGAATCTGCTCGCCTGTGAGGTCCTGAATACCGCCGAGGTTGAGGTTTTCAGGCGCCTGCGGGGCGTTGCGGTAGTTGAGGAAGGTCGCATCGACATACGATCCCGAAGCGGTGAAGCTCAGCCACTCAGTGGGCGCTATGACCAGATCGGCCTCGACCCCGCGCGAGCGCACCTTGGGGATGTTGGCGATATACTGTCGGACGTTGACCGTACCTGGCGTGATCTCGGTGATCGCAGTCTGGTAATCGGTGGTCTCGGTCCAGAAGCCGGCGAGGTTGAAGGTGACGCGCCGGTCCCACAGCTGGCTCTTGAAGCCGAGTTCGAAGTTGTCGACCTTCTCTGGCCGAACGTCGGGGTCGATGCCGGCGGGCAGGTTGGTGAGGTTGAGACCGCCCGACTTGTTGCCGCGCGAGTAGGTGCCGTAGGCCAGCAATTCCGGCGTTGGCTTCCACGAGAGGCTGAGCAGGCCCGACAGGCTGTTGTCGGTAAAGCTTGTTTCGAAGCTGGTGACGGGGTTGAACTGGTTGCGGATCGCCAGTGCTGCAGCCGCCTGCCCCGCGGGAAGAGTGGCCAGGTTGACGCCCGCCACATGGAACTGGCTGAACGCGCCCGATTTCTTCTCGTTGGTGAAACGCAGACCGCCGGTCAGTGCCAGCGTGTCGGTGATGTTCCAGTCGGCCTGGCCGAAAAAGGCGAGGCTCTTGGTCTCGGGCGTCGAGATCGAGTTGGCCTCGAACCCATTGAGCGCGGCGTTGCCGACGGCAGCGGGCACGGTTGGCAGGTTCCAGTTGGCGGCGTTGGCGCCATAAGCCGTAGCCCCGAAGCCGCGCACGATCTGCCAGAAATAATAGGCACCGACGACGTAATCGATGGTCTGCTTTCCGGTCGAAGCGAGCCGCACCTCCTGACTGAACTGCCGCTGCCGGTTTGCCTGTTGCGCCTTGGTGACGATCGGCAGCGCGGTCGCGTCGCCATCATTGGCCGGGTTCCAGTCCCACCATCGATAGGCGGTGATCGACGTCAGCGCGGCATTACCCAGGTCCCAGTCGATCTGGCCCGACGCGCCATAGCTGTCCATATTCGACTGGTACGGGGAGTTGGAATCGCCAATGCGTGCGAATGGATCGACCGGCAGCGGGGTGTATCCGGCGCGCGCGGCGCGCTGCAGGAAGTTGTTCGGGATGGCCGCGCCGTTGTCGTAGTTCGAGAAGATCCCCGCGAAGACGTTGAGCACGAAATCCTGTTTCTGGCGGGAGAAGTCACCAATCAGCTTGATGTCGAGATTGCTCGCCGGACGGATCAGCAACTGGCCGCGCGCCGAAAAATTGTCGTAGTTCTGGGCGTCGGCGCGCTGGGTGACGTTGTAGAGAAAGCCGTCGCGGTGCGTGTCGGCCAGGGTCAGGCGGAAGGCGACGACATCACCGATCAGCGGGCCCGAAAGCGATCCGCGAACCTGGTGATAGCCAAAATCACCCAGCGTGGCCTCGCCCTGGAACTCGGGCTCGAACACCGGCGCGCGGGTAGTGATGTTGATCGCGCCTGCGGTCGTGTTCTTGCCGAACAGCGTACCCTGCGGGCCGCGAAGCACCTCGATCTGCTGGAGATCGACCAGATCGAACTGCGACTGGCCGACGCGGCCATAATAGACGTTGTCGATGTACACCCCGACGCCGTTCTCCAGCCCGTCATTGGTCAGCGCGACATTGGAACCGAGCCCGCGGATGTTCACGTTGGTGTTGCGCGGGTTGAAGCTGAACACCTGAAGGCTGGGGACCAGCTGCTGGATCTGGCCGAGCGTGAAATTACCGGTCGCCTCCAGCTGGGTGTTATCCACCACGCTGAGCGCAATCGGCACGTCCTGCGCACTTTCCTCGCGCCGCCGCGCCGTGACGACGATGGCAGCAGAAGCAGCCTCGGCCTCTTCGGCAACGGTCTCTCCGGTGACGGACTGGTCTTCGGCTGCGTGAGCGGGGTGAGCACTCAACAATGCGATTGCGGCCGACCCCAGCAGGGCAGCGAACCGTCGCTTGCGGACAAGCCGGGCTTTAAGTTCGGATGTATAGGTCATGCCGCGCGTCTCCGGCTCGCGGAGACAGAGGGGGCCGAAACCCCGCCATCATAGGCATCATCGGCGCACGGGTCTGGGAACTTGAGGATCACCGGAGCGCGTGGAGCGGTTGCAACCGGGTCCGGGAAAGGACCGTAAAGGGCAGCGAGGCTCTGCTGGATCGAAACGGGATATTGCGCCAGGTCGGCGGTCGTGAAGGCTGATTGTACAGGCATGAGGCACCGTTCGCTTCCCCGACGCCAGACGGGGAAACGCCATCAAATAGGTTCTGAATGTGGGCGCGCCGGGCTTCAGACAGACGTGAAGGGACAGACCGCGCCATCGGGTTGCCGAAGGCCGGGGTTGCTGTGCCGGTGTCGTGATGTCTTGTGGCTGCGGCATGCGCATGGACGCGCTGAAAAGCGGTTCAGGGTGTCAGGTCTTACACATGATCGTTCGCATCGTTTTCTCCCCAAAGAGACGTGGGGGGAACACGGTGCCTGGCGCTGTCGCCTTCAGCATCGCGCGCTTTAGCCTTTGGTAACGCGGAGCAAGCTGCTTCCCATTCAAATGCCGCGGGCCTCATTTGGGCCTTAGTGCGGATGGGGGCAGAACCCCGATCCGCAGTTACCTAACTATATCAGTTGAGAATGGCAGTCAACCCCATCGATAGGCTTGGCTACTCAAAAAAATCTGTCACTCCCTGATAGCTCGGCTTTGCTCGGTCTTTGCTGACCAGCGTTCAACCGGCGATCATCTTAGCGCCCGCCGCGAGCAGCAGCAGCGCCAGCACGCCCCGCATCCATAGATCCGGTAACAGGCGACTGCCGACAAACGCACCGATCACGCCGCCTGCCGCGACTGCGACAATCCAGTACGACATAGCGGGAGGAACCTGGCTCCAGGTCGCATAGCTGCCAAGCAATGCTGCACCCGAGTTCATCAGATTATAGACTGCGGTGGTGGCCGCCATCTGCCGGACTGTGCCCCAGCGCATGGCGAGGATCACGGGCGCAAGAAATACGCCGCCGCCTGTCCCGGTGGTGCCCGACACAAAGCCGATAACTGCGCCGGTGGCGAGTGCTGGCCAGAAAGGCGCTTTGATGGCGTCGGTATCCTGAGGCAGTTTGCGCTGGACGGCGCTGCGCACCATCAAGCCTGCGGCAACGATCAGCAGACCACCCACCAGCGGCAGATAAACATCGCCGGGCAGCTGCGTTGCGCCGCCGATCAGCGAAAACGGAATGCCCAGGACGGCAAACGGATAGATGTCGCGCCAGGAAAGCCGACCCACCCGCCAGAATTGATATGTGCCGATTCCCGCAACCAGCAGGTTGAGCATCAGCGCGGCACTCTTCATCGCGATCGGGTCTATTCCCGCCAGCCCGAACACCGCGATGTAGCCTGTCGCCCCGGCCTGACCGACCGAGGCATAGATCAACGCAACCACGAACAAACCAACCGTGACCCAGATGTTCTTCAGCGATTCCATTCGTGTCCCTTTATAGCCCGCCGCACGGCATGGCTTATGCCCACCCTGTGTGGTGCTACAAGCTTCCCAGCGCGAGCCCCGCAACAGCCAGAACGGCGAGCATGCGGAAGATGCTCCATTTCAGTGCGAACAGGATTACGGCTGCCGCCATCGTCAGCACAGCTGCGCGCCAATCCAGGCTGGTGAGATCGGGCCACTGAATGCGCAATGGCCCAAATTCGGTACTGCCCACCCGCGCGAACAACACGTGCAAGGCAAACCAGACCGAGAGGTTGGCGATCACGCCGACCACCGCTGCGGTCAGCGCTGCGAGGCCCCCCTTAAGGCGAGTGGCCTGCTGCAGCCGCTCGATCCAGGGGGCGAAGGTGAAGATCCACAGGAAGCACGGCGCGAACGTCACCCAGGTGGTGAGTGCCGCGCCGATGATCCCCGCCACGATCGGCGAGAATGGCTCGGGCGCGCGGAACGCGGCGAGGAACCCGACATGCTGGGTGACGAGGATCAGCGGCCCCGGCGTGGTCTCGGCAAGTCCCAGCCCGTCGGCCATCTCGCCCGGCTGCAGCCAGCCAAACGTCTGTACCGCCTCCTGCGCCATATAGGCGAGCACCGCATAGGCACCGCCGAAGGTGACGATCGCGAGCTGCGAGAAGAACAGCCCTATATCCCAGAGCACATGGTCTTGCCCCAGCGTCGCCAGCACGAGCGCCAGTGGCAAAGCCCAGATCGCGCCCCATAGTAGGATCGTGCGCCCCATTGAGACGAACGTTGGACGCGGAGCAAGTGCCTCGCCCGTGGAAGGCTTCAGCGCCAGCCAGTCCGGGCGATACGCCGCGATGATCATGCCCAGGGCGCCCGCGCCCAGCACGACCAGCGGGAAGGGCAGGTTGAACAGGAACAGCCCCAGGAACGCCGCCAATGCCAACGCCTGTTTGAACCGGGTGTTGAGCGCGCGCGCGCCGATCCGGATCAGCGCCTGCACCACGATGGCAAGCACGGCTGCCTTGATGCCCAAGAACAGCGCGGCGAACCAGTCGAGATTGGCCGCGAGCGTATACAGCGCGGACAGCATGAGCATCAGCAATGCACCAGGGATCACGAACAGCAACCCCGCCGCCAGCCCGCCCTTCAACCCGTGAAGCCGCCATCCAATCCACGTCGCCAGCTGCTGTGCTTCGGGGCCGGGCAGCAGGTGGCAGAAGTTCAGCGCGTGCAGATATTGCTCTTCGTCGACCCAGCGGTGCTTCTCGACAACCTCGCTGTGCATCAGCGCGATCTGCCCAGCAGGGCCGCCAAAGCTGAGGCACCCGATGCGCGTAAACACGCGCAGTAGGTCGAAAAACTCGGGGGTCGATGCGGCCGGGTTTGGAATGGTCTGTGTCGTCGCCAAGTTACAATTCCTCCACCACTGCTCCATCGTTGCAGAAGCAGTTCAGAGGCAACGCTTGGGCACGGAATGCCTGACCGGGGGGTTGCGATGACCCCGATGGGTTTGGGATGCCGCGATTTGCGTGCGAGGACAACAGCTTTTGTTCGACAGCATGGCTGCCCGATACAGAAAGGCGGAAGCGGCAGAGCATTCGCCTGTCAGCCGCGCAATCATGCAGGAACCGCAATGAACCCGATCTGCCGAGACATGTCCACCACGATCTTCGAGGCGATGTCGATGCGCGCGCGAGAGACGGGGGCGATCAACCTGGGCCAAGGCTTCCCCGATGGCCCCAGCAACGATGCGGTCAACAACGCGGCGTGTGACGCGCTGCAGAACCGGTCCAACCAGTACCCGCCGATGGTCGGGTTGCCTGAACCGGGCCAGCTTAGTCACCACCGTCTCGTCGGAAGTTCTGGTGGCACATTTGGCCAGCCTGGCAACTCAGCGGTATGCCGGGCGTAGCCGATGGACGTATTCAACACTTTATCGGAGCCTCGATGCGCGCGCTTCTTGTTCATAACTCCAATGCCGGCACCCACCCGATTTCCCGAAACAAGATTATCTCTGTCCTGGGGGGCGCCGGGATCGAGACGGTCTACTGCGCCCATGGGGATGATGATCTAACCAAAGCCATGAAGGCATCGGTCGATTTGGTCATAGCGGCAGGTGGTGACGGCACTGTCGCTGATGTTGTGTCGGCACGCGAGGACGTCAGCTTACCAATCGCCATTCTGCCTCTGGGCGGATCCAACAACATTGCCCACGCCTTAGGCATCGATGGCCAGTGGCATGATCTTCCCCGCCGCTGGTCGATCGATCGCTGGACCCGTCTCGACCGCTGTGAAGCTGATGGACCTTGGGGATGCAAGACGTTCCTCGAATCCCTCGGATCCGGGGTGCTGACCGATTCTTTCAAGGAATCCGAAGAAGAGCCCGCCAGCCCTGCGGAAAAGCGGGCCAACGGCCGGGCCTCATTTCAGGCAGCGCTGGCAGAGGCCCGGCCGTTCCATTGTGCCGTCGCTACCGACGAATGGACGTGGGAGGGCGACTGTCTGATGGTCGAGGCGATGAACATCGGGCTTGCTGGCTCCCGGCTGGCTTTCGCGCACGGCGCGGTCCCTGACGATGGGCTTCTCGACGTCGTCATCATTACGCCCGAGCAACGCGATGATCTGCTGCGCTGGATGAAGCGACCTGACGACTGGCCTTGCCCGGTCCCGCCCCACAAGGCCGCTTCTGTGCGGATCACGGTACACGATCGGCCTTTCCGGCTCGATGACCGCTCACCCAATGAGGACCTCACCGGCACAGTCGACGTGCGCGTCCGCCGGACCTGGGTCAGGATACTTGATCCCAAGGAGCATGCATGACAGACGATCGCTTTGAGCTGCCTGATGCAGCGTTGCTCGCGGAAATCGAAGACATCGCGGTTGAGCTCGCTCAGCTTGGCGGTGCCGAAATCCGCGCCGCTCTCGGCGGCATGCTGCGGATCAAGTACAAGGGTGACCAAGACGACGCGGCGCACCTCAAGGACCCGGTGTCGGATATCGATGACCGGGTCGAGACGATGATCCGTGCGCGACTGGGCGAATGCTTTCCAGCGCACGACATCATCGGTGAGGAAATCGATCACCGCCCCAGCCTTGGGCACGAATTCCTCTGGGCGGTCGATCCCATCGACGGGACAGCCAACTTCATCAACGGCTTCCCGCTGTTCGCGTCTTCCGTTGGGGTGCTGTATCGCGATCGGCCGGTAGCAGGTGCTGTCTGGTGCAGCACCAGCCATACGCTGGAATCGGGTGTATATCATGCGATGGCCGGTGGCATTCTTCGCTTCAACGGCGCTCCGGTGGCCACTGACGCCAATCCCGCGATCCGCAGGCGGCTGGGCGGTGAACCTCATGCCAGCCGGACGGCCAGCCATGGCTGGGATGGACGCAAGACCGGTTCTGCCGCAATCGAATGTGCTTTCGTTGCCGCCGGAATACTGGAAATGGCTTGGTTCGAACGCCCCAATATATGGGATGTTGCAGGGGGCTTGGCACTGGTGGACGTAGCTGGAGGCGAGGTTCTGGAGCATCGACCGGAAGGCTGGCAACCTTTTTCCAGCTTTGGCGACGGTGAGGCAGATCCCGGGCGATGGACCGCCCCGATCGCACTTGGCCATGCTTCAACACTGGCCCGGTTTGCGGGGCAGTCGCCTCTCTGATTCTACAGGATCAGAAGTCTCTGGCTGGGTTCGTTCCGCTTAGATGCATCCCGCCAGCGTGAAACAGATGTAACCCTGACGGCTCTTTGGACCGTGCGCGATCGATAGATCTGGTGCTCAAGCGATGGCAGGGCGTTTCATATCGCTGTCATCACGTCACCGGCGATCCATCATGCGATGCTATCACCCTTCGGGCTGCGGTCCGGTGACCGTCTGCGACGACACCGGGACGCATTGATGTAGACCCAAGTTGATCAAGCCGGCCCAGTTGCTGCCAACCCCTTGTGAACCTGTTACCTTCAGGCGGAGCCAAAACAGCCCTTCAGTACCTTCGCCCCACCCAGAAGAAAATCGAGATGATCGGACCAGTGCTGCATCATGCGAACCCGCTCATCCCAATATTCACCACGTGTGTAGGCTCTGCGCACGGCGTTGGTGTCGCAGTGGGCGAGCTGGCGCTCGATTGCATCGGGATGCCATAGTCCCATCTCGTTTAGCAGCGTAGCAGCCATTGCCCTGAAGCCATGCCCAGTCATCTTGTCTTGAGCATAGCCCATGCGCCGAAGGGCGGCGTTGATCGTGTTCTCCGATATCGGCTTCTTTGGCGAAGAGCGCGAAGGAAATACAAACGGGCTGCAGCCTCTGTCGCGTTCAATAGCTCGAAGGATCGCGATTGCCTGGTTGGAGAGCGGGACGCTGTGAGGCCGTCGCATCTTGGTTTTCTGGGGCGGAATGGTCCATACTGTCGTGCTGAAGTCAAACTCCGGCCACTCAGCAAATCGAAGCTCGCCGGGTCTCACAAAAACGTGAGGGAGAAATCGGAGGGCGTTCTTAACGTTCGTGCTTCCCTCAAAGGCCTCAATTGCCCACAACAGATTGCCCGCTTCTACTGATGTGGTGACGGCTGCGCGATGCACAGGCTTCGGGACTATCAATGCGCCGCGAAGATCGGCTGCGATATCGCGATCAACACGTGCAGTGGCGATGCCATACCGAAAGATTTGGGAACATGTGCTCCGCAGACGCTTGGCCGTCTCGTAGCGCCCCTTTTCTTCCATCTTGCGCAGCATCGTCAGAAGCTCGTGCGGAGTGATCGAGGCGATGGGGCGGGCGCCGATCGCCGCGTTTATGAAATCCAGCAGCCAGTGAAGTTTTTTCATCGTAGCCGGCGAGCGGCCTTCCTTCTCGGCTTTCGAAAGCCACTCACTTGCCACCACTTTGAACGTGTTCAAGGAGGCGGCTTCTGCGGAGGTGCGGTCGATCTTCGCGCGCTCTGCAGGATCCTCGCCAGTGGCGAGGAGCTTACGCGCCGCATCGCGCTGTGCACGCGCTTCAGCAAGGCCAGTGTCGGGGAACACACCGAACGACAATGTTCTTTGTTTGCCCAGGTGGCGATAATTCATCCGCCAGCATTTGCCGCCTTTCGGGGTCACGAGCAGATAAAGCCCGTCGGTATCGCTGAGCTTATATTGCTTGTCCCGAATCTCAGCAGCTTTGATCGCAAAGACCGATAACGCCATGATGGTCACTCCATCCAAGCGACCAGTCCGATACCATCAAAAATACCATCAGATTGTTGGTATGCAGTGATATCTCGCCAGTCCAACTGGCATCATTATATCAGGAAAAACCGCGGAAAACAGCCATTTTTGGCACATTGCGGGATGCTGTGAGAAAGCATCCTGGTGACCCCTACGGGAATCGAACCCGTGTTTCAGCCGTGAAAGGGCCGCGTCCTAACCGCTAGACGAAGGGGCCATCTTCGCGGGAAGCGACCCATTAGGGATTCGCGGCTGGGCAGTCAAGCGCCGGTTTTGGGTTTTGTGCGCTTTTTCACGATTGGACCGGCGCGAGGTCATCGACGTGCATTTCTGCGGCGTGATTGCCGTTCCAGTTGTCGATCTTGACACGCCCGGCGAGCCAGAAGCGGCGGTCGCGCGGGGCACCGAGCAGGGCTTGCCCGAGCGGGGTGTCGACGCTGCGAAAGGCCATCGCCTTGAATGACGCTCCGTCATCGCCCGCAACGATCGCGCGGACGTGGGTGGTGCCGACGACATCGCAGCGCACGATGCGGACCGGCCCGGTGGCGAGCCGCGGCGCGGGCCAGCCCATGCCATAGGGACCGGCGGTTTCCATCCGCTCGATAAGGTCGGGCGTCAGTCCGCGCGGGGCAACCAGCGCGTCGACCAACAGCCGCGATGCGCCCGAGGCTGCCGCCACCTTGGCCGCAAGCTGGTCCTCCAGAAATTCGCTGAACGCCTCTAGGCGGTCGGCGTTGATCGTCAACCCCGCCGCCATGGCGTGGCCGCCGCCTGCGACCAGCAACCCGGCATCCTTGGCAGCGATGATTGCCGCACCCAGATCGACGCCCGGGATCGACCGGCCCGAGCCCTTGCCAATGCCATGCTCGTCAAGCGCGATCACCAGCGAGGGTTTGTTGGTCCGCTCCTTGATCCGGCCCGCAACGATGCCGATGACGCCGGCGTGCCAGCCATGGCCCGCGAGCATCGCTACCGCGCGGTTGTGCTGGCCTGCGAGCAGCGTTTCGGCCTCCTCCTGCACCATCGCCTCAATCGCGCGGCGTTCCTCGTTGAGACGCGAGAGCTGGGCGGCGATGTCCGCAGCCTCGGCCTCGTCCAGCGTGGTCAGCAGCCGGACGCCCAGATCCGCGGCGCCGACTCGCCCGCCTGCATTGATGCGCGGGCCAAGCGCGAAGCCCAGGTCGGAGCACACGGGGGCGCGGGTCAGCCGGCTGACGTCGATCAGTGCGGCCATGCCGATATTGCGTCGCCGTACCATGATCCTGAGGCCCTGCGCGACAAATGCCCGGTTCAGCCCCTTGAGCTGGGCCACATCGGCGACCGTGCCCAGGGCGACGAGATCGAGCAGGTCCATCAGCGCAGGTTCGCTGCGGCTGGTGAAAAAGCCTCGGGCGCGCAAGGTGCGGACCAGAGCCGCGCCAAGCAGAAACGCAACGCCAACCGCAGCGAGATGCCCGTGCGAGGCTGCTTCGTCCTCCTCGTCGAGCCGGTTGGGGTTGACCAGGGCAAAGGCGCGCGGCAGCTCTGCAGCGCATTTGTGGTGATCGACCACCACGACATCGACGCCGACGTCATGCGCCATCTGCAGCGCCTCATAAGCCATCGCGCCGCAGTCCACCGTGACGATCAACGTAGAGCCGTTCGCGGCCAGGCTGGTCAGCGCCGCGCCCGAGGGGCCATAGCCTTCCATCAACCGGTCGGGGATGTACGCGCCGGCATCCAGTCCCAGATCGCGGAGCAGCCGGATCAACAGCGCAGCGCTGGTTGCCCCATCGACGTCGTAGTCACCGTAGATGGTGACCTTTTCACGCGCGATCACCGCCTGGGCGAGCCGATCGGCGGCGCTGTCCATGTCGCGGAAAATGGACGGGTCCGGCATGAAGCCGCGGATGGTGGGCGCGCGGTGGCGATCAAGATCGTCGCGCGCGACGCCGCGGCTCAACAGCAGCAGCGCGACCAGATCGTCGGGCTCAAGATCGGCCTGACGGCGATCGCCATCTGCGCCGCGCCAGTGCCAGGGCTGGCCGGTCAGCGACTGGGTGATGCCGAGAACGGGTTCGGGGTGAAGGGTGGCCATGCGGCAAGGTTCCTGCGTGTTGTCGTGTCTCGTCTTCCGGCGGAGGCCAGGGAGGCTGCAGCGCAATCTGGTTCCTGGGCTCCGGCGTTCGCCAGAGAACGGATTTGCATCGATCTGTGCTCTAAACTGCGCGGCGGTCTTTGGCGAGGGGTCGCAAACGCGACCGGGGGCCGCTAGACCAGGACGATGACCGACACCCCTACCTTGCTGATCATATGGCACAGCCGTACCGGCACCGCGCAGGCCATGGCACAGGCGGCGGCGGATGCGGCTGTGGGCGAATGTGCGGTGCGGCTGATGGCGGCCGATGATGCCCAGCCTGCCGACATGCTCGCAGCCAGTGGCTATCTGTTCGTCTGTCCGGAAAATCTTGCCAGCATGACCGGCGCGATGAAGGAGTTCTTCGACCGCTGTTACTACCCGGTGCTGGGGCGGATCGAGGGGCGACCGTTTGCGCTGATGATCGCGGCAGGGTCGGACGGAGAGGGGGCGGTGCGCCAGATCGAGCGGATCGCGACCGGGTGGCGGTTGAAGCGAATCGCCGAAAGCCTGATCGTCTGCACCCATGCCCAAACCCCGGAGGAGATCGCCGCGCCCAAGGTGCTGGATGATGCAGCCCTGGCGCCGTGCCGCGAACTCGGGACGATGTTCGGCGCGGGGCTGGCCATGGGGATATTCTGACCGTAAGTGTTTGCAAGTGAACCGGGAATGTGGGTATTTCCGTCCTTCCAAATCCTCCCCTGCAGGGGGAGGTGGCTCGTCACAGGCGAGACGGAGGGGTGTCAACATCGACGATAGGGCATTACCCCTCCACCACTGCGTGGTCCCTCTCCCCTTGCAGGGGAGAACTGGGCTTCAACATAGGAGTGTCGCATGCTGTTTCGTTCGTCTCTGTTCGCCTTCGCAGCCATTGTCGCCATGCCGGCATCTGCCCAGCAGGCGCAGGTGGAAACCCGGCAAGTCGGCAGCGCGCGGCTGGAGAACGTCCCCGAAATCCCACAGGACATCCGCGACGCGGTGCAGCGCTATCAGAACTATCGCGAGGCGCGGTTTCAGGACTGGCTGCCCGATGGATCGATGCTGATCACCACGCGGTTCGGATCGACGATGCAGGTGCACCATGTCCCGGCTCCCGGCGCGGCGCGGCGGCAGCTGACATATTATGGCGAACCGGTGGGTGGCGCAAAAGCAGTGCCCGGCCAGAGCCGCTTCCTCTTGACCCGTGACACCGGGGGCGATGAGTGGTTCCAGCTGTTTGTGCGCGATCTTGATGGCATTGGCCAACCGCTGACCGAGCCGGTGACCCGCAACCAGTCGCCGGTGTTCGCCAAGGATGGGAGCCTGCTGGTGTGGTCGCGTGCCACCAAGGGCTCGGCCGATTATGCGATCATGGCGGCGGACCCCGCAGACGCCGAAAGCCGCCGTATGGTGTGGCAGGGCACCGGCGCGGTCGGCCCGCAGGATATCAGCGCGGACAAGCTGACCGTGTTGCTGGGCAAGGGCATATCCAACCGCGAAAACCAGCTGATGCTGCTCGACATGGCGAGCGGCAAGGTCACCCCGCTCGAGTTCTCGGTCAAGGCCAAGGCGCGCTTCGAGGACCCGCGCTTCGTCGATGGCGACAAGGCGATCCTGGCGATCACCAACGCGGGCGGCGATTTCCGGCGGCTGGTCAAGATCGACATTGGCACGGGCAAGATGACGCAGCTGTCCGACAGGCTGAACTGGGATGTCGAAGCCTATGACCTGTCGCCCGACGGCAGGACGCTGGCCTACACCATCAACGAGGATGGCTTCTCGCGCGTATTGGTGTCGTCGCTGACGACGCCGCAGGCGATATCTTCGCCTGAATTGCCGCGTGGCGTCGTCACCGCGCTGGAATTCTCGCCCGATGGCGGAAAGCTAGCCATCGGCCTCACCAACGCGACCACCGCGGGCGATGTCTGGGACGTTGACCTGGGCACAGGTGCGGTGACCCGCTGGACACAATCTGAGGCTGGCGAGTTGGACCCGGCCAGGCTGGTCGAGCCCGAACTGGTGCGCTTCAAGAGCTTTGACGGGCTTTCGGTCCCCGCCTTTGTCTATCGGCCAAAGAACGCTGCCTCCGATGCGAAGCTGCCGGTGATCATCGATATCCATGGCGGACCCGAGGCGCAGACCCGGCCATCGTGGAACCCCGGCGCGCAGTATTTCGCCGATGTGCTGGGTGCCATCGTGATCCTGCCCAACGTGCGCGGATCGGACGGCTATGGCACGCGCTACCTCAACCTCGACAACGGTCCTTTGCGCGAGGACAGCGTCAAGGATATCGGCGCGCTGATCGACTGGGCGGGCCGGCAACCGGGCATGGATGCGGATCGCATCGCGGTCTATGGCCAGTCCTATGGCGGCTATATGTCGCTTGCCAGCATGACGTTCTATTCCGACAGGCTTGTCGGCGGAGTCGAGCGCTACGGCATCAGCGACTTCATCAGCTTCATGGAGAACACCGAGGCGTATCGCCGCGACAACCGCCGTGCCGAATATGGCGACGAGCGCGACCCTAAGATGCGCGCAGTTTTCGAGCGGATCGCGCCGCTCAAGAATGTGGGCAAGATCACCAAGCCGATGCTGGTGATGCAGGGCGCGAACGATCCGCGCGTGCCGCAGTCCGAATCGGATCAGGTGGTCGCAGCGTTGCGCGGCAACGGAGTGGAAACCTGGTACGTGCTGTATGCCGACGAAGGCCATGGCTTCATGAAAAAGGCGAACAACGATCTTCGCCGCGAGGTTGAGACGATGTTCCTGAAGAAGCTGTTTGCGCAATGAGGGTATTCTTCGACCCGCGCCAGCACGACCATGCGCCGGCGGTAGAGCTGCACAACGGTGCCTATGTGCCGCATGCAGAGCATCGCGGGCGGATGGAGAATGTGCTGGCGACGCTGACGCAGGTCGAGGCGCCGCGCGACTGCGGGGTTGAGCCGATCCGCCGGGTGCATGGCGACGATTACCTCGCGTTCCTGCAGACCGCGCACCAGCGCTGGGTCGAGGCAGGGCGTGATGGCGATGCGCATGGCTATGCCTGGCCGATCGTTGGCAGGCGTCCGCTCAAGCTCGACCGGATCGATGCCGATCTTGGCCAGTTCAGCTTCGATGCTGCCAGCCCGATTGCGGCGGGGACATGGACCAGCGCTTATTGGGGTGCGCAATCCGCGCTGGCGGCGACCGAGGCGGTGCTGGCGGGAGATCGGGCAGCCTTTGCCCTGTGTCGTCCACCAGGGCATCATTGCGGCGCGGACTATCTGGGCGGCTATTGCTTTCTCAACAATGTCGCGATCGCGGCTGAAGCGGCGCTGGCAGCCGGCAAGCAGCGCATCGTGATCCTCGATATCGATTACCACCACGGCAACGGTACGCAGGACATCTTCTACGAACGCGGCGATGTGCTGTTCGTCTCGCTTCATGCCGATCCTGTGACCGACTATCCCTTCTTCTGGGGCCACGCCGACGAGCGCGGGGCAGGCGCGGGCGAGGGGGCTACGCTCAACCTGCCGCTGCCGCGCGGCACCGACCTTGTGGGATATCGCGCCGCGCTGGAGACTGGCCTCGCGGCGATCCGCGACTTCGGTGCGGATTTCCTGGGCGTATCGTTCGGAGCGGACACCTTTGCGGGCGACCCGATCTCGCAATTCGCGCTGCAGACGGCGGACTATACGCCGATCGCGGCATCGATTGCGGCCCTCGACCTGCCGACGGTGATCGTCATGGAAGGCGGCTATGCGGTCGATGCGCTGGGCGCAAATGTCGCGGCGTTCCTGGCCGGGTTTGACTGAGCAGGAGCGGCTCAGCCCTTCATCTGATCGACCAGCCGCCCGCCCTTGAACAACGCGACGCAGCGGCCCTGCACCGGAAGCCGGTCGAACGGGGTGTTGCCCGCGCTGGCGGCCATCCGGGACGAATCCACCTGCCAGGGGCGGTCGGGATCGACCAGCATGACATCGGCCTCGAACCCGGTGCGCAACGCGCCGGCCTCGACACCCAGGATGCGCGCAGGGTTGGCGGCGATCAGGTCGAACAGCCGTTCGGTGGAGATCACGCTGTCGCGGACCAGTCCCAGCGATAGCGGCAGCAGGGTTTCGGCGCCCGCCATTCCAGGCTGCGAATCCGCAAACGGCAGACGCTTGTCCTCGGGACCGCGTGGATCATGCCCCGAGGCGATGACATCGATGGTGCCATCGCCCACCGCGGCAATCGCGGCCTGGCGGTCGTCCTCGCAGCGCAGCGGCGGCGACAGGCGGGCGAAGGTGCGAAAGCCCCCCAACGCGACGTCGGAGAGGAACAGGTGCGCGGGTGTAATCCCGGCGGTGATGGGCAGTCCTTCGGCCTTGGCAGCGCGGATCAGCGCCAGACCCGCGCGCGTGGTCACCTGGCGGAAATGGACGCGTGCGCCGGTCATCCGCACCAGCGCCAGGTCGCGCGCGATCGCGATGCTCTCCGCCTCTGCCGGCGCCTGTGGCAGGCCGAGCCGGGTTGCCATCTCGCCAGCGGTGGCGACGGCGTTGCCCGACAGGCCATGGTCCTGGCTGTGGACGATCAGCGGCAGACCCAGCATCGCGCAATATTGCATCAGCCGGTGCATCACGCCGGTGTCGATGATCCAGCGACGACCGGTGGCGACCGCGCGTGCGCCGGCCTCCTTCATCAACCCGATCTCGGCCATCTCGCTGCCCGCCAGATCGCGGGTGGCGGCCGCCAGCGGGTGGACCCAGAAATCGGGCTTGCCCGAATAGGCGGCGAAGCGGACGCGGGCAGGGTGGTCCAGCGGCGGGTTCTGGTCGGGCATCAAAGCCGCGCGGCTGATGCCGCCAAAATGGAAGGCGGGGGGATCGATCGCAAAGACGCCAAGGTCCACCAGACCCGGCGCGATCAGCGCGCCTCTGGCGTCATGGACGACATCGTCCGCGCCGGGCGTCACATCGCCGATGCCCGCGATCCGGTCGCCGATGATGCGCAGCGCGCCGGGCACCGGATCGGCATGACCCGGCAGCACCAGGCAGCCGTTGGTGATGGTCAGCGGGCGGGCGGGAAGCTTGCTCATGTCCAGCCCTCCACGCCGCGGCGTCTGCGGGTCAGCACGTCGAGGCACGCCATGCGCATCGCGACCCCCATCTCGACCTGATCGGTGATCGCAGAGCGTTCGATGTTGTCGGCGATATGGCTGTCGATCTCTATTCCCCGGTTCATCGGGCCCGGGTGCATCACCAGCGCATCGGGCTGGGCCAGCGCGAGCTTCGCATCGGTCAGGCCGTAAAGGTGGCGGAATTCGCGCGGGGAGGGGATAAACTGCCCCTGCATCCGCTCGTTCTGCAGCCTCAGCATCATTACCACGTCTGCACCGTCGAGCGCCTCGGCAAAATCACGGCAGGGGGTTCCGCCCATGGTTTCGACCGCCGGCGGCATCAGCGCGGGCGGCCCGGCCACACGCACTTCGGCGCCCAGCGTCGACAGGCAGATCATGTTCGATCGCGCCACCCGGCTGTGCAATATGTCGCCGCAGATCGCGACGCGAAGCCCTGCGATCTTGCCCTTGCGGCGGCGGATGGTGAGCGCATCGAGCAGCGCCTGGGTCGGGTGTTCATGAGTGCCATCACCGGCATTGAGCACCGGGCAACCGACCTTGTCGGCGATCAGCTGCACCGCGCCCGAGCTGCCATGACGGATGACGATGGCATCGGCGCGCATCGCGTTCAGCGTCACAGCGGTGTCGATCAGCGTCTCGCCCTTCTTCACGCTCGACTGCGCGGCGTGCATGTTGACGACATCGGCGCCGAGGCGCTTGCCGGCGATCTCGAACGAGAGCAGCGTCCGGGTCGAGTTCTCGAAGAAGGCATTGATCAGCGTGAGGCCCGCCAGCCGACCGTCATGCTTGCTTGGACGCCGGTTCATATCGACCCACTGCTCGGCCTCGTCGAGCAGGAACTCGATCTCCCAGGGCTGCAGACCGGCAATGCCCAGCAGATGCCGGTGCGGAAACGCCATGCTACCGGGCGGATAATCGCTGGCGGGACGGCGGACGGAGAGGTTTTCTGGCGATGTCATTAAAGCCAAGCGTCTAGGAGCGAATCGCGATTGGCTCAAGCGTCGTTTTGATTGCGTACCGGATCGGTTTGCAGGGTGGACACACGTTGCCGCAACCGCAATGATGCGCACTAACAAGACTGTAAGCGGGAGGATTCTGGATGGAGCTGGTAACCGAAGGCTTGCGCTTTCCCGAAGGCCCGGTGGCGATGCCCAATGGCAGCGTGGTGCTGGTTGAAATCGAGCGCGGCTGTGTCACCCGGGTGCTTCCCGATGGATCGCAACAGGTCATAGCAGAACTGGGCGGCGGTCCCAATGGCGCCGCGCTCGGCCCGGACGGCAAGCTGTATGTCTGCAACAATGGCGGTTTTCACTATATCGAGCGCGCCGGTTTGCTGGTGCCGCATGGTCAGGCGCACGATTACTCCGGCGGGAGGATCGAGCGGGTCGATCTGGACACAGGCGCGGTGGAGACCCTCTACAAGGATGGCGATTTCGGGTGCACTTTGCGCGGCCCCAACGATATCGTGTTCGATGACGCGGGCGGCTTCTGGTTCACCGATCACGGCAAGACCCGCGAGCGCGAGCGCGACGTCACCGGCGTGTTCTATGCCAAGGCCGATGGTTCGCTGCTGAAAGAAGCCATCTTCCCGATGGAAAACCCAAACGGCATCGGGCTCTCTCCCGATGGCAAAACGCTGTATGTCGCCGAGACCTATACCTGCAAGCTGTGGGCCTATGATGTCGCCGCGCCCGGCGAGATCGCGTTCAACCAGGGGCTGCTCGGGCCGAGCGGGACATTTCTGTACAGCCCAGGTGGTTACACCTTCTTCGATTCGCTTGGCGTCGACGGGGCTGGCAACGTCTGCGTCGCCACGATTGGCCAGAGCGGGATTTCGGTGGTGGCGCCGACAGGCGACCTTGTCGAATTCGTGGCCACCGATGATCCGTTCACGACCAACATCTGCTTTGGCGGGCCCGACCTAAAGACCGCGTGGATCACGCTGTCGGGCACCGGGCGGCTGGTCAAGATGGACTGGCCCCGCGGCGGCGCGAAGTTGAACTATCTCAATGTCTGATAGCGCTGCAACACCCGTCATTCCCGCGAATGCGGGAATCCCGCTACTGCGCTGACCGCCCCGCATAAGCGGGACCCCCGCCTTCGCGGGGGTGACGGCCTTATAGATATCTGGAACGAGGAACCAAGACCGTGACCAACCAACGCTGGGCCATCGACATCGACCGCGACCATATCGCCAAGGCGCAAATCGTCGACGCGCCCGAGGCCGACCTTCCCGATGGCGCGGTCGAGGTCACGCTCGACCTGTATGCCATGACCGCGAACAACGTGACCTATGCCGTGTTTGGCAAGCCGCTCGGCCTGTTCGGCAACGATCAGGGCTATTGGGATTTCTTCGCCGAGCGCGATGCGCCGGGCCGCCTTCCGGTCTGGGGATTTGCAACCGTCAGCCGCAGCGCGCACGAAGGCGTAGCGGCCGGAACGCAGCTTTACGGCTATTTCCCGATGGCGAGCCATGCCGTGCTGCTGCCGGGCAAGGTCAGCGCACACGGCTTTACTGACATGACACCAAGGCGAACCACGCTGCCGGTGATCTACAACCAGTATCAGCGGATCGATGCTCTGGGCGACTACCGCACGCAGGATCATGATTACTGGCCGGTGTTCCGTCCGTTGTTTCTCACGGGCTGGCTGATCGCTGATCAGCTCGAGGATGAAGGGGATTATGGCGCCGAACAGGTGCTGGTCGCCAGCGCCTCGAGCAAGACCGCAATCGGTTTGGCGCATGCGCTCGGCCAGCGTTCGGCGCGGCCGCGGATCGTCGGTCTGACCAGCCAGGGCAATGCCGCTTATGTCGCATCGCTTGGCTTGTATGACCAGGTCGTGACCTATGACGCCATTGCGGCGATGGACGCCAGCATCGCAAGCGCGATGGTCGACATGGCGGGCAACCCCGAGGTGGCGGCCAGCGTCCACAACCATTTCGGCGATGCGCTGAAGGCATCGATCGTGGTCGGCAAATCACACTGGGATTCTACCGATAGCGGCGCCGCGATGGCGGGCCCGGCACGGCAGATGTTCTTCGCGCCGGGTCGCAGCGACAAGCGGATCGGCGAATGGGGACCTGACGTCTTCCGTCAGAAGCTGGAAGCTGCCTGGCGGGGCTTCGTCGATCTTGCGCCAAAGCTGCTGGGTATCGAGAAACGCGAGGGCGCTGAGGCCGCGCTGGACGCCTATCGCCAGACGGTCGAAGGCAAGGCCGATGCGAAGACGGGGCTGGTCATCATTCCATGAGCTTTTCAGCGGTGATTTTCGATTTCGGCGGGGTGATCACCTCATCGCCGTTCGAGGCGTTCAACCGGCTCGAGGCCGAGCGAGGGCTTCCGCGCGACTGCATCCGGCAGATCAACGCCGCCGACCCCGATGATAACGCCTGGGCGCGGTTTGAGCGGGCCGAAATCGATGCGGCTGCGTTTGACGAGGCTTTCGCTGCTGAGGCGCACGCGCTGGGGCTGGAGATCCGCGGGGCCGATGTCATTTCGTGTCTGGCAGGCGACGTTCGCCCGCGCATGGTTGCCGCGTTCAATGCACTCAAGGCAAGCGGCTACACGCTCGGCTGTATCACCAACAATGTCCGTGCCGGCAAAGGGTCGGCGATGGTGTTCGACGATAGCCGTGCTGCTGAAATCTCCACGATCTTGGCGCGCTTCGATCATGTCATCGAAAGCAGCCAAGCGGGTGTCCGCAAGCCTGACCCGCGCATTTATGCGATGATGTGCGAGGCGCTCGATGT
Source organism: Blastomonas sp. (assembly GCF_030373265.1). Classification (GTDB taxonomy): domain Bacteria; phylum Pseudomonadota; class Alphaproteobacteria; order Sphingomonadales; family Sphingomonadaceae; genus Blastomonas. The sequence continues at coordinate 39,161 of NZ_JAUCZC010000023.1, forward strand.
GGCGCCGCAAGCCTGCATCTATCTTGACGATCTCGGGGTGAACTGCAAGCCAGCCGCCGCAATGGGCATGGCTGCAATCAAGGTGACCGGCGAGGCACAGGCGCTGGCCGATCTGCGTGCGCTGCTCGACCTGCCCGATGATTGGCCTGCAGCATGAAAATTTTGTGCGCAGCATTGCTGGCGGCGGCATCCGTGTCCGCGTTCGCCGAGACGGGCACCGTGGTGGCCGTGGGAGGCGCGCTCGCGGATGACAATGCTGCGGTGTTTCGGGCGCTGATCGATGCCATGCCCGACGATGCGCTGGATATTGTCGTGATCCCCGCCGCCTCGGGCTCACCGGGAGGATCGGCGACGCGCTTTGCCGATGCGCTCGCGCGGCACGGCGTCGATCGCCGCCGCGTTGGTCTGGTGCATGTGGCTGTAATCGACGATCCAGAGACCCCCGACGCCGATGAATCGCGCTGGTCGGGTGGTGCGAGCGATCCCGACGAAATCGCGAAAATCGATCGCGCCGGGCTGATCTGGTTTGCCGGCGGCGATCAGGCCCGGATCTTGGCTGCGCTGGTCATGCCCGATGGCAAGGACACGCCGATGCTCGCTGCGATCCGCCAACGGCTGATGCAGGGCGCGGTGATCGGCGGGACCAGCGCGGGCGCAGCGGTGCTGGGCGAGCACATGATCGGTTGCGGCAGTCCCGATGTCGCGTTGACCGCGCCGGTTTCGCGGCGTCTTGCCGACTGTGCCGCCACCGGTGAGGACGCCGAGGGCGCGCCGCTGGTGCTGGCGAAGGGTCTCGGTTTCCTGACGAATATCGTTTTTGATCAGCATTTCAGCCAGCGTGGACGCCTGACCCGGCTGGTGCGCGCTGTCGCCTGTATCGATGCCGACGCCGTCACCGGTGTTGGCGTCGACGAGGACACCGGGTTCGTCTTCAGCCTGGCAAACGACATGGGCCACGCGGTTGGGAGGGGCACGATCACGCTGGTCGATCCTTCCGATGGTCGCAAGGCCTGCGATGGTGCGGTGATGGACAATGTCCGCCTTGCGCGCGTACCTGCCAAAGCAGTGGACTGAGCGCCCATGGACAATTTCACGCACGGCCTGGCCGGATGGGCGCTGGCGCAGGCCGGGCTCAAGCGGATGACCGGTCTGGCGGTCCCGACGCTGATCATCGCGGCCAATCTGCCCGATATCGATGCGGTGCTGAGCGTATTGGGGACGCAATCGCTGGCGTTGCGACGCGGGTGGTCGCATGGCCCGATCGCGCTGCTGATCCTGCCGCTGCTGCTGACCGGGGCAATGATCGGCTTCGAACGCTGGCAGGTGCGACGGCGCAAGCGGCCAAAGGGACGGCTACCGGTGCGCCCGCTGCCGTTGCTGATGCTCGCCTATATCGGCACGCTGTCGCACCCGGCGCTCGACTACATGAACAATTACGGCATCCGGCTGCTTGAGCCGTTCTCGCCGCGCTGGTTCTATGGGGACACCCTGTTCATCATCGATGCGGTGCTGTGGACGATCCTGCCTTTGGGCATATGGGCGTCGCGTCGCAGGGAAGCGGTGGGCAAGCCCGGCTGGGAGCGCCCCGCGCAGGCTGTGCTGGTAGCGGCGCTGCTGTACATCGGTGGAAACTATGCCCTCTCGGCCAAGGCCGAGCAGGACACCGCGATCGCAGTGCGGGAGCAGCGCGGGATTGCGCCCGATCTGGTGATCGCAAATCCTGTGCCGGTGCTGTTCTGGCAGCGCGAAATGCTCTGGCGCGGCGATGCGATGATTGGCAGGGGCGATTACAGGGCCTTTGGTACGCCGGCGCTTACGCTACAGCGGGGCGCTGCCGCCACCAACATGGCGAGTCCCTGGGTGGCGCGCGCAGCGGCGCAAAACTCTGATGCGCAGGCCTTTCTGTTCTGGGCGCGAATCCCATATGCCCATTTGACCGACATAGCTGGGGGCAAGAGAGTGACTTTGCGGGACGCGCGTTTTGACAGTTCGCCCATTGCCGACCGGTTTTCCGTCGTCGTCGATGTCAAGGATCGGCCGTGACCCGGCCCGCCATCGTCTGGTTGCGCCGCGACCTCAGGCTCGCCGATCAGGCGGCGTTCGTTGCGGCCGCCGCGTGTGGGCCGGTGATCCCGGTCTATGTCCTCGACGACGAAACGCCCAAGCACCGCATGATGGGCGGAGCATCGCGCTGGTGGCTGCACCACAGCCTGAGCGCGCTTGATGCGGACCTGCGCAAGCGGGGCTCGAGGCTGGTGCTGCGCCGCGGTGTTGCCGCCGATGTGCTTGCCGACCTTGCCCGCGAGACTGATGCGGCGGCGGTGCATTGTCTGCGGCATTACGAACCGTGGTGGCGCAATGCAGAACGCGCGCTCAAGGCGGCACTGCCGGATGGCTGCGCGCTTGAATGTCACCCTGGGAACTATCTGATGCCGCCCGGCTCGGTGACGACCGGCGCCGGGCAGCCGTACAAGATATACACCCCGTTCTGGCGTGCGCTGGCGCAGCACATGCCGCCGCCCAAGCCGGTGCCCGCACCCGATGCGCTGGATGGACCCAAGGCATGGCCGAAGAGCGACACGCTCGTCGATTGGAAGCTGCTCCCGACCAAGCCCGATTGGGCGACCGGTTTTGGCGAAGAGTGGACGCCTGGCGAGGCAGGCGCTGCCGACCGGGTCGAGGCCTTTCTCGACAAGGCAAAGCACTATGAGGACCGGCGCAACCTGCCGTCGATCGAAGGCACGTCGCGCCTGTCGCCGCATCTGCACTTCGGCGAGATTTCGCCCGCCACGGTCTGGCATGCGACGATGCAGGCCGGCGGATCGGTGGAAGTGTTCCTAAAGGAGCTGGTCTGGCGCGATTACGCGCAGAACGTGATCGCGCAATATCCCGATTACGGCAAGGCGAACGCTCGTGATGCCTTCGATGCGTTTCCATGGCGCGATCCTGCGGATTCCGAGGTTAAAGCCGACGTCGAAGCCTGGCAGCAGGGGCGCACCGGCTATCCGCTGGTCGATGCCGGGATGCGCCAGCTCTGGGCGACCGGGTGGATGCACAACCGCGTGCGGATGGTTGCCGCCTCGTTCCTGATCAAGCACCTGCTGGTCGATTGGAGGGTAGGGGAGGCGTGGTTCTGGGATACGCTGGTCGATGCGGATTACGGATCGAACGCCACGAACTGGCAGTGGACATCGGGCTCGGGCGTGGACTCGAACATGTTCGTGCGCATCATGGCGCCGCTGACCCAGTCGGACAAATTCGATGCGGCGGGCTATATCCGGCAATGGGTGCCCGAATTGGCGGATCTGTCCGACAAGGATATCCATGATCCCGAAGCTGCGGGCAAGTTCGTCAAGGGCTATCCCAAGAAGCGCATCGCGCATAAACAGGCACGCGAGCGCGCGCTCGCGGCGCACGCAAAGATAAAAACATGACAGGAGACAGGGCAATGCGGGTTTGGACAAGTTTTGCAGCGGCGTGTGCGCTGGCGATCGGCGCGGGCGGTGTTGCGGGGGCGAAGGAAGCGAGCCCCACGATCAAGCCTATCCAGCAGATGAGCGCGGCCGAGATGGAGCGGGTGCGCACCGCAGGCGCACAGATCCTGTTCTGGTCGGACGCGCAGCGCTCAGCCAACTTCCGCGCCATGGAAGCGCAGTTCCCCGGGACTACCGCCAAGGCCGGCACGCCCCGCGCTCTGGCCAAAGGCGCTGACCTGCCCGTCAGCGATGCCGAGATCGAGGCGTTCATGGCAGCGCAGAACGTCGCCGGGCTGATGGTGATCCAGGACGGCAAGGTCCGGCTCGAACGCTATGGGTTGGGGCTGGGCGCAGAAGATCGCTGGACCAGCTTCTCTGTGGCCAAATCGTTCACCTCGACGCTGGTCGGCGCCGCGGTCAAGGACGGGCTGATCGCCTCGATCGACGATCCGGTGACGAAGTACGTGCCCGAGCTCAAGGGTAGCGGCTATGACGGCGTTTCGGTCAAGCAGATCCTGACGATGACCTCGGGGGTCAAATGGAACGAGGATTACACCGACCCCAACAGCGATGTTGTCAAGATGCTCTCGGTTGCGGTCGGCCCCGGCGAGGACCCCAACAGCGCGTACATGAAAACGCTTCCGCGCGAAGCCGAGCCGGGCAGCAAATGGGTCTACAAGACCGGCGAAACCAACCTGATCGGCGTCATCGTGCAGCGCGCCACCGGCAAGACGCTGACCGAATATGCCGAAGAGAAGATCGTCAAGCCCGCAGGGTTCGAAGGCGACCTGTTCTGGATGGTCGATTCGGCTGGACAGAATGTCGGCGGCTGCTGCCTGTCGATCCGGCTGGCCGATTATGCCCGAATGGGGCTTTTCGCGATGGAAGGCGGCGCGGGGCAGGTGCCCGAAGGCTGGTTTGCCGACGCGGGCAAGGAGCAGGCCCCCATCGGCCTGCCGGGCTTCGGCTATGGCTATCAATGGTGGACCTATCCCGGCGGCGCCTGGGGCGGGCAGGGCATTTTTGGCCAGGCGATTTTGATCGTGCCTGAGAAGAAGATGGTGATCGCGGTGGTGAGCAACTGGCCCAAGGCCAGCGGCGCGGACCTGCGCGTTCCGCAGCTGCAGTTCTTCCAGAAGCTCGCGTTGGCGGCAGACTGACGCGGACATGAGCGACGACAGCCGCCTGCACAGCGAAATCACTGCCGCCGGCATCGTCTTCGATCAGGTCGAGCACGCAGCCGTCTTTACCGTGCTCGAAAGCAGCGCTGTGGAGCGGCGCGTGCCCGGCGCGCACACCAAGAACCTGTTTCTCAAGGACACCGGCGGCCAGTTCTATCTGGTGACGGTGCTGGCGGAAAAGCAAGTCGATCTTGGCGCGTTGCGCCACATCGTGGGCGCAGGCAGGTTCAGCTTCGGCAGTGCCGACGAGATGGTAGAGCTGCTTGGCATCACCCCCGGCTCGGTGACCCCGCTCGCGGCGTTCAACGACTCGAACGGGCGCGTGCAACTGGTGCTCGACGAAGTGCTTGCCGCTCAGCCCAGGGTCAATGTGCATCCCTTGCGCAACACCGCCACCCTGGGGCTGTCGGGGCTGGATCTGGTTCGGCTGCTGGTGCGCTGGCGGCATGCGCCGCTCATCGTGCCCGTGCCGAACAAGGCGCCCGCACCCGAGCAATCCCAAAATTGAGGGTGGGCGGGTGCCCGTGCTTGCTGTAGTCCTCTTCCAATGACTTTGGTAACCGCACGCCCTTTGATCGACAGTTTTGCCCGCACGATCAGTTACGTGCGCCTCTCCGTGACCGACCGGTGCGACCTGCGCTGTACGTATTGCATGCCCGAGCGCATGCAGTTTCTGCCCAAGGCGGACGTTTTGAGCCTCGAAGAGCTCGCCCGGTTGGGGCAGGCGTTCATCGCCCGCGGCGTGCGCAAGATCCGGCTGACCGGGGGCGAGCCGCTGGTCCGCCGCGACCTGATGACGCTGATCGCGACGTTGGGCCGCGAGCTTGGCCAGGGCCTCGACGAGTTGACATTGACCACCAACGGGACGCAGCTCAAGCAGCATGCCGGTGCGCTGGTCGATGCCGGCGTGCGCCGGATCAACGTGTCGCTCGATACGCTGCAGCCCGATCTGTTCGCGCAGCTCACCCGGCGCGATGCGTTGGCGCAGGTGCTGGCAGGCCTCGATGCTGCCGACCGCGCGGGCCTCAAGATCAAGCTCAACACCGTTGCGCTGAAGGGCCTGAACGAGGAAGAACTGCCATCGCTGATCGGCTGGGCGCATGGCCGCGGGTTTGATGTCACCATGATCGAGGTGATGCCGCTGGGTGAAGTGGAAGAAGACCGGTTCGACCATTATCTGCCGCTGACGGCTGTGCGTGACCGGCTGGAGCGGGATTGGACATTGAACCCCAGTCCGCACGATAGCGGCGGTCCGGCGCGCTATGTCGATGTCGCGGAAACCGGAGGGCGGCTGGGCTTCATTACCCCGCTCACCAACAACTTCTGCGCCAACTGCAACCGCGTGCGGGTGACGGCGACAGGGCAGATATTCATGTGCCTCGGCCAGAACGACCAGGTCGATCTGCGCGCAGCGATGCGCGGCCCCGACAGCGATGCTGCGCTCGATGCGGCGCTCGACCGAGCGATCGCCAGGAAGCCTGAGCGCCATGACTTTCAGATCGATGCGCCCGGCGCCGCACCGGCACTGGCGCGGCATATGTCGATGACCGGCGGCTGAGCGCGGACGATGGCACAGTTGCTGTTCTTTGGCCGTTTGGGCGATCTGGCGGGCGGCGCCGAGCGCACTCTCGGCCTGAGCGAACCGCACGCGATCAGCGATCTGATCGGCATCATTGGCGCCAGCGATGACCTGCTGGGCAGCGCTCTGGCCGAACCGCGCGTCCGCTATGCCATCAACGGGGCGATCGTCGATGGCGACGCGCTGGTCGAGGACGAGGACGAGCTGGCGTTCCTGCCCCCTGTCAGCGGAGGCTGAAATGCGGACCGATATCCGCATTGTATCGCTGCCGTTTGACCCTGAGTCCGAGTTGGCCACATTCCGGTCGTCGCTGCAAAATGCCGGCGGGCTGGTGAGCTTTACCGGACTGGTGCGGCCGTCGAGCCAGGGCGGCGAGGTCAGTATCCTTAGTCTGCAGCATTACCCCGGCATGACCGAGCGCGGGATTGCCGAGGCCGTGGCCGGTGCAGCGAGCCGCTGGCCGCTCGAGGCGGCGCTTGTGATCCATCGGGTCGGCGAGATGACGCCGCACGAACCGATCGTCCTGGTTGCCACCGCGAGTGTGCATCGCCGCGCCGCGTTCGAGGCCGCCGACTTCCTGATGGACTTCCTCAAGAGCCGCGCCCTGTTCTGGAAAAGCGAGACCGGCGCGGAAGGTCGGCAGTGGATCGAGCCCCGCGACGAGGATTACGCCGACGCCGCGCGCTGGGACGAAGGCTAGCCGGCTTTCGGGGTCAGCCGAACACCCGCCGTCCGTGCGTCACCCGGTCGGCCATCGCCATGGTGGTAAGCTGGGCATTGACGCGGATGCAGCTCGGCATCACGCTGGCATCGGTGACCAGCACATTGGCGTTTCCGTGTACCCGCTGATCCAGATCGACCACGCCCTTGGTCGGGTCGGCGTTGATCGCATTGCCGCCATGCGGGTGGCTAGAGGACAGCACGACATCGTCGGGCTCCTCGATATGCTCCCAGTAGAAGCTGTCGATCTCGGCATCGCTCATCCCCGCGTGCAGCGTTTCGCCGTGGAGCAGGGCAGGATACACCTCCAGCGCGCCGCCCGCGAAATGCACCTTGGTCAGTGTCGATAGCGCCCTGCGCAACACCGCAAGGTCGGTCGGCTTGAGCTCGAAGCCCAGTTTGCCCTTTTTGATCTCGCCCAGCCGGTCGGCGGGGAACAATGCGCCTGCCGATGCCAGGCGGTTATAGTTGAGCATCCGCCGGAAATGCTCGTCAAACCAGCCGGGCACCAGCGACGCCATGCTCATCGGTGGCTGGAAATGGCTCTCGATCAGGAAATCGCCCCGGTCGATGAAGGTCGCCATCTGGTCCTCGTCCCACGCCAGCACCGGATCGGGCATCAGCGCGGGGACGGGGCAGGCGATGTTGAGCGAAATGCCTTTGCCGGTGCCCTCGATCCCGCTCGCAGACAGGATGTTGCTCGACGCGATCGTGCCCGCAGCCACCACTACGCCTTTGGTGACGCGGACCGTCTTGGCGCGGCCATCGGGCAGCACCACCTGCACCGACGATGCCACACGCCTGCCGTCGGCTCCGCGCGCGCCCCAGCCGATGTGCGACACTTCGGCATGGGCCAGGATGCGGGCCTTGCGGGGTGCGCTCATCGTTGCGTGGCGCAGGAAGCTCTCGGGCATCGCGCGCTTGCGGCCGTAAGGGCAGCCGGTGTTGCAGTAGCCGCACGAGACGCAATGGTTGGGCTCGGTCTTCTGGCCCCAATTCTTGCGGAACCAGCCCGAGATCGCGCGCTGGTCCATCGGGTCGCTCGAGTTCGCGCGATAGGCGTCCCAGCCGGTCAGCAGCCGGGTGCCGTTGTTGCGCCCCAGCCTGCGGTCGATCTCGTGCACGCCCAGCCGCGTCTCGACGCGGCAATAGCTCGCCTCCAGCACGTCGGCGTCGACTCCTGCGCCGAGCGCTCGCCAGGTGGCCAGCACGTCATTGGCGTCGGGATGGGTTTCGCCCTCGCGCTCGAGCCGCAGACAGATGCCGTTGTTGACCACGGTGGAGCCGCCGACGGTGCGGCCCTGAAAGATGATGATGTCGCGGTTGCGTGTGGTCTGGATCGCCCCGTCCTTGAACAGGCTGGACGACATATGAGCCTCGTTGGGCGTCATCCGGCTGCTCGGCAGATAGGGTCCGGCTTCGACCACCAGCACCTCGTAGCCCTGATCGGCAAGGTTGGAGGCGGCCACCGCACCCCCTGCGCCCGAACCGATCACCACCACCTCGACGCTGTCGGGGATCGCATCCTCGCCGACGAACACGGTATGCGGCAGATCGAAGCCGATGTGCTCTTCGATCTGTGGATCATCGGGTGTTCCGGCGCGGGCGCGATGGCGCGGCAGCGTGAACCCCATGGATGCGAACACCGGGTTGTTACGGTTCGCATCCTCGGAGGCGGCATCGCTGGCGTTTTCATCGTCGCTATCGAGCCAGTGGCCGTAATAGCCGGCGTAGACGATGCCCCGGATTCGCGCCATGTCCTGGAACAGGTCGATCCGGCTGTTCTTCAGCCGCCGCTCGACCCGCCAGATGCGGAAAGACCGCGGCGCGAAGTGCCAGATCGGCCCACCCAGCACCACCCATGTTGCGATCACCGATAGCGCAGTGTCGCGCGGGGTGTTGCCCTCGATATTGGCGAACAGGCGCTGCAGATTGTCGACCACCTGCTGCGGGGTGACCGCCATCTGCGCCGGTTCGACGAACAGGGTTTCGGCCAGTCTGCGCCAGATTGCCGCTTCGAACGGATTGAACGGTTTTCTGAGCATGCTGCGAATCCCCCCTGGACGGAGGATAAACTATCAGCGTGGATGACGATTGTAAGTTTCAGTCGATTATAGCGTGTTAATTCATCACGCACACATCGGTCGACAAATTGCCGTCGGTTACCGTGATGCGGTTGAACGATGGACGCCAAGACCGCACGCGCTCCGACAGGGTACCGGCGCCGATCAGCCTTACCGAGCCAAAGGCGGTGGTCACGTCCTTGTCGAATGGGTCATGGACATGGCCGGACAACACGGCGTGCGCGCCGGCCGCGGAGATCGCCTCCAAGGCTGCTCGTCCGCCGGTCGTCCGGCCGCTCGACTGGGTGGCAGCCTCGATCAGCGGATGATGGGTGAGGACGATCCGGCACTTCTCTGGCGGGGCTGTCTCCAGCGACTGCACCGCATCATGTAGCGCACGCCTGCCGACCTTGCCCTTCGACCAGTTCAGTCGCCACTGCGCGCGGGCCGTCGTCGGCAGCGATACCAGATGCACGCCGTCCAGGCTCACCCCGTCGTGCAACTGCTCCTGCAGCCGCATTACCCGGCCATAAGGCCGCCAGATCCGCCGGACCGGGTTGAAATAGGGAAGGTCATGATTGCCCGGCTCGATCAACACCGGAACGCCCAGGCCAGCAAGCCAGGTCTGGGCCGCAGCGAACTCGCGAGACCGCGCGCGCATGGTCAGGTCGCCGGTGATCACCACCGCTCTTGGCGCCTCTTGCGCGACCCGGTCCACAAACCAGTCGAGGGCTGCGCTGTCCTCCGCGCCGAAGTGCAGATCGCTAGCGTGGAAAAGCAATGTCATGGAATGTCGGGCGCCCGGGTGTCGACGAAATTGTGCGGCGCGCGGCCCAGGCGCAGCGTGTCGCCCGGAGCGCATTCGGCGGGTTCGCCATCGATAAGCAGGCCGATGGTCTCGGCGTCGCTGGTGAGCGTTGCTTGCTCGGTCTCGCCCAGATCGACACGGGGGCCGTCGCGGAAATCCCGGTTCAGCCAGGCGCCGGCATGGGCAATGACGTCGCCGATGCTGGAGGCGGTGAAGCCGCACAGCGCCAACGCCTGATCGCGCGGCGCCGCAAAAATGGCAGGGTAGGTCCCTTCGATCCCCTGCACCGCGACCTGGGGCCCGCTCAGGCTTTCGGTGATCGCAGCCGGTATCGCGCTGAACACCAGATCGGTCACGTCCGCATGGCGCGCATCCTCGCGCACCTTGGCCCAACTGGTCGTGGGGCCGGCGATGACGCCGACATAAGCGACATGGCTGCCAATCTCGACCGTATTGAGCTTGCGTGTACGCCGCTGCTCGCAGGCCTTTGCGATGATGTCGTCGCAGGCTTGATCGCCGTGCAGCGCGTGGGCCAGCAGGTTCATGGTCCCGCCCGGCAGGATCAGCACCGCGCCGTCCCATCCTGCCGCTTCCTTGAGCGCGCTGTTGGTGGTGCCGTCGCCGGCATAGATCGCCAGAATATCCACGCCTTCGCCCTGCAGCCTGGCCGGCGTCGGCAAGGGCTCGTCGGGGCAGCGTACGATGCAGTCGACCGGCGCTCCCGCCTCGGCGAACCGGGTTACAATATCGGCGATGGCGTCAGCATCAAAGCTGCCGCTTGCCTCGTTCACGATGAGCCATGTGCGTGTCATGCGCGCTCAACGCACCAACCGGGCGATGGTGCCACAAAAAAGGGCCGCGCTTCGGGTGAAGCGCGGCCCGGTTATGTCAGCGATGTTCGGCGATCAGAACCGCGCGGTCGCCCCGACGAAGAACAGCCGTCCGATGCCGCTCACCGGATAGGCCGAGCTCGACAGGTAGGGTTCCTTGTTCGAGATGTTGTTGACCCCGCCGCTGATCGCGAGATGCTCGTTGATGTCGTAGCGAACGGACAGGTTATGAAGCCAGTATTCGGGCGCAAATCCGGCAGGGCCGAATTCCTGCTCGATGCGTTCGATCTGGATCACCGATGCCGCCGCCTGCTTGCCGATATACTGCAGCGAGTAGTTCAGCGTAAAGCCGTCGACATTGTAGGTGACCGATCCGACACCCGCCCACTCGGGGACCCCCAGTTCGCGCAGGCCAGGATTGACCAGGCTGGTATCGACCGGGTCGAAGAAGCGGTTGAGCTTTTCGGTCCAGTTCGCGGCGACATTGAGTCCGATGTTGGCGCCGTTGATCTGGAACTGATAGTTGATCGAGGCATCGATGCCCGAGGTTTCGATCCGGCCGAAGTTCAGCTGGGTCTGACGCAGGAAGTTGAAGCCGAAGGCGGTGGGACCCGTCGGACCGTTGCGGTCGAACAGGGCGCAGAACTGGTTCGGGAAGGTGGACAGGTCATAGCAGGTGTTGACGATGTCCTGCGCCGTCACCGCTGCGATGGCATCCTCGATCTCGATCGAGTAATAATCGGCGGAGATGGACAGCCCCGGCAGGAAGCGCGGCTGCAATACGCCACCCACCGTCCAGGTGGTTGCGGTTTCTTCGGTGAGATTGGGGTTGCCGCCGCTGGTGCCCGAGAAGCGCGCGGTGAGCGGATCCTCATAACCCACCGGGATGCCCGCTGCACGGCAGTTGCTCAGACGGTTCTGCGCGTTGGGGTCGTTGGATGCCAGCAGCGCATCGATGGCCGACTGGTTGCAGGGATCTGCCGGACGGAAGGTTGCACCCTGCGCCGGATCGAACAGTTCTGCGATGTTCGGCGCACGGATGGCGCGCGAATACGTGCCGCGGAACCGAATATCGGGGATCGGCGCCCAGATGCCGTTGACGTTCCAGGTGAACGCTCCGCCGACGGTGGAATAGTCTGCGTAACGTCCTGCCGCGCCCACGGTGAGCTCGTGGAAGAAGGGCGTATCCTTGAGGACCGGTATCGAAATCTCGCCGAATACTTCCTTGACGTCGAACGAGCCACCGGCGTTGAACTGACGCGTTGCAGCATCAAACAGCAGCGACTGGTTGTCCGAGATATCGCCGATAAAGGTGCCGGCAGGGCCTGCTGGCGATCCCTCGGGCAGCACGCCCAGCAGCAGGTCGTTGAAACGGCTGCGCGACTTTTCCTTGCGGTACTCGGCGCCGATCGCGAACTGGATCGCACCACCGGGCATGTTGAAGAACCCGCCGGTGTCCCCCGTCAGCAGGCCGGTGATCACGGTCTGCTCCAGCCGGAAGCGGTTGGTCGTGGGCGTGGTGATGAAGGCTACGCCTTCGGGTGTCACCGAATTGGTGCCGTTGAACAGCGACACCGGACGGCACTGGCCATCGCCGGGACGGAAGGTGAAGAAGCCCGGAGCGATCACGGGGAAGATCTCGCTGCCCGGATGCGGCGTGTTGCTGATGTCGGAACGGCAGATCGGCTGGCCGTTCGGACCGCGCACCACGTCGATTGCAGCGAACAGCCGGTCGTACTGCACCGAGTTGCTCTGCGTGACGGAGCTGTCTGTGCGGCCGTAGTTGCCGACCAGTTCGTATTTCAGGTTGGGGGTGATGTCGCCCATCACGCCGCCCACCAGACGATAGGTTTCGCGCTTGGCCCGCTGGATGTTCGGACCCAGATCGAGGAAGTCGCGGCTGATCCGCAATCCGCCCGCGTCGTTGGCATCGGCCTGCAGCACCGCCGGGATGAAGGGGTTGTCGGGGAAGATCAGCAGGCTGTCGTAGAAGGTGTTGTAGTTGTTGCGCGAAATCGTAGTGTTGCGCGCGTACTTCGCGTCAACGAAGACCTCGGCTGCCGGCGAAAATTCGTAGCGGGCACGGAAGTTGCCGTAGATGCGTTCGCTGCCCGGGATCAGCGAGCTCTGGTTGGTGCGTTCAACGGCGCCGTCACCACCGAACTGGTTGGAGGCGGTGGAGATGATGCCATCTTCAAAGATCTTCACGCCGCCGCCGGGGGTGGAGACATAGCATCCACCGCCGCCAAAGCCGGTGAGGCCGATATAGCTTTCGGTGCAATCGTTGACGCCGTTGTTGTTGATGTCGGCGTCGAAGAATCCGAAGTCGTTGCGGAAGATCAGGCCCTGGCCCGAGCTGATGGCGAACTTGGGATCGCGGCCGATGACGAAAAGGGGCGCATTGGCGGCACGGTCGATCAGCGCCTGTTCGGCCGCCGTCGGAGCGCGACCGGGGAAGAAGGTGTTGAACTGCGCCTGAGTGGGAATGGCAAAGCCGAACGGCAGGCGGCCCGAAGCTGGCGAGAAGCGCGTGGCAAAATTGGGCATCGTGGAGGCCACGATGTCACCACGCTGGAAGCGCCGGTCGGGATTGGCGTAAGTGGTGCTGTTGTTGCCGCGTCCGTTGTCGCGGGTAAAGTCGCGCTGGCCGAACAGGACTTCCAGATCCTTGGTGTAGCCTGCGGAGAAGGTCACGTTGCCGCGTCCTTCGGCGAAATTCTTGCCGATCGTTCCTTCGATCCGGTAGGTGCCGCCTGCGCCCGCATCGGCTATGCTGGCGCCCCCGTCTAGAATGAGGCCCTCGAAGTCCTTCTTCAGGACATAGTTGACCACGCCGGTGACGGCGTCAGCGCCATACACAGCCGAGGCGCCGCCCGTAAGCACTTCGACCCGCTCGATCAAACCGTTGGGAATGGTCGACACATCGACCGCCTGCTGCCCGGCGACACCGGACACGTGGCGCCATCCGTCCACCAGCACCAGCGTACGGTTCGAACCAAGCTGACGCAGGTTCAGGGCTGCAATACCGATCGTGCTTCCAGCAGGGCCACGCTCGATGGAATCGGCAACCGTGCTAGAAGAAATCAGCGCCGGGATCTGGCGCAAGGTGGCCGTCGCGTCGGAGTTCCCTGCAGCCGCCAGAGCTTCTGCGGTGACTGTGCTGATCGGCAACGGTGCTGTGGCATTCGCGTCGCGAGACAGCCGGCTGCCGGTGACGATAATCGTACCTTCGGCAGGCTCAGCGGTTGTATCAACCTGTTCCTGTGCGTCTTGCGCATAGGCTCCGGCGCTGAAAAGCCCGCTGACAGCCAGTGCTGTCGCCATCGCTGAAATCGAGACGATTGGCGACTTTGTATTGGAAAAAGACATAAATAACCCCCAACCAGGATTGCATAAAAGCCTATCCACCGAACCATATCGATGGATGATGTGCAGTCAGTCGCTTTAAGCGACCGATCCTGTTCCCCTGCCAGGCCCCCGCGTCTGTTGTGTGCGCGATGGTTTGCCTGTCGATTGCACGATGTTATTCGGCATCGACATCAAGATGCAATATTGGCTTCATCTCGTGTTCATCTTTCTTGGACATTGTGACAATGTCGCCACAGACCGTCGATGCGCGTATTCCCTGCTGACAGTCGCCCGCACCCCTGCTAATCGCGCGGACATGACCGAACTCAAGCACATCCGAAATTTCTCCATCATCGCGCATATCGACCATGGCAAATCGACCCTGGCCGATCGCCTGATCCAGCAGACCGGCGGGCTTACCGAGCGCGAAATGTCCGCGCAGGTGCTGGACAACATGGACATCGAAAAAGAGCGCGGGATCACCATCAAGGCGCAGACTGTCCGGCTCAACTACACCGCCAAGGACGGGCAGCTGTATGAGCTGAACCTGATGGACACCCCGGGCCATGTCGACTTCGCCTATGAAGTCTCGCGCTCGCTCGCCGCGTGCGAGGGTGCGCTGCTGGTCGTCGATGCGGCGCAGGGCGTCGAAGCGCAGACGCTGGCCAACGTCTATCAGTCGATCGAGCACGACCACGAGATCGTGCCCGTCATCAACAAGATCGATCTGCCTGCTGCCGAACCCGAGAAGGTCCGCAAGGAGATCGAGGACATCATCGGCATCGATGCGTCCGAAGCGGTGCTTGCCAGCGCCAAGTCGGGTATCGGTATCTCCGATATCCTCGAGCAGATCGTGCTCAAGATTCCTGCCCCCAAGGGCGACCGCGACGCGCCGCTCGAGGCGATGCTGGTCGACAGCTGGTACGACCCGTATCTGGGCGTCGTCATCCTGGTCCGCGTCGTCAACGGTGTGATGAAAAAGGGCCAGAACATCAAGTTCATGGCCGGCGGCACCGAGCATCTGGTCGACCGCGTCGGCTGCATGCGGCCCAAGATCGAGGCGCTGCCCGAGCTGGCGGCGGGCGAGATCGGCTTCATCACCGCGCAGATCAAGGACATCAGCCAGACTCGCGTCGGCGACACCATCACCACGGTCAAGAACCCCGCCGCCAAGCCGCTGCCGGGCTTCAAGGAAGTGCAGCCGGTGGTGTTCTGCGGGCTGTTCCCGGTCGATGCCAACGACTTCGACAAATTGCGCGACTCCATCTCCAAGCTGCGTCTCAACGATGCCTCGTTCAGCTTCGAGATGGAGAGCAGCGCGGCATTGGGCTTCGGCTTCCGCTGCGGTTTCCTCGGGCTGCTGCACCTCGAGATCATCCAAGAGCGGCTGACCCGCGAGTACGATCTCGACCTGATCACCACCGCGCCCTCCGTGGTCTACAAGATCCAGCTGACCTACGGTGGCGGCGAGATCGAACTGCACAATCCCGCAGACATGCCCGACCCCACCAAGATCGACGAGATCCAGGAGCCGTGGATCGAGGCGGTGATCTATTGCCCCGATGAATATCTCGGCAGCATCCTCAAGCTGTGCCAGGACCGGCGCGGCATCCAGAAGAATCTGACCTATGTCGGCGGCCGCGCGCAGGTGACCTATGAACTCCCGCTCAACGAGGTGGTGTTCGATTTCTACGACCGGCTCAAGTCGATCAGCCGCGGCTATGCCTCGTTCGACTACCACCAGATCGGCTATCGCGAGGGCGACCTCGTCAAGATGTCGATCATGGTCAACGCCGAGCCGGTCGATGCGCTGAGCATGATCGTCCACCGCGGCACCGCCGAATCGCGCGGCCGCGGCATGTGCGAACGGCTGAAGGACCTGATCCCGCGCCACCTGTTCAAGATCCCGATCCAGGCGGCGATCGGCGGCAAGGTCATCGCGCGCGAGACCATCGCCGCGATGCGCAAGGACGTCACCGCCAAATGCTATGGCGGCGACATCAGCCGCAAGAAGAAGCTGCTCGACAAGCAGAAGGAAGGCAAGAAGCGGATGCGCGAATATGGCTCGGTCAGCATCCCGCAGGAGGCCTTCATCGCCGCGCTCAGGATGGGCGAGGAGTAATCAGCCGACAGGGCCGGGTGCGGGCGCAGCAGCGTCCGGCTCGGGCTGGGGTGAAGGCTGGACGATGACACCGGCCTCGCCGAGTTCCTCGGCTTTGGAGATGCGCATGGGGATGGCCATCGCCACGCCATAGCCGACGATGAGCGTTCCGAGAATCGACCACATCGCCACCGCGCCCAGCCCGATGAGCTGGGCCAGCAACTGGCCGCCCAAGCCGCCGCCGTCGGGGTAACCGACACCGCCAAAGCTTGCGCCCATGAACACCGCGACGAGCAGCGCGCCCACCAGACCGCCGACACCGTGCAGCGCAAACACTTGGTTGCTGTCGTCGATCGCCAGCGTCTGGGTCACGACCTGCAGCGCAAAATAACAGGCCGGAGCGGCGATCAAACCGATCAAAATGGCAGCCCCGGGCGAAACCAGCCCGGCGGCTGGTGCGATGGCTGCAATGCCGGCGCTCAGCCCGCAGATCAGCCCCATCGCGGTGACGTGGCCGGTGCGCAGCTTTTCGATCAGGAGCCAAACCAGAGCACTGACGCACGCAGCGACATGCGCGTTGATGATCGCGCTGCCGGCGCTGTCGGTGGCGGCCAGCGCCCACCCGCCTGCGAGGGCAAAATTACCGACCAACAGCATCGTGCCTCCGGCGAGGACGAGATGGGGGTTGTGCGACCCGACGTTTGCGCCGGTCCAACCCGTCCGCCTGCCGATCATGACTGCGGCGACCAATGCGGAAATGCCCGCGCAGAAATGCAGCGCAATGCCACCTGCAAAATCGAGCACGCCGAAGCCGAACAGCCAGCCACCGCCCCAGATCCAGTGCGCGACCGGTGCGTAGACGATCAGACTCCAAAGGCCGCCAAAGGCCAGCGCCCAGCCGAAGCGCGCGCGCCCGGCCCATGCGCCTGCGACCAGAATGGCGGCCAGCATGGCGCCTGCGATCTGGAAAAAGACGAACGCGCTTTCGGGGATTGCAGTGCCGAAGCGGACATCGCCCAAAGCGATGAGCATCCAGGCGTTGCCGCCGCCGATCACACCGCCGCCGGAATCACCGAAAGCCAATGTGTAACCCACGATCACCCACAGCAGCGAGACCAGTGCGGCGATCGAAGCGCCCTGAAGGAACACCGGTTGCGCCGCACGCGCATCACCCCGCCCAACCTGCATCAGCAACACGCCCGGCAATGCCAGCAGCATCACCAGCGCCGCCGAGATCAGCACGAGCGCGGTGTCGCCCGCATTGACAGGATCAATGGCGGCAAGATCGATCGCCCCAGGGGTCGCCCATGCGGGCGTGGCTAGGAGAGCGACTGAAACTGCTGCGGAGCGCGCCAGCGTTGCGATCATGCGATGGACTTCCCGATTCCCTTTGCCGCCCTGGAGACCGGCTTCACAGGCGCCGGAATGTGGAGCAGTTTGGCAAACAATCGATTAACGCTGTCGCGCACGGCGACGGGCAGAGCAAGCGCGGCTTACATCCAGCCTTCGAGCACCTGGTCGGGTGGGCGATGGCCGTCGAACCAGAAGCGGATGTTGGCGATGACTTTTTCGCCTGCCACTTCGCGCCCTTCGAATGTAGCGCTGCCGACATGCGGCAGCAGCACGACATTGCGTAGCGCGAGCAGGCGCGAATCCACCCGAGGTTCGTGGGTATAGACGTCGAGACCGGCACCCGCGATCGCGCCGGATTCGAGCGCGCCGATCAGCGCTGTCTCATCGACGATTTCTCCGCGCGCGGTGTTGATCAGATACGCGCTGGGCTTCATCAGGCCTATCCGCCGCGCGTCGATCAGTCCGCGCGTCTCGGGACTGCGCGGGCAGTGCAGGGTTATGATGTCCGACTGGCTGACCAGCGCATCGAGGTCCGGCTCGAAGCTTGCGCCGAGCATCTGCTCGAGGCTGTCGGGCAGACGGCGGCGGTTGTGATAGCGCACATCCATGCCGAAACCGCGCGCACGGTGCGCCACGGCCTGACCGATCCGCCCCATTCCGACGATGCCGAGTTGCTTGCCGCCAATGCGGTGGCCGAGCATGCCCGACGGGCTCCAGCCTTCCCATTGTCCCGAGCGGACAAGCTTCTCGCCCTCTGCAAGGCGGCGAGGAACCGACAGGATCAGCGCCATCGTCATGTCGGCGGTATCGTCGGTGAACACCCCGGGGGTGTTGGTGATGATGATGCCGCGGGCGCGGGCGGCCTTGAGGTCGATATGATCGACGCCGGCGCCGAAATTGGCCAGCAGTTTGAGCCGGTCGCCCGCGCCGGCAATCAAGTCGGCATCCAGAGCATCGGTGACGGTCGGTACCAGCGCATCGCAATCGGCCATCGCTGCTGCCAGTTCATCGCGGCTGAAGGGGTGATCGTCCACATTCAGGACAACATCGAACAGCTCGGACATGCGCGTCTCGACCGAGGGAGCGAGCTTCCGAGTGACGATAACACGCGGGCGCGCACCGGGTTCATGCTGCGGGGCGGATGACGGCGAGGGCATGTTGGCAGGCATGAATTTGCTATGCCGCAACCCCGGCAAAGGTCAAGCAGCAGCACTTGCTAGCGGGGCGTTTTTTCCGGTAAGCGGACTGGGGCGCGCAGATTTGGTCAGATATGTGTCCGACCGACAATCAGGGACAGGGGCGGGCTGGGAACATGGGAATGCAGGGATCTTGGTTTAGACAGCTTGTCCTCGGCGGAATTTTGGCCGGGGCGACGCTGTCTGTCCCACATGCGGCCAGTGCGCAAACTGAGGTCAAGACACCGTATTGGGCTTCGATCCAGCGAGACAAGGCGTTCGCGCGGGCGGGGCCGATGGCCAGTTATCAGATCGAATGGGTGTTTCGGCGCAAGAACCTCCCGGTCAAGGTCGTCAAGCGGTACGGGGTCTGGCGGCAGATCCAGGATCCCGATGGCTGGACCGGGTGGATGCACTCCAACATGCTCAGCCGCAAGCGCACCGCCGTCGTGCGGAGCGATGTGTCCGCCATCCGCGCCGGACCGCAGGACAGTGCCAAGCTGTTGTGGCGGGCGGAGCCGGGAGTGGTCGGCGAGCTTGGCGATTGCGAGCAGGGCTGGTGCGAGATCCAGATCGAGCGGCGTGGTGGATGGGTGCGGCAGGACCAGATCTGGGGCGCGGGCGAACCGTGAACCGGAAACGAACCCGCCCACCGCTGGGCAAGCGATGGGCGGGCCGTCATTCTACCGGGAAAGGACTTACCAGTAGAAATTGGGGATGACGCGGATAACCGTGCCATTGCGCTGATTCACCAGCAGCATGTCGTTGTAGTGGCGCACCCAGACCTGCCGCGCGCCGGGATTGGGCAGGCGATAGTTGCGATAATTGTTCACGACATAACGCTGACCGAAATAGCTTGGCTGGATACGCACGCCGGGGCGGAACTGCTGATAGCGGAAGTTTGCATTGAAGGCCTGGCCACGGAATGCCTGACGGTTGGTACCGCGGTACTGGCGATAGTCACGCAGGTCCTGGCGATAATCCTGGCGGGCTTCCTGAACATCGCGGCGCTGCTCGCGCACGTCGCGGCGCTCTTCGCGAACATCGCGCCGATCACCAAAACGCCGCGCATCCTGAAGCTGCTGGCGTTCGCGCTGCAACTGGCGCTGCTCGCGGGTCAGATCACGTTCGGAGCGATTCACCTCGCCACGCGACTGGGCGAAGGCGGGGACGGCGGCGACAGGCAGCGTCGTCGCCAGCATCAATGTGCCGATCAGGGCCTTGGAAAACATCTTCATGGTCGTAACTCCTGTCTTAGCCGGAGTGGAAGAACCGCTCTGGACATGTTCAGGTTTACGCCCGTCTATATGAACGGGTTGCGAATGTGCCGCTCATTTTCAAGAAATGTTGTCGCAAGGTGTAACGGGGCGCGCGGTCCGCTTTTGGATGATCCAACCAACCCAAGTCCGCTCAGCCTGAGCCTGTCGAAGGCCCCGCACCCACGCAGGCCTAATAGCGGGGGCTTCGACAAGCTCAGGCTGAGCGGATGTGGTCGGGTGTGGCCCGCGCCGGTATTCCGTGCTGTCCCTACTTCGCCTTGGGCAACAAATCCCCAGGATCGTTCGCGACGATCCCCAGCACCGTTGCCCAGGCCGCGACGTTCTGGCGCAGCATCTGCGGGTCGATCTTGTCGAGCGTGTCGTCGGGGGTGTGGTGCAGGTCGAAATAGTCGGTGCCGTCCTGCTGCAGGTCGATCGCGTTGACTCCGAGCGCGACGATCGGGCCATGATCGGGGCCACCGCTGGCAACGCCCCGGCCGCGGCCGATGCCCATCGGGGCAAGCGCGTCGACGATCTTCGTCTGCATCGCAGCGGCGCTCTCAGGCAGTCGGAAATCGACCTGCCAGATCCGCCCCGCGCCGAAATCCGACTCCATCGCCAGCGCATGGCCGGTCGCGCCGTGCTTCTCCGCATAAGCCTTGCCGCCGAAGATGCCGACTTCCTCGGCGCCCCACCACACCACGCGAATCGTGCGCTTCGGCTGGCCGGCGTCCATCACCAGCTTGGCCGCGGCCGCGCTGATCGCTACGCCCGCGCCATCGTCGATCGCGCCGGTTCCCAGATCCCAGCTGTCGAGATGCCCGCCGATCAGGATCATGCCCGCCGCAGGATCGCTGCCGGGCACTTCGGCGATGACATTGCCCGACTGGGTGGTGCCGATCTGGCGCGGGGTCAGCACCAGCTTCATCTTGACCGGCTTGCCGTCGCGTGTGGCGCGGCGGATCATGCGCTCAAGGTTTTCCGCATCGGGGATCGACAGTGCGGCGGCGGGAATCGGGCTGATCCCCTCGGCGAAATTGGTGCCGCCGGTGTGCGGGTTGCGGTGATAGTCGGTGCCGACCGAGCGGATGACGATCGCCGCTGCGCCCTTGGTGGCGGCGATGTTGGGTCCGCGCCTGCGAACGTCGCCGAACTGGCCATAGCTCGCGCCGCTCTGGGTGCGGGTCATCTTGTGGCTGACGAAGGCGATCTTGCCCTTGAGGCTGCCTGCGGGCGCGGCATCGAGATCGGCCATGGTGCGGAAATAGACGATCTCCGCCTCAAGCCCGCGCGGGCCGGTGCTCGCCGAGTTGCCCAGCGCGCTGATGTGCATGGCGCCGGTGTACGGCGCGGTGACCTCGGCGGTCTCGATGCCGCGGACCCAGGTCTTCATGTCGAACGGTTCGACCCGCACATTGGCAAAGCCCATCGCCTTGAGCCGGGCCACTGCCCAATCGCGCGCCGCCGCCTCGCGATCGGTGCCGGCAAGCCGCGGGCCGATCTCGGTGGTCAGGTCTTCAACGATTCCGTACGCGGTATCATCTGCCAGTGCCTTTTGCTGGAGCGCGGCGGGATCATGGACCATGCCGTTCTGGGCAAGCAGCGGAAAGGGCAGGGCGAGTGCGGCAACAGCCAGCAGGATGCGTGTTCTCATGGCGCAAACGCTTAACCGGCTGATCAGGCTTTGCCAATGCCATCTTGCCCGCTGCCCCCGCCATCGCTAGGGAGCGGGGCAACTCCCCAATCTCGCACAAGGCGCTTTTCGCATGGCTGCACAATATTCCTATGTCATGAAGGGTCTGACCAAGACCTTTCCCGGTGCCAACAAGCCGGTGCTCAATGGCATCCACCTGCAATTCTATTCGGACGCCAAGATCGGCATCGTCGGCCCCAACGGATCGGGCAAGTCGACGCTGATGAAGGTGATGGCGGGCCTCGACAAGGAATATACCGGCGAAGCGTGGCCGGGCGAGGGCATCACCGTCGGCTATCTGGCGCAGGAGCCCGAGCTCGATCCGACCAAGACGGTCAAGCAGAACGTGATGGACGGCGTGCGTCCCGTCGCCGATCTGGTCGAGCGTTTCGACGAGATCAGCAACCTGATGGCCGACCCGCCCGAAGACGCCGATTTTGACGCGCTGATGGAAGAAATGGGTACGCTGCAGGAAAAGATCGACGCGGTCGACGGCTGGACGCTCGACAACCAGCTCGAGATCGCGATGGAAGCCCTGCGCTGCCCTCCCGGCGATGCCGATGTCGCCAACCTTTCGGGCGGTGAAAAGCGCCGCGTGGCCTTGTGCCGCCTGCTGCTTGAAAAGCCCGGCATCCTGCTGCTCGACGAACCGACCAACCACCTCGACGCCGAAAGCGTATCGTGGCTGGAGCGGCACCTGGTCGATTATCCAGGCAACGTCATCCTCGTCACCCATGACCGCTACTTCCTCGACAATGTGGTGAACTGGATCCTCGAGCTCGATCGCGGAAAATACTTCGTCTACGAAGGCAATTATTCGACCTATCTCGACAAGAAGGCGCAGCGGCTCCAGCAGGAATCGCGCGAGGACGAGGGCCGCCAGAAAGCGATCCAGGACGAGCTGGCGTGGATCCGGCAGACCCCCAAGGCACGGCAGACCAAGTCCAAGGCGCGTATCCGTGCGTTCGACGAACTGGTCGAGGCACAGGAAAACCGCAGCCCCGGCAAGGCGCAGATCGTCATCCAGACGCCCGCGCGCCTCGGCGGCAAGGTGATCGAAGCGCACGGCCTGACCAAGGCCTATGGCGACAAGCTCTTGTTCGAAGACCTGTCGTTCATGCTGCCCCCGGGCGGAATCGTCGGCGTGATTGGGGCCAACGGCGCGGGCAAATCCACGCTGTTCAAGCTGATCACCGGCAAGGAACAGCCCGACAGCGGCACGATCGCGATCGGCGACACGGTCAAGCTCGGCTATGTCGACCAGAGCCGCGACGATCTCGATCCGAACCACAATGTCTGGGAGGAAATCTCCGACGGGCTCGATTTCTTCAAGCTCGGCAAGCACGATGTGCCGACGCGCGCCTATGTCGGTGCGTTCAACTTCAAGGGCCAGGACCAGCAGAAGAAAGTCGGCCAGCTCTCAGGCGGTGAACGCAACCGCGTCCATATGGCCAAGATGCTCAAGGAGGGCGGCAACGTGCTGCTGCTCGATGAACCGACCAACGATCTCGACGTCGAAACGCTGCGCGCGCTCGAAGAGGCGCTCGAGAGCTTTGCCGGTTGCGCGGTGGTCATCAGCCATGACCGCTTCTTCCTCGACCGGCTGTGCACGCACATCCTGGCGTTCGAAGGCAACAGCCATGTCGAGTGGTTCGAGGGCAACTTCGAGAGCTACGAAGAAGACAAGCGCCGTAGGCTCGGCGACGAGGCCGATCGCCCGACCCGGATGAGCTACAAGAAGCTGACGCGGTAACACTCTCCCCTCCCGCATGCGGGAGGGGTGGCTGAGCCGAAGGCGAAGACGGGGTGGGCCTGCGGGACAACCAATTGTGCTCCCAGCCCACCCCGGTTCAGCAAGCTGAACCTGCCCCTCCCGCAAGCGGGAGGGGAGAGATTTGTTACCCCGCCAGCATGCCTTCCAGCCGCCCGCGGATGATCGTTTCCGCTTCGCTCATGATCCGGTCGATCAGTTCCTTGCAGGTCGGGATATCGTGGATCAGCCCGGCGACCATGCCGCAGCTCCACGCGCCCGCATCCATGTCGCCTTCCATCATGATTCGCGGATAAACACCCGCGACCTGCTCGATGATGTCGGTGAACTGCAGGTCCTTGCCTTTCTCGCGTTCGATCAGCAGCAGTTCCTCGACCGCGGCGTTGGTCATGACGCGTTCGGTATTGCGCAGCGGGCGCATCACCAACCGGGTGTCCAGCTCGGAGGCCGCGACGATCGCCTGCTTGACGTTCTCGTGCACCGGCGCTTCCTTTGTGGCGATGAAGCGGGTGCCCATGTTGATCCCGTCGGCCCCCATCGCCAGTGAGGCGACCAAGGAACGCGCATCCGCCTGGCCACCTGAAGCGACAAACGGAATGGCGAGCTCATCGGCGGCACGGGGGAGCAGGATCATGTTGGGGACATCATCCTCGCCGGGATGGCCTCCGCATTCAAAGCCATCGACCGACACCGCATCGCAGCCGATCGCCTGCGCCTTGAGCGCGTGGCGGACGCTGGTGCATTTGTGGATGACCTTGATGCCCGCTTCGTTGAGGTACGGCAGCACCGATTGCGGGTTGTTGCCCGCGGTCTCGACGGCCTTGACCCCGTTCTCGATGATCACGCGGACATAGCCGGGATAATCGGGCGCGGTCAGCACGGGCAGGAAGGTCAGGTTCACCCCGAACGGCTTGTCGGTCAGCGCCTTGCACTTCTTGATTTCGGCATCGAGGTCTTCGGGCGTCTTCTGCGTCAGGCCGGTGATGATTCCGAGGCCGCCCGCGTTCGAGACCGCCGCAGCGAGCTCGGCGAAACCGACATAATGCATGCCGCCCTGGATGATCGGGTGCTGGATACCGAAAAGCTCTGTGATCCGGGTTTTCATGAACTGCTCTCCTGATTGTCTTTTCTGATTGGCTGAGGGCTCAGACGAATAGCGCGACGCTCTGCATCGCGGCCATCACCGGCTCGAGCCTGCTGTTCCAGACGGTCATATACTGGCTGGAGGCACCGTGATGCGCGTGGTGGGTGACCGATTCGAGCAGCCACCAGCCGTTATCCGTTTCGGGCGCATCGGTCAGCATGTTGACCTGCCAGTTCATCGAACTGATCGGTCCGGCGA
>NZ_JAUCZC010000024.1 GCF_030373265.1 Blastomonas sp.
AAGGCATTGAATCAGGCCAGAGCCTCAAATGCTAACAGTTTTTCGAGGCGTCCAACTCGGTTGGTCATCGGTGTTGCTGGAATAGCTATCTCAACGGGATTATCTTCAACGGCTCAAGCTGCCTGCACTACAACCGATGGGGTTGTGACTTGCACGGCCGACAATACGACCGACCAGGTAAACCTGGGCGTTGCATCTGCGGGTGCAGATAACGCCACCCTTTCCATTCTGGCCAATGCCACCGTAACGCGCGGCGCGGCCCCCAATATCCAGATCGGTCAGCAGGGCGTGGTGAGCGTTACCAACGCCGGTGCATTGGGTGTCACCGCGCTGCCCGTCGGCCTGACCTATGTCGGTACGTTCGATGAGCCATTGAACGCGTTCAGCCTGAACAACTCGGGCGAAATCACAGGGGGCGTGTCGCTCAATGGCGTGGGCGGTGCCACCACGATCGAAAACACCGGCGCAATCGGCGGGGGGATCGGCATCTTCGGAGCGGGCACCGGGGCGCTTACCCTGAACATCGGGGGCACGGTCAATTCGCTAAGTGCCACAGCTTTGTCGGCCAGCACCCGCGGTGCGATCGACGCACAGATCAGCGGGACGATCGGGGCGCCAGGCGAAGCCGGAAACCCGGCCATCTTGCGCGATGTCGCGCTGACGTCTCGGCAGCAGGATTTCGAGTCTGAAACCTCTTCGACGACCGTGGAAGGTGTGACAACGACTCTCAGCGAAACAACCACGCAGTGGCAGGGGTCCACGGTCGATCTCGATCTTGCCAGCGGTGCATCTGCAGGCGCGACCACGATCAATGGCGTGGGCTCCGTGAGCGCCAATATCGATGGATCGATCGGCAATGAAAATGATTTCGCCTCGCTGAGCGCGACCAGCTCGCATCAGAACAGGGACACCCAGAACCGGACCGTGGCGGATGGCACATCGACTGTTACCACATCCCAGGACAACCGGCAGACTGCAGGC
This sequence comes from Blastomonas sp., assembly GCF_030373265.1. Taxonomy (GTDB): domain Bacteria; phylum Pseudomonadota; class Alphaproteobacteria; order Sphingomonadales; family Sphingomonadaceae; genus Blastomonas. The sequence continues at coordinate 982 of NZ_JAUCZC010000024.1, forward strand.
GGCACGTCCACCATCACGATCGGATCGAGCGGCTCGGTAGCCGGCAACGTGACCGCAACCGGCTTCGCCGGCGCATCGGTGACAGTCGATGGCTCCGTCGGAGGCGAGGATACGGTCGCGTTTGTGTTCGCCAGCTCGGGCGGAACCGCATCGACCGACGATCGCGAAACCACCACGCGCAGCGGTGGAACCCAGTCTTCGGTTAGTCTCGCAGCTTCACGCACTGGCGGAGAAGCATCGATCGCGATCGGCGAGTCGGGTTCTGTGTCTGGCCAGGCATTTGCCCAAGGCGACGCTGGGGCGCTGGTTGAAAACGCAGGTGCCATTCGTGGCGCTGTAACTGCAACCTCAGGTGGAGTCATCCAGAGCGTTAACCAGAGCACCTCGTCAAGTTCGTTTGAAGTGGCCGCCGGTGAGCCGACGCGCAGCAGTTCAGCGTCCTCCAGCCTGATCGAGCAGGCGAGCTACGGCGGCGAGGCGTTGGTCGAGAATTCCACGACGGGCGTCATGGCCGCATCCGCCAGTGCCACCGGCCGTGCGGGCGCGACCGTAAACAATGCAGGTGAAATCGGAGGCGCAGTAAACGTCAGTTCGACCGGGACCACCGTGCGTTCAAGCTCCAGCCAGGCCAACTCTTCGGTTGTTCTCAGCGATGGCACTGGACTGTTGGTGGAGAGCAACTCCTCCAACGAACAAGCGAACTCGACCACGCAGACCGGTGGGGCCGCGCGTCTCGCCAACGCCGAAGGTGGCGTGATCGGAGCCAATCCCCTTGGGTCTGTATCGGTCAACATTACGGGAACGACGGGCGCAGCCCTCGACAATGCCGGGCGGATCAATGGCAACGTCACGCTCAACAGCCGACTGTCCAATACATCCTTCTCGTCGGAGAGCAGCTCCTCGTTCACGCAAGATCCTGACACGCTGGTGCTGACATCCGAGAACATCTATTCCGAACAATTCACTTCGACAGGCGTCGGGGGCGCGGCCGATTTCGTGAATGGCCCCACGGGTCTGATCGTCGGCAACGTCAGCATCAATGCGGATGGCGGCGCGACGGTCACCAACCAGGGCGTGGTCGTCGGCACCACAACCGTCACGTCCCAGTTCGTGAATTCAACCAGTGAGTTCGCCTCCAGCGACTCGTCGGTCGTAACCCCGGGCGATGATGGCGGTTCGGTTGCCCGTTCCACTCAAGCCAGCAGCTTCAGCAATGTTGATGGCGGTGGAGACATCACCGGCACCTATGCAGGCGCAAACGGTACCGTCCAATTTGCGCCAGGAAGCGGCGCCCGGGATGGATCGGTCAGCCAGACAACGGCAGGATCGAGTGCAGCGACAGTAACCGGAGCCATCTTCGGTAACTTCACGGGCACGGCCCAGGGTTCGACGCGCACCGGCAGCAATACTTTCTCGCAGGACTCGGTGAACGATGCTGACGGCGATCTGATCTCACTGGTCATCGAACAAAGCGGTGGCAACGAGACCATTGCCAACTCCGGTTCCAGCACCCTGACAGTCGACGGCGGCGTCATCACGGGGTCTGCATTCCTGTCCGCTCAGGGGAATGCTGCAGCGAACCTCGTGGGTGGCGCGGACATTGCCGGCAATCTTTCGGTCTCGACAATAGGCAACTCGGTGTCGACATCGACCTTCGAGTTCAGCGAAATCCTCAACAATGACGAGGATGGTGCGCTGGTCGATCGGACAGTAGTTAGCGGAGACACCTCGAGCTCGACGAACGGCACAGGTGCAGCCAGCGTGACGATTGCTGATGGCATTGTGGGTGGGTCGGTTTCCGTGAACTCGCGGTCTGGTGGTTCCACCCTGCTGGTCGGTGTTGATGGCGCAGTCGGAAGCTTTGCGCAGGTTACCAGCTCGGGCAGTGACGTTAGCCGTGAGTTTGCGGCAACCAGTGTCACGACCCCTGATGGAGCCGGCACAACCACTCAGACGGACCAAACCTTAATCAACACCAGCGTTGCAACGGGCGGTAACGTCTCCGCGCGAATCGATGGCGTCGTCGGAAACTCGCGGAATGGTGCGATTGCCATCGATGACGCGCCGATCGCGGGGCTGGGTGGTCTCAGCCTGTTCACGTCGGCAGGCGATGCGACCGCCACGCTCACCGGGCAGGTGTCCGGATCGATCGACGTCTTTGCCAGCGGCACCGCATCGACGTCGCAGTCCACATCGCTGTTCGTCAACAATGTGCTGCAAACGTCCAGCTCCACTTCAGCGAGCACCGCTGTGGGGGGCACTGCAAGCCTGACCGTGAACAGCAGTGCTGAGAATGTCGCAGCGCGCAATCCCGCCAATTTTGGTGGCATCTTCGTGGCGGGCGTCGAAGGCTCGACGGTCACGATCGCTGCAAATTCAACCGTCATGGCCGCCAGAGGCGGTGCGTCCATGCAGGTCGGAGCGTTGTTCAACAATTCGACCAGCAGCGGATCGACCGACAACACGGCCAGAACCCAGACGAACAGCTTCGCGAATGTTCTGGTCGGAGGCCCCGCAACGCTGACAGTCAATGGAACGGTGGGGAACAACGGCGGGAATGATTTCGATGGTGCCTCGTCAAGCGTCCTCGTCACCAGCATCACGCGGGCCGACGCTGTCAACAACGGTTCGATTTTCGGATCGTTGACGGCCCGCTCGATCGGAACGAATTTCGGACAGGTGACAAATTCGACCAACGTCGGCGATGTCACGCAGGTCAATGTCGTCGACCGCACCTACACCGCCGTAGGCGGCACGGCATCGATCGATAACAACCGGTTGATCACGGGATCGGTTGCGGTCGCCGCAGCTTCGGGCGCACTGAGCAACGATGGCGTCATCCGCGGAGGGGCGAACTTTGGCCAGTCCGTGGCCAACTACACCACCCTTGCAACCGATACGGCGACGGCACTTGGCGAGGAGGAAGTCACCGGAACGGTGACGCCCTTCGCGCAAAGCTATACTGTTGCGCAGAACGGCTTGCTGGGCGGCGGAATATCGGTAGGCGGGGCCTTCTCGCCCATCGATGACGAGCTGGTCTCCAGCAACATCGCAGCCGCAATCAACCTGAACACCGGATCGGTGACCGTCGGCAACATCGTCGGCGAATTTGACCAGGCAACGGGTGAGCGCTTTACCAGGACCACGGTGGCCCTGAACGGCGCGGGCTATCTCGGGCTGACCCAGGCTGATGCCGAGCTGCTCGAGGGACGCTTCGCAACGTTCGACCCGCGGATTGCTCAGGCAGGCGATCTGCGGGAGTATGTCGGCACGACGCGGGTTCTCGGCGCCGACAGCCTGACCAAAACCGGAGCAGGAACGTTCAAGATCTTCGGTGCTGCCTTTGCACCGGTCGGTCCGGAGAACGCGATCGCCGATTATACGGTCGATGTCGGCGAGTTCAGGGTCTCGGCAGGAGAGGTTCAGCTGGCAGTTGCACCCGTCCTGGGCGAGCGCGGCGTCTTCGGCATCCGCGGAAACGTGACCAACAGCGGTTCGCTCGTTCTGGGCCAGCGCGTTACCCTCGAACCGCAGCTGTTCGCCAACAACCTGGTTTCGGTGGGCGGACAGGCGATCGATGGCGTGGCCGTCTATCAGAACGGAAACTTTGCGCAGACCGGAACGGGCACGCTCGTTGTGGGAATGGCCCCGGCTCTGGTCCGCCTGACCCCGCAATCGGTCGGCACCGGCACGAGCGCACCTGACATCCTGGGCTTCGGCCAGGTTGGTGTCTCGCGTGGGTTCTTCACCACACTGGAAAACGTGAGCGGCGGTCTGGGCAGCAGCTTCGTGACGATCGATGGCAACCTCTCGCTGCAGGGCACGGTGAACGTCGTAGCGCCACGCGGTGGGATTTTCACCGGTGGCCAAACCCTCGACCTCTTCAGCGTTTCGGGCACGGTCACGGAAAATGCTACCGTCAATACGGGCCTGAACTCCGCCTTTGTGACGTTCGATCTGACAAGCCGCGTCGTGGCCGGTCGGACCGTCGTCTCGCTGGCTGCTGCTCGTAGGGGCTACGACACGGCAGGTCTGACAGACAACGGCCGTGCCGCTGGTGCTGCCTTGTCGGCCTCGATCCCCTCCGTCGTCACTGCCCTCACCGCCGATGCGACTGGAACTGCAGGGTTCACGTCGGTGGGTGAATTCGGGCTGACCCAGGACCTGGCGACCGTCATCTCCGGCTTTGACAGCCTGCTGAACGCTGCGCAGGCTGGCGCGGCGCTCGAAGAGCTGGCGTCAGGCGAGTTCTACGGATCTCTCATGGCCCTGGAGACGACCGCTCCGTTTGCTGACGCGATCACCAATCGTCTGCTTCCGGTGGGTGCGGAAGGCTTCAACCTGTGGATCCAGCCATCTGGCGACTTCACGCGCTTTGATGGGGATGCCACAACCGGATCACGCAAGATCAAGGCGGATAACTTCGGAGGCTCGGCAGGCTTCGGCGTGGCAACAGGCAATGGAGAGTTCGGACTTGGATTTGGCTACGGACGGATCAACGTCAATGCGCCGGGCGAGCCGATCTCGGCCAAAGCCAACACCTATATGGTCGGTGCCTTTGCGCGGTTCGGTTTCGACGCCTTCACCGTGGCCGCGGATGCGGTCTATGGCTGGAGCGATTGGGAGACGACCCGTGAACTGCCGACCTTCGCGCGGACGGCAGAGGCTGAATTCGACAGCAAGGAATTCAATGCCAACCTGCGTGCCGAATACCGGTTCGACTTTGACAGTGTGTTCGTCGCCCCGTTTGCGCAGGCCAACCTGCGCAAGTACGACTTCGACGGCTTTGCTGAAGAAGGCGCAGGCGCCATTGGGTTGCTGGTCGAAGACGCCGGCAAGACAGTGTTCACCCCGGAAGTCGGCCTCCAGGCTGGGACGTCCTTCGAGACCGGCCTTGCGGTCATTCGGCCCGAGCTGACGCTTTCCTATGCGTTTCAGGGCAATCCGGATGCGTTCAGGAACGTGTCGTACCTTGGCGCGCCGGGGCAAACCTTCCGGCTTCAGGGCGTCGATCCGGACGGTTACTTCCTGATTTCGGGTGGTCTGTTTGCAGACATTGGAAGAGGCAGCAGTGCTTTTGTCGGCGGGTCGTACGGTACCGGCGGAGGCAATGACCGAGCTTCTATCAGTGCCGGTGTTAGGATTGGTTTCTAACACTCCGACTGGGGTGCGGCCATGATCTGGCCGCACCCCATTTGACTGCCGGAGATCAGAAATGAACGCACTGGTGGCGCATCAGGGGGCAGGCCAGAGGGTTCTGCAAGCTTTGGATAGCAGGGTTGCCCAGAGACGTTTGGGGGCCGCGGCCGAACCACGGCATCCTGAAATATCCCATCCCGAAATATCAGACGTCAGGAACAACATCTTTGCGCTGACCATCAGGCTTCAGGAGTGTCTGGACCAGCTTGAATCCGAGCGCGCCGTGCTGAGGTCGTTGGAAGACGTCGTCAGGTCTGACTCACCTTTCGAGTATGAAGCCGATCCGGTTTCGAAAAGAACCTACGCGGTGGCCAATCTCAAGTCGCCAAGGCCGCTTTGGAAAAAGATATTTCAAATCCTGTATTACGCCAAAGCAAACGCCTTCAACTACGAAGACATCAACAGCATAGCGGGTTCGATGGGCCATCATGTCAAGCTGTCCAGCTTGCGTCCCAAATGTCTGTTCTATGTTGAAAATGGTGTCCTGTTGCGTACGCGTCCGGGATCATACAGCGTCTCCGAAATCGGAGTGCAATATTTCGATATTGTATAGCGTCCCGCGGTTTAGAACAAAAAGACCCCCGGAGCCCTGAGGTTCCGGGGGTTTAATTTGGCCCTCCCGGTTGAACGGGAGGGCACAGGCGTCGGGAAAGATCAGAAGCTGGCGGTCAGGATGATGCCGATGCGCCGGGGTGGACGCAGGCCTGCGATGAAGTTGCGGCGAAGGTCTGCATTGGCGTCGGCATAGCGGATGATCTGCGCGACCGAGTCCTCGTCGAACAGGTTGCGCGCATAGGCCATCACGCGGAAGCGGTCGCTCTGGAAGCCCAGCCGCGCGTCGACCACCACCGACCCGCCGGTTTCCGCAAAGTTGAGCACCTGGTCGAAGCTGGTCGAGATCATGTTGACGTTGCTGCCGACGAAGAAGTCCCAGTCGCTGCTGATCGGCGTGCGGTAATCGACATCGAAGAACATGGTGTGTTCGGGCGCGCGCGGCACCCGCTTGCCGCGGATCGAGCCGAACAGCGACTGGCAGCCTGCAATGGCCGGGAACTGGTCGCCGGTCGAGCAGTTGACCAGCCGGTCGTCGATGAGGTCGTTGATCAGCCCCAGATTCTCGTCGGTGCCGGCGGTGAACTTGGCGTCGACATAGCTGTAGTTCGCGGTGACGGTCAAATTGCGCACCGGACGGATCAGCAGTTCAAGCTCGGCCCCGTTGACCCGCGCATCGCCGCCATTGCGGGTGAGCGAAACCTGATTGGGCGGCACCGACACGTTCTGGGTGATCTGATAGCCCGTCACCTCGGTGTGATAGAGCGCCAGATTGGCGGTCAGCTTGCCGTCGAAAAAGGTGTTCTTGGTGCCGATTTCATAGGTCTTGTTGTCTTCCGGCGCGAAGGTCGGGAAGCCGGCCAGGATCGCCTGGTTGCTGTTGAAGCCGCCGGGCTTCTGGCCTTCGGCATAGACCGCATAGAACAGGTTGTCGCGGGTCGCCTGCCAGCTCAGCGTGAAGCGCGGGGTGAATTCCTTGAAGGTCGCCTCCACCACGCGGGGCAAGGGGATCGCCTGACCGTTGTTGAAGGTCAGCGTCGACTGGCGGATCTTTTCCTCGGCATAGCGGCCCTCGGCAGAGATCGACAGGGTGTCGGTGATGTCGAACGTGGCCGATCCGAAAATCGCCTTGTTCTCGATGTCGAACGCATTGACGTTGCGCGATTCGGGAAGGTTCGCCGCGGTTACCGCGATCGGCGTGAAGATGCCGCAGGTCGGCAATTGCGCGCACAGGGAAGCGGTCGCCGCCGCCGAATTGGCCTGCGCGCGCGCCAGCGATCCGGGCGGCACCACGCGGGTATCGCGCGACACATCGTTCTGGTCGAAATAATAGCCGCCCAGCATCAGCTGGACCCGCTCGCCCTCATAGGCCAGCCGCAGTTCCTGCGACCAGTCGTCGGTGACCTGGCGGTTGGAGAAGGTGAAATCCTGCACCGAGGTCGCAAACGCGGTAAAGCGCGTGGTGCGCGGCGGGGTGATCGGTGCCGGCGCCGGACCCGTCGCGCCATAGGCGAAAATCACCATGTTGAAGCTGTTGCCCGAATAGTCGCCATCGGTCTTGGTGTTGGCGGTGCGCTTGTTATAGCCGGTCAGGCTGGTCAGCGTCAGCGCGTCGGTGAAGTCGAAATCCATTCGCAGCGCGGCGTTCAGCGTCTTCGATTCGAGGCCGACATTTTCCGGATCGACGAACTGGCGGCGATAGTCGGTGTTGACCTGTTGCGGCTGGATGGTGCCGCAGAAATAGCGGCTCTGGCCGCGGTACAGCGCGCCGTTGTCGGGGAAGCAGTTGTTGGCGTTGGCGGGCTGCGCGAAGATCGCCGGCTGGCCGTCGTCAATGACGTTGTAGTTGGCGCGCAACGATGCGCGGAACGCCCCGCCATTGTTGAACTGCAGCAGCCCGAAGCCCGAATAGCTCTGCTGCTTGCCGATCCTGGTGCCGTCGAACGCGTTGCGGAAGGCCCCGGCATTGTCGAGCAGGCGGCCGCCGACCGCGATGCCCAGGCCATCGGCGAGCGGCCCGCGCACATTGGCGGTCACCTCATAGCGGTCATCCTCGGCGATATCGGCCTGCACCCGCCCGGTCCAGGTGTCGCCTGGCGTCTTCGAGATGAGGTTGATCGCGCCCGAATAGGTGTTGCGACCGTACAGCGCGGATTGCGGGCCTTTGACCACCTCGAAACGTTCGACGGTGTCGACGTCATAGTCGGCAAGCGAACCCGAATAATAGATGCCGTCGATGAAGAAGGCGACGCCCGACTGGCCCAGGATGTTGGCCTGGCCGCGGATGACCGGACGGTTGGCATCGCGGCCGAAGGTGTCGTCGAACACCAGGCCCGGCACGGTCTTGGCGACATCGGTGAGATTGTCGAGCCCCAGTCGGTCGATCGCCGCGGCGGTGACCACCGAGACGGTGGTGGGCGCCTCCTGCAGCGTTTCCTCGGTCTTGCGCGCGGTGACGATGATGACATCGTCGCTGATGCCGCGGGAAGCGCTCTGGTTTTCCTGCGCCATCGCCGGAACTGCGGTGAGCGCGGACACCGCGAGCAAGGATGCCTTGAACGTACTGGTCATCTGAAATCCCCCTAAAGTGGCTTTTTGTCTCCCTTAGGGTCAGCAGAACACCGCAAGATCGATAATTTGTCCAGACAAATTTTATCCGCAGTTCGAATTGTCGGGTGTGTGTTGCTTGAATACGACAGCTCGGCCTGCGGTCTGCTGCGGATCAGACGGCGGGCTTCACCACGCCCAGCCATGACGTTACGACGAGCAGGATATAGATCGCCATCACCCAGATCCGGGTGCGGTCCATCGTGCGGCGCAAGGGCACTTCGGTGGCGTCGCTCGAGCCTTCGGACAGCAGCCGCATCAGCTGGGGCCCCACCGGCTTGAACGCCAGATCGATGCCGATCGCGGCCACGAAGATCGCACCGAACAGCAGCGCCTTCCACGCCAGCCATCCCGGCGCCAGCGGCGCGCCGACGAGCAGCGACTGGGCGCCGAGCCACAGGTAGAACGCGGTGAGAGCGTATTTCAGCAGGTTCTCGTAGAACCGGTCGCGCGCGGCGCGCGGCGTCTGGTCATGACTGTGGGCATCCCACACCAGCCAGAGCCACACCCCGCCGATTGCCCAGCCCGCAACCAGCAGCGCCACCGGCAGGTCCCACCAGCCGCCCATCTTGAGCACCGAGAGCGACACCGGCACCATCAGCGCCCAGGCGCTGCGCGGGGTCATGTCGACCAGCACCAGCAGCTTGAGCAGCGCCAGCCGCTGGTCGAGCGAATAATCGTGCCGCTTGCGGAAATGCTGGCCCAGCAGGAACACGCCGACATCCGCCCCCAGCCACAGCACAAACAGCAACAGATGGACGTAGACCAACGAGGGATACGCAATTTCCGACCAGCCCAAAGTGCATCTCCCGCAGCATCGTTCCACAAAGCCAATTGACATTGCAGATTTGTCCGGACAATTTGCAAGAAAAAAATGAATGTCAGGCGGATCGATACCAACCGGCTTTCAGGGAGTTTCACGATGATAAACTTACGTTTGGCGACGGCCGCCTCGGCGCTTGCAGTCGCACTTGCTACCCCGGCTTTCGCCCAGAATGCCGATCAGGCAGGGGCCGCCGACTCAGAAAATCAGGGCCTCAGCGAGATCATCGTCACCGCCCAGCGGCGCCAGGAAAGCGTTCAGGACGTGCCGATCGCGATCAGCGCGTTCACCGCCGACCAGTTGCGCGACCAGGGCGTGTCGAACACGCTGCAACTGGGCCAGTACGTTCCCAACCTCGTCGCGCAGAACAACACCGGCATCGGCTCGGCCAACGCGTACTTCCTGCGCGGGCTGGGGTCGACCGAGACGATCGCGACCTTCGACCCGCCGGTCGGCACCTATGTCGATGACATCTATCTGTCGCGCCAGAATGCCAACAACCTTTCGCTGTTCGACGTTGCGCGCGTCGAGGTGCTGCGCGGACCGCAGGGCACGCTGTTCGGCCGCAACACCACCGGCGGCGCGATCAACGTCATCATGGCCGAGCCCGGCGACACGATCGGCGGCTATGCCGAGGTCGGCTATGGCCGGTTCGACAAGAAGCTGGTGCGCGGCTCGATCGACCTGCCGCTCGCCGACAGCTTTGCGATCAAGGTCTCGGGCTACTGGCAGGATGACGACGGCTATGTGAAGAACGTCACCACCGGCGAGCGGCTGAACGACGATGACGGCTGGGGCGTTCGGCTCGGCCTGCGCGGTGAGCTTGCGCCCTGGGCGCGCTGGCGGGCAAGCTATGCGCATGTCGTCTCCGAAGGCGAGAACATCCTCAACTTCACCTGCAATCCAGCCAATCCCACCGATTGCAGCGGCCGCTTTTCGACCACGGGGCTGAGCGCCAATCCGGCCTCGGCCACGCCCTATGCACCGCTGGCAATTTCGGGGCGCAAGGCGGGTTATGGCCTGGGGCAGGAGGCGGTGACCGATATCATCACCTCGAACCTCGCGTTCGACATCGCCGACAACACCACGCTCAGCCTGATCACCGGCTATGTCAGCCTGACCCAGCAGTTCGCGCTCGACTTCTTCGACGGCCGCGGCGGGCCTTCGGCAAGCGTGCCGTTCCCGGCGGTGCAGGGCTATGCGCGCGGCGGCTTTACCATCCTCAACGATGGCCAGCACGAGCAGTTCACCCAGGAAATCAAGCTCGACGGCAGCTTCGGCAATGGCCTGGTCGATTATGTCGCGGGCTTCTTCTACATCGACGAGCGCAACCGCACCGATCTGGCGGACGTGTTCTCGATCTCGCCGGCGGTCTCGCTGCTGCTCGCGGACCGCATCATCCGCAACACCACCAAGGCCTATGCGGGCTATGTCCAGGCCGATCTCAACATCACCGACCAGATCAAGCTGACCGCGGGCGTGCGCTATACCGACGAGACCAAGAACTTCTCGATCACCGACAACCGCGCCTCGTGCAACGATGGCACGGTCGAGGCCAACTGCATGGCCAATGTCAATCTGCGCGCTGCCAATGGCGTGCCGATCCCGCGCAGCCAGAACGTCAAGATCTGGACCCCGCGCTTTGCGCTCAACTTCAAGCCCAATGACGACATCCTGCTGTTTGCCTCGGCCACCAGGGGCTTCAAGTCCGGCGGCTGGAACGCGCGCGCCACCGCGCCCAGCCAGTTCCTGCCGTTCGACGAGGAGCGGGTGTGGAGCTATGAGGCCGGCTTCAAGTCGGAATTCTTCGACAACAAGGTGCGGGCCAACGTCACCGCGTTCTGGATGGATGTGAGCGATCTCCAGATCCTCGCCGGGCTGCTCAACCCGGCCACCGGTGCGATCACCTTCCTCACCCGCAACTTTGCCGATTATCGCAACAAGGGCATCGAGGCGGAACTGACGATCGCCCCGGTCACCGGTCTCAACCTCTATGCCAATGTCGGCTATCAGGACGACAAGTATCGCGTCCCCGATGCGCCCGCGGGCAACGATATCTACGGCATCCAGAACGTGCGGGCGCAGCTTGCCGCCTGCCAGGCGCAACTGGCGGCAGGGCAGATCCCGGCCAGCTCCAACTCTGCACCGGCGGGGACCCCGGTCAACAACGCGCCGGCCTGCGCGGCGGGGATCGTGACCGCCGATGGTTCGATCGCAAGCCCGGTGCGCACGCCGGACTGGTCGCTGGCGCTGGGTGGCAGCTATCGCGCGCCGCTGGGGGACAGCGGGCTGTCGCTCGTCCCGTCGATCAACGCCAGCTACCGTTCGCGGCAGGAGGTCGCGATCGCCAACCTGTCGATCTACAATGCGCCGGTGACGCGCGGCGGTCGGACCACGCCGGCCAATCCGTTCGGCGATGGCGCATTCATCACCGGATCGGAAAGCCCGGCGGCCTGGCTGGTCAATGCAGGGCTGGCGCTCAACGGCCCCGACAATGCCTGGCAGCTCGCGGTGGAGTGCACCAACTGCTTCAACGAGGAGTTCATCCAGTCGTCGCTGTCCAACTACAGCTATCTCAACCAGCCGATGATGTGGACGGTGCGTGCGCGCTACAATTTCTGATCGCGCAAAAATGCCGTCTGGCGGATGGAGCGTCGCACAACTCTGTGCGATGCTTCTCCCCGTTCTAGGCTGCCCAATCATGACAGCCATACCGGCACACGACAATCGGGAGCGAGGCGTTGGCGACTAAGGCAGACGAGCTTTTGCAGACGGCGCCGCCTGCCCAGCGCGGAGAATTTTCGCTGGGCTGGAAGGTGCTCATTGCCGGCGTCATCGGGGTCGCCTGCGGGGCATCACCGATCCCGTTCAACGTCATCGGCTTTACCATCGCCCCGCTGACCCAGGAGTTCGGCTGGACCACCACCCAGATCCTCACGCCGATCACCATTTTCGGCGTGGTGGCAGCCTTGCTGGCGCCGGTGTTCGGCTGGATGGCCGATACTTACGGCGTCCGGCGGATCGCCTTGTGGTCGCTGTTCGGCTTTGGCGTCACCTTTGCCGCGCTGGCGCTGACGCCGCCGGTCTTGTGGGCCTATTATCTGCTGTGGCTGATGGTCGGGCTGGTCGGGATCGGATCGACACCGGTAACCTGGAGCCGCGCGATCAACATGTGGTTCTACAAGAGCCGCGGGCTGGCGCTGGGGCTGCTGCTGCTGGGCACCAGCCTGGCGGCGCTCACCGTCCCCAAGCTCGCGGTCTGGGCGATCGAGGCGTACGGCTGGCGGGCGATGTATGCGATCGTCGGCATGCTGCCGCTGCTGATCGCCCTGCCGATATGCATCTGGCTGTTTCGCGAGCCCCGTCCCGAAGAACAGCCGCAGGGAATCAAGACCGCCAGCGGCGGGCTGACCGGCGTGACGCTGAACGAGGCGCTGCGCGATTACCGTTTCTGGCTGATCTGGGCATCGATCCTGTTCATCGCGCTGACCTTCGGCGGCGCGTTCATCAACATGCCCGCGATGCTCGCCGACCGGGGCATCCCGGCGCAGGGCGCCGCTTCGGTGATGGGGATATTGGGCCTGGGCATCCTGACCGGTCGGATCATCACCGGGCTGCTGCTCGACCGCTTCTGGGCGGGCTTCGTCGCCTTTCCGCTGCTGTGCCTGCCCGCTTTGTCGAGCTGGATCCTGCTCGATCCGTCACCCGGTTTTGCGCTGGCGGCGCTGGCGGGGTTTCTGCTGGGCTTTGCGGCGGGCGCCGAGAGCGACCTGATCGCGTACCTTACCGGCCGCTATTTCGGCATGGCGCATTACGGCAAGATCTACGGCATGCTGTATATGCCCTTCGGCGTGTTCTCGGCGATCTCGCCGATCATCTATTCCTCGGTCCGTGATTCGACCGGCAGCTACGACCAGATCCTGTTCATCGCGATCTTCGGATACATCATCGGTGGCGCCTTGCTGCTGCTGCTGGGACGTTATCCGGTGCTGACCGAGGCCCCGGCGGGCGGTGCCAAGCCCGCCGCCCCGGCGATGGAGACGGCGTGATGGCGACCCTGGTGAAAGATGATGCTGGCGCGCTCGATGCGCTGATCGCGGCGGCAGGCGCAGACGCGGTGCTGACCGACGCAGCGACGCGCGATTTCTTCGCGCACGACGTCTATGCCACTGGCACCCCGCCGCTCGCAGTGCTGCGCCCTTCGAGCGTCGATCAGCTGGCGCGCGGTGTCGCGGCGGCGACCGGCCAGGGTCTTGCCATCGTCCCGCGCGGCGGCGGCATGAGCTATACCGGCGGGTATCTCTATTCGAATGGCGGCTTCGTGCTGGTCGATACGGGCGCGCTCGATGCCATACTCGACATCGATGCCACCGACATGACCGTGACGGTCGAGGCGGGGTGCACCTGGGCCAAGCTGCACGAGGCGCTGAAACCGCTGGGCCTGCGCTGCCCGAGCTGGGGCACCTTGTCGGGGCTGCGCGCATCGGTCGGCGGCGGGATGAGCCAGAACGGCACCTTCTGGGGCGCCAGGGCCGGGTCGGTGGTCGACAGCGCGCTCTCGTTCGACGTCGTGCTTGCCGATGGCCGCATCGTCAGCACCGGCAGCGATTTCTTCCGCCCGTTCGGCCCGGACCTGACCGGTATGTTCGCCGCCGATACCGGCGCGTTCGGGGTCAAGGCGCGGGTGACGCTGCGGCTGGTGAGGGAGGCAAGCGCGTTCGCCTATGGCTCGTTCTCGCTGCCCGATCACATAGGATTGCTTGGCGCGATGAGCGCGATCGCGCGCGAGGGGCTGGCCTCGGAGAATTTCGCGTTCGATCCGTTCCTGCAATCGCAGAGAATGAAGCGCGACAGCCTCGCCAAGGATGCCAAGTCGCTGCTGAACATGATGAAGTCGCAGGGCTCGGCGTGGAAGGCGCTCAAGGAAGGCGCCAAGGTGGTCACCGCCGGACGCTCGTTCCTGAAAGACGTGCCGTTCTCGCTGCACACCATCGCCGAAGGGCGCCACCAGGGTGCGGTCGATGCCGAGATGGCCGAGATCGGACGCATCGTCGCCGCGCATGGCGGCAGCGCCATCGAGAATTCGATCCCCAAGATCCTGCGCTCCAACCCGTTCCCGCCGCCCAATTCGATGCTCGGCCCCGATGGCGAACGCTGGGTGCCGGTGCACGGCTTCCTGCCGCACTCCCGGCTGGTCGAGGCCTGGGAGCGGATCGAGGCACTGTATGCCGACAATGCCGATGCGATGACGCGGCTCGAGGTCAATGCGGGCGCGATGCTGGCCGCGGTCAGCCGCTCGGCCTGCCTGATCGAGCCGGTGTTTTTCTGGCCCGACGTGATGAACCCGCTGCACCGCGCTGCGGTCGAGCCCGATCACCTCCGGAAGCTCAAGGGCTTCCCCGAAGGCCTTGAGGCGCGCGCCTTGGTCGGCGAATTGCGCGCCGGCGTCATCGCGATCTTCCGCTCGCTCGAGGCGGCGCACCTGCAGATCGCGCGCACCTATCCGCTCAAGGCATCGCATGATCCTGCCGCATGGGATATCCTGACCGCGCTCAAGCGGGCGGTCGACCCGAAGGGTGTCATGAATCCAGGGAGCCTGGGACTGGAATGAAAGCCGATGGAACTCGAACGCCGCATGGTTCTGGCCGCGATGATCGCAGGCGCTTTGCCGATCGATCACGCGCTGGCGCAAGGAGCACCCGGCATGGCTCCTGACGCACCCTATGCCGCCGTCGCGATGCAGCTGGCGGCGCGTTCGGTCGAGCGCGCGCCCGATCGCGCCGCCGCCCGCGCGCAGGTGCTCGCCATGATCGGCGAGGTCGAAACCAAGATCCGCTCGGCGCGCATCTTCATCGAGCAATATGGCGGGCATCCGGTCAGGCTCGCGGTGCTGCCCGAATATCTGTTCACCAGCTACCCCGGGCGCATCTCGATCCCCGATTTCGCGTCGCTCGCTGCGTTCGAGATGCAAGGGCCAGAGTATGACGCGCTGGGCAAGGTCGCGCAGACTCTGAAGCTGTTCCTCGCGGGCAATGCCTATGAGGTCGACCCCAATTTTCCCGGCCTGTATTTCCAGGCGAGCTTCCTGATCGCGCCTTCGGGCGATGTCGTGCTGCGCTATCGGCGGTTGAACTCGATGTTCGCGCCGACCCCGCACGATGTGTGGAGCAAGTACCTTGATGTCTATGGCCTGGACGGCGTGTTTCCGGTGGCGCGCACCGAGATCGGCAATCTGGCCGCGATCGCCTCGGAGGAAATCCTCTATCCCGAGATCGCGCGCGCGCATGCGCTGCGCGGGGCGGAGATCTTCCTGCATTCGTCCAGCGAGATCGGATCGCCGATCGATACCAACAAGGCGATCGCCAAGCGCGCGCGCGCGTTCGAGAACATGGCCTATGTCGTCTCGGCCAACACTGCGGGGATCGAGGGCACCGGCCTGCCGCTCGCCAGCGCCGACGGCAACAGCCAGATCGTCGACTGGAAGGGCCGGGTGGTCGCCGAATCGAACAGCGGCGAGACCTTCACCGCCTTTGCGGACATCGACCTGCATGCCCTGCGCACCGCGCGGCGCACGCCCGGAATGACCAACTATCTCGCGCGTCAGCGGCTGGAGCTGTTCGCAGCGGCTTATGGGACTGTCCGGCATCCGGCGGACGGCATGCTCGAGGATGGCGCGGTCAAGGTGCCCGACCGCGACTATTTCAAGCGCGTGCAGGAGCAGGTGATCGAGCGCATGGCGAAGGACGGACTGATATGACCCACCAATTCGATGTCGCACCGCCGTACACCGCCGTGGCGCTGCACGGCGTGTCGCCGCAACCCAGCCATGACGAAGCGGCGCGGTTCGATTTCCTCGCCAACCTCAACAAGTATCTGTCCGGCACCTTGGGTCCGGGCAACAAGCAGGCCTATGACACCCGCGTGCTCCCTGGCTTTGTCGCCGAGCATGGCTGCGAGCCCAGGGACCGGTTCGAGATCCGCCACGCGATGAACCGCGATCCGCACCACCGCTTCTGGTCGGCGCTCAAGCGCAACAGCATGGAGATGCGCCAGCAGAACGGCCGCGCGATGGTGCTGCGCCAGATCGATGAGTTGAACGCCAAGGCCCGGCAATACAATGAAGGGCGCGACACGCTCGAGCTCGACCCGTCGGTCGCCGTGCCCCGCTACCAGAGCGCGATCGACATCCATTGCATGCCCGGCAGCTATCATGGCGAGGAAGCCCCCGGCGACGTCTCCGCCGGCGCTAATTACGACTGCGGCATCTTCGCGACCACCGCAGGCGGCCTGGGTGCGCTGTCGGATGGCGGTGGCCAGGCTCTGGTCAAATGGGCGCGCACCGAACGCCCCGGCTGGCAGCCGCAGCGCATTCTCGATATCGGCTGCACCGTGGGGCATAACATCGTGCCGCTGGCGCTCGCCTTTCCCGATTGCGAGGTGATCGCGATCGATACCGCAGCGCCGTCGCTGCGCTACGCGCATGCCCGCGCGCAGTCGCTGGGCGCGACCAACATCCGCTTCGTCCAGGCCAATGCCGAGGATCTGTCGCGCTGGTCGGACGCAAGCTTCGACTGGGTGCAGACCACGATGTTCCTGCACGAGACCAGCGGCACCGCGCTGCCACGCATCATCCGCGAGGGCTATCGCGTGCTCAAACCCGGCGGGCTGATGCTGCATCTGGAACAGCCGCAATATTCCGACGCGATGCCGCTCTACGAGCAGTTCATCCGCGACTGGGACGCATTCAACAACAACGAGCCGTTCTGGTCGGCGATGCATGCGCTCGATCTCAAGACGATCCTGAAGGCATCGGGCTTTGCCGAAAGCGACCTGTTCGTCACCGGGGTGCGCGCGGTGGTCGATACCGAGATCTTCCCCTCGGCCGGCGACGAGAAGGAAGAGGATCACGGCCGCGCCGCGGTCTGGCACGCTTATGGCGCCTGGAAGGGCGGACGGCCGGAATAGAGCAAGTCGGTCCCCCGCAAAGGCGGGGCCCATCTCCTGCCGGTGCCACGGATGCACCGGTGCATCGATACGCAAGCTCAGGAGATGGGCCCCTGCCTGCGCACGGGACCGGAACCAACGGAGAAGAAATTTGACCGAACCCGTCGACTGGATGATCCGCGCCAATGCGCGCGCCAAGGGCAAGCGCCCCGATTTCCTCGGCGATCCCGACAAGGAACGCCTGCTTTCGATGCTGATGGCGGTGATCGGCGAGGTGTCGGTGATGCGCGAGCGGATGGACACGATCGAGCGGCTGCTCGAGACCAGGGGCACGATCAGCCGGGCGGATATCGAGGGTTACAGGCCCGACCGCGAGGCGGGTTACGAGCGCGCCGCGATGATCCGCGAGTACATCGCCCGCATCATGCGCGGGCCGCAGCAGATGATGGAGGCGATGCAGTCCGACGACAAGCCTGTCGAAGAGCTGAGCCAAGACCTGAAGGACCTGTGATGCAGCACCGTACCGTCAGCGGCAAGATCCGCTATACCTCCAAGAAGCCGCACATCCTGGACCAGGAGCGCGGGCGCGAATGGTTCAGCTTCACGCACCATGGCGATGGCCGCACGATCATGCGCGCGCGCTGCGAGATCGAGGAGCCCGAGCCCAAGGTGCTGCGCGACATCGTCTACGGCATCGGGCCAAACATGGTGCCCGAGCATCTGCACGTGCACCTGACCGTGGGCGATGCCTTCATGGGCTCGGGCTGGATGCGGCACGATGCGGCGGCCGGGGTGATCGAGTGCGAGAGCTTCGGGCCCTCGATCGGCCGGGTGTCGCAGCGGGTTGCGACAGGCGGCGCGTTCGACGGCTTCGGCACGCACCCGATCGCGGGCGACGGCTTCATGACGCGGGTGATCGACGTGAGCAAGGGCCCGCACCGCCGCAATGTCCGCTGCTTCCTGCCGTCAGCCGACCATCGCGGCGCCACCCCGCCGCTGATCGCAGAGGTGCTCATCGGGCTCGAATATGTCGGCGAGGAGGAAAAGACCGTCGAAGCGGGCACCTTCGCCTGCCGGCATTACCGCTACATCGACGATACCGGGCCGGGGATGGGCGGCAATACCCATCCGACCTATGACATGTGGGTCACCGCCGATGATGATTCCGTCTTTGTGTATGGCAGCATCGATGGCGGCATGATGGCGCGGTACGAGCTGGTCGAACTGGAGCGCTGACACGCCCGGTCGTGCCGCACCGGCGCGGGATATCTGGCCGGGTCAGGGTATCCTGCGGCTCTGGCGGAAATGCGCATAGCGTTTCAGCAGATCGTCGATGAGCTGGTCTTGCGTAAATCCGGTCACGTCCCGCGGCTGGTTGCCGTCCGAACTGTGCGCCATTGCGCGAAAATGGCGCTGCCTGGGGTCCGTTTTCGATGATTGCGGGCGTTCCAGCCAGACAAAGCTTGGCGTAAGGAAACTGCGCGAGCGCACCGTGTAGCGGAAGGCACCGCTGTCGCCGTGCGGGATTGTCAGTTCGAGCCGGTCGGTCTCCTGCACGACGTCCGGCGCGAAGCCGCTGTTTCGCATCTGGCACGCCACCGCTTCGAGAGCTGGCTTGGCAGTCGCGTTGATGAAGCCAGCAATCTCGTCGGCGCTGAAATGCTGGGTCAGCGAGGCCAGCCGCTGCTGCCAGTTCAGCTCGGGATCGGGGCCGGCGGCTATTGTGCCAGAAAGATCAATGGCCGACCCGGTGGTTTCTGTCTGCAGCGCGCGCAACAGGCCGAAGCAAATGAAGATCATGATCACCGCAAACGGCAGCGCGCTGGCAATGGCTGCGGTCTGCAGCGCCTGCAGTCCGCCTGCAAGCAGCAGCACGCCAGCGATCGTGCCAGCGCTCACCGCCCAGAATATCCGCTGCCACACCGGCGGATTCTCGGCGCCGCCTGTGGTGATCATGTCCATGACCAGCGCTCCGGAATCCGCCGATGTCACAAAAAAGGTGATCACCAGCAGGGTCGCGATGAAGGACGTGATCGTGCCGAACGGAAGCGCCGCCAGAGTCTCGAACAGCGCTACGGGAAGATTGGCAAGCGCGGTCTCGGCAATCGGCGCGACACCGGCCATGTCCAGCGCGATCGCGGTGTTGCCGAACACCGTCATCCACAGGAAGCTGAACAGCACCGGCACCAGCAACACCCCGCTGATGAACTCGCGGATGGTCCGCCCCCGCGAAATCCTGGCGATGAACATGCCCACGAAAGGCGACCAGGCGATCCACCATCCCCAATAGAACAGCGTCCAGTCGCCAAGCCAGGGGTTGGGCTCATAGGCATAGAGGCGGAAGGTTCGCTGGACGAGCGAGTCGAGATAGGCACCGATGTTCTGCAGATAGGCATCGAGCAGGAGTACCGTGGGCCCCGCGACCAGAACGAAGCCGAGCAGCCCGACAGCCAGCACGATGTTCAGTTCCGACAGGCGCTTGACCCCCTTGTCGAGACCCAGAAACACCGAAAGCGTCGCGCACGCAGTGATGGCAGCGATCAGCAGCAACTGGTTGTTGGCCGAGACGGGAACGTCGAACAGATAGTCGAGGCCCGCGTTGACCTGAAGAACGCCCAGACCGAGCGATGTCGCCACGCCGAACATTGTGCCGATGACCGCGAAGATATCGACGGCATGACCGATCGGTCCGTAGATGCGCTTCCCGATCAGCGGATAGAGCGGCGAGCGCAGAGCCAGCGGCAACCCCCTGCGGAACGAGAAATACGCCAGCGCCAGGCCGACAACGATGTAGATCGCCCAGGCGTGGACGCCCCAGTGCAGGAATGTCAGAACCATGGCCTGTCGCGCCGCGTCCACCGTCCCGCCTTCGCCGGTGGGGGGAGCGGCGTAATGCTGGATGGGTTCGGCCACGCCGAAAAACACCAGACCGATGCCCATCCCGGCGCTGAACAGCATCGCGAACCAGGAGACATAGCTGTATTCCGGTTCGCTCTCGTCCGGCCCGAGCCGGACATCGCCATGCCGGCTGAACAGGAGATAAATGACGAAGAACAGGAAGCCCGCGACCGCAGCAACGTAGAACCATCCGAAATCCGCCACGATCACGGCCTGCACGCGCGCAAACAGGCGCGCCGCAGGGTCGGCAAATGCCGCGCCCAGGATGGCGAACAGCAAGATGAGCCCGGCGGAGGTGAAAAATACCGGCGGATTGACCTGAATTCGCGCGCTCTTGGCCCTTGGCAAGGCTTCCTTCACGACGGGATCGGGCAAAACATCTTCCTGCTGGTACTTGATCTATGTTGTGAACGAAGCTGGCGTCGGTCGGTTGCGAACAGCGCGCGGTCCGCAGACATAGATCCTGTCTCCTGCCCTGTCGGCTCAGCGGCGCAGCCGGTGCGACTTACGGCGGGTCAGATTGAACAGCCATGCGTCCGGCCATTTCTTTTTTGCCCATTTTCCTATCGCTGATCCCAGAATATAAAAGAAGAACGGGACGAAGATGAGGACGGCATAGATCATCACCGCCTCGGTCCACGCCATGATGACCGAGCCTTCCAGGCTGATGGGAAACACACCCAGCAGATCCATCTCGACGGGTTCAGCAGGTTTGGGTGGGTCGCCAGCCGGGTCGCCCGCAGCGCTCTCCCCGATCCAGTAGATCATCTGGCCAGCACCGAAAATGCCCGTGCCGCCAAGCAGGATGTTGAGCTGTGTATCGCGGCGCGCTGCGTCGGCATCGGCTTTCAGCTGATGCCGACGGCCAAGATCGCTGGCATGGTCTTCAAGGCTGGCGATCGCCATCGCCAGGGCATTCTTCTTTCGTGTCGTGCCGCGCAGTTCCTCGAGCTTGGCAAAGACATCCCGCTCGGTGTCATAGCGGAACGGGTTGGCATAGCGGAAGCGCTCGAAATCGCGGTACTCTGCCAGCTTCACCTGATTGATGGCATATTCGGCTTTTTCGAAGTTGCTGTCGCCCGGAAACGTCTCCTGGTTTTCCAGAGCATTTCGAGCGCCTCTGGATGCGGTCTGGTCGTCGGCATGCGAGACGAGCTGTTCGATCCGCTCGATCCGCGCCATGCTCCGCTGTTCGTGTTCGCGTGCGAGAAATTCGTTGTGCAGCGTCAGCGCGTGGATCAAAAACGCATAGGGGCAGGTCCCGATATAGTCGTTGCCGGTTTCCAGGCTGCGGCTCTTGGGCACATAGGTCACCATCGCGCGGTGGTTGGCGTAGCGGACAAAGAACCGCTCGTCGGACTGTTCGTCGCTGTCAGGATAGATGGGATCGATGCTGTCGAGGATTTCCGAAGTGTCCTGATTCATGAAATCGATGATGTTCTGGTTAAACCCGGACAGGAACAGATAGTCGAGACAATCGGTGCGGCCGAGTTCGAACGCCGGGATATGCAATGGCTCGGGTGCGCCGAGCGGTACACCATGCGCGTCGACGGTGCGCATGGCAGTTCCCGCGCGAATGGCGTGGGCCATAGCTTGAACGTCGGGAAACAGATCGTCCGGCGAGGGACGGATATAGCCCAACTCGGGCCCGATCAGTGCCTCATAGTCCAGCGGATTAGCGACCCATTGCCAGTAGCTGGCATCGAGCTGAACCGCAGTGTTCGCCGTCTCGGCCTGCTTGACACGCTTGGCGAGCTCTTGCTGATACGGCGCGTAGCATTCCTCCCTGACCATCACTTTTCGCGCCATGCTGGCCTGTGTCAGAGGATCGACCGGCATCAGCCGTTTGAAAAAGCGCTCGTCGTCGAACAGGAACATGAACCGTGATTTGGGAACGGTAAGTTCTGGCACTTCGATGAACGGTACCTCCCGGATCAGAATTTTCTCGAAGTTTCCGGCAGGCCGGGGGCCGGTCTCCACCGCCAGCCGATCGAACAGGCGCTCGGCATCGTCCAGCATGCGCTGTTTGACGAAGGGCCAGAAGCGTTTCGGTGTGCCAGTCCCGTCGGTGACCGTCATGCCGTCGAGCGGACTGATGCCCGTCTGGCTGGCGAAGACCGATGTCGGGGTGCCGGGCGCGGCATGGCCCTGAGTGATCTCGAACTCTTTCGGCGCGGCTAGCTTTTGCAGGAGCGACAGGAAATAATAGGTCGACGGATCATAGCCGCGCCCATCGCCATCGGTTTCCAGCGAAGCGTAGTGATGGCTGAAGGCCAGATGGTAGCTGAGCGCGCCGTTGTTGTGCGCAAGCCAGAACCGGCGGAAGCGCACCGCGCGCTCTTCATCGAGACCGGGCGGGCTGGCGCAATAGGTGACGCCTTCAGTCGACCATTCGATCACGTCGGGCATCTTGAATATCAGCTTTTCGCTGTCCCGGATCTTCCTTTCCGCTGCGTTGCGGCGGGTCTTGGCATCTGCTTCCGGAAGGTCTGGCGCATCATCTGCAGCAAGCAGGTGCTCCTGCACCTCCCCCAGCACTTCGCGGTCCGCGATATCGTTGAACAGCGGATCGATGGCGTTCCGAAGCAATATCGACGGAGGGTGGGCGCTTTGCACCCGTGCAAATTGCTTGTGCGTCACCCTTGTTTCAGGGTGACCGGTTACAGTGGCGACATCATCCGGTGAGATGTACATCGACAGGGTCCAGTACAGGGTGCCGGGACGGGCACTTTCGAAATCCTCGTCGGTATTCCAATCCCCGCGTAACGTCATGCTCGCCCCCGTTCCCTAGCGCGCCGCCCTTGCCAATGCGCGAAAACTGTTGAACTCGCCTGCTGGCCTGTCCGCCCGCATCCAGGCCAGCGCCGGCTCCATCGGCAACAGCGCCACGTCGTCACGGCGGCTGGCCAGCGCGGACAGTTGCTCGGTCGCCACCCCGCCGGGCGAGTCCTTGGCGCCTTTCAATACGGAAATCGCGAAAAAGCTTTGCAGATGGTCGTGCAGCAGCGCTGCGTCGACGCCGTCTCCGGGATACTCGATCGCGGCATAGATCAGCCCATCGTCCGCCTGCTGCGTGGACGACAGCGCGGGCTGGATGTAGGGGAAATCGACGACCCGCGCGCCGACGCGGGACCAGATCGCCAGCCGGTCGATCTGGTCCAGCCCGGAATGGGCCGTATCGGCGGCATATTCCTCCGCCGTCAGGCGCAATGGGTCGTTCTGTTCGATGAACACGGCCGGCATCGCGCCGTCTCGATCCAGTTCGAGCGCCATGAGGGCAAGGTGGCGGACGGCGTGCAATATTTTTCGCAGCATTCCCCGGCCGCGGGCTCGGGTTTCCACGTACACATAATTGAGCGCCATTGATGCCGGTGGCAGGGCTGCGCCATGGTGGATCGATGTCGCCAGAAAGTTTGCGCCGCCCAGCAGAGCACCCGCCTCATCCTCGAACACCGTCACAAGTTCGGAATGCGTGCGACCGAAGGCATGCCGGTACGCGGCGTTAAGCGCGAGACAGGCCTCAAACCCGGCTAGCTCCTCGCGCTCGTCGGGAAGCACAAAGGCACGGTCATAGCCTGCAAAGAACCTCTCGAGCACCGGAGATGCGGGGTCATCCGACGCCAACGCACGTACGCCATCGGAAAGCTCGAGTGTGATCAGCCGATTTATACCGTTGCCAGTCATGCGCCAACAGTGTCACGGCGCTAGGGTCGCCGCAAGATGCCCCGTGCTGTCGCGCCGATCGGGACAGGCTTCGGCAATGATCGGGTCGGTCGGGTCGTCGGAGCGAAAAGCCCGCTCGATGTCACTCCGCAGGCTGCAGGCTGTCTGGCCCCGGGCCCTGCCGGACCTGCGCAGCGGCGATCCGCCCCCTGACCGCCCAGACCAGCATCGCGATCGCCAGACCTGCTGCGATCACCGTCACGGCGATGCCGGAGCTCGACACCGCATAGGCTCCGTAGCGCAGCAGATACACCGCAATCGCGCAGCCCAAGGCAAGGCCGAGCATGAGCTTGCCAGTCAGCACGGTCCGCGCTTTGCCCAGGCGGCTCGCCCCGGCGAGCAAGGCAGCAAGACCGAGCCAGAACACCGCCACCAGAGCGATGCCCTCCATGCCGAGCAGTGCCGCGACCAGCGCGACCGCGAGCATCCCCGGCGTGCCCCAGACGAGGCCGGTCCATACCGCCGCCAGCCTGGGCGCGGGCCTGCCGTTGGTCTCGCGCTTGGCGAAATAGATGCTGAGGCCGCTGGCGACGATAGTGCACAAGGCGGTGCCAAACACGAGATACGCCAGCTTGACGATTAGCCCGCCCCAATTGCCGAAATGGACATTGTAGACCGCGCCGGTGACCTGCTGGCCGACCGTGCCATCGGAGATCCCGACATTGCCCTTGAACTCGCCTGAGGCGGTGAAATTGTAGTAATCGCCGAAGATCAGCCGATCGGGGTGCTCGGCGATGACATTGATGTGCTGCCCGGCAGTGCCGGGATCGTGCAGGATGACATAGGTGACATTGAGATCCGGATATTCGCGCGCCATGTAGGCCAAAGGTCCGGCGATATCGGCGGGCTCGGCCTTGCCTGCCGCCATCTCGGGTTCGCCGCCGAACACCGGCGCGAACAGGGCTTCGGTATCGTTGTCGAACCCGGCGGCGGCGATCGCGAACGCCAGAACCGTTGCCAGGCCAAGGATCGAACCGGTCAGCGCATTCGAAAAGTGGAACGGCAGCGTCCAGACGCCGAGCCGGTTGTGCAAATCGACGGTGGTTAGGCGCCCCGCCTTGCGGCGGAACGTAAACGCGTCGCGGAAGATGCGCGGGTGCGCGAGCAGACCCGAGAACGACAGCGCGATCAGCATGGCGCCGAGCGCCCCGACCACGGTGAGTCCGAGGATCTGCGGCATGTGCAGATAATAATGCAGATCGAGCAGAAACTGCGTCCACGGAAATGTCTCGCGTGATGCGATCGATCCGTCGGAATTGGCGAAGAACGCCTGGGTGTCGGTGGTGATGACGGTGCGTGGCAGGTCATCCTGCGGAAAGTTGATGTACAGGTGCGTGGTCGGCTTGGCTTCGCTCCTGAACACCGCCAGCGCGGCGCGCTCGGCGGCCTCGGGCGCGATCGAGGTCATCTCCGGCGCATCGGGTCGCTCCCAGCGCTGGAACTCGTGATTGAACACCGAAAGCGTGCCCGTCACCGCGAGGATATAGATCAGCCCGCCGAAGATCACCGCGATCAGGCTATGCGCTTCGAGCGCCTTGGCGACCCTGACCGCCGACTTCTTTACGTTCGTCTCGGCCATATCAGGTCACCTGCATGCTGCTGAAAATGATCACGCTCGACAGCGCGAGCACCCCTGTCAGGACCGTGGCTCTGGTGCGGATGCTGCTGGAATAGCCGATATACGTGGCGAGCCCGGCCCAGGCCAACGGAAATGCAAACATCGTCAGCGACAGGTTGGCGGTGTGCTCCATGCCCAGCGCGCGGTTGCCCATGAACAAGGCGGTGCATGCGGCCACCGACGCGGCCAGCCCGAAAATCACGATCGCCAGAATGCTGGCAACGTTCGCCGCTGCCGAATGCCGGACACGGGTTTGCGTATCGGCCATGCCATTGCGCACCCGCGCTTGGCGACGCTGCTTGACCGGCGTCCGCATCGCAGCCACGAAAATGGCGAGCATGGCCATGATGGTGATGGAAATCAGGCCAAGCGCCGGCCCCTTGTCGACGCCACTGGTGCGGCCCCACACGAGAACCGACCCGAGCAGCAACGCCCAGCCCAGGCCGATCAGGCCCCAATGGCGCTGCTTGGCCTGCCACGCGCGGTGAAGCGCGAATAGGCCCGCAGCGGAAAGAACCAGCCCTGACAGCTGCCAAAGCACCATTGCCTACCTTCCCTAGAACCGGAACGCCACGGTGCCCAGGATTGTGCGCTGTTCGCCCGGGAAACAGTCGCCGCGCGAAAGGCAGGTGGCAAAGTATTGCTTGTCCGCGAGGTTGCGCACGTTGAGCGATGCCTCGATGCCGCTGGTGAAGCGATAGGCGAGCAGCGCGTCGAACACCGTGTAGCCATCGGTCACGATGCGGTTTGGCGTCGCGGCAAAGCCGTTGGAAGCGGGAAAGGCGGTGCCGTTGCTTTCGTTCTGGCTGGCATAGCGCACACCCGCGCCAATCCTCAGGCCATCAAGCGGGCCGGCGGACGGAACCCACATGGTCCACAGCGAAGCGGTCGTGTCGGGCAGGCTGGGGCGGGGCAGGCTGACACCGTCGGCGTTGACCTCCTTGGCATCCTGGTGCCGGAAGTCGAAGTCGAACGAGATATCGCCCAGCCGAACCAATGCTTCGACCTCGACACCTTCGGCCTCGATCGTCAGCCCAGGCTGGGTCTGCCCGGTGGTGACGAACTCGACGAGATTGTTCTCCTCGAGCTTGTAATAGGCGACCGAAAAATAGCTCGATCCGCCCGGCGGCTGATACTTGAAGCCGACCTCGAGCTGTTCGCCGCGGCGGGGCAGCAGCGGTGTCGCGGTAAGCGCATCGGTTCCCACGGTGGCGCGGAAGGATTCAGCGTAGCTGATATAGGGGTTGAGGCCGATCGAGGTCTTGTACAGCGCGCCCGCCGTGATCGGGTACTCCTCGTCCTTCTGGTCGTTGGCCGCATCGCGCGAATTGACCGACGAATAGCGGACACCAAGATCAAGGATCAGATTGCCGATGCTCATACGGTCGATCAGGTACAGGTCGGTCGATTCGGTCTGGTTCTCGGTCAGGAAGCGCGCAGCATCGAACTGGGCTGCGGTCGGGAAGCCGGACATGTCGTAGACCGGCCTGAAGACGTTGAACGTCGTCGGCAGATTGAAGAATGCCTGGTTCTCGAAGGTGTCGACATCCTGATAGCTGACCCCGGCGAGCACCTCGTGCCGGACCGGGCCGGTTTCGAAATTCGCGCGCAAACGGGTGTCGAAGGCAAACTGTGTCGAACCGGCAGGCCCGCCAAAAACGCTGCGCCCGATGATCGTTCCGTCGGGCTGGACGCGCGGCACGCCGTCACCCAGAAACGCGGGCCAGGCCTGCAGATAGATCGCCTCGTTGTCGCGGTAGCGCGCGGTCCCCTCGAAACTCAGGGCGTCGCTGAAACGGTGGGTGAGGAACAGCGTTCCGGTCAGCGATTGGGTATCATAGCGGTTGAAGCCCGGATCCCCCAGATAGGTGGAATTGTCGATGCCCTTGGCCGGCGCACCGGCGCAGAAACCGGGATCGGAAAAGGTGACCTGGCTCGACTGGCACGCGGTCACGTACAGCGGCAGAAACTGCGAATCAGTATCACCTTTACGGTCTGTATAGTTGAACAACGCCGTCACCGCGGTGCGGCCGTTGTCGTAGGTCAGCGATGGCGCGATGACGATCGCGTCGTCGTTGACGAAATCGATCTCGGAGCCGCTGTCGCGCACGATGGCCACCAAGCGGCCGGTCAGGGTGCCGTCGCCGCTCAGGTCGAAACCGTAATCGAGCGAGGCCTGATAGCGGTCGAAATTGCCCGCGGTGAAGACCATCTCCTTGCCCAATTTGTCGCGCCCGGCGATCTTCGAGACGGTGCTGACGATGCCGCCCGGTGCCGCCTGACCATAGAGCACCGATGCCGGCCCCTTGAGCACTTCGACCTGTTCAAGCGTGTAGATATCGACCCGGGCGTTGTTGTAGAAACCGAACTGGACCTGCAGGTTGTCCTGATATTCGGGCGCATCGAGGCCGCGGATCGTCGCGAAATCGCCCCGCGTGGAAAGCCCGAAGGCATTGCTGGTCACGCCGGCGGTATAATTGAGCGTGTTGCTCAGCGTGAGTGCGCCCCGGTCCTGAAACTCGCCCGACGTGACAACCGAAATGGAACGCGGCGTTTCTGCGATGGGAGCATCGGACTTGGTCGCCCCGAAGGTCGAGACCTGGCCGGTCACCACGATCTGTTCGTCGGACTCGTTGCCTTCAGCGTCGGAATCCTGCGCGTGTGCTGCCGTCGCGAGTGAGGACGATACGATAAGCGCTAATTTGAACGCGCGTTTTCCGAAACTGGACACTGGCTAACCCCCTGATGCTTCTATGGGTCCGCGTCTGCCGATAACGCTTATGAAAGTCAATCGCAATTAGACCGCCAGCGCGCCCGAAATGTTATCCGCGCGGTGTGAAGCCTCAGGGGTTTCGACAAGCTCGGGATTGACCACCGCACAGTGTCGGCAACCCGGCGGATATCTGGGCGTTGCGAGCATCAGTATTCCCTGCCGTGTCGGAGCTTACATGCGCGCGCTTCTTGTCCACAATGCCAATGCCGGAACCGATCCCATTCCCCGCAGCAAGATCGAAGCGGCCTTGCACGATGCAGGGATCGAGACGATCTATTGCGCGCATGGCGACGATGATCTTGGCGAGGCGATGCAGGCGCGGGTCGATCTGATCGTTGCGGCGGGCGGCGACGGCACTGTGGCCGACGTCATCTCGGGCCTTCAAGACATCACCCGGCCAGTGGCCATCCTGCCGTTGGGGGGATCAAACAACATCGCGCACGCGCTGGGGGTTGACGGACCGTGGCATGACCTTCCCGGACGCTGGTCGCTTGACGCCTGGACGCGCCTGGATCGCTGCGAGGCAGATGGCCCCTGGGGCTGCAAGCCGTTTCTCGAAGCCCTGGGGGCCGGGGTGCTCACCGACTCGTTCGAGGACGCCGACGAGGAACCCGCCAGTCCCGCCGAAAAGCGCGCCAATGGCCGCGCCGCCTTCGAGGCGGCGGTGGCGCGGGCCGAGCCGTTCCACTGCGTTGTCGCTGCCGAGGACTGGCAGTGGGAGGGCGAATGCCTGATGGTCGAGGCGATGAACATCGGCCTGGTCGGCTCGCGCCTCGCGTTGGCGCACAGTGCGGTCCCCGATGACGGTCTGCTCGATGTCGTCATCATCACGCCCGAGCAACGCGACGACCTGTTGCGCTGGATGAAGCGACCCGACGACTTTCCGTGCCCGATCCCGCCGCGCAAGGCGGCCTCGGTCCGCATCACGGTGCACGAACGACCCTTCCGGATCGATGACCGTTCACCCAATGGGGAAACGACCGGCATTGCCGATGTCCGCATGTGCCCGACCTGGGTGAAGGTCCTCACCGCCAAGGAACAGCCATGACCCCTGACCGCCTCCCATTGCCCGATGCGGCGTTGATCTCGGAAATCGAGAGCCTCGCGGTGGAACTCGCCCAGCTTGGCGGCAGCGAAATCCGTGCCGCACTGGGGGGCATGCTGCGCATCAAGTACAAGGGCGCCGAGGACGATGCGACGCAGGTCAAGGATCCGGTCTCGGACATCGACGACCGCGTCGAAACGATGATCCGGGCGCGATTGGGCGAGTGCTTTCCCGCGCATGACATCATCGGCGAAGAGATCGATCACCGCCCCAGCCTGGGGCATGAATTCCTCTGGGCTGTCGACCCGATCGACGGCACCGCCAATTTCATCAACGGCTTTCCCCTGTTCGCGTCATCCGTCGGCGTGCTCTATCGCGGACAGCCGTTGGCAGGAGCGGTCTGGTGCAGCACGAGCCATACGCTGGAATCGGGCGTGTATCACGCCGCGTCCGGTGGTCCGCTGCGCTTCAATGGCGTCCCCGTGGCCACCGCGCCCAATCCCGGGATCCGGCGGCGGCTGGGCGGCGAACCCTTTGCAAGCCGGGGCGCCCCGCACGGCTGGGACGGACGCAAGACCGGCTCTGCTGCGATCGAATGCGCGTTCGTGGCTGCGGGGATATTGGAAATTGCGTGGTTCGAGCGGCCCAATATCTGGGACGTGGCAGGAGGCCTGGCGCTGGTGCACGCAGCGCAAGGCGACGTTCTTGAGCATAATGCAGACGGCTGGCAGCCATTTCCCGGTTTCAGCGACGGCAGCGCCGACCCCGGGCGATGGACGGCGCCTATCGCAATAGGGGAAGCGTCCACCTTGGCGCGGTTTGCCGAGCGCTCGCCGATCTGACCGGACCCGCCCGAAACCGGCCACGCACCAGGATCATCGCCGCCCGCTCAGCGCGCTAGATGTCTTCGCGCAAATCGAGACCGCGGGTCCCGTGATGGGGCGTGTCCGCAGGTGCGTGCGGCAGATCCATCTCGGGCGGCTCGGGGGCTTCGAGCATGCCCTCCCATTTGGTGATGACGCTGGTCGCGACCGCGTTGCCCACCACGTTGGTCGCGGTGCGGCCCATGTCGAGAAACTGGTCGATCGCCAGGATGATCGCAACGCCCTCGACCGGAAGCCCGAACTGGGCCAGCGTGCCGGTGATCACCACCAGGCTGGCCCTGGGAACAGCGGCGATCCCCTTCGAGCTGATCATCAGCGTCAGCAGGATCAAAATCTGGGTGCTGATCGACAGATCGATCCCATAAGCCTGCGCGATGAAGATCGTCGCAAAGCTCATGTACATCATCGATCCGTCGAGGTTGAAGCTATAGCCCAGCGGCAGCATGAAACCCGATATCCGGCGCGGCACGCCGAAGCGGTCAAGCTGCTCGAACATCTTGGGCAATGCCGCTTCGGACGAGGCGGTCGAGAACGCGATCAACAGCGGCTCGCGAATGTAGCGGATGAGCTTCCAGATTTCCTGTCTGAGAAAGACCCAGCCGAAGGTCAGCAGGACGATCCACAGCAGCAGCAACGACACATAGAACTCGACCAGCAATTCAAAATAGGTCGCAAGGATCGCAAGGCCGCTCGAGGCCACCACATTGGCGATGGCTCCGAACACGGCAAACGGTGCAAAGCGCATCACATAGCCCGTGATCTGCAGCATCATCTCGGCCAGAGCCTCAGCACCGCGCACCAGCGGAGCGCCTTTTTCCCCGATCGCCGACAAGGCGACGCCCGCAAAGATGGAAAACACCAGGATCTGCAAGATGTTGTTGGTGGCCAGCGCTTCGAGCGCATTCTTCGGGAAAATGGAGAGGGTGAATTGCCAGGGATCGAGCTTCTTCACGTCGCCGACCATCCGCGCCGCGTCAGCGGCATCGGGAATGGGAGCGCCGACACCGGGCTGGAACAGATTGACCATCAAAAGGCCAAGGCCGATCGAGATGAAGCTGGCCGTGATGAACCAGGTGAGTGCCCGCACCCCGATGCGCCCAAGCGCGCTGCTGTCACCCATATGGGCGATGCCGACCACGATCGTCGAAAGCACCAGCGGAGCGACCAGCAGCTTGATCAAGTTCAGGAAGATATCGGACAGCAGCCTGAAGCTGTTGGTGGTGGATACGAACCACGGGTCATCGGCCGGCAAAGCCAGATGGACACCGTATCCCACCAGCACTCCGAGCATCATGCCCGCGAAAATATACCACGTAAGCTTGCGGTCCACGCCGGTGCCCCCTCATGTTTGGACGGTGTCCTACCGGGCGCGTTGAATTGCGCAAGTGCGCATCGTGCAGAGCAGGCGACGATTCGATGTTGACCTGCGCCCGTTGGGGCTGCCGCCGTGGCGCTGACCGGGCCGTCTAGGCCGCGAGCGGCGAGCCGGTGCGGCAAAGGGCGATGAAGTCGCGCTGGGGCGCGGGCTTTCCGACCAGCCATCCCTGAACATAATCGCAACCGGCCTCGCGCAGGAAATCGAGGCATCCCTGATCTTCGACCCCTTCTGCCACCACGCGGATGCCCAGCCGATGCGCAAGCTCGATCGTCGATCGCACGAGGACGGCGTCATCGGCGTTGACGTGCACGTTCTGGACGAACATCCGGTCGATCTTGAGCTCGGCGATCGGCAGTTCCCTCAAGTAGCTCAGCGTCGACTGGCCGGTGCCATAGTCATCCATCGAGATCGTGATGCCGCGCGCCCGGTACGCCTCCAGCGCGGTGCGGGCGATCCCGATATCCGACATCGCAGCGGATTCGGTCACCTCGAAGATCAGCGACCCGACCGATCGGGCATGGCTTTCCAGCATGATGTCGAGCGCGCGATTGAAGCGCGCATCGCTCAGCAGCTTGGCGGACAGGTTCACGGCCACCGAAACGCCGTCAAGGCGGGCGATGGTGTCGAGCGCGGCGCGCGTGACCATCAGCGTCAGCCGGTCGATGCGGTCGTGGCGCTCGGCGAGCGGGATGAACACATCGGGGCCGATTCGGCCGTGCACGGGGTGTACCCAGCGGACCAGCGCCTCGGCGCTTTCGACCCGGTTGCTGGCCAGTGCCAACTTTGGCTGGTAGTGCACTTCGATCTCGTTGCGATCGATCGCGTCGTCGAGTTCGCCCATCAGCGACAGCGTGTCATAGGCCGAAACGTCCGCGGAATGGCTGGCGCTGTTCCAGAACACGCCCTGCTCGAGCGCCTTGCTTGCAGCGGCCGCCGCAGCGTCGATCGTGTCGGACACTGCGCCCACCGCATCGCTGCCGGATACGCCAAGGGCAACGCGAACGTCGATCCTGCGGCCATCGATTTCGACAGGATGCAGCAGCAGTGCGCGCAGCCGGTCGGCCATGTCCTGCTGCATTTCGTCGTGCGCGATCCAGGCGATGACTCGCTCGTCGATCCTGTAGATCACGGCATCCACCGCGGGCGCCACGCGCTCGGCGATGCGCGCGACGAACGCGCCCATCCGCGCCGATCCCAATGTCGCGGCAATTTCATCATAGCGATCGATCACGCCGGCAACCGTCACGCGGCCCGGTGCGCGGTCGCACAGCGCGCGGCGATTGGGCAAGCCGCTGTCCGCGTCGATGCGTGCCGCTGCGCGGCGGTCGTCCAGCGTGATCAGGATCGCCCGGGGAATCGCAGCAGCGCCGATGGCGACCATGGCTGGCACCAATGCACCGGTGATGCTCCAAAGGTCCTCGAGCAGCGTCATCGCGGCCAGCCCGCTGACCGTCGCGACGGCCGCGCGCAGGGCGATCTGGCGCAGCCGTGTCGCGCCTGTAACCCACCACGCCGCGAGCAGGCCGAACGCCAATGGGATGATGCCGGGCAGCCGCACGGGTAGCCCTTGGCGAAGCGTCTCGGTCGCGAGCGCCTGGATCACCACGCCGGGGATTACGCCATAACGCGGCACCGCATAGCGATCGCCCAGTTCGACAGAGGTGGCGCCAACGATCACGTCCTTGCCGGCCAGCGCGGCTGCGGCACCACCCCGGCTCACGTCGATGAAGCTGTGGCGGGGTATCGAGGCGGGGTCGATCGAGAAATCGATCGGGAAATCGGCAAAGGCACTGCCGGCATGCCCGGCGAGCATCGCGGACAGCGAAGGGCGCGGGGTGTCGCGCGTGATGATGCCCAACGGCGCGCTGCGCACATAGCCGTCACTGTCGGGCAGAATGCTGACCGCACCCAGAAAGCTGTGCTCGCGCAACGGCGCGATGGGAAGCGTTTCGATGACCTCGCGGTTTGCCGTGTTGCCGACTTGGCGGAAGGTCGGCAGAATCACCCCGCCGCCGGCGC
This sequence comes from Blastomonas sp., assembly GCF_030373265.1. GTDB lineage: Bacteria > Pseudomonadota > Alphaproteobacteria > Sphingomonadales > Sphingomonadaceae > Blastomonas. The sequence continues at coordinate 34,445 of NZ_JAUCZC010000024.1, forward strand.
TGGCCAGCGCCTGCTCGAGCATCCCGTCCTGCACGGGCGTCGATCTGCTGGAAAAATCGACGTCGAACGCGACCGTTCTCGCGCCGGCCTTGGTCAGGGCATCGACAAGCCGGGCGTGCTCGCCGCGCGGCCAGGGCCAGCTGTCGATCATCCGCAGGCTTTTCGCATCGATCTCGACGATGTGCAGCTCGCCGCTGGCTGGTTGATGACGCAGGCTGTCCCGGAACGATCGGAGGCCATGCTCCAGCAGGCCCATGCTCGAGAACAAGGCAAACATGCCGACCGCGACGGCGATCGCCAGGATCGTCCACCGTTCGCCGCGCGTCAGCGAGCCTGCACGGATGGCGCCGACCGACATGTGTCAGGTTGCCAGCAACGGCGACGCGTCAGTCATCATCCCGACCACGTCCGCCACCGCCTCTGCCGCCACCCCTGTCATCATCGTCATCATCGTCGTCATCATCGTCGTCATCATCGTCGTCATCATCGTCGTCATCATCGTCGTCAT
>NZ_JAUCZC010000025.1 GCF_030373265.1 Blastomonas sp.
GCTCGGGCTCGGGTTCAGGTTCGGGCTCCGGCTCGGGTTCGGGTTCGGGTTCGGGCTCGGGCTCGGGCTCGGGTTCGGGCTCGGGTTCAGGTTCGGGCTCCGGCTCGGGTTCAGGCTCCGGCTCGGGCTCGGGCTCGGGTTCGGGCTCGGGCTCGGGCTCGGGTTCAGGCTCCGGCTCGGGTTCGGGTTCGGGTTCGGGTTCGGGTTCGGGTTCGGGCTCCGGCTCGGGCTCGGGTTCCGGCTCGGGCTCGGGTTCAGGTTCGGGCTCCGGCTCGGGCGCAGGCTCGGGCTCCGGCTCGGGTTCGGGTTCGGGTTCGGGTTCGGGCTCGGGCTCGGGTTCGGGCTCCGGCTCGGGCTCAGGTTCGGGTTCAGGCTCGGGCCCGGGTTCAGGCTCCGGCTCCGGCTCCGGCTCAGGCTCAGGTTCGGGCTCCGGCTCGGGTTCGGGTTCGGGCTCTGCGGGCGGCGCTACGGCGACAGGCTCGGGTGCCTGCGGCGTTTCGGGCTGATCCTCCTCCTCGATGTCCGCGATCGCAATGATCGCCAGAGTTGCCAACTCGCCGGTCACCAGGCCGCCCGTGCGGTCCTCGAGCGGGCCGATGTCGGCGGTCACGGCCTCGGCGATCTGCGCGCCGGCTGCTGCGGCCGGGGTCGGAGCGGGGGCAGGGTCTTCGGTCCGGAACTGACCGGGGTCATTGCTGCCCACCGATATGATATCGCCGGGTTCCAGCATTTCCCTGGCCTCGCCGCCGAGCGTCGAGACCTCGACCAGGCCTTCGACCACCTGCACGCTCGAGCCTGCGCCATCGACCGTGACGCTGAAGGTCGTGCCTTTGACGACGGCCGCCAGATAGGGGGTCTCTACAGAATAATGCTGGGTCGGCCGTTTGCGAACCTTGAAGATTGCGTTGCCCATGTCCTGCACCCAGCGTGTGAAGCCGGATTGGTCGTCGGCAGGAACCGTCAGCCGCGAATTCGGAGCGACAACCACGAATTCGCGGTCGCGGGCCATGACGGCGCGCCCGCCGGCGCCGGTTTGCACCACATCTCCGGGCTGCAGGTTGCTGCCGCGCGACGCTGTGGTCTGACGGCCGCTGCGCAGCACGGTGACCTGCCCGCTGGATTCGCTGATTCGCCACCGGTCGCTGGCAGCCATCGCCAACTGGCTGGAGCCCGACAACATGAGCGCCGCTGCGGCCTTCATCGCAATCCATTTCGTCATCGTGCGTCCCACGCATACTTCCGGCTCGCCAATAGCCAACGAACTTCCGGCTGCCGTTAGAACATCGCGCCGTTGCGGAAAGATTAACTGACTAAATTTTAACAGGATTTTCAGTAACTGAACCTAGCAACCATGAAATGACCCACTGTTCTGCTGCCATCGGCATCGCCGCTGCCCTTGCCGTTTACGGCGGTAATCCGGCGTTCGGTCAGGACGGCGCGGACCGTCTCGATCCGTTGATCGCCGAATCGGAAACGACCCAGCAGGATGATCCGCGCGCACCGGCGTTGCCCCCCGTTTTGGCGTATGAACTCGACAGTTTGCCGGTGGCCGCGGCAGCGCGCAGCGTTCAGGTGGGGGCCGTGCGCCTGGCCGGGCTGGAGACGCTGGCGCAGGCCGATTTCATGCCTGCGCTCGAACCGTTTCTCGGTCGCAACCTGGACGCTGACGGCCAACGTGATCTGGTGCAGGCCGTCGTCGCGCGACTGCATGGGCTGGGGTATCCGCTGGGCCAGGCGGCCATCGGGCGGCAGACCGTCGCAGCAGGCGTGCTCGTCGTGACCGTCGACGAGGGCCGGATCGATGCGGTCCGGATCGAAGGCGCCCAGAACGATCTTGTCGATCGCATGTTTGCGCCGCTGGCAATCGGCAAACCGGTGCGCGGCACGGAGCTGCAGCGCGCGATCCTGCTGGCCGAAGCCGTCCCCGGCGTCCGCGTGGTCAGGGCGGCGCTCAAGCAGGAGGGCACGCTGAACATTCTCGTCGTCCGCCTGCGCGAACAGCAGACGGCGGCACGGATTGCAGCCGACAACTGGGGCAGCGACACATTGGGCCCGGTCAAGCTGCGCGGGCGCGTTCGCCAGCGCAGTGTCATCACCGATGGCGACGAGGTTACCGGTTTTGCGATCACCACCCCGGCAAGCCCGCAGGAATATCTGTTCGGATCGGTCAGCTATACGGTTCCCGTCGATGCTGATGGCACCCGGATAGGGTTTTCGGGCAGCGTCGCCCGCATCGATGCGGTCGGGGCGAACACCGGACGCGAGCTCGAAGGGCAGGGCGAACGGGTCCGGGCCTGGATCGAGAACCCCGTCGTGCTGACCCCGAACCTGTCGCTCGGCGCCACGATCGGCATGTCCTACCGCGATACCGAACAATCCAGCGATGGCACCCGCTCACGCGCCGAACGCGTGGCCGCGTTGACCGCAGGTTTCGATGCCTCGGTGCGGGTCGATGGGATGCGGGCATTCGGGCGGGTCGACATCACCCGGGGAACGGGCTGGTTCGGATCGACCCGGCAGGGGGACCCGCTGGCCTCGCGCGACGACGGCGATGCGCGGTTCACCTTGCTCGAGCTCGGCGCATCGGTGATATCCCCGATCGCCGGACCGCTGAGCGTCAGAACCGACGTCAAGGCGCAGTTCGCGTCTCGTCCGCTGCTGGCCGGGGACGAAATGGGGTTCGGCGGACCGAACTTCGGCCGGGGCTATTTCTTCCGCGAGGAGGCAGGCGACAATGCGCTGGCCGGGGCGGTCGAAGTGCGCGTCGATGTGCCCGGCATTCCCCGCCTTCTGAGAGAGCTGCAGGTCTATGGCTATGGCGATGCTGCCCGGCTGACCAACCTGCGTGGCGGCAGCGATCACGAGCTGGCAACCGCAGGCGCGGGATTGCGCGCGCAGGTTACCCGTCGGTTCGGCTTCGGTATCGAGATTGGCGTCCCGCTCGATCAGGATCGCGAGCCCAGAGGGAATTTCGAAACGTGGCTGACGTTCTGAGGCCGGATCCGCGCCGACAAAGGCTTCAGGGTTTTGGCGCCGACGGTTCGACCCCCGACGCATCGAAGGTCGCGATATAGCCGTTGTCTCCGACCTTGCCCGCCAGATCGGCGCGCAACGGGGCTTCGGGATAGACCGTCACGGTGTAATCTCCCGCCGAGGGGCTGAGCCGCAGCGGCTTGATGTTTTCCTGATACTCTTTCGAGTTCCAGAACGCCTCGGCATTGGCGAGACAGGGGAAGCGCACCATCAGCACGGTATAGCCCACAGGCGGTGTCCCTTCGAAGGTCGCGAGCGGACGCGGCACGTTGATGTAATAGCCGCCCAATTTCTCGTACAGTTTGCTGTCGGCGATCGCCTTGCCATAGGCCGCCATGCGTTCGCGGTCGTGGGTGGGGCCCGCAATCACCATCACCACCGGAGCATCGCACGGCGGCGCGGTGGTCGAGGTGCTATCGGTGGCGGCGGCCATCATCAGCATGGGGGTGATCATAACTCGGTCTCCGGATCGCGCGAGATGCGCCGTTCGTCACACAATGTCCGCCTGAACGGGGTACCATCGCGGAACCATTGCCAGGTGCGCGCGCGCGATTCGCCATCATCGGATATCTGGATCATCTCGGTGAAGCGCACGCCCGGCTCGTCCTTGCGGTGCAGGGTGAGCATCAGCACACTGTCGAGCGTTTCCCAGCCATGGCCGTGGAAGCGGTCGGTATCCCACCACAGCCGGCCCTCGCGGAAGCTGCCGCCGAAGCTCAACCGCTGCTCGCGGCCATCGGGCCAGATCAGATGGTTGTGCTGGATATAGGCGAACTCGCCGGTCGCCGGGAATTCGCAGCGGGTGCGCATGCGGTGCTGGTTGATCAGTTGGCCATCCGCGTCGATATGGCGATACACCCCCTCCCAGACCCCCTCATGCGCGAACAGGGCAGGCATCGCCTTGGCAAGCAATTCCCTCATCGCGGGGCGTCCTCGGCATAAGCGGCGAGCGGCAGCGGCGCGCCGGTCTGGCGGATCAGCGCCTGCTTGCGGAAATAGCGCAGCAGGCCGCTTTCTCCCATGCGCGATGGCCCCATGCCCGACAGCTTGAACGAGCTGTTCTCTGCGTCCCAGACCATCGATGTCATCGAGCCGTCGTTGATCGATACCGCACCCGCCTCGAGCCGGATCGCGACCGTTTCGGCTTCCTCTGCCGTCGCTGCGACGACAGCGGCGGACAGGCCGTAGACGCTGTCATTGGCCTGGCGAATCGCATCCTCCACGTCGTCGAACGCGATCACCGGCAGGACGGGCCCGAAGGTTTCGTCGCGCACCACGGCCATACCGGATGTCGCATCGGCGATGACGGTGGGCCGCAGATACTGGCCGCCGCACAATGTCTCGACCGAGCCGCCAGTGAGCACTCTTGCCCCCATCACCACCGCCTCGTCGATCTGTGCCTGCACTTTCGCCCCCTGGGGTCCGAAGATGAACGGGCCGATGTCGCCGACCGCGATGTCGGGGTAGTTCAGCCGCACCTGGCTCGCGGCTTCGACCAGCGCATCGAGGAACGGCTGGTAGATCGGCCGTGCCACATAGATCCGCTCGATAGACTGGCACGCCTGGCCGGTGGCGACGATGCTCGCGCGCAGGGCGAGGTGTGCCGCAGCGACCGGATCGGCGCTCGCCAGCACGATCATCGGGTCCTTGCCGCCGAGTTCGAGGTTGGCGGGGATGAAGGCGCGCGCGGCGGCTTCGGCTACCTTGCGGCCGGTGGCGACCGATCCGGTGAAGCAGACATAGTCCACCGCTTCGACCAGAGCCTGGCCGGTCGCGGCGTCGCCCTCGATGAACGACAGCACGGCGGCGAGCTCGGGCACCTGGGTGACCGTTTCCATAAGCGGCGCGATGAAACGCGGGGTGACCTCGGACGGTTTGACCAAAGCCGCGCACCCGGCGGCGAGCGCGGGGATCGCATCGATGGTCGAGAGCACGATCGGGAAGTTCCACGGCGCGATCGCCCCGAACAGCGGATAGGGGACAAGGCGCGTGCTGTTGCGGACCGTGGGATGCGCGCTGGGTTGGTTGTCGCGGCTGTGCTCGGCGATCAGCTTCGGCGCCAGATCGGCCCAGCGGCGGATCGTGCCGGGCAGGCCGTCGACCTCGATCTCGGATATCCGCTTGCGCCCGGTGTCGAGCGTCAGCGCGGCGAGCAAAGGTTCGCGGTGTGCCACCACCGCATCGGCCCAACGATGCAGGATAGCGCAGCGCGCTTCGGACCCCAGCGCCGCCCAGGCCGGTTGCGCCGCGCGCAGCCGCGCGGCATCGGCCTGCACCGCGACGGCATCGAGCGGCGCGATGGCGTAATCCGCCTCGCCGGTGCGCGGGTTGATGACCTTCATCGGTTCGCGCTCCAGGCATCGAGCACCTCGCTTCCGGTGGCGAACCAGGTGCCCGGCTGTTCGGCCAGCCAGCGCACCAGCCGCTCGAACGCGTCGATCCGGTAGGGCAGGCCCATGATGTAGGGGGTGAGGTGCATCGGCAGCATCCGCCCGCCCTGCGCCGCCGCCTCGCTCGCCAGCCAGCCATAGGCATCGCGCATCTGCTGCGCATAGCTGTCCACCGACTGCTGCTGGACGTTGATGATCTGGCGGTCGGACAGTTCGTGGTTGAGCGGAATGTTGACGATCTCGCCGGCCTCGGTGGTCATCCTATAGGGCAGCTCGTCGTTCACCCAGTCGCACATATAATCGACCCCCGCCTCGGTGAGCAGCCGCGGGGTGGCGAACGACTGCGAGCGCGCGATCGACAGCCAGCCGCGCGGACGAACGCCGCTCGCCTTTTCGAGTGCATCGAGCGAGCCTGCAATCAGCGCGCGTTCGGCGTCTTCGGATAGGCCCGAGGCGATCGTTCCGTTCATGTCGGTCGAATGCGCAATGATCTCGTGCCCGCCCGCCTGCAGCGCCTCGATGATCGCGGGGTAGCGCTCCGCAATCGCGCCGTTGCACGCCACCGACACCTTGGCGCCCACCGCCTCGAATGCATCGAGCAAGCGGTACAGGCCGATCCGCGTGCCATATTCGCGCGCGGTATAATGGCGGTAATCTGGGTAGGCGGTCTGCATATGCCCGGGCGCACGGAACGGTGTGTCGGAAGGCACCATCGGGAACCATTCGAGGCTGATCACCGGCCAGATCGCGACGCTTTTGCCTTCGGGCCAGGCGACGGGTGGGCGCGTTATCAGGTTGCTGTACGGGTACAGCGCGTGGTCCATGCCTGCACGGCGATAGGGGTATTCGAGATAGCTGGGGTCGAGTGTCATCTTGCCCTCTCCCCTGCAGGGGAGAGGGGGGAGACGCCGTCAGGCGTCGGGGGGAGAGGGGCATGGTCAGAGGTTGGCGACTGCCCCTCTCCCAACCCTCTCCCCTGAAGGGGAGAGGGCTCTATGTGCGCCAGCATCCCGCTCATCCCTGCTGCTCCCGCCAGGCATCGACAATCTCGCCCGCGGTCGCGATCCAGGCGCGGCCGTCGGCGGCGATATGCCGCAGCACCTCCTCGAACGGGCCGATGCGGTGCGGCTGGCCGATCAGATAGCTGTGCAGCGGGATGCACATCACCGTGCCGCCGGGGCCGTCGGCGGCCTCGCCTTCGCTCGCCAGCCGCTCGAACTGGCGGATCAGCGTGTCGGCATAATCGCGCGGGCTCATGTTGTAGATGAAGAAGCCGTAATGGTCGTTGACCTCGAGGCTGTAGGGGATCGCCGTCAGCTGCCCGGAGGCGACCTTCACATCGGTCGGCTGGTCGTCGTGATACAGGTCGCAGGTGTAGTCGAGCCCGTATTCGGCGATCAGGTCGAGCGTGCGCGGGGTGTGGGTGAGCGCGGGCGCAAGCCAGCCGCGGATGCGCTGGCCGGTCGCGCGCTCGACGGTCGCGATGCTGTCCTCGATGATCGCGCGCTCCTGAGCCTCGTCCATGCCATAGCTGTAGCGGGTGTTGTAAATGCCGTGGCTGAAGAATTCCCAGCCGCGCTGGCGTGCGTCCTCGACCACTTCGGGGATGTGATCGCACAAGGCGACCGACAGGCTGACCGATCCGGGAAATCCGTGCCGGGTCATCACGTCCGCCATCCGCCAGTGGCCGACGCGGTTGGCATGGTCGCGGTGCGCATATCCCACGACGTCGGGGTGCGGTTTCGCCCAGCTCTTGCGGTGCGGGTTGGTGGGCGGATCGAGCTCGTAATACTCGAGGTTGGGCGCGACCCAGACGGCGCAGCTCTTGCCGCCGGGCCAGCGGATTTTCGGGCGCCCGCGCCAGGGGGTGAAGGCGTAGAGTTGCGGATCGGGGGTCATAGCCCTCTCTCCAATCCCCCCCTCTCCCTTGACGGGAGAGGGTTGCGCAGACTTGGTGAGCGCAGCGAACCTAGTCGAAGCTGGGAGAGGGTGCGTGCAACCGCTCCACCCTCTCTAAGTCCGGCTAGGCGGACAAGCCGCCAAGCCTTCCTATTCTCTCCCGTCAAGGGAGAGAAGGTGTGTGCGGCACTACCACCCATCACGTCCTCTCCAGCCAGTCGATCACCGTCTGCACCGGTTCGACATCGGCATATTTCAGCTGCAGGTCGGTGAGGTTGGCGAAGTGATAGCTCTCGTGCTTGTCGGCGCAGGTCTCGATCGGGACGATCGTGCGATAGCCGTGGCTGAGCGCATCCACCGCGGTCGCACGGACGCAGCCCGATGTGCTGCCGCCGGTGACCACCACCGTGTCGACGCGGTGGAACTGCAGATAGCTCGCCAGCGGGGTCTCGAAGAACGCGCTGGGCATGCGCTTGGTGTAATGCAGATCGTCCGGCCCGAATTCGCAGCGCGGATCGTACGCGTGGCGCTCGGAGTCATAGCGGATGTTCTGCAGGCTGTCGGGGGTGTCGGTGCGCGTGCCCCAGACGCCGGCGTCTGCGGCATCGTCCTTGTAGGCGACACGGCTCCAGATCACCGGCATGCCCTTTTCGCGCGCGAGCCGCGAGATCGTGTTGATGTGCTCGATCTGCCGGGGGTCGGTCTCATAGGCGGTCTTGAACATGTCGATCCGGGTATAGGCCTGCTGCACATCGACATTGACGATGGCAAGCTTGCTGCCGAAGCCGAACTTGTTGCGCGCCGGATTGGCCATCACCGCTTCGAACAATTCGCGCGCGGTCCTGTCCTCGCGGATCATCCGGGTGCCGACAATCTCCATGGTTCCTCCACTTATTCTCGATTCGAGAGCATAATAACAAAAAAGGGCTTGTCGAGATGAATTTGTCCGGACAAATTGAGGTATGACTCGGATCACCCGCCATTATGTGGACGTGCCGCTTGCTGACGGCCAGCATCGCCGCGTGCATTACCGACAGGCGGGCAGTGGGCCGCCGCTGCTGATGATCCACCAGAGCCCGCGCAACAGCGGCGAATATGCCGCGCTGATGGAGCGGTGGGCCGCGCACTTCACCTGCATTGCGCCCGACACTCCGGGTTTCGGCCAGTCCGATCCGCTGCCAGGTGTCCCCGACATCCACGATTTTGCCGATGCGCTGATCGACACCATGGATGCCCTGGGGCTGGCGGCGTGCCCGGCCTATGGCTTCCATTCGGGTGGGATCATTCTGGTGACCGCGCTGCGGCGCCACCCCCAAAGGTTCACCGGCATCGCCATCGGCGGCTATGCGATCTGGACGCCCGAAGAGATGGCGCTGTTCGGCCAGTCCTATCTGCCGCCGTTCCTGCCCAGCCCCTATGGCGAGCATCTGGTGTGGCTGTGGAACCGGATGCTCGAACAGAGCTGGTTCTTCCCGTGGTTCGATGTGCGCGATGCCGCACGGCTGCCGGGCGCGCATGCCGATGTTGCGCGCGTCGACATGGCGGTGCGCGAGATGCTCGATGCGGGCGATGCCTATCGCGCGGGCTATGGCGCAGTGCTGCGCGCGCCGCGCGACATTCCGCCCCCCGATACGGTGACACCGCCGGTGCTGATCAGCGCCTATGACGGCGATCCGTTGCAGGTGCATCTGGATCGGCTGGGCACGATGCCCGCAGGCTGGCGCGCGCAGGCGTGTGCGACGCCTGCGGAGCATCAGGCGCTCAGCCTCGACTTTCTCAAGCGCGCAGGCCAGCCCGAGCCGGTTGTGCTGCAGCAAAGTGCGACCGCCGGGTTCGTCGCGATCCAGACGCCAAAGTTTTCCGGGTTGATCCACTGGCAGGGCGATCCGGCTTCCGGCGTGCTGCTGGTGCATGCCCCCGGCGCGGAGCTGACGCGCGGGGCCAAGGATGTGCTGGCGATCGACATGCCGGGCCATGGCCTGTCCGACGGCTGGCCGGGAGAGGCGCCAACGCATTGGCAGCCCTGGGCCGAGGTGATCGCTGCGGTGGCCGCGCATTTCGGCCTCAGCGAGATCCGCCAGCCCGATCCGCCGCGGGGCGATCCGGCGCTCCTGTTCCCCGACCTTTCGCCCGACCGCTATGGCACGCATCTGGTGCGCGCCTGGCAGATCGTGCGCGCGCGGCATTTCTTCGCGCCGCATCATGAAGCCAACGCGGCGCATGCCATCGCATTTGACCCGGCGGATATCGACCCGGACTGTCTGGCAGGCGAACACCGCGCACTGCTGAGGGCGACAGCGGCGCGCAGCTATTGTGAAGCGATCAACAGCCAATAAGGAGACGAAGATATGGGTATTCGCGAGGACATGCCGATACTGGCGCGGCACGAAGGTGTGTGGGACGGCGTGTACACATACTATAATGCCGCCGGCGAGAAGATCGACGAGCATCAGAGCCGGCTCTTCTGCCGCTTTCCCGATGACGGGCCATTCCCCTATCACCAGACCAACCATTATACTTGGCCCGATGGCCGCACCGAGATCCGCGAATTCCCCGCGGCGTATCGCGACAAGCGCGTGTGGTGGGACAATGAGCTGATCGTCGGCTGGGCAGCCGAGGTCGGGCTCGACGCATACAACCGCACGGTGATGCTCTACTGGCAGCGCCAGGGCGATCCTTCGCTGTATCTCTACGAGATGATCCAGATTTCCGATGACGGCAACTCGCGCTGCCGCACCTGGCACTGGATCCGCAACGGCCTGCTGGAGACGCGCACCGCGATCCAGGAAACCCGGGTGACCACCGACTGGCGCGCGCTCGAAGCGGAGATGGCGGCGAGTGCGTGAGGGGCACTATAGCCCTCTCCCCTTCAGGGAAGAGGGTTGGGAGAGGGGGCCGCGCCGACTTGGGCGACTGCCCCTCTCCCCCCGCCACTGCGTGGCTCCCCCCTCTCCCCTGAAGGGGAGAGGGCTCAAGTGACCACCCTGTTCGACCGCATCTGGGACGCGCATATCGTGGCGCCGCTTCCGGGCGGGGCCGCGCTGGTCGCGATCGACCGGGTGCTGCTGCACGAGCGCACCGGGGCGGCGGCGCTCAATTCGCTTGCGGCGGCCGGGCGCGCGGTGGCCGATCCGAGCCGCGTGTTCGCGATGATGGACCATATCGTCGATACGCTGCCCGGCCGCACCGACCAGACGCTGATGCCCGGCGGGCAGGCGTTCATCACCGAAACGCGCGCAGCAGCGCAGGCGGCGGGGATCACCCTGTTCGATGTCAGCGATCCCGACCAGGGGATCATGCATGTGGTCAGCCCCGAGCTGGGTATTGTGCTGCCAGGTCTCACGCTGATCGCGCCCGACAGCCACACCTGCACGCAGGGCGCGCTGGGCGCGCTCGCCTGGGGGATCGGCTCGTCCGAGGCCGAACATGCGATGGCGACCGGCACGCTGCGGCTGACGCGGCCCAGGGCGATGCGGGTCACCTTCACCGGCACGCTTTCGCCGGGGGTGACGGCCAAGGACATGATGCTGGCGCTGATCGCCGCGCACGGCGCGGGCGGCGGCGCGGGGCATGTCGTCGAGTTCGCGGGCGAGTCCGTCACCGCGCTCGACATGGAAGCGCGGATGACGCTGTGCAACATGGCGACCGAGTTTTCGGCCTTCGCCGGGCTGATCGCGCCCGATGATGTCACCTTCGAATGGCTCAAGGGCAGGCGCTATGCACCGCAGGGTGCACAATGGCGGGCCGCGCTGTCCGGGTGGCAGACCCTGCGCACGGACGACGATGCCGTATTCGACTGCGAGATTGCGATCGATGCCGGGTCAATCGCGCCGATGGTGAGCTGGGGCACCAGCCCGCAGGCGAGCGTGGCTGTCACCGGCAGCGTGCCTGCTGATGCTGCGCCTGCGATGCTCGACTATATGGCGCTCGAGGCCAATGCGCGCCTGATCGGCACGCCGATCGACGCCGCGTTCATCGGCAGCTGCACCAATGCCCGCCTGTCCGATCTGCGCCGCGCTGCCGCTTTGCTCAAGGGCCGCAAGGTCGCACCCGGCATTCGCGCGATCTGCGTTCCCGGATCCAGCGCGGTCCGGCGCGCCGCCGAGGCCGAGGGGCTCGACCGGGTGTTTTTGGACGCGGGCTTCGAATGGCGGATGAGCGGCTGTTCGATGTGTTTCTTTGCGGGCGGTGAGAGCTTTGCCGAAGGATCGCGGGTGATCTCGTCGACCAACCGCAATTTCGAAAGCCGCCAGGGGCTGCGTGTGAAAACCCATATCGCCAGCCCCGAAACCGTTGCCGCCAGCGCGATCGCGGGCGCCATCGCCGATGCGCGGGCTATCCGCCCTCTCCCATTGAGGGGAGCGGGAAGAGCCGTGCAGCGGCGAAGGGAGAGGGGATCAGGTGAAGGGAAGTCCATCCCCCCCTCCCCGACCCTCCCCCCTAAAGGGGAGAGGGAGTTTGGCTGAGCCCTTCACCAGGCTGACTTCGATCGCCGCGCCCTTGCTGCGCGACAATGTCGATACCGATGCCATCATTCCTTCGCGCGAGATGACAAGCACCGGCAAGACGGGTCTTGCCGACGGGCTGTTCGCCGGCTGGCGCTACATCGATGCGACGCGGACACCGAACCCGGATTTCGTGCTCAACCAGCCGCAATACCGCGATGCCGCCTTGCTGCTCGGCGGGCGCAATTTCGGGTGCGGGTCGAGCCGCGAGCATGCGGTGTGGGCTCTCGTGGAATACGGGATCCGCTGCATCGTCGCGCCCAGTTTCGCGCCGATCTTCCAGAGCAATTGCGTGCGCAACGGCATCGTTCCGGTGGTGCTGCCGACCGAGGCGATCGCTCCGCTGGCGGGGGTCGTTTGCCATGTCGACCTGGTGGCACAGACCGTCAGTAGCGCCGATGCGACGCTGTCGTTCGATATCGAGGGCGAGGCCAGGGCGATGCTGCTCGAGGGGCTCGATGCCATCGACCTGACGCTCAAACACCGCGACGCCATCCAAGCCTTTCATGCGCGCGACCGGTCGCAGCGCCCCTGGGTCTATCTGGAGCAGAACCATGCCTGACGTGCTGATCAGCGAAGTCGGCCCGCGCGACGGGCTGCAGAGCATCGCGAGGGTGATGCCGACCGAGGCCAAGAAGCGCTGGATCGCCGCCGAGGCCGCCGCCGGGGTGCGCGAGATCGAGGTGGGCAGCTTCGTGCCGCCCAGCCTGTTGCCGCAGATGGCCGACAGCGCCGAGATCGTGGCGTTTGCGCGGACCATCCCAGGCCTCAACGTCGTCGCGCTCGTCCCCAACGCCAAAGGCGCGGCGCGCGCGATTGAAGCAGGGGCCCATGCGATCTCGATCCCGTTTTCGATGTCCGAAACCCACAGCCTCAAGAATGTCCGCAAGAGCCATGCGCAGATGCTCGAGGAGATCGCCGCGATCGCTGTTTTGGCGCGCGCGGGCGGCGTGCATTTTGCCGTCGGGCTGTCGACCGCATTCGGCTGCACGATGGAAGGCCCCGTTGACGAGGCGCAGGTGGTGCGCCTTGCGGTCGCGGCGGCCGAGGCGGGGGCGCAGGAGTTCAGCCTGTCGGATACCACCGGCTATGCCAACCCGGCGCAGGTCAAGCGGCTGGTGCGCGCGGTGCGCGCCGAGGTCGGCGCGGAGCGGATGACGACCTTGCACCTGCACAACACGCGGGGTCTGGGCCTTGCCAATGCGCTGGCGGGACTGGACGAAGGCATCACCACGCTGGACGCGTCGCTCGGAGGTCTGGGCGGCTGCCCGTTCGCGCCGGGGGCTTCGGGCAATATCGTCACCGAGGATCTGGTGTTCATGCTCGCGGCGATGGGGGTGGAAACCGGGATCGACCTCGATGCGTTGCTCGCGGTCCGCAGCATCCTCGCCGAAGCGCTGCCCGGCGAGCCGCTCTACGGGTTCACCCCCGACGCAGGGCTGCCATTGGGATTTGAAAGGCACATCGCATGACCGGACCGCAGCCGCTCAAGAACCTCAAGGTCGTCGAGTTCACGCATATGGTGATGGGCCCGGCGGCCGGCGCGATCCTTGCCTCCTTGGGCGCCGAGGTGGTGCGGGTCGAGCCGATCGCCGGCGACCGCACGCGGCGGCTGATCGGTTCGGGCGCGGGCTATTTTCCGATGTACAACCGGCACAAGGCCAGCATCTGCCTCGATCTCAAATCGACGGAAGGCCTTGCGGTGGCGCGCGATCTCGCGGCCGGCGCCGACATCCTGATCGAGAACTATCGCCCCGGCGCGATGGACCGGCTGGGGCTGGGCTATGAGGCGCTCTCGGCCACCAATCCGCGCCTCATCTATTGCAGCGAAAAGGGTTTTCTCCCTGGTCCCTATGAGCAGCGCACCGCGCTGGACGAGGTCGCGCAGATGATGGGTGGGCTGGCGTACATGACCGGACCACCCGGACGCCCCTTGCGCGCAGGCTCCAGCGTGATCGACGTCACCGGCGGCATGTTCGGCGTGATCGCGATCCTCGCGGCGGTCGAGGAACGGCACCGCACCGGCACCGGGCAGAAGGTGCAGAGCTCCCTGTTCGAAACGACGATCTACCTGATCGGCCAGCACATGGCGCAGATGGCGGTGACCGGCAAACCCGCCGCCCCCATGCCCGCGCGGATCAGCGCCTGGGCGATCTACGACGTGTTCGAGACCGCCGATGACAAGCCGATCTTCATCGGCGTGGTCACCGATGCGCTGTGGGAGAAATTCTGCGCGCTGTTCGGGCTCGATGACCTCTGGGCCGACGCGAGCATCCGCGAGAACACTGCGCGGGTGCTGGCGCGCGATCGGATCATGCCGCAGATCCGCGCGCTGGTGAAAACCTGGAAGCGCGACGACCTGATCGCCAGACTCGAGGGCACCGGTCTGCCGTTCGCGCCGATCGGGCGGCCCGAGGACATGTTCGATGACCCGCACCTGCTCGCCAGCGGCGGGCTCGAGCCGGTGACGTTGAGCGATGGCACGACGACAATGCTGCCCACGTTGCCGATCGAGATGAACGGCGCGCGCCCGTCTGCTGAAGCGGTGCTGCCGCAGGCGGGGGCGGATACCCGCGGCGTGCTGGCGGGGCTGGGCTATGAGACCGCTCGGATTGATGCGTTGCTGGCGAGTGGGGCCGTGGAGGGAGACGGGTGATGGAAACAGTCATGACAATGGCGTTTGCTCGCCGCACGTCCGCATTTTCTGAAACCTCAATTTCGTCACCCCCGCGAATGCGGGGGTCCCGCTTATTCTCTGACTGGGTGAAGCAAAGCGGGATTCCCGCGTTCGCGGGAATGACGGCACTTGTTCTGACAGCCTGCACTGCGCACGCCCAGGACCGCCCCGCCACCTCCTCACCCGGAGTTGAAGCCCCGGCCGAGCGGCTGCCCACCGATATCCGGCGTGTGACGCTGATCGTGCGCGACATGGAAGCCTCGCTCAAGCTCTACCGCGATGTCGTCGGCTTGCAGGTCAATTACGATACCGTGGTCGAAACCAGCGGCGTCGCGCTGCCGGCGGGCGAGCCGGGCGCCAAGGCGCGGCTGGTGCTGCTCAATGCGAACGATCCGTTCATCGGCTGGATCGGGCTGATGCAGTGGACCGACCCGCCTTTGCCCGATCCGGGGCCCTATCCCAAACGCATGGGGCCGGGCGGCACGGTGATCGTGATGAACACCGATGATGTCGACGGCCGCTGCGCTGCGGCTGCCAAGATCCCCGGAGTCACCATGACTGCGCCGCCGCGCATGCAGGAATATCCGGGGCGCAATGGCGGTCCGGCGATCCGGGTGCGCGGCTGCAATTTCTTCGATCCCGACGGCACCTTGATCGAGATGAACCAGATTCTCAAATAGCTGGGTCATTTTCCTCTCCGACCGATGCATCGCATGCCGGTGCAGCGCGTAGGTTCTGCAACGGCGCAGGTGCGTCCGGTCCGCGCGCGCCTGTGTCCCAGGCCTTTGTCCGCCCCAAGGCGTGCGCTGATCCTCGAAGAGCAGGAGCTACGCATGACCAAATCCGCACATGAGACGACCAAAGGCAACGGCGGCGAAACCCACCAGCAGGCCAGCGGCGACACCCCGGTGCTCACCACCAACCACGGCATGCCGATCTCGGACAACCAGAACAGCCTGAAATCCGGCGCGCGCGGCCCTACGCTGCTCGAGGATTTCGTGCTGCGCGAGAAGATCTTCCATTTCGACCATGAGCGTATCCCCGAGCGCATCGTGCATGCCCGCGGCACCGGCGCACACGGTGTGTTCGAGGCCACCGACGACATTTCGGACCTCAGCAAGGCTGCCGTGTTCACCAAGGGCGAGAAGACCGAGGTCTTCGTCCGCTTCTCCACCGTCGCGGGCGGTGCAGGTTCGGTCGATACCCCGCGCGATGTGCGCGGCTTTGCGGTTAAGTTCTACACCCGCAAAGGCAACTGGGATCTGGTCGGCAACAACATCCCGGTGTTCTTCATCCAGGACGCGATCAAGTTCCCCGATCTGGTCCACGCGGTGAAGATGGAGGCCGACCGTGGCTATCCGCAGGCGGGCAGCGCGCACGACACCTTCTGGGACTGGGCGTCGCTGATGCCCGAATCGACCCACATGCTGATGTGGGCGATGTCCGACCGCACCCTGCCGCGCAGCCTGCGGATGATCGAGGGCTTCGGCGTCCACACCTTCAAGATGGTCAATGCTGCCGGCAAGGCGAGCTTCGTCAAGTTCCACTGGAAGCCCAAGCTCGGCATCCAGTCGACGATCTGGGACGAGGCGCTCAAGCTGCAGGCTGCAGACAACGACTATCACCGCCGCGACCTGTTCGAAGCGATCGATGGCGGCGATTTCCCCGAATGGGAACTGGGCATCCAGGTGTTCGATCAGGAATTCGCCGATGCGCAAGCGTATGACGTGCTCGATGCGACCAAGCTGATCCCGGAAGAGGACATTCCGGTGCGGATCATCGGCAAGATGACGCTCAACCGCAACGTCGACAACTTCTTCGCCGAGACCGAACAGGTCGCGTTCCTGCCGACCAACATCGTTCCGGGGATCGACTTTTCGAACGATCCGCTCCTGCAGGGCCGGCTGTTCAGCTATCTCGACACGCAGAAGTCGCGGCTGGGCACGACCAATTTCCACCAGATCCCGGTCAATGCGCCGCGCTGCCCGTTCGGCAATTTCCAGCGCGACGGCATGATGCAGACGATGGTGCCCAAGGGCCGCGCCAATTACGAGCCCAACTCGCTCGCCGAACATGGCGAGGAAGCCGGGCCGCGTGAAAGCGCTGCCAAGGGCTTTGCCACCACCAACCTGGCCAGCGGTTCCGATGAGCAGGGCGACAAGTTGCGGGTGCGGGCAGAGCTGTTTGCCGATCACTACAGCCAGGCACGGCTGTTCTACCGTTCGCAGACCGAAAACGAGCAGGCGCACATTGCCTCGTCGTTCGTGTTCGAGCTGTCCAAGGTGGCCGATCTGGATCAGGTGCCCACCCGCATGCTCGCCAATCTGCGCAATGTGGACGAGGATCTCGCCAAGCGCGTCGCGGATGGGCTGAACATCGAGCTTCCGGCCAAGGCCGAGGCCGCGCGCAAGCCGGTCGAGATGAAGCCTTCGGATGCGCTGTCGATCCACAAGAACATGAAGGCGACGCTCAAGGGCCGCAAGGTCGGCGTGCTGATTGCCGATGGCACCGATGCGGGCGAGCTCGACACTGTCACCAAGGCGATCGAAAAGGCCGGTGCCACAGTGTTCATCGTCGCGCCGAAGGTCGGCGGGGCGAAGCTTTCCGATGGCAAGATGCACAGCGCCGACGGCCAGCTCGCCGGAAGCCCCAGCCAGCTGTTCGATGCGGTCGCGATCGTGCTGTCGGAGGACGGCGCCAAGATGCTGCTCAAGGAAGCCGCTGCGGTGCAGTTCGCGATGGATGCCTTCGGGCATCTGAAGGCGATCGGCGCGAGCAAGGCCGCCAAGCCTCTGCTCGACAAGGCGGGAGTCGAACCCGATGCGGGCGTGACCGGCACCGGCGACGACTTCATCAAGGCAGCGGCTACGCGCTTTTACGATCGCGAACCCGGCGTGCGCATGCTCGCCTGATCCTGGGCTAACCGTCCGGGCGGTGCCAGTGGCGCCGCCCGGATCGTTCAAACATCCTCACCCGCAGCCCGCGCACGCTCGACCACGCTGCGCTCGGCCAGCGGCACGCTGCGATAAGCGGCGAGCAGCAGCAGCATCCCCACCGGCACGATCACCAGGATCGACAGCACACCGGTCGACAGGCTGCCGGAGATGACCGACATCTGTCCCGCCAGATACGGGCCCAGCGCCAGCCCGAACAGCGTGGTTGCCAGGAAGAAGGTTGCGGTTGCGGTGCCGCGCATCCGCGGCATCACCAGATCCTGAGTCGTTGCCGCAGCCGCGCCCAGCGCAGAACTGGCAAGCATGTTGGCCAGCGAGACGAAGGCCGCGAAGCGCACGAAGTCCATGTTCGAGCCGGGATCGTTGACCGTGGTGAAGGCCAGCACGATCGGGATGACCGGGGTCAGCAGCCCGAAGGCGATCACCAGGATGCGGCCTGATTCGCTGCGCGTGCGCAACCAGTCGGACATCCGCCCCCCCAGGATCACGCCGACAAATCCACCCGCTGCGCCGAGCCCGCCAAGCCACAGCCCAATGGTGGCGGTGGATTCGCCCAACACCTGCGCGGCATAGCTCGGCCCGAACGCGGTGGTCGCGTACGACATGAAGGCGACGCAGCCATAGCCCAGGATGGTGTAGAGGAACGCAGGCGATCCCCAGATCAATGCGAAGGTGGCTGCATCCCGTCGGCGCAGCGAGGCCGCCCAGGAAAACACCGCATAATATCCCACGGCGATGCAGATCCATTGCAGCGTCGCGCCGGTCAGCGCGATCAGCCCGAAGGCCGCCAGCGCCAGCACCACGATCACGCCGATATTGATCGCGAGCGCCGATACGCCGCGCTGCGCTGCCGAGATCAGGGTGAACGGCGGGATGACCGCAAACAGCTCCTGCAGAAAGCCGCGAAACGGTTCGGCCGTGGGCGGGGTTGGCAAGCCGTCGACCAGGCCCCGCACCGGCTCGCGCAGCGTTGCCACCCATACTGCCAGCAGCAGCCCCGGGATACCGACCGCGAGGAACGCCGCCTGCCAGCCAACCAGCCCCATCGGGCCGCCGCCGGGATAGGCATCGTTCCACCCGGCAACGATGAATCCGCCGATCATCAGCGAGATTCCGCCGCCGAAGTAGAGTCCGGCGGAATAGATCGCGAGCGCGGTGCCGCGCATGCGCTTTGGGAACATGTCCGAAATCAGCGAATAGGCCGACGGGCTGGCGGTCGCCTCGCCGATGCCGACTCCCATCCGCGCGAGACCCAGCGTCGTGCCGTTCTTGGCAAAGCCCGACACTGCGGTCATTGCCGACCAGATCGCCAGGCCCAATGTCAGCAGCCGCACCCGGTTCCAGCTATCGGCGAGGCGCCCCAAAGGAATGCCGAACAGGGCATAGAACACGGCAAAAGCGGTGCCATACAGAAAGCCGATATCGGCATCATCGAGCCCGAGATCGGCCTTGATGTCGGGCGCCAGGATGGTGATGATCTGCCGGTCGATGAAGTTCAGCACATAGACCAGGAACAGGATGCCCAGGCCGTACCAGGCATAAGGCGTTGCATGGGTGGCGGGGGAGGGGGGCGTGTCCGCTGGGGCGGCCGTCTGGTCCGGGATGCTGCTATCGTGAGTACCGATTGATCCCGCCACGTGCCTGCATCTCCCGTTGCTTGTTCTTGTCGTGGACCTTGGCTAGCAGAGCAATGGGCTGGTGCAAGCGCCTATCGGGGCGGGCTTGCGGAACAGGGGTGGAAGGCACGTGCGCTATGACGGCTGATCGAGCTCCCGCGATCCTGTTCGTGTGCCTTGGCAACATCTGTCGTTCGCCGTTGGCGGACGGCGCGCTGCGGTATGCCGTGGCGCAAAGCGGGCTGCGATGGAGCGTCGATTCGGCAGGGACCGGTGGATGGCACGCGGGCGATCGCCCCGATGCGCGCGCGATCGCGGTCGCCGCCCGGCATGGCGTCGATATCGCCGGTTTGCGGGCGCGGCAGGTGCGCAGCGACGACTTTGCCCGCTTCGATCTGATCCTGGCGATGGATCACGACAATCTCGCCGGGCTGAACGCCATCGCGCCGCGCGGGCACCGCGCCGACGTTCGACTGGCGCTCGATCTGGTCGACGGGCGCGCAGGGCAGGCAGTCTCCGATCCGTATTATGGCGATGCGGCCGGGTTCGATGCCACCTGGCGCGATGCTCAGGCGATTGCCCGATCGGTGCTCCAGCATTTCGGCGGGCGCGGCTGAGCGCGGGTCAGGCCGGAAGGGGCTCTTCCAGCGGCGGGGGCTGGCGGCGCAGCAGGCCGATGGCATCGCGCAGCATCTGCGGGGCCAGCATCCGCAGCAACAGGAAATAGATGAGCGCCCCCAGCCCTGCGAGCAGCGCAAGCCGCGCCATGACCTCCGCGACATTGCTGTCGAGCGCGCCGGCAAGCCCCACCTGCATCGTCCACACCAGCGCCGCCATCGCGGTGGCCGCACCGACCCCCGGCGCGCAGGCGATCAGCACGTCGCGCACCCGGACGCCGATGATCGGGCAGGATTGCCACAGCGCAAAGCCCAGCACCACCGGCATCCCCAGCACCCAGCCGAGCGCCAGCCCGGTCACGCCGAACTGCACGCCGATCAGGAACACCAAAGGCATGAACGCCGCGCCAAAGGCAGAGCAGCGCACCGTGATCCGCGGATGGCCCAGCGCATTGACCGCAGGCGCCAGCAGCACATGCAGGGTCATGAACGGCATGGCGATCGCGAACAGCTGCACCAGAGGCACCATCTCGATCCATTTGGGCCCGAACAGGGTATACACCGCCTCGGGCGCGGTGACCGCCAGCCCGGCATAGACCGGGCAGCTGATCAGCATGATCAGCGCGATGGCTTTCAGGAACGCCGCCTGCAGCCGCGCGGGCTCGGCCTGCAGCCGGGCATAGGCGGGGAAGGCAACCTCGTTGAGCGGAGGGATCACCTTGGACGCGAACATCTGTGCCAGGAACAGCGCCTCGGCATAGAGGCCCAGCGCATGCGGATCGAGCACGCGGCCGGCGATCAGCACATCGGCCTGGGTCTGGATGCTCCACAACAGGTGGCTGGTCAGCATCGCGCCGCCGAAGCCGATCATCGCGCCGGTGCCCTTGAAGTTGAAGCTCGGCCAGACGATGAAGCGCTGGGCAATGCACAGCCCGATCGCGCGGGTCCACACCATGGACACCGGCGCTGCCACCAGCGTCCACACACCCCAGCCTGCCATCGCACAGGCGAGCGAGGTGAGCGCGCAGACCAAGGCCGAGATCAGGTTGACGATCGCCAGCCGGCGGAAGTCGAGCGCGCGGCTCATCAAGACCTCGGGGACCGCCACAAAGGGCGTCGCCAGATACATGACCGTCTGCCAGCGCAGCAGGTCGGCGACCATCGGCTGGTTGTAATAGGCGGCAATGGCCGGGGCGGCGGCAAACTGGATCGCGGCGATGCCGACATTGAGGATCAGCAACAGACCGAACGCCTGGCGGACACGAAAGCGGTCGATCCGTTCCTGCTGGATCAGCGAGCTGGCAAAGCCATAGCCATTGAGAAAGGCGAGCATCACCATGACCACCTGGGTCATGGCGAACAGCCCGTAATCGGCCGGGTCGAGAATGCGAATCACCGCAAGCGTGGTGGTCCACATCACCACCTGGCTGACGATCTGGCTGCCCGAACGCCAGAACACCGCGGTCTTCACCCGCTGGGCAAAGCCCGAATCGGCTATCGTTTGTGCAGTGTCTTCAACCATATAGTGTCGTGGTCCCGTCAGGCGCAGGTCAGTCCTGGCGGCAATACCACCAAAACCTTATGGATCCGCTGCCTAGCCGCAATTCCCCAAAAAAACTGAAACAAAACTGCAAAAAGGGTTTGACCCGAATCGGAGTGGTCCATATATGCCCTTTC
>NZ_JAUCZC010000026.1 GCF_030373265.1 Blastomonas sp.
TCAGACCCCTCGCACCATCGTCAGCCCAAAAATAACGCGTTCTTCGAGGTGTCCAGTTTTCTGAGAAAAACGCATTCAATATCCCCTTCAAAATGGCTTTAAATTTCGAGCCATAATCCTTTTGGATCATCTCAGGACTGTAGCTCGTCCTCGAGATCACATTCCGGCTGGCGTTCTGCCATACGGACATCGGAAATTCGCGATCGGGGCGTCCATGAAGCGTGAAAAAATGCTTAACGACACTTCGTGTGTTGCATTATCTCGCGATAATCACCAGTTAGTACAAATGGTTGCAGCTTTGCAGTCGCATGATAAACGATATCAGCGCACTGATTCACGGATTTTACAAATGGTGGGTAGTGTAAATGAGGTTCTCGCTGAGCTTAATTGGTACGTTCAAGCTATGTGATCCTGATGGAACTCGCATTCCCATAAGAAGTAAGCGATCAATAGCCTTGTTGGGTATACTAGCGATCTCGAACGACTATGAGCGCTCGCGCGTATGGCTGCAGGAAAAGCTGTGGGGTTCCCGCGAAAACTTCCACAGTCAAGGTAGCCTCAGGCGTGAACTTTCGAATCTGAGAAAAATCACTCGATACCGAAACATGGAATTGATTGCGGCGGACACGCGAAATGTATGGCTCGTTAACGAACATGTTCACGTGATGATCGACTCTCGTCCCGATATGGGACCGGCAATACGGCCCGAGTTCCTCGAAGGTATTGATATCCCAGGCGAAGAAGCATTCGAGGACTGGCTCAGGGACATGCGCAGCCTAATAAACAGCCAAAGCACTCTTTCTGATCTTGTGCACACGCAATTGGGTAGGGCGGCACGCCTTTAAATAGTATCGGCAGCTTTGCGTTTTGCTGCGCATGGCCTCAACCTCAGCCAACACCGCAAGGATCCAGCGGCCGATCGCCCCCTGCTGTAGCATGAGATTACAACCGTCATAGACCCGGACCAGCCACCAATGCTGGCTGCGCAAACCGCGACAAGTCCGCGTCACAGGACATCAATCCCGGCTTGCTGGAAGCGGTTTGCACACATGCCCCGCTGAATGCGCGACGCCCATCAGCAGCCCAGCCAAAACCCTTCGATCGACAGGCCCAAAGAGGCGCGACGATACCCTTGGGCACCATGGAGACCCAGCCAGCCATTTTGCAGCACCCATGCGATCGATCGGACGGTGGCTGGCGCAATTCCAACTCGAAAGATCGATGTCGCTTGCGCAGGCCAAAAGCACGCAAATGGCGGGCCGGGTGCTTGACCGTCAGTCGGCCTTCTGGCCGCCCTTCGTTCGCTGGGCGTCGATCTTTTTCTTGAACACCGTCCAGGTCGTTTCGTTGGGGCGGGTGTCGTCGACCGGGGGGGCGGCGGTGTAATCGGGGTAGTTGGTGGCGATCTCGGTCTTCATCACGTCCGGAAGTTCATCGAAGCTGTTGAGCTTTACCCCCATCGCATTGAATACCATCTGGCCCTGGCGGCCCTCCATCATCATCCACGGCATCCAGTCGGAGATGCGCACCCAGGCAACCGTCGGGTTGACCGAGGCCACCTTGGTGTCGAGCGCGGATGCGGGCATCGAGAAATCGAAGATCTCCATCGCGTGGTACTTGTTGCCGACATAGTCCTGATAATCGCCCGCCAGCGGATTCACGTAATAGAGCGGCGCCTCGAATCCCATCAGCAGCATGTCGCCCATCCGGGTCAGCGCGATCGAATAGGGCTTGCCGTCCGCTCCCTTGGGGAAGCTGGGCCGAGAGTTCACCGGGTCGTTGGCGATGTGCATCACCTCGACCGTCTTGCCGGTATAGGGGTTTTCCCAGCTGCGCAGCACCTCGCCGGTCTTGGGGTCGAGATACAAGGTAATCTCGCGGCTGACCATGCGATAACCGGTGCCGCGCTCGGCATCGGTCACCGTCACGCACTGGCGGATGTTCATGCCTTCCATGTTGAACAGATGCTTGTCGGGCTCGCCCTGGCGGCGGCTGAAAATTTTACCGGCCCAGCGATACACCGCAGGCACGTTGTCCTTTACGCCGCACTGCGTGCGCTTCATGATCTCCAGGGCATCCTCGGGTTTTGCGGGGTCGAGCGTCCGCGCGAGCACTGGTGTGGCAAGGGTAGTGGCGGCGAGCAGGCCTGCCAAGATGAGTGTGCCGATACGCATAATGTCCGAGTCCCTCCATGATTGTTGCCATTTGTTCTTGACTTTAGATTTGTCCGGACAAATTGTGAAGGGGTAAATCAACGTCGGGAAAGGGGTCTCGGGAAAATTCATGTTCGCTGCAAACAGCATCCTGTTCGTGCCGGGCTCGCGCCCGGAGCGCATCGCCAAGGCGCTGGGAAGCGCCGCCGATTGTGTGTGTATCGATCTTGAGGACGCGGTCGCACCGGCCGACAAGGACTCCGCGCGTGCGCATGTATTGTCCGAGCTGCCCGGCCTCGACCGCGCCCGCGTCGCAGTGCGGATCAACGGCACAATGACGCGCGCCGGGATCAAGGACATGATCGCGCTCGCCGAATCGGACCACGCTCCCGCCTTGATCCTGGTGCCGATGGTCGAGCATGAAAGCGAGATCGTGCAGCTTGGCCGCGTGCTTGGCGATGCCGCACGGCTGGTGCCGCTGGTCGAGACTGTCGCCGGAATGCGGCGCGCGCATATCATCGCGGCCCAGCCCGGCGTGGCCGCGATGATGTTCGGCGGCGGCGATTTTTCCGCGCAGCTGGGCGTCGATCTCGCCTTCGATCCGCTGCTGGTGGCGCGCGGGCAGTTCATCATGGCATGCGCGGACGCAGGCGTCCCCGCGATCGATGTGCCCTATGTGCGGCTCGACGATGCCGAAGGCCTGGCAGTCGAGTGCCGCAAGGTCCGCGCCCTGGGCTTTTCCGCCAAGGCCGCGATCCACCCGGCCCAGGTCGATGCGATCAACGCCGCCTTCGGTGCGGACGAAGCCGCGATCGCCGAAGCGCGCGAGGCCATCGCTGCCTATGAAGCGGCCGGCGGCATGGCGATCCGCCACAACGGGAAAATGCTCGAGGCCCCCATCGTGGCGCGGATGCGCGCGATGCTGGCCAGGGACATGACGGCTAGCGAAAGGAAGAATGCACATGCGTAACGGGGCAATCGAGGTTTCACAGGGGCGCTATCGCGAAACCTTCGGACGCGCGTTCGAGGATTTTGTCGTCGGCCATATCTATGAACACCGGCCCGGCCGCACGATCACCGATGCCGACAATGTGTGGTTCACGCTGCTGACGATGAACACCCATCCGGCGCATTTCGACTATGAATATGCCAAGAAGACCGAGTTCGGAAAACCGCTCGTCTGTTCGCCGCTGACCGTCGCCTTGATGGTCGGGATGAGCGTCTCGGATGTCAGCCAGAAGGCGGTCGCGAACCTGGGCTGGGACAATATCCGCCTGACGAACCCTCTGTTTCCCGGCGACACGCTGTATGCCGAAAGCGAGGTACTCGACAAGCGCGAGTCCTCCTCGCGTCCCGAACAGGGCATCGTCACGGTCAAGACGATCGGCAAGAACCAGCATGGCGATGTGGTCTGCACGTTCAGCCGGACGATGCTGATCTGGAAGCGCGGGTTTGGTCCTTCGGACGACTGAGCAGCCGGGGCCAGGACAAGATCACCCTCGCTGCCATATGGTTGGCGGCGAGCAGAATGAACGACGGAGCATGAAAGATGGCAAGCCTGCCAAAAGAAGAGCAGCGCACGATCGACGCCGACGAGGAAGCAGCGTTTCTCGACGCGATCGACCGGTGGATCGCGCGCGAGGTCAAGCCGGTGGTGATGCACCACGATCACGGCGATATCTGGCCCGAGGAACTGGTCGGCCAGATGGCGGAGATGGGCCTGTTCGGCGCCACCATCGGCCAGGAGTATGGCGGCCTGGGCCTGCCTGCGACCACATACGCCAAGATCGTCGCGCGCATTTCGTCGCACTGGATGGCGATCACCGGCATCTTCAACTCGCACCTGATCATGGCCTGTGCGGTCGAGCGTTTCGGCACGCCGGCGCAAAAGGCCAAATGGCTGCCCAAATTCGCCAGCGGCGAGATCCGCGGCGGTCTTGCGCTGACCGAGCCCAATGCGGGCACCGATCTGCAGGCGATCCGCACCACTGCGGTCCGCGACGGCGATGATTACGTCATCAACGGCACCAAGACGTGGATCTCGAATGCGATAAAGGGCAGCTGCTTTGCGCTGCTGGTCAAGACCGACCCCAAGGCGGACCCGCGCTACAAGGGGATGAGTCTGTTCATCGCGCCCAAACAGGACGGTTTCACCGTCGGCAAGAAGTTCGACAAATTGGGCTACAAGGCGATCGACAGCGCCGAACTGATGTTCGACAACTACCGCCTGCCAGCAGAAAACCTGATCGGCGGCGTCGAGGGCGAGGGCTTTTTCCAGGCCACCGGCGGCCTCGAGCTTGGCCGCATCAACGTTGCTGCACGCGGCGTCGGGCTGGCCGATGGCTCGCTCAGGCTCGCCACCGAATATGCGCAGCTGCGCCAGACCATGGGCAGACCTATCGCCGACCATCAGGCGATCCAGCTCAAGATTGGCGAAATGGTGACCCGCGCGCGCGCCGCCCGGCTGCTGACGCTGGATGCGGCCGAAGCCTATGACCGCGGCGAACGCTGCGACATGGAAGCGGGGATGGCGAAATATTTCGCCTCCGAGGCCGCCGTGCGCAACTCCGAAGAGGCGATGCGGATCCATGGCGGCTATGCCTATTCCAAGGAATACGAGATCGAGCGTTACTATCGCGACGCCCTGCTGATGTGCATCGGCGAGGGCACCAACGAGATGCAGCGCATGATCATTTCCAAACAATGGGTGAAGCGGAACCCGGTGTGAGCGAGGTCCCTGCCATGAGGCTGCCGCTCACCGGCTATCGCGTGCTGTCCGCCGAGCAATATGGTGCGGGGCCCTATGGCACGATGTTTCTGGCGCAGATGGGCGCAGAGGTCATCAAGATCGAGCCGCCCAACAAGCCGGGGCAGCCCGGCGGGGACACCGCGCGCGCGGTGGGACCGCATTTCCTGCGCGAGAATGAAAGCCTGTATTTCCAGACCTTCAACCTCAACAAGAAATCGCTGACGTTAGACCTACAGAGCGAGCGTGGCCGCGAGATCCTGCGCGCGCTGGCGGCGACCTCGCACGCGATGGTCAACAATCTGCGCGGCGATCTGCCAGCACGGCTGGGGCTGGATTATGCGTCACTGTCCGACATCAACCCGGGAATCGTCTGCGCGCACCTGTCGGCGTATGGCCGCGACAACCCGCGCGCCAAATGGCCGGGCTATGACTATCTGATGCAGGCCGAGGCGGGTTTCCTGTCGCTGACCGGAGAGCCCGATGGGCCGCCGGTGCGCTTTGGCCTGTCGATCGTCGACTTCATGACCGGTACGCAGATGACCGTGGGCCTGCTTGCAGCGATGCTCGATGCACAGCGCTCGGGCACCGGTTGTGACATCGATGTCGACCTGCTCTCGACCGCCGCGCACCAGATGAGCTATCCCGCCGTCTGGTATCTCAACGAGGCCGATGTCACCCCGCGCGCGCCGCGCTCGGCGCATCCGTCGGTCACGCCATCCCAGATGTTCCGCTCGGCCGATGGCTGGATGTTCGTGATGGCGCAGTTGCCCAAGTTCTGGGCGATCCTGGTCGATGCCATTGGCCGCAGCGAACTCAAGGACGATCCGCGCTTCCGCAAGCCCGCCGACCGGCTCGCCAACCGCGATACGCTGACGCAGGTGCTCGATGCGGTGTTCGGCACGCAGCCGACCCAGCACTGGGTGGACCTGCTCTCGGGCAAGGTGCCAGTGGCGCCGGTGCACGACCTGGCCAGCGCGATGGACAATCCCTTCCTCGCCGAGACGGGGATGATGCAGCAGGTCGAGCATCCCGACCGAGGCTCGCTGCGCGTGCTCGCCAGCCCGATCCGGGTCGACGGCCAGCGCCTGCCCGCACGCGCCGGGCCGCTGCTGGGCGCCGACAATGACGATGTGCTCGCCGGCATTGGCCTGTCGGCGGATGACATCGCCACACTCAAACGCGACGGCATCGTCTGACTCATGGGCAAGCTTTCCGGCATCACCGTGATCGACCTGTCGCAGTTCCTGCCGGGCCCGATGCTGACCGTGATGATGGCCGACCAGGGCGCCGATGTGATCAAGATCGAGCCACCGGCGGGAGACCCCGCACGCGCAATGGCGCCGTTCGAGCAAGGCCAGTCGGTGTGGTTCCGCAACCTCAACCGCGGTAAGCGTACGCAGGTGCTCGACCTCAAGAGCGATGCGGGCCGCGCGCGGCTGACCGAGCTGATCCGGACCGCCGATGTGTTCGTCGAAGGCTTCCGTCCCGGCGTGATGCAACGCCTGGGGTTCGATTATGCCTCGGCGAGCGCGCTCAACCCCAGGATCGTCTATTGCTCGGTCTCCGCCTTCGGTCAGTCAGGGCCCCTGGCGCACCACCCCGCGCACGACCTTGCGGTGCAGGCGCTGTCGGGGTTTCTTGCGGTGAACGACGGACCCGATGGCACGCCCGTTGTCCCCGGCGTGCCGTCTGCCGACATGGCCGCGGGGCTGACGGGGCTATCGGCGGTGCTGATGGCGCTGATCGGACGCCAGCGCACCGGCAAGGGCGATTATGTCGACATCGCGATGTTCGACAGCCTGCTGCCGTGGTGCGCGCATATCGCCGGAAGCGCGATCGCAGGCGGCGAAGCGCCGCGATCCGCGACCCAGCGCTCCTTGGGCGGCGCGGGATTCTACCAGGTCTATGCGACCAGTGACGGTCGCCACATTGCGCTGGGCGGGCGCGAAATAAAGTTTGTACGCACCCTGCTCACCGCTCTGGACCGCGAAGATCTCATCGCGCTGGGCGAGGCCGATGCAGGCCCGGCCCAAGCCCCGCTGATCGCGTTCCTGCGCGAAACCTTCGCGACGCGCACCCGCGACGAATGGGTGGCGTGGTTCGAGGACAAGGATGTCGCGTTTTCGCCGGTACTCGACTTTGCCGAGGCATTGGCGAGCAAGCATGTGCGGGCGACAGGGCTGCTGGTCCAAGCGGACGGCGCGCACCACATCGCCCCTGCCATCCGCTTTGCCGGCGAGAGCGAATGGCAGCCGGCGGATGCTCCGGGGCTGGGAGCGGACGGGTGAGTGATGGCGCGCTCCAGATCCTCCCCCACCGGGGGAGGGGGACCGCCCGCGCAGCGGGTGGTGGAGGGGCAGCGTCCTGGCGCTATTTACGATCCGGTTCGCAATCCCGCTTCCCCTCCACCAGCCTGTGGCTGGTCCCCCTCCCCGTTCCGGGGAGGATTAAGGCGGGCTCATCCCTCGACGTCGATATGCATCGAATAGGCGAAGCGGTCGCCCGGGTGGTGGCTGACCGACATTTCGAACATCCGCCCGTCCTGGTCGTGATAGCAGCGCAGGATGCGCAGGCACGCAGCGCGGCGCGGGATATCGAGCGCGGTGGCAACCTCGGCGCTGGCCGAAACCGCCTGGATGTCCTGCGTCACGCGCGACATGGAAAGCCCTGCGGCGTTGCTGATGAACTGGAACAGCGTGTTGCTGCCGGGGTTGATCGTCTGGTCGGCGGCATCGGGCGCGGGCAGGATTTCGGCCACCGCACGCTCGAGTTCGCCGATGACATAGGCCTCGGTCAGCGCGATCGGCTGGCCGTCGGAGACCTGGCGACGCACACCGCGAAAGCGGAACCATTTGCCGCTGGTCGGCATCGCCACCTGCACCGCGATCGACTTGGGCAGCGATTGCAGGCCCAGATGGTCGTAGGCGATACGGGTATCGCGCGCGTATTGCAGGATTTCGCCGACGTTCGACAGCGGCTGGTGCAGCGCGCCGCCGCGCGCGGCCGCCGGTTGCACCACGGTGCCCGAACCGCGCCTGCGCGCGATCAGGCCTTCGTTCTGCAGACGGCGCAGGGCTTCGCGCACCGTGAAGCGGCTGACGCCATATTCCGCGCACAACACGCTTTCGGTCGGGAAACCGCTGCTTCCGGCGAGCTTGCCCGAGAGGATCAGCGCGCGCAGTTCATCGGCGAGCTGCTGATAGCGGGGCTTGTCGCCCGCTTTGTCAGGCGCTTTTTCCATGAGGGTATCGGGCGCCTCGGCGGGGCTGTTCAACGCGTGCTCCTGCTCCAGTGTCGGACCCGGGGATACGGCACATGACCGCCGCGAGCCTCACCCAGCGGCTTAGCGCACAATTGGCCCGTTCGCCAAATGAAAGCGATCGTGCGCGCGCCAGGCTGCACCTGCTCGACTGGCTGGCCTGTATCGCAGGCGCGCGGCAGTCACCGGTCGCCGCCGTCGCGCGGAGGGCCGAACCCGATATCCTCACCCGCGCCGCGCTGCTCGGCAATGTGCTCGAAATGGACGATGTCCACCGCGCCGCCTTGCTCCATCCCGGCCCGGTAATCTGGCCCGCGGCGCTGTCGGCGGCGCGCGAGGAAAAGTGCGCGATGGACGTGGCGCTCGATGGCGCGGTGCGCGGCTATGAGGCGATGATCGCGATTGGCGCGACCTTCGATGCGCACCATTATGCGCATTTCCACCCGACCTCGACCGCGGGCGGCTTTGGCG
This sequence comes from Blastomonas sp., assembly GCF_030373265.1. GTDB lineage: Bacteria > Pseudomonadota > Alphaproteobacteria > Sphingomonadales > Sphingomonadaceae > Blastomonas. The sequence continues at coordinate 8,633 of NZ_JAUCZC010000026.1, forward strand.
GCGCGGCGGCGGCGGCCTCGATCTTTGCATTGGATGAGGCGGCGACAGGCTGGGCGCTGGGCAATGCCGCCTCGGTTGCGGGCGGGCTATGGCGGATGCGCCACGAGGATGTGATGACCAAGGCGATGCATGCCGCGCGCGCCGCGCTCGAAGGGCTGTGGCTGGCACGGCTGGCCCGGCAGGGATTTACCGGGCCGGTAGAAGCGCTCGAGGGCAAACAGGGGCTGTACGCCGCGATGGTCGAGCACCCCCGGCCGATGGAGCTGGGCCCGGACTGGCTGATCCATGCGGTGAGCTTCAAGCCCTGGGCCGCGTGCCGCCATGCGCATGCCGCGATCGATTGTGCTCTGGAGCTGCGGGCGAAAGGCGCGCTGGTGCTGCCGGTCACGGTCGAAACCTATGCCGATGCGGTGACGTTCTGCGACCGGCCACACCCGGTAACCGAGCTCGACGCCAAGTTCTCGATCCAGCACGCAGTCGCCGTCATCGCCGATGGGCGCAAGGCGGGGCCCGAGGACTTCACGCCCGAGGCGATGGCTGCGCTGGCGGACAGCAGGGCGCAGGTGACGGTGCGCGAATCGGCGGAGTTTACCCAGGCCTATCCCCAGCATTTCGGCGCGCGGGTGATTTCCGCCTTGACCGGCGCACAGGTGACGCTCGCCGACACGCGCGGCGACCCCGAGCGCCCGGCAAGCGCCGCGATGCTGCGCGCCAAGCTCGACAGCCTGGTGCGCTGGGGTAGCCTCAAGCTGGTTGAAGCCGACCGCGCGCAGGAAATTGCGCTGCATGGGCAAGAGGTTGGCCCGCTGCTGGCGCTGCTCGAGGACTGGCTGGCATGAGCGCGACCGGCGATCTGCTCGCGTTCGTGCGCGCCGACCATAAGCTGCCGGTCGAAGTGCGCGATGCCGCGCTGCATCTGCTGGGGGACACACTCGCGGTGGGCGCGGCGGGGAGCACCGCGCCCGGCGCCGACGGGGTGCTAAAGGCCGCGCGCGGCTGGGGTGCAGGCGAAGACGCCCGGTTGCTTGGCTCCGCCGAGCGCCTGCCCGCTGCTTCGGCTGCGTTCGTCAACGGTTTCCGGATCCACTGCCTCGAATGGGACGCGGTGCACGAGCCCGCGGTGGTGCACGCGCTGTCGGTAGTAACCGCGGCTTTGGGGGCGAGCATCGACCGGATGGGCGGGTGCGATCGCGACGACGCGCTGGAGGCGCTCGCCATCGGTGTCGATATCGCCGCAGGGCTGGGGATTGCCGCGACCAGCCCGCTCACCTTCTTCCGCCCCGCCACCGCAGGCTGTATCGGCGCGGCGCTGGCCGTCGCGCGGATCGAAGGCGTCGAGCCGCTCGAGGATGTCCTCGGCCTCGCCTATTCCTCGCTGGCAGGCACGATGCAGGCGCATGTCGAAGGGTCGATCGCGCTGCCCTTGCAGATCGCCAATGCCGCGCGCGCGGCGATCGCGGCGGTCGATCTGGTCAAAGCGGGGCTCACCGGGCCACACGATGCGCTCGAGGGGCCGTTCGGCTATTTCGCGCTGTTCGACCAGGGCGACCTTGCCGCCTATACCCGCGATCTCGGCCGCATCTGGCGCATCGCCGGGATCAGCGTGAAGCCCTATCCTTCGGGCCGCGCCAGCCATGCGGTGCTCGGCACGCTCGCCGAGCTGGCGCTCGATCCCGCTTCGGTCGACGCCATCGAGGCGCACGTCCCGCCGCTGATCGCGCGGCTCGTCGGGCGCCCGGTGACCGACGCGATGACGCCCGCTTATGCGCGGCTGTGCCTGCCGATGCTCGCCGCGCTGATGCTCACCGATGGCCGTATCGACCCGCGGCGGTTTTCGGCCGAAACGCTGGCGGATCCGGCACTGCAGGCGCTGGCGGACAAGCTCGTCATCACCGTGGATGGCAATCCCGATTTCAACGCTCTGTTTCCGCAACGTCTGATCGTCCGCCTGAGCGATGGCAGCGTGATCGAACGCGCGATCCCGCACACGCTGGGCAGTCCCGACGCGCCTTTGTCGCCCGACGCCACCGCCGCCAAGCGCGCGCTTGCCCGCGAATTGGCGGGCAATGTGCCCGATCCGCGGCTGTTTGGCGAACCGCTTGTCTATTTCACAAACCCCACCCGTTTGTCCCGAGCGAAGTCGAGGGACGTACGCGCACGTCCCTCGACTTCGCTCGGGACAAACGGAATAGGAGGCGATCCCCTTCCATGACCTTCCCCAGCTATTTCGAAGCCTTTGATGCCAAGCAGATGCTCGCCGACTATCCGGTCGGCGATGCGTTCACGCAGCGTTATACCGGGATGAGCCGTGACGAGCTCTTCGCGATCCAGGACAGGCAGTTCCGCCGCCTGATGCAGCGCGGCTGGCAGATCCCGTTCTATCAGAGGCTGTGGGGCAATGCGGGCGTCGAACCGGGCGATATCAATGGCCTCGCCGATATCACCAAACTCCCGGTGTACGACAAATCGGATCTGATGGCCTCGATCGCCGACCACCCGCCGTTCGGCGATTTCGCCGGGATCGACCGGAGCGATCCCGGCCGCGCGCCGTCGATCTTCCACACCACCTCGGGCACCACGGGCCGCCCGCAGGCGCTGCTGTTCGGGCCCAAGGGGCGCGAGATCACCAATCTGCTGGTCGGACGCATGTACCGCTGGCAGGGGCTCGAGCCGTCGGACGTCATCCAGTCGGTCTATGGCCATGGCATGATCAACGGCGGGCACTACATCCGCGAGGCCGTCACGCATTTTACCAACTCGCTGTTCCTCTCGGCCGGCACCGGGATCGAGACGCGCTCGCTCCAACAGGTGGGTCTGATGGCCGATTTCGGGGTCACCGTGCTGGTCGGCTTCGTCGACTATATCCGCAAGCTCGCCGACACTGCCGCAGCTGAAAAATTGCTCGACCAGATCACCATCCGCATGATCTGCGGGCACCTGGGCACCGAGGACCGCGCCTCGGTGGAAGCCGCCTGGGGCGGGGCCAAGGCGTTCGACTGGTATGGCGTCGGCGACACCGGATCGATCGCGGGCGAAGGGCCCGAGCGCAATGGCCTGTATGTCTGGGAAGACGCACAGTATCTCGAACTGCTCGACATCGACACCGGCCAGCCGGTCGCGCCCGGCGAGACCGGCGACATGGTGGTGACCTGCCTGTTCAAGGACGATGTCGCGCCGTGCATTCGCTTCAACACCCACGACATCACGCACGAACTGACCGGGACCAACGCCACCGGCATGGCGTTCAAGCGCATCGCGGGATTCAAGGGGCGCAGCGACAACATGGTCAAACTGCGCGGCATCAACGTCTTCCCGCACGCCATCGGCGCGCTGATCGAGAACCGCGCCGATCTCACCGGCGAATTCGTCTGCCGGCTGGTGCGCGACCCCGCCAGCCAGCGCGACGACATGACGGTGACTCTCGAAAGCCGCGGCGGCACCGACAAGGGCGCGCTTGGCGAACTGCTGCGCCGGGGACTGGGGGTCGAGGTCAGCATCGACCTCGTCGCTCCGGGCGGCACCGCAGCGCTCACCCAGATCGAGGTGCGGCAAAAGCCGATCCGGCTGATCGACGAGCGGGGGGTATGAGAAAAGCGACAGCCTCAAATCCTCCCCGGCACGGGGAGGGGGACCGTTCGCGAAGCGAACGGTGGAGGGGCAGCGTGCGCATAGAATACCTGAGGGAAGCGCAATCCCGCTTCCCCTCCACCGCTTCGCGGTCCCCCTCCCCGTCCCGGGGAGGATTGGCGTGACCCTCGACCCCTTCAACGCGTTCGTCGAACATGCACCCGATGCGCCGGCACGCACCGGCCCGCTCGCCGGCATAACCATCGGCGTGAAGGCCAACATCGCCGTCGCAAGCCTGCACTGGACCGCGGGCATGGCGCTGTTCCGCGACCGGATCGCCGAGCGCGACGCCGAGGTCGTTGCCCGGCTGCGCGCTGCAGGCGCAAGCATCACCGGCATGCTCAACATGGAAGAGGCCGCGCTCGGCGCCAAGACCGACAACCCGTGGTTCGGCCCGACGCACAATCCGCACCGGATGGGCCACACCCCCGGCGGGTCGTCGGGCGGCAGCGGGGCAGCGGTGGCCGCAGGGCTGTGCGATGCCGCGCTGGGCACCGACACCATGGGATCGGTCCGCATCCCGGCAGCCTATTGCGGGGTCTATGGCTTCAAGCCTGCGCAAGGCCGCGTCAGTCAGGACGGGCTGGAACTCGCCGAACCTTCGCTCGATGCGATCGGGCCGATCGCGCGCTCGCTCGACCTGCTCGAACGGGTCGCACGCGTGATCTCGAACGTGGGTGACGACGACACGGCGGGCGGATACGCCACGCTGGCGGGCCTTGGCGGCGTCGCGTGCGATGCTGCTGTGCTGCACGGCTACGGCGCGGCGCGGTCGGCGATGGGCGAGAGCACCGAGATCACCCTGCCCCACCCGCTGTCGCGCATCCGTTTTGCCGGGTTCATCAAGACCGTGCGGTTCATGGCCGGGCATTTTTCCGATGCCGACCCCGTCTTGCTGTCCGATCACCTCAGGCGGCTGATCGCTTATGGCCCGCGCAGGTCGGAGGCCGACTGGGCGGAAGATTGCAAGGTGCTCGACGAGACCGCCGAGGCGCTGCACCACGCGCTTGCGCGGCACGGCACATTGCTGCTGCCCACCGCGCCGCAGACCGCCTTTGCGCACACGGACACCATTCCTGCCAACCAGGCCGATTTTACCTGCCTCGCCAACATCGCTGGGCTGCCCGCGCTCGGCCTGCCAGCAGGGTTCAGCGCCGATGGCCTGCCGGTGGGAGTCCAGTTGCTTGGCCTGCCCGGCCAGGAGTCCGCGCTGTTCGCCCGCGCGCGCGCACTGGATGCTGCGCTCGCCGCCTATCGCCCGCCCTCTCTAGCCAAGGAGCCCGTTCCATGAAGATCATCGTGCTGTTCAACCTGAAGCCCGGCGTATCGGTGTCCGATTACGAGCAATGGGCGCGGACCCGCGACATTCCCGGCGTCAACGCGCTCGCCTCGGTCAGCAGCTTCACCGTCCACCGCGCGACCGGCCTGTTCGGATCGGACGCGGCGTCGCCCTACGAATATGTCGAGATCATCGACATCAGCGCGATGGACCCGTTCGTCGCCGACATCAGCACGCCCGAGTTCCAGGCGATGGCCGCCCCCTTCCAGGATTATGCCGACAACCCGCAGTTCATCCTGACCGAGGACCTGTGATGCGCCGCTTCGAAGGCAGGACGATCGTCGTCACCGGGTCGGGCAAGCACAAGGGGCTGGGCCAGGCGATCCTGCAGCGCTTTGCCGATGAAGGTGCGAACTGCGTGCTGTCCGACCTCGTCATCGATGCGGAGGCGCAGGAGGTCGCAGACGAGCTGCGCGGACGCGGCGCGAAGGTCGAGGCGATCGCCTGCAACGTCGCCAGGGTCGACGAGTGCCGCGCGCTGGTCGATGGTGCGGTCAAGGCGTTCGGATCGGTCGATATCTTCGTCAACAACGCCGGGATCGGCTTCATGATGAAGCCCTTGCTCGATGTCGATCCGGCGGACTGGGACCAGGTGCTCGCCGTCAACCTGTCGGGCGCTTTCTATTGCACCCAGGCGGCGGCGCGGGCGATGATCGCCGGAGCACGCGGCGGGCGGATCATCAACATCGCCAGCCAGGCCGCCAAGACCGGATTTCCGCATCTGCCCGCCTATGTCAGCTCCAAGCACGGCATGGTCGGGCTGACCCGGGCGAGCGCGGTGGAACTGGGCGCGCACGCTATCACCGTCAATGCCGTCTGCCCCAACCATGTCACCACCGGGCTCGGCGCGCAGCAGAACGAATATTTCTCGAAGCTGCTCGGCTTTGCCAGCGTCGAGGCGTATCTTGCCAACATGAAGGCGAAGAACCCGATGGGCCGCCCGGGGCTGGCCAGCGACACCGCATCCGCCTGCGCCTGGCTGGCGAGCGAGGATGCGGTCTACGTGACCGGCGAGGCGCTCAACGTGAGCGGCGGCGAGGAGATGCATTAAAGCCCTCTCCCCTTCAGGGGAGAGGGTTGGGAGAGGGGCATATCCCGCAGTGTTGAACAAAAAGGGCCGGGTGAGACAGCCCCCTCTCCCCGGCCGCTGACCGAGGCACGTGACTCGGTCTGCCCCTTGAAGGGGAGAGGGAGATTTGAATGATCGAAGAACGCATCGACTGGCCGAACGGCGCGAAGATGGCGCTGAGCGTCGTCGTCAATGTCGAGGAAGGCAGCGAGATGACCATCGCACGCGGCGACCGGGGGATGGAACCGGTCGATGAGCTGGGCGTGCATGTCAAATCGGCCATCCGCAACTATGGTAACGAGAGCAACTATCTCTACGGCATCAAGGCCGGCGCGCCGCGCGTGGTCAAGCTGCTCAAGCGCTACGACATCATGGCAAGCTGGACGGTGGCAGCGATGGCGCTGGAGAACCATCCCGAGATCGCCGAGGCCATTGTCGAATTGGGCCACGAGCCGGTCAGCCATGGCTGGCGCTGGGTGCACCAGTTCAAGATGGACGAGGCCGCCGAGCGCGACTTCATTCAGAAGGCGGTGAGCTCGATCGAGAAGACGACCGGCACGCGGCCCTATGGCTGGCTGTCGCGCTATCTGCACACCGATGCCACCCGCCGCCTACTGAGCGAGGCCGGATTCGAGTACCATATGGACGATTACTCGGGCGATATTCCCTACTGGGACCGCGACACCGTTCCGGGCAAGCCGATGGTGATCATGCCCTATCAGCTCGACACCAACGACATGAAGATGTGGACCGATCCGGCGATGACCCCGAACCAGTGGCTCGATTACGCGGTGCGCTGCTTCGATCAGGTCTATTCGGAAGGGCAGGAAGGCAACCCCAAGATGATGTCGCTGGGCCTCCACCTGCGCATCATCGGCCGGCCGGGACGGATCTGGGCGCTCGAGGAATTCTTCCGCCATGTCCGCAGCAAGCAAGACGTCTGGGTGACCACCCGCCGCGCGATCGCCAGCCACTTCGCCGATACGGTGCCGGCATGATGGGGGTGGCGATCTTCAAATCCTCCCCCGGCTTGCTGGGGGAGGGGGACCGCCCGCGCAGCGGGTGGTGGAGGGGCAGCGGGATGGCACAGCGCCCGGACGCTCCCCCTCCACCCCGGCGCTTCGCGTCGCGGTCCCCCTCCCCGTTCCGGGGAGGATTTTAATGTCGCTCTCCCTCACCCTCGATAACCGCATCGCGCATCTGATCATCGACCGGCCCGACAAGCGCAACGCGTTCACGCAAAGCATGTGGGAGGCGCTGCCACCGCTGATCGAGCAGGCGATGATCAATCCGCAAGTTCGCGTGATGATCCTGCGCGCGAGCAGGCCCGGCGCATTCAGCGCAGGCGCGGACATCGCCGAGTTCGGATCGGGCGCGCCAGATCCGCAATGGCGTATCCGCAACCAGGCCGCGATCCGCCGCGCGATGGAGACGCTTGCGCGCGCGCCCAAGCCGGTGATCGCGCAGATCGAGGGCGATTGCATCGGCGGTGGCTGCGGGCTGTCGCTGGCCTGCGATTTCCGGATCGCCACGCCCTCGGCGCGGTTCGGCATCACGCCTGCCAAGCTCGGCCTTGTCTATTCGCTGCACGATACCAAGCTGCTGGTCGATCTGGTGGGGCCCTCCGCCGCCAAGCGCATCCTGTTCACCGCGCAGCTGATCGGCGCGGATGAAGCGCTGCGCATCGGGCTGATCGACGAGCGCGCCGAGGATGCAGGCAGCGCCGCGCACGCACTGGCGGTTCACATCGCCGGCGTTTCGCCGCATAGTGTGCGCGCCAGCAAGGCGATGATCGGCCGTATCCTCCACGGCCAGGCGGAGGACGACGCCGAGACGCTGGCCCAGTTCGCCGACGCGTTCGACGGCCCCGATTTCGCCGAGGGGGTCGCAGCATTCCTCGGCAAGCGCACGGCGGAGTTCTGATTCCATGACCCGGCATATCAAGCATGGCAGCATATTGGGCGGCGTTGTCGTCACCCCCGATCTGGACGCGGCACTGGCCGACTATCAGGGGCGGCTGGGGCTCGACCTGGTCGAGAACGGCCCGCTGGCGCCCGATCTCGCCGCGAGCTGGGGCTGTCCTGCAAGCGCGGGTGCGCCTTACGCGATGCTGCGCCCGCAAAGCGGCGCGCACTGCTTCATCCGGCTGGTCGAGCAGCCTGATCACGCCGATTTCCGGCCGACCCGAACCTATGGCTGGGCCGCCTATGAGCTGACCGTGAAGGATGTGTTCGGCTGGCCCGAACGGCTCGAGGGCAGCGGCTTTCGCGTCATCGGCCCGCCCAAGGAAATCGCGGGGCTGCCCTATTTCATTCCCATGCAGGTGTTGGGGCGCGGCGACGAGATGATCTATCTCAACGAGGTGGCGATGGATACGCCCTCGTCGGACCTGCCCAAGGCGCACAGCCTCACCGACCAGATCTTCATCGTCATCCTGGCTGCAAAGGACCGGATGGCCTCGGTCGACTGGTACCGCCATGCGCTGCGGCTCGACGAAGGCGACAGCTACACGCTGGACTATTCGATGATCAACACCGCCTTCGGCAAACCGGCGGGCACCCAGACCGTCATCACCATGGTGCAGAACGAGCGGCTGCCGATCCTGGAGATCGACGATTATCCGCCCGAGGCGACGGTGCGTCCGGCGCATCCGGACATGCTGCCGCCGGGCAATGCGCTGGTGACGCTGGCGGTCGAGCGCTTCGAGGACCTCGACGTCGAATTCGTGACGCCGCCGGTGCTGCGCCATGGTGACCTGTATATGGGCAACATGGCCGCGGCGGTGCGTGGGCCTTCAGGCGAGCTGGTCGAGCTGGTCGAGACCGGGCTGTCCTGATGCGGATCGGGCTGATCGGCACGACTATCAATCCACTGGCTCGCGCCGGCCCAGCGCCCGAATTGGCCACGCTGTTCCCCGATGCCGAGCTGATCGCTTTTCCCTCGCGCGTTCCCGCCTTCCCCTACACCCCGCTTGAACAGGCGATGCAGGCGCTGGGCCATGCCGAGGCGGCATTGAGCGCGGCCGAACAAGGCTGCACTGCGGTGGTGATCGACAGCGTCGGCGATTATGGCCTGGCCGCGATGCGCGCGATGCTGGCCATCCCGGCGATCGGATCGGGCGAGGCAGGGCTGGCCGAAGCCGCGCGCGATGGTCGCCGCTTCGGGATCGTCACGGTGTGGCCCGAATCGATGAACTTCATCCTGGCCGAACGGTTGCAGGCATGCGGCGTGCACGATGGCTGCGTCGGCATCGTCAACGTCGGCGAGGAGGCCGACACCCAATCGCTGGCCGGGCCGGAGGGATATCTGGCGCAGGTGCGCGAGGGCCGCGCGGCGGTGGTCGCCAGGGTGCTGGCAGCGGTGGCCGATCTGGCAGCGCAGGGCGCCGAGGCGGTGATACTGGGCTGCACCTGCATGTCGGGCATGGCTGATACGATCGCCAATGCCGCTGCCGTGCCTATCATCAACCCGCTGGCAGCAGGGGTCCGCGCCGCGCACGCCGCACCGCGGCTGTCCGCCGCACCGACGCTGCGCGAAGGCCGCGCCGAGCTGCTGCGCGCGATGGTGGATGCGGTGGCGGGCGAACCCGCCGAAGACTGCCCGGTGTGCATCGCTTCGGCGGTGTAGCGCTTGACCGCCGACAACGCGCGAGGCCTTCGACAGACTCAGGCTGAGCTGAAGCTGGTTCATCGACCCTCCCCGCTCCCCTGCGAAGGCAGGGGCCCATCTCCTGCCCTAGCCGCATCAAACAATTTCGGATTGAGTCAGCTACACATTGGCAGCAACCAGACCCAATCCTCCCCTGCAAGGGGAGGTGGCTGCGCACAGCGCAGACGGAGGGGTGTCCCCTACAGCGAGAGGGTGACACCCCTCCACCTTCCGCTGCGCGGACGGTCCCCCTCCCCTTGCAGGCGAGGATTTCTCAACTCGCATACGGCAGCAGCAAGGTCGACCCGCTGGTGGCGCGTGATTCCAGATCGCGGTGCGCCTGGGCCGCCTGTTCGAGCGGATAGGTCTGGCCGATGGTGACCTTGACCTTGCCCGAGCCGATCATCTCCCACAACCGTGCTGCGCGGGCTGCGCGCTCGGCAGGATCAGTATAATAATCGAACAGCGTCGGGCGGGTGTTGAACAGCGAGCCCTTGGTGGCGAGCACGCCCAGGCTGATCCCGGTGACCGGCGCGCTGGCATTGCCATAGGACACGATCAGCCCGCGCTTGCCCGTGCTGTCGAGCGAGGCCTCCCAAGTGTCGAGCCCGACGCCGTCGAACACCACCCGCACGCCAGCGCCGTCGGTCAGTTCACGCACGCGTTTGGCGGTGTCCTCGCGGGTGTAGAACACGATATGGTCGGCGCCGGCCTCGCGCGCGAGCGCGGCCTTGGCCTCGCTGCTCACCGTGCCGATCACCATCGCGCCGACGGCCTTTAGCCATTGCACCAGCAGCAGGCCAACCCCTCCGGCAGCGGCATGGACCAGTACCGCCTGGCCTGGCTGAACCTTGGCGCAGCGCTCGACCAGAAACTCGGTGGTGCAGCCCTTGAGCAACGCAGCAGCAGCGACCTCGTCCGAGATATCGTCGGGGAGCTTGAATAGGCTGGCGGCGGCGACGTTGCGGAGGTCCGCATAGGCGCCACGCGCCGGGCCGAAAGTCGCGACCCGGTCGCCCACAGCCAGGCCCTCGACCCCTTCGCCCACCGCTTCGATCACGCCGGCCGCTTCCAGCCCGAGGCCACTGGGCAGATCGACCGGATAGATTCCGCGGCGATGATAGGTGTCGATGTAGTTGAGCCCGACCGCGGTCTGCCTAAGCGTCACCTCACCGAAGCCCGGCGCCCCCACATCGACGGTCTGCCATTCGATCACCTCGGGGCCGCCGGTGCTGGTGAAAATCGCGTGACGTGCCTGCATCATTCTGCTCCCTGCAAAGTACAACTGGCCTGCATCCAGCGCTGGTTGATTCCGACCCGCACCGCACCAGGATCGGCCCAGCCATAGGCGACCGCCCGGTCGGTGTCATCGGGGGTGAAGACATAGAGCACAAGGCTCGGCCGGTTGCGCGTCGGCTGCGGCCAGACCACATTGCGGATACGGATGATCGCTTCCGGCGCGCCGGTATCGCCACCGCCCAGCCGCAGACGCCCGCCCTGATCGTGCGTGAGCATGTTTGGCTCGAACAGCCAATCCTCGTTGTCGTCCGACTTCGGGCCGTCGGATTTTGGGCCATCGGTCTTGGGGGCATCGCGCTTGACCGTCAGCCAGCAGACGAACGGCCGCGCGCGGCGCAGCATGGTCTCGCGGCCATCGGGCAGCCGCAGCGTCATGCCCGCAGCATCGATCCGCAGCGGAATTGCTCGGCCATTGCAAGCTTTGTCCTGTGGCACGAGATGCATCGTACCCGCAGCGTGGGTGACGCCGAGCGAGCACGCTCCGATCCGCCAGCCGTCAGGCACGGCGGCCACCGGTTCGCTCGCCAGCACCGCGCCGAACCGGTCGATGGTCCGCCAGACCAGTCCGGTCGCCTCGCCCGGCTCGATCCGCACTCCGGTCCATGGCGGCGGGGTGCGCCCAGCTTCGCCATCGAAATAGACCTGCTCCTCGTTGGTGAAGATCCCGCTGGCCAGCGGCGCGGGGTGCGTCGCTGGTGCGCCCGGCGGGCTGATCAACAGCAATGGAAGGAGCGGTATCATCGCGCCATTACAGCGGCGGCGTGCATCAGCGTCAATCTAAATGTCCGGACAAATTGCGCGTGCCCGAAAATTTGCTAGGCTGGCCTGCAAGGCAAAGGGAGAACAGTCTGATGGTCCGGCTCGTCATGGCAATCGCTGCGCTGATGATGGCGTGCGTTCCCGCGCACGCGGCGTCTGAAAACAGCGCACGCAGCATTCTCGAGCGCGCGGTGGAGGCCGCCGGCGGCGAGGCCTGGCTCAACCCCACGACGCTGTATCTGGCGGGCAGCGCGGTTTTCTATGCCCCCGACAGCGCCGAACCGCGCGCCACCGCCGACGATTACCGGATGTGGCGCGCGATGAACCCCGACCGCACCACCGCACACGGCGCCGACGGCAAGGTCCGGATTACCGCCAAATCGGGCGGCAGGCTGATGTTCGAGGTCGGTTATGACGGGAGCACGACCTGGACCGAGCAAGGCGTGATGCCCAAGGACCAGGCCGATGCCTATTGGGCGAGCAATTTCGGCTTCGGCATTATCCGCGAGGCGCTTGGCGAGGGCTTCAGGCTAGAGCGCGCACCCGACCGCAACGTGGGCGGCCACCCCATCGCGCTGATCCGCGTCATATCCCCCGATGGCGGAGCCACGCTGTTCGGTATCGACACACAAAGCCACTACATCCGCTATATGGGTTTCACGACTCCGCGCGGCTTCCACGAACGCCATTATGACGATTTCATCACCCTGCCATCGGGCTGGGTCCAAGCGCGCGAGGTAACATTGTTCTACAACGGCGTGAAGGCCAACACCGTCTTCTGGCGCGAGGTGCGCGTGGGCGAACCGATCGCTCCCGCTCTGTTCGCACCGCAATCGGCGACGGTGGCGCAGGATTCAACGCCGCGCTGAGACCGTGGCACCTGCATGTCTGCGTGTTTGGTTTCGCTGCTATTCCACCGTCACCGACTTGGCGAGATTGCGCGGCTGGTCGACATCGGTGCCCTTGGCGACGGCGACATGATAGGCGAGCAACTGCACCGGCACCGCATACACCAGCGGCGCGATCAGCGGGTGGACGCGTGGCATCTCGATCGTCGCGAGACACCCCTCACCCGCCTCCTCGAGCCCTTCGGCATCCGAGATCAGCACCACCTTGCCGCCGCGCGCGCGCACCTCCTGCATGTTGCTCACCGTCTTTTCGAACAATGGCCCCGATGGCGCGATGACGATGATCGGCACCGCCTCGTCGATCAGCGCGATCGGACCGTGCTTCATCTCGCCTGCGGCATAGCCCTCGGCGTGGATGTAGCTGATTTCCTTGAGCTTGAGTGCGCCTTCGAGCGCCAGCGCATAGTCCGGCCCGCGGCCCAGATACAACACGTCGCGCGCCTGCGCGATGGTGTGCGCCATCGCCTCGATGTCGGCGTCATGGCCCAAAGCCTCGTTGATCGCGGCGGGCGCCTCGATCAGATGGCGCACGATCTCGGCCTCTTCGGCCTCGCTGAGCCTGCCCTTGGCGCGCGCCAGATTGACCGCCAGCGCCGCCATCACCGCCAGCTGGCAGGTGAACGCCTTGGTCGAGGCGACGCCGATCTCGGGCCCGGCATGCGTCGGCAGCAGCAGGTCGACCTCGCGCGCCATCGAGCTGGTCGGCACGTTGATGATCCCTGCGGTGGTCACCCCGCCCGCCTTCATGTGGCGCAAGGCCGCCAGCGTATCGGCGGTCTCGCCCGATTGCGAGACGACCACGCCCAGCATGTTCGGCGCCAGCACCGGGTCGCGGTAGCGGTATTCGGACGCGACATCGACCTCGACCGGAACGCGGACCAATTGCTCGATCCAGTATTTGCCGATCATCCCGACATAGGACGCGGTGCCGCAGGCGATGATTGTCACCCGGTCGATGGCGGACAGCTCGAAGTCCATCTGCGGCAGCGCCACCTTCTGCTCGACCGAACGGATATAGCTCTGCAGCGTCTGCGCCACCACCACGGGCTGCTCGAAAATCTCCTTCTGCATGAAGTGGCGGTGGTTGCCCTTGTCGATCAGCGCGCCGGTGACCCCCGACAGCGTCACCTCGCGCTCGACCGGTGCGTTGTCGGCGTCATAGATCTGCGCGCCCTCGCGGGTCAGCACCACCCAGTCGCCTTCTTCGAGATAGGCGATGCGCTGGGTCAGCGGCGCGAGCGCGAGCGCGTCGGACCCGAGATAGGTCTCGCCGTCACCATAGCCGAGCACCAAGGGCGAGCCCAATCGTGCGCCGATCAGCAGATCGGGATGCTGGCGAAACGCGATCGCGAGCGCGAACGCGCCGCGCAGCTGCGGCAGCACCGTTTTCACCGCGTCCTCAGGCGCGTCACCGGCCTCGACCCGCTCGCTGAGCAGATGCGCGACGACTTCCGAATCGGTCTCGCTCTCGAAGGTGCGACCGCGCGCGATCAGCGCATCGCGCAGGGACTTGAAGTTCTCGATGATGCCGTTGTGCACCAAAGCGACCTCGCCGGTGGCATGCGGGTGCGCGTTCGACGTGGTCGGCGCGCCGTGCGTCGCCCAGCGGGTGTGCGCGATGCCGACATGGCCGGGCGCGGGGTCCTTGGCGAGCACATCGACCAGATTGCGCAATTTGCCCTCGGCGCGCCGGCGCACCAGCTGCCCCTCGTGCACGGTGCACACCCCCGCCGAATCATAGCCGCGGTATTCCATCCGCTTCAGGCCATCGACCAGATCGCCCACGACATCGCGACGGGCCAGAATTCCAACGATACCGCACATGCAGGAGGGTGCCTTTCAAAGCTGGTAAGGAAGTTCCGATAGGGGGTGAGGAATGGTTCGACAATCCCGCATCAGGCGGCGCTTGCCAGGCCGGCAATTTCGCAGGCCTGGCGACCGCGGCCGCGATCAGGCTGATTTCAGGGGAGCGCCGACAATCGCCGCCAGCCCGATTGAGTTTGTCACATTTTGCCGCTAGTGGCACCGCCACGGTTCGCGCCCCACGATGCCCATGGCTAACATGCCTGACCTGTCCGGAAGACTTGCTCCCTTGCATTCTCCTTTTCCCTTGCCAACCGGCCAAGCCTCGCGTCGCGTGGTGCACCTCGTCGCGTCACGCTTGACGAAATCATCTGATCCATGGAAATGAATGCGATGGAATCCGGGAATTACGCAGAAAAGCTCGCCACGCGCAATGTGGCCAAGCCGTGGGGCAAGGCGCAACTGCCGCCGCCATTCCGCAATCCCGGCACAGACCGGATCGGCGAGATCTGGTTCGAGGCACAAGACGGACCTGCACTGCCGCTGATGGTCAAGTATCTGTTCACCAGCGAAAAGCTCTCCATCCAGGTGCATCCCAGCGATGCGCAGGCCAAGGCGATGGGGCTTCCCGGCGGCAAGGAGGAATGCTGGCTGGTGCTCGATGCCGAGCCGGGCGCGACGCTGGGCATCGGAACCTCGCGCGCACTGTCGAGCTCCGCGCTTGACGCCGCCGCTTTGGACGGCAGCATCGAAGCGCTGATCGACTGGAAGCCGGTGCAGCGCGGCGATTTCTTCTACATTCCCGCAGGCACCGTGCACGCCATCGGTGCGGGCGTCAGCCTGATCGAGATCCAGCAGAACGCCGACATCACCTATCGGCTGTATGACTATGGCCGCCCGCGCGAACTGCATCTGGAAGACGGTGTCGCGGTCGCAAAGGCGGCGCCTTACAGCCACCCCCTGCAAAAGCGGGTCGATTTCGGGGCAGACCAGACGCTGGTCGATGGCCCGCTGTTCACGGTGCGGCTGACCGGCAATCCCCAGGACACCCTGACCGGCAGCGGCCCGCTGATCGTGGTCCCCGTCGAAGGCCAGGTCACCACCAAGGTCGGTGACACCGTCCTGACCGTGGCAGCAGGCGAGTGCCTCGCCATCGATCCCCACGCCCCCTTCGAGGCGAGCAGCGGCGCACGCCTGCTTCTCGCCCGCGCGCGCTAGGAACGGCATTGATACGCATGACCAAGATCACTCCTGTCATTCTGTCCGGCGGGTCGGGCACCCGGCTGTGGCCGCTTTCGGTCGCCGACCGGCCCAAGCAGTTTCTCGCGCTGGCATCGGACAGGTCGATGTTTGCCGAAACGCTGGCGCGCGCCTGCGATGCCTCGCGGTTCGGCCCGGCGCTGATCATCGGCGCCGAGCGGCATGATGCGCTGATGGAAACCGAGCTGGGCGATGCCGCCTTCGCCGATGCGCGGATCATCCTCGAGCCCAGCGCGCGCAACACCGCGCCGGCGATCGCGCTGGCCGCGATCGCAGCAGGCAGCGGCGATGCCGTGATGCTGGTGATGCCCAGCGATCATGTGATCGCCGACCTCCCCGCCTTTCTTGGCGCCATCGACACCGCCTTGCCCGCCGCGCAGGAAGGCTGGCTGGTGACCTTCGGCATCAACCCCACCGGGCCCGAGACCGGTTTTGGCTATATCCACATGGCAGAGCCGCTGGCGGACACGCCCGATGTCCGCAAGGTTGCGCGCTTCATCGAAAAGCCGCCGCGCGACAAGGCCGAGGCGATGCTGGCACAGGGCGACCACGCGTGGAACGCCGGCATCTTCCTGATGCGCGCCGACCGCTATCTGGAAGAGCTGGCAGCGCATGCGCCCGACATGCACCGCGCCGCGCACAGCGCGCTCGACGGCGTCGATCTGGCAGCCCGGCGGATCCGGCCGCAGCCCGAGCGGTTCGCGGCCTGCCCATCCGATTCGATCGACTATGCGGTGATGGAGCGCGCCACCCGTGTCGGCATCGTTCCGGTCTCCTGCGGCTGGTCCGATGTCGGCAGCTGGGATGCGCTGGCCGAGATCGGCGCGCCCGATGCCGATGGCAACACCGTGTCGGGCGAAGTCATCGCGCTCGACAGCCGCAACAACCACATCCACGCCGATGGCATCACCGTCACGACATCTGGCATCCACGATCTCATCATCATCGCCAACAGCTCGCACGTCATGATCGTGCCCAAGGGCCGTTCGCAGGACGTCAAGGCCATCGCCGAGGCACTGAAAGCCCGGGACAAGAGCTGACCGAACGCGGAGAGACGTTGCCACGCGCCTGCTGATTGGGCGACAGGCCCAAAGCATGTCGGCACAATACGCGTCAAAGGGGGCGTGCTCAAACAGAGACGCGTGTCTCGGAACCCGTCAGCGCTGCCGGCTTTTAGGTGGAGAGTTGACGATACACCGCCTCTGTTTCAGCAAAGCAGCGTTGCCAGCTGAATTGCTCTGCATTGGCAAGGCTTTTGCTGCGAATGTCGCCATTGAAAGCGCTGTCAAAAAGCGCTTCGAGCTGCGCCGCATAAGCGGCGCCGTCCTGCCGCTCTGCATAGAGCGCCGCACTGCCGCCCACCTCTGGAATGGACGACACCCGGGAACACACGACCGGCGCGCCGCAGGCCATCGCCTCCAGGACCGGCAGGCCGAAGCCCTCATAATCCGATGGATACAGCAACGCGAAACACTGCGCGTAAATCAGCCGCAACGCATCGTTGTGCACCCCGTCGCGATAGCTCCACCGCCCCGGCAGGGTCGTATTCAGTCTGAGCTCTTCGTCCGGCGTGAGCGGCGGCCCGACAATGAGCAGCGCCAGATCTGGAAGTCCCCTGAGCGCATCGATCGCCAGCGCAAACTGCTTGTAGCCAGCGCGCTGCCCGACGAACAGGACCTGCCGTGCCAGCGTCTGGTCGCGCGGAGCGCCTTGTTCCAGCGGCCGAAAGACCTGCGCATCATGGGCCAGGTGAGTCACGATAACCCGCGACGGGTCGATCCTGGGATAACGGGCCAGCAGATCATCGCGTGTGCTGTGCGAAATCGACAAGATCGCATCCGCACGGTGGAGTGCGCGGCTTTTCTGCACGCCATGGACGTGCCGGGCCAGGCCCGTGCGATAGCGCTCATAGATGAAATCATAGACCGTCATCACACTGGCGGTGCGCGCCGAGGCAGGCGCGCGGTAATAGGAGCTGTGCTGGATCGTGCAGGCCGTCGGCGCCGCACGCAGATAGCGCGCGATCGCGGTTTTGCGGCGATCGTGCACCACGGGCAGGCGCGCCAGCTCTGGAGCCAGATCCAGCCCGGAGATCACCGGATCGGGGAGGACCACCTCGCAGTCATGTCCGAAATCGCTGCCCCAATGCATCAGCAACTGATGCCAATAGGTGCTGATCCCGCCAAAGCGCTGCAGACCGAAGATGATGCTGTCGAGTGAGACGGCCATGCGATCAGGCCACCGCCTGGCGAGGTCGCGGCACGACATAGCTCCACAGCGCGATCACGGCCAACAGCAGCAACGCGATCAGCGCGAGCGAGCCGGAGATGTTGCGGAACGAAATCAGCAAATTGGCGCACATGGTGATCCAGAAGGCCATCATCGCCGACTGCGACGGTATCCAGGACGAAACCGAACGGATTGCCACGCCAAACGCCAGAATGAAGGCCGCAAAGACCACGGGCCCCGCAACCCCGAACAGCATGTCGAAATCGCCCACCAGGCCGGGGAAGACGTTGCCCTGACCGGAGAGCAGATTGATGTTCGCGCGCAACTGGTTGAACGAGATCAGGTGATCGGGAATTTCCTTGTCGAATCCCAGAAACCGCGGAAGGATGAAGGAGAACGGGGTCTGCAGAAAATTGTAGACTTCGCGGCCGACGTCATGCGGGGCGTAGTTCATCATATAGGTCTTGATGAAAACAAGCTCGCGAAACATGTCGTTGTTGTTGAACAGGGTATTCGAGATGAAATCGCCTTCTTCGTTCCGAAAGACGGTGAAGCGCGCGACGATGCCCGTCGAGGCGAGCCCGACCACCCCACCCAGAAAGGTCAGATAGATATAGCGCAGCCCGCTCTTCTTTGGGCCGCCCCCGTTTTCCTCGGCGGGCCGGAACAGGAATCCGGCCATCACGGCAAAGATGCCCAGCACGAGGATCGAGCGGGTGCCGGAACCCAGGAAGCTCAACACCAGCGCAAACGACACCAGCGCCCCGTGAAACGACAGCAGCTTCGACCGGTTGACCGCAAAGGCGATCAGAAAGACCGAGATCGCAATGTTCACGATATCCCAGAGCGCCAGCAACGACTGCGTGGCACCCTCCGAAATGTTGTAATAGGTCAGGAACTCGCGTGATGTCGAACGGCCTGCGAGAATATCGAGCAACACGCCCGAACCTTCGGTTGCAAAGCGTACGACGAATACACCGAATGTCGACGCCACGATTGACCAGGCCATCACACCGACTGAAAGCTCGATGCTTTGCTTTTTGAGCGGCCTCGTCAACAGCGGCCTAGCCAGGATGATAGTAACCACCGTGAGGAAATGGTAAAGCAAAACTACCCATGCGGCATCCGCGACGATATCGTCACGAATCGTAAATGAACTGAGGAGACTTCGTGGAGGAAAGTTGACCACCTGAATCGATGGCATCCAATACCAAAAGAAAAACCCAAGATTTGCGGTAAGAAACAGCATTGCCTGAAAGCTCTTCGCTTCAGTCAACCGAACGCCCAAGGCGACCAATAAAATCGCTAGTACAAGTGGTAAATTATCTAACAAAGCCGATTGCCATCGTAATGATTAGTTTTCTTTGAAACATTCTTTTAGGAAACATCAGGTTTTGCAAATGCACAGATCTGAAACGCATATGGCGTGGGTCGCAATACAGCCTGAACCGTCCGCCTGATAAATTCATGACCTGACATTTCGTGCACATACGGAACCACGCCTGTAACTTTCAGCGGGGAACATCCATTGTCTTTGAACACGCGCGCAAGCGAGTCAGGAGTGTAATAAAACACATGCTCCCATGGGAGATATTCCGTTTCGCTGCTCTGAGAACAGAAATTCGACGTCTGGGTTTCCGCAAAGCTTGCAGGTTAGGTCAACAGCCACAGAACACTCCATCAATATTTCAGCCTCTAAAATTTACGGCTTTTCAAAGTAAACTATAGGGTCTCGAAAATTCAGGTTGATGTCGTCCACGATTACGCGCCAACCAACGGCCTCAAGGTGCTCGGCAGTCTGCTTGATGTTTCCATGGTAAAAGCGCCCTGGCTTTTCTGTGTGATCGTCCTTCTCGAGAAAGAACGGCTGCCTCTTTATGCGAGCCAGCATCCGCGCGACATTGAAGCGAAGGGTGGTCGAAAGGCCATGAGCATTTACCGGCACGGTCCGAAGCTTCGAAAGATTCGAAAACGCGTGATTGAATTTATCGAAGTCAGCAAACATGATGACACCCTTGGCGCCCGACTTTGCCTTCTTGAACAAGTTTTCCTGATAAGCTCTCTGGATATCCACCGGGATATGACAGAATGCGCCGAACGAAAATATGAAATCAAAATGATCATCAGGCGCTTGCGTCAGCGAGGCGTCGCTAACTTCAAAATAATTGATCTTGGATTTGTTTCCTGGACCAACATATTCCCAAAAATTATTGTGCTCGGCACTCAATGCATCGAAACACCAAATTTCCTTGGCATTCAACATTGACTTGGTCCAAGCTCCACGCCCAGGACCAATTTCCAGTACTTTAGTTTCACTATTGACATTGGGACGAACCAACGCCTGATACACCGCGTGGTTTACCGAAATGAGCGAGAGGTCACCATATTCTCTTGCCAGGACCGGATCGAGAGGATCTCCACCGTAATAGCCGCCCTGCCAAATCTTTTGAAAAGTTGACCGGTGACGGGAAAAATCGGTTGAAACGCGCTGGTTCATTTTTGGTAGCCTCCAAAAGCCGCTATGCGTCTAGCAGAAAAAGAGCCGCTGCAAAGTAGCTTTCGGCAGTCAGGCGGCCCGGTTCACCTGAGTTTCCGCGTACCGGTCCAAACCTCTCGCCCGCGCCGCAACATAAGCGTATTCGAGCAGCCAGATCAGTATGAACATGATCGCCACCGCATATCCGCCAAGCAGGTCGTTTAGCAGCAGACCGGCCGCAAACAGGAATTTCAACGCGATGCGCACGAGCAGGAACGTCACGCTGATGCGCCCGCCCTGGAAGACGAAACGCGACCACCGGCTCCCCGCGACCCCGCCATCGCCGATCACGATGATGAAAAATATCCACCAGTTGCCGGCTACCGAAGGCGGGATGTAGGTGCGAATGAACTCAATGTCGCGCAGTATCAAGATCAGCGCGGATCCAAGCACAGCCACGCCCAAACCAATGACGTTACCCAGAAACAGGGTTTTTTGCATATAATTGCGGGCGTTGGTCACCGACCGGGTCACCAGCCTCCGGTACATCTCGGCAAAATAAGGCTCCATGACGATGGAGATGCCATTGCCGATGCGGCGGGCGAAGAAATAGACCACGAAGATCGCCGGATTGACCAGCAGACCGACGAACACCTTGTCGATGTTCTCGCAGAACCCCGACCCCATATCGTACAGCCAGTTGTGCGCGACGGACCGCGCGGCCGCCTTGATGTTTGCAACCCTGATCCGGGAGATCCTGGGCAGGATGCGCGGCAGGTTGATGACCAGGAAGCGCAAGGCTTCGGGCACCAGGAAATAGAGCAGGACAAACCAAGCGGCGGGCTGCAGTCCCGCCATGGGCTGCACCACATCAAGCGCACTGAGCGTAAGCAGCACCAGACGCGTCGCCGTGGGCAGAAGCATCCAGGCAGCCAGCGAGAACCAGTCATGCCGCGCCCGGAAGAAGCCCTGATGCGAGGTCATCGCGGACAGGCCCAGCGCACAGTAGAAGAACAGCGCCTCCATGCGATGCTCGACGACCAGCGCCAGAGGCAGGCAAGCGAACCCCAGCAGCACGACCAGGCCGGACAGATAGCAGATGACCTCGAGCACCACCGCCGCCCAATAGCGCTGTTCCAGCTCGTCGTTGTTTACACCGCTCAGCACATACAGCCAGCATTGCGGCACCATGACCATCTGCGCCATGGCAATGACGGCCTGCACCAGTGCGAGCCTCGCCAGGGCCGGATCGCCGTAGAAATACGCGAAAAAGCCGAAGAACACGAGCGAGCCCACGGCGTTGAACGCGCCGCATATCGTCGGAATTGCAAAGACCTTCATCGCAGGCGCGACATTGCCTGCCGCGCAATCCTTCCCCCAGCGATATAGGCCGAGCCCTGCCAGAGCTTGACCCGGTTGCCGGTCAGCAGAGGCATCGCTGCCAGTTTATAGCGGCCCTGGAGATGGAGCGCGAGCGGCTCCACGGTTTTCCCGTCAATCGTGCGCAAGCGAACGCCATCGGCCCCCAACAGCATTTTCTTCCGGCCAAAGCTCGTTTCAAAGCGGGCGTTGGCGCAATCCGTGCTGGACACATTGTGGTCAATATAGCGAGCGCCAAACAGCTGATTGGAATTGGTGAACGCAATTTTGCGGTCCTGGACCCAGAGGTACAGCAGGGTCATGTCGGACACCGAGGCACGGCTGGTTTTCTGGCAGCGGTGCGTATAGATTTCCCGCAGGCGCTCAACATTGCCCACATATTGCTCGATCATAAAGTCGCAGAAGTCATCCAGCAGCGCTCTCGTCCAGAACGAGAAATGCGGACTGATGTCCTCCTCGGAAACACCGTCGGCAATGCCAATGCTGCCGACAAAGCCATCCGGGTTTGCCGTCAACTCGGCTGGAATGCTCTCAGGAGCGCACTGGATGAACAGATCGCTGTCAGCCATGATGGCCCGCTCACCCAGCGAGAGCAGCGACCGCATCGCAAAGTACCGATGGAAGCAGGCGAGCTCGAAGCCTTCCGGATTGACCGAAAGATGCTGATAGACCTCGCGAAACCGCATGAAATCGGCGTCATTCGCATCCGGCGCCTGCAGCACCACCTTGAAACCGTTGCGCTCCGCCGTCTGGCGGAACACGTCGACAAACGGGGCGGAGCGGTTCTCGAAGCAATAGAGCGTGTTCACCAATAAGCTCCGCCGGCAATTTCCATCTTCTGAAACCCTTGCGGTTTCTCGTCGTCACCCGGCCGCGTCCAGTGCTCGTTAACCAGTGCCCTGTATTGCCGATCATTCAACCATCGATTTCCGATAATACCGAACAGTAACTGGGTCGCCCCCCCCAACATCAACGCGGTCGCTCCCAGAGATTTTGCATGAGCGGCAAGCGGCAAGCCGTAAGCACCGGCTCCGACGATACAAACATCAGGCTTTGATTCCGTAATTAGGTCTTCCATCTTTTCAAGGTTAGAAAACCAGTCTTGTCCCCGAGTAGAAGCATCGGCTTGGGTCTGCGGCGCCTGAACCAGAGTCAACGTGCAATCGGGTAGGGTCGGGCGATCAAACAACGCCTCGCGCTTAGGAAACTGCTTGGCAATTGTCGATGTGAAGGGATGAATGACCGTAACCCGCTTACCAGCCATAGCTAAGGGCCAGCGGTTGACTGTGAAAAATGGATCTAAATCCACTAGCCGACAAATTTGCGCAGACCTCTTATAAATAAATCGGTCAAATTTGGACCAAGCAGCATATATATCAATTTGTTCAATAGACCGCATGTATAATTCTGCAAATCTGTCAAGTGATGAATCGTCGATCGGGAAAAATCCCGCACCCGTTTTCATCTGAATTTTGATTATTTCAGTGTATGGCCGAGGATTAATTTTGCAAAGCCGGTTGTATTTATACTGGCTTAGGGCATCACCTTCGTTTGAACCAACTCGAGCAATCATCTGGGCACCATTTTTGATTGCCGTAGCAATCGCTATCTGCGTCTCTTCATGGGAAAGTGTTGGCAATGGAACGCCGCGCAACGCGTAATTTACATAAGGGACTTTCAGTATGACGCTCGCCTTGCCCTTGGCCCATCGCAGTGCGCTTGTCATCACTTGTCCCCGAGGCTCAAAATGGCGGTGTATTCCGCGCACAGCTTGTCGATCAGGCTCTTGCCGCGATAGACGGGCTCCCAGCCCAGATCTTCGCGTGCCTTGCTGGCGTCGCCACAGCTGTATGGCAGCTCGTTGGGCCGCGCCAGGGCTGACGAGTGCTGGACATAGGCTTTCCAGTCAAGGTCGAAATAGGCAAAGACATAGGCAACGAAGTCGCGCAGTTGCATGGCTTCGCCCGTGGCGATGACATAGTCGCCCGGCTGGTCGTGCTGGACCATCCGAAACATCGCATCCACATAGTCTTCGGCCCAACCCCAGTCCCGCCAGATGCTGAGATCACCCAGGGTCAGGTGTCCGGCTTGGTTGCGGGAGATGGCATAAGCGGTTTCCACCACCTTGCGGGTCACGAAGTTCGGGCCGCGAAACGGCGATTCATGGTTGAACAGAATGCCGGTCACGGCAAACAGTCCGAAAGATTCGCGATAGGTCGATACGACCCAATAGGCGCTGGACTTGGCCGCTCCATAGGGGCTGCGTGGCGAAAATCGGCTGGTTTCGGTGAACGGTTCGCCGACCACGCCACCAAACATCTCACTCGACCCGGCATTGTAGAAGCGGACATGCGGAAAGTTCAGGCGCAGCTCTTCCAACATCACGATGGTGCTGGTGACGATGCTGTTGAAGGTGCTGGCGGGCTCGGCAAAGGAAACCCCGACCGAGCTCTGTCCCGAAAGATTGTAGATCTCGTCCGGCTGGAAGCGTGCGATCAAGGCATGCACGGCCGCTGGATCGCACGGATCGAGCGCGCACAGTTCCACCGAATTGCGCAGGCCGAAATAGTCGAGCGAAAGAAAGGCGCCGCCCTCGACCGAGCGGGAGGTTCCAATCACGCGATACCCATGCATCAGCAGCTTGCGCGCAAGATAGCCGCCGTCTTGCCCGGAGATGCCAACGATCACTGCGGTTCGGGATGGCAGGTCGTGACCGCCTTCAGAAATCACGGGGCTGCCCTGCACCGAAAGATGCGCTGATCCGGCACATCAGTCGCCCCCCGGCCCGGCGCTGCGCCCAGATTGCGCGGCAGCGATACGGATGAACGGAATTTCCGCGGTGATCTCCCGCGCTTGGCCGGCACCCGATGCCCGCAACCGGACCTGCTGCGCCGGGCAGCCTTGTGCAGGCACGGTAAATCCGATGGCCGTCGGCTTGCCTTGGGTCCGTAGATCCAGCGTGCCCAGACGCTCATCCCGATTCTGGCACTGAACGGTCCAGAACAGGGCTGCCCGTTCAGGCAGTTCGATTGCCGAAACGCTCGACGTCAGACTGTATCGCCCGGGTGGCAGCACCAGCAAGCGCTCCATCAGCGGTATCGCCGAGGTTTCTGTGGAAACGGCCAAGCCTCCGTCTTTGGACAGCCTGTCGATATAAATTGCGCCATCGGTGGCAGGAACCCAATCAAAATGCGGCAAGGTCTCAAACCGTTCGAAGCGATCCGCCGAACGGCTGGACCCTGCCGAAAGACGCGTCACCACCGTGTAATACGTGCCGGCCAGGGCGAACTTCTGCTGATCGACCAGATTGGCGAGGATGTTGACGTGCACACGGTCTTGCACCGACCGGGCAATCTGCGGGACCTCGATCAACGTCTGCGCCAAATTGCCAACCGTGGCCGCGTTACCGGAGCACTGGTCGACAAAGGGTTCGACCCAGTTGGCATTTGCAGCCATGTCCGCAGCAACGATCTTGATGCTGCGCTCGTCGGTCAGCGCTCCGCACAGGATCGGGAAAGCGACCTCACGGCCTGATCGGGACGTCCGCAGCACGATGTTGAGGTGCTTCATGACACCGTTGAGATCATTCTGTTCGGCCGCGCGGCGGGTCAGATACATCTGAACATTTGGGTCCCGTCGCGAGATAGCGGCGGAAGCGTCCATCAAGGCATTACCCTGCGCGGTCTGGCCCGATGCCGCGAGCGCCCGTGCGATGGCAAAATAGCCACCGGTATCCAAAGGCCCGGTCTTGAGAGCACGAAACGCAAGCGCGCGAACCTGGGGCACGTCGACTTCGGCCGACGGATCGGAAAGCAGCGCAAGAGCCTGGTCGCTGAACCCGGCCCCGCGCCAGGGCGCCATCGCGATGCTGCGCTCGGCCTGGCTCGAGGGAATCCGTTCGGCGATAAGAAACAAGCCGTTCACAGCGATGAGCACCAGACCCACCACCACGGCTATCGTCAGGCGCAACGGCGAAAGGCGCCCGGAAAATACCCTTGCCATGACGGCCTCAGACGCCTTCGCCGGCAATATCCCGGCCGGCGCCCAGACGGGCATTGGACGCCGTGTCCTTGCCGTATCCATAGCCGTAATCATAGCCGTAGAGCTGCTTGGCGCGAAGGGTATCCACCTTGGTCAGCATCACGCCGACAAGGTTGACCTGGGAGGGGAGACGCTTGATCGCAGACCGGATTTGCGCAACGCGCACGGTCGCCGATTCCACGGTGTACAGACACGCCTCGACATTGGACGCGATCAGCGGCGCGTCGGCCAGGCCCAGGACCGGCGGGCTGTCGATGACCACATGGTCATAGCCTTTGAGCAGCTCTTCCAACAGCTTGGCCAGCCTGTTGCCCGTCAACAGCTCGGCGGCGTTCAACGGCGAAGGCCCGGCGGGCATGATGTCGAGATCCAGGAATTCCGACCGGATAACCAACTGGCTGAAATCGTCCATCCCCGCCAGATAATTGCTCAGTCCCTGACGCTCCGACACGCTTGCAGCCTTGCCTATGCTGGGTGACCGCATATCGCCATCGATCAGCAAAACACGCTTGCCGACCTTGCTGAGGGCCATGGCCACGCCGATGGCGCTGCTCGACTTACCTTCGGCCGGACGCGTACTGATAACGCAAAGGGAACGCGGAGTACCGTGCACGGTCGCAAACGCGAGCCTGGTGATGATCGCAATATAGGCTTCCGCCTGCTCCGACTTGCGATCGCGGATGACCTCCAGGAACTCCTTTTCGGTGGATGGCACAATGCCAAGCAGCGGCAGCCCGAGGCGAGCCTCCACCTGATCGGGATCGCTGATATGGTCGGCGATCTGTTCTGCAGCGAACACGGCGCCTGCGGCAATGACGCCACCCATCAGCAATGCCAGCAGAAGGTTGTTCAGGAGGTTGGGGCTGGATGGAATTTCCGGCAACTTGGCTTCGTCAACCACAGAAATGTTGTTGGTACCGACGCCGCCGGCAACTCCGATTTCCTTGTAGCGCTGCAGAAGCCCGTTGTAGAGTTCACGGTTGGTGTCTGCATCTCGCTGGAAGATGTTGTACTGAATGCTCCGCACCTCTTGCTCGAGCAACTCGGCCTTCAGCCCGGACACCATCTCCTTCAGATTTGCCTCACGCGCCACAGCCTGCTGATAGCTGGTCGAGTTCTGAGACCCAATCCGCCGTTCCTCGCGCGCAATTCCATTATCGAGCTCGCTCAGTTGCGAGGCAATGGCCTTCACCTTCGGATATTCAGGCGCGAAGGTGGTCAGAAGATTGGCATACTCCGCGGCAAGTTCAGCCCGCTTGGAGCGCAACTGGGCCAAAGCGGCCGAAGCGTTATCCCCGGCCGGCGACACATTGCTGCCTGCCCGGCTCTGGAGTTGGACCCGTTCGCCGGTCGCGCGCGCCAGTTCAGAGTTGATGCGCTCAAGCTCGTCCGCCAGCAGCGAACGCGTCGGCGCTCCGCTGCTTGCGCCCTCGGTGTTTCCTCCGCCCGGAAGGCGGATAATCTGCTCCCGGCGGGCATAATTCACTGCCAGACGCTCCGACTCTTCAAGTCGGTCGCGCAATTCGGCCAGTCGGCGTTCCAGGAATTCACGCGCATAGGAGGTCGCGTCAAACTTGCGCGCCAGTGATGCCGCGATAAACTGTTCCGCCCAGGTGTTTGCCACCCGCTGGGACACCGTCGCGTCCCGACTGGTGAACCTGATCGAGACCAGTGCCGAGCCGCGCACCGGCGAAATTTCGACATGCTCCAGCAATAGCTCCACCGCCTGATCACGCCTGACCTGGTTTATCTCGCCGACCGACTTGCTGTCGAAATCGGACAGAAGTTCGGCTTCGTCGACACCAAACAGTTCGATGAAGGAGGCATCGCTGGCCAAGCGCAGCTTGTTGGCGACCCGCACAGCCAATGAGCGGGCTTCAAGCAAGGCATATTGCGTCTGGTAGAATTCCAGGTCTGTTCCCGCGCTTTCCGGGCGCAGCGACTGAACGTCGACGATCTGGTTTTCCTGTCTCGAGATTTCCAGCGTAACCGACGCGGTGTACTGCTTCGGGGTGAGCAATGTGATCATCGCCCCCAGAGCGATCGCCGCCGCCACGATGCTGACAATCAGGATGCGCCGCCGGATAACGGTGCGCCACAATCCGACAAGATTAATCGGGCTCGTCGCACGCGGCTCGAACGCCGGGTCGCCATGCTTCATGAGCGCGATTTGTGAATCAGTCGATGCCATATCAAGATATCCGTGCGCTATGCTGCTACGTGAGCAAGCGGCTTGCTCAATTGTTACTTGTCTGTGTCAACAACAGGATCACGGGGCTCAGCAGCGCAGGGCCAAGTGTCAGGACGTCCTTGAGGAAGCGACGACGCGGAGAGTCACCCACTACAACAACATCATTGGC
This sequence comes from Blastomonas sp., assembly GCF_030373265.1. Taxonomy (GTDB): domain Bacteria; phylum Pseudomonadota; class Alphaproteobacteria; order Sphingomonadales; family Sphingomonadaceae; genus Blastomonas. Next base: position 36,831 of record NZ_JAUCZC010000026.1, read on the forward strand.
AAAAACTTCGGGATCGTCATACCGTCCCAAGCGAATTGCACCCAGATTGTAGATTCCTGCCAGCTTCTGCTGGCCGACGGTGCGAAAAATGACCACGTCCTCAACCCGCGCGAACTCGGTTGTTCCTTCGGCCCGCGCGATCGCTTGAATCAGCGTCATCCTGCCTGTGACAGGGAAAATGCCTGGGCGCCTTACGGACCCGTCGACCGTCACGACCTGACTTTGCGTTTCCTTCAAGTTGACGGACACCTGTGGGTCGCGAAAATACCGTCCCCTCAATCCGGTCTCAATGAACCGGGCCAGTTCGCTAGGTGTCATACCTGCGGCCTGGATGTTGCCGAGCAACGGCACCGCGATATTGCCGCCGGCGTCGGCCTGGATTTCCAGGTCGAACTCGTCGGAACCGAAGACCGAGATATCGAGCATGTCAAACGGGCCGATCGCATACAGCCTTGGCTGAAAGGCGATATCTTCGGCCGATGGTGCCGGAAGCGCCACCGAGCCCGGCATGATCGAAACATTCGGCGAACCACCGAAGACGCGCGGCCCTGAACAGCCGGCGATTGCCAGGCTGGCGGCGGTTAAAACCGCACAACGCCAAAGCCCCGCCCTTATCCGAGGCTTCCGCAGAAACATAAAACCGAATGTCTGCACGTTACCTCACAATGTCTTTAACAACAGGCCCGGCGTTTAGCCGCCGGTCACACACAATACAACCCGCAAGCGCCAGCAGACCCCCGATCAGCGGCGTCCGCAACGGATAGTCGAACAGGCTGGCAATCACCGATGTTATAAAGGTCCCGACCGCCACTAGCAGAAGCCCAACCTCGGCACCAGAAGTCTTGCGGCTGCGCGTGCGGATCACCCTAACGAGACGGAGGCTCGCACGCACGCCGATCACCAGACCGACGATCACTATCGCAGCGCCAACCACACCGCCCTCGATGATCACCTGGGCAAAATCGTTGTGCGCATTGTTGAAATAGGCGGTGTTGAGCTGGTCATCCGGCTCGATGATCTGGAACACGTCAGGAAACGATCCGAACCCGGAGCCGAACGGGAAGAACTTCTGCGAAAGTTCGATCAGCTGCGGGATCACCTGCATGCGCTGATCGCCCTCTACTTCCACCTCGCCAAGCCGCGTGAACGAGTTCCCGCCGCTCCCCATGGCGGCCGCGATGATCGCAAATGCCCCCAACAGGACCGCTGCTCCTCCGATATTGACCAGGCGCGACGGCGAACCTTGGCGCTTGGCCCCGCCCTTGAGCAACGACCAGACATAAAACGCGGCCAAGCCAGTGGCGACCACCGCGAGCAGGAGCCCGGCACGCGATCCGGTGGACACCATCATCGCCAGCACCACAACGAAGGCAAGTCCGCTGACCAGCAAGTCGCTCATCTGCGGGACCGCGCCGCGGGTGCGATTCATCGCGATGGCTGCGATCGCCGGGATACTGAAGGCGAGGAGAAGCGCCTGATGGTTGCGGTTTGCCATGAGACCTGTCGGCACCGACATATTGGTAATGCGATAATGATAGAGCTGCGAAATGCCGCCGACCTGCAGACCTGCCACAACCACGCTGAGAGCGGCGATGACCACGATTATAATCGGCAACGACTTGCGGTGGCGCTCTTCCAGCAATGCATAGCACAAGATCATGGCCGTGGCGGGCAACAGACTCATCAAGCTGTTGAAGGTCGCTGCAGGCGCAAGGCTGAGCGGACGCCAGTTTTCCATCGTTCCGGCCAGTCGGCTGGCCGCAACCACTTCATCCATGCCCGGCAGCGCCTGCCAGATCGCAGGAGGCAGCGGAACCAACTGCGCGGTGATCATGATCGCGAGCGCCAACATGAACAGCAACGGCGTACGCACGACGCGCAACTGGTCCCGGCTCAACAGGACCCAAGCTACGCACACACCGATGATCGCACCGACCCGAGCGAACAGAAGCAACGGCTCGTCCACACGTGAACTGCCCCCGAACAGGCTCAAGGATGCCAGGGTGCAGCACAAAAGGATCAACCCAGCGCTCGCAACCTGGCCGTGGTTCTTATTCAACGCTTGGCTCAAGGGGATAACTCAGCTCTTTCATAAACCCAGCGCGCAGGGCACTGCAGCGTGAGACGCAGGCGCCATATGACGGCATGGATTGAGTTTCAACCGAATATCTGTGAACCGATCCGCAGTCGGGTCAGCGGCAAGCCGGAACGCGGCTATGCGCCTGTTGCCACTCCCCTTTGGACCGATCTGCGCAACCGGTCGGCGGTGTAATGTTGCATTGCACCAAAGAAGGTGGCAAGGGTTGCGAGGATTATGCGTAAAGCGGGTCGCATCGCCTCCTTCGACCAGCCTCGAAGCGACACACGAATGCACTGAAAGATCAAGATATGTTGATGGCCAGGCAGGCACAGCAATCCACAATCGGCATCTCGCCTATACGCTCGCTGAGAGTCCAGACGATCGCCGCACTAGCGCTGGCCGTGCTGCTTCCGGGCATTGTGTACTTCAACGACAATCCGTTCCAGATTATCAACAGCACGACGGCGTTCAACACGCTCGTCGGCGCTGGCGTGGCAACGTTTGTCGCCTATTTCATGGCGAGCCGGGTGACGGCATTTCCCGGCACCAGCCAGTTGAGCTACGTTCTGCCAACCTATGTCGTGAGCTACGGCGTCATCGCGACGGTGATCCTGTTGACCCGCCTTCCCTACAGCGCAAGCATCCTGACCATTAACTTTGTCGCGACAATGAGCGTCCAGATCCTTGCCTCCATCCTGGCCGAGCGACAGGTTCCCTACGAGGTCCATATCGTCCCGGGCGGGCGGATCAGTCAGATTGGCTCCGTCCGCCACCTGCCTACCATCGCCCTGAGCACGCCCGCGGTGCCAGCGGGCAAGCGCGCCATCCTGGTTGCAGACCTGCATTACGATCACAGCAACGAGTGGGAACGCGCAATCGCGGAGGCCACCCTGCGGGGTATCCCCGTCTACCATTACAAGCAGGTGATCGAGAGCCTCACCGGCCGCGTGCGAATCGAGCACATGTCCGAGAACATGTTCGGCTCGCTTCTGCCCAGCCTCAATTATGCCCGGACCAAGCGGGCTGCAGACGTGCTTGTGACCCTGCTGCTGATTCCGCTGCTGGCCTTGCCGATGCTGCTGGTCGGCATTGCGATCCGGATGGAATCGTCCGGCCCTGCACTCTTTCGCCAGGCGCGCATGGGCTATGGCGGAAAGCCGTTTAGCGTCGTCAAATTTCGCACGATGCGGTGCCCCGACCCCAATCAACCGACAGATGCGCGCGACGCTGCCATGACCAAGAAAGACGATGACCGCATTACACCGCTGGGTCGTTTCCTGCGCCGCTCGCGGATTGACGAACTCCCTCAGTTCATCAATGTGCTGAAAGGCGAGATGAGCTGGATCGGCCCGCGTCCAGAGGCGATCGCGCTGTCCGAATGGTACGAAAGCGAGCTTCCCTTCTATTCTTACCGCCACATCGTTCGGCCTGGCATTACCGGATGGGCGCAAGTTAACCAGGGGCACGTGACCAATCTGGATGATATCAGCGCCAAGCTCCAATATGATTTTTATTACATCAAGAATTTTTCGTACTGGCTGGATCTGTTGATCGTCTTCAGGACCGTGATGGTCATGCTCAATGGTTTCGGAGCGAAATAGATGCCCCCTGCCTTCGGGAGGCCATCTCCTGCTAAGTGTCAGTGCGACCATTTGCCGCCTGACCCCAGTCTCACAAGTGCTTGAAACCGTAAAATCCAGCCGCTAAGAGCACCCGCGCGCTAACTCCTGCCTCTCCATTCTGCGCATGGGCGATCTTCCAGTCTTTCATGGGAATCCAATGACAAAAACTGCTCTCGTCACCGGTGTCACCGGCCAGGATGGTGCCTATCTCGCTCAGCTTCTGCTGGAGCAGGGCTATATTGTTCACGGCGTCAAGCGCCGCTCATCCTCGTTCAACACCAGCCGGATCGAAGATATCTATCAAGATCCGCATATCGAAAACTCGCGGTTTCACCTGCATTATGGTGACATGACCGACAGCACCAACCTGATCCGCATCGTTCAGGAAACCCGGCCCGACGAAATCTACAACCTGGCCGCACAAAGCCATGTCCAGGTGAGCTTCGAGACGCCCGAGTACACGGCCAACGCCGATGGCATCGGCACCCTGCGCCTGCTCGAGGCCATCCGCATCCTCGGCATGGAAAAGACCTGCCGCTTCTATCAGGCATCGACATCCGAGCTTTACGGCCTGGTGCAGGAAGTGCCGCAGCGCGAGACCACGCCGTTCTATCCGCGTTCGCCTTATGCCGCCGCCAAGCTCTATTCCTACTGGATCGTGGTGAACTACCGCGAAGCCTATGGCATGCATGCCTCGAACGGCATTCTGTTCAACCACGAAAGTCCTCTGCGCGGCGAAACCTTCGTCACCCGCAAGATCACCCGCGCTGCCGCCGCCATCAAGCTGGGCAAGCAGGACAAATTGTACCTCGGCAACCTCGACGCCAAGCGCGACTGGGGCCATGCCCGCGAATATGTGCGCGGCATGTGGCTGATGCTGCAGCAGGACACGCCCGATGACTATGTTCTGGCGACCGGCGAGACCACCGAAGTGCGCAAGTTCGTCGAATGGGCCTTTGAGGATGTCGGAATCGTGCTCGAATGGCGCGGGACAGGCGTCGACGAAAAGGGCTATTGCAAGGAAACCGGCGCATGCCTGGTTGAAGTCGACCCCCGGTACTTCCGCCCCACGGAAGTGGAACTGCTCATTGGTGACCCAGCCAAGGCCCATGCCAAGCTGGGCTGGAAGCACGAGACATCGGTGCGCGATCTGGCGCGCGAGATGGTGCAGGCAGATCTCAAGATCATGGCGGACGCCCAGGTGATGAAGGGCGCCTGATGCATTTCGATCTGGCTGGGAAGCGGATTTTTGTTGCCGGCCATCGCGGGATGGTCGGGAGCGCAATCGTGCGTCAGCTCAACGAGCGGGATTGCGAAATCCTGACGGCCAGTCGCTCTGAGCTTGATCTTATGGATCAGGCCGCGACCCGGCGCTGGATCGAAATGCACCGACCTGACGCCATTGTCGTGGCAGCAGCCAAGGTTGGCGGCATTCTGGCCAACAATACCTATCCGGCCGATTTCCTTTACGACAACCTGGCAATTGCCGCGAATGTGATCGAGGGGGCCCACCGAGCGGATGTCAACCGCCTGCTGTTTCTGGGATCCAGCTGCATCTATCCAAAACTTGCCGACCAGCCGATCGTCGAAGAGGCCCTGCTGACCGGACCGCTTGAATCGACCAACGAGTGGTATGCGATCGCGAAGATCGCCGGCATCAAGCTGTGCCAGGCCTATCGGCGCCAGCATGGCCGCGATTATATTTCCGCGATGCCCACCAACCTGTATGGTCCGGGCGACAATTTCGACCTCACCAGCAGCCATGTCCTGCCCGCCCTCATTCGCAAGGCGCACGAAGCCAAGCGGGCCGGGGCGCGGAACATCACGATCTGGGGCACCGGCACCCCGCTGCGAGAGTTTCTGCACGCCGACGACTGCGCGGATGCATGCGTCCATCTGCTGGCGAACTACTCTGACGCCGTTCACGTCAACGTTGGGTCGGGCGAAGATATCTCGATTTACGACCTGGCGCAGATGGTGTGCGATGTGGTCGGGTTTTCAGGAACCATCGTCTGCGACGACAGCAAGCCGGATGGAACTCCGCGCAAGCTGATGAGCGTCGATCGGCTCCGGTCGTTTGGATGGGCCCCGCGCATCGGCCTGCGCGACGGCATTGCATCAACATATCAGTGGTATCTGTCCTCGCAGAACGTGCCGGGCTAGAAGCGAAGACTGGGGAAACCATGGCAAAGACCGAAGATTATGGCTGGACCGAGGATGTTCCCAACTCCACGGGGTATCTAGGCCCCGCGGTGCTCGACATCGTGCGCGCCCATAAACCCGGACAAATTCTGGATGCCGGCTGCGGGAATGGCAGTGTCACGGAATACATTGCACGACACGGCTTCTCAATCGTCGGCGTGGACGGCGATGAAGAGGGCATCAAGCTGGCGAGCAAGAACTTCCCTGCAGTTCGGTTTGCGACCGCGGACTTCGCGCTGGCGCCTGTGACATCCGATGCGCCAGACGGTCTGTTCGACATGGTGATCAGCACCGAGGTGGTCGAACACCTTTACACACCGCAAGATCTGGTGCGCTTTGCCATGGATGCGCTGCGCCCAGGCGGGCGGTTTGTGGTCACGACGCCCTATCACGGATATCTCAAGAACCTTGCGCTTTCTGTGACCGATCACTGGGACGCGCACCATACGCCGTTGTGGCATGGCGGGCACATCAAGTTCTGGAGCCGCAAGACGCTCGGCACACTGCTGGAGCAGGGTGGCTTCCTGATCGAAGGTTTTTCCGGGGTGGGCCGCATGCCCTATCTGTGGAAGAGCATGGTGATGGTCGCCAGAAAGCCGGTCTGATCCACTATGCGCAGCACCAGCGACCAGCCGACGATCTGGTTCGTCAACAGCTACTTCCATCCCGATCATTCCGCCACCAGCCAGATTCTGAGCGACGTCGCATTCGAGCTGTCGGCTTCGGGCCACACGGTGCGGATCATCACCGGCCAGCGCAGCTATGACGGTGGTTCGCAATATCCTGCTTCGGAAGTTATCGACGGCATCCATGTTACCCGCCTGCCCAGCCTGGGTCCATCGGGCCGGGGCATGCTGGCCCGGTTGGGGCGGTATCTGGGAATGTACCTCGGCGCAGCCTGGCTCCTGCTGATCCGTATGCGGCGCGGCGATGTCGTCGTCTGCAAGACCGATCCTCCGCTCTTGTCGATTCCGCTGGCGGTGGTCGCCAGGATCCGGGGTGCCAAGCTCGTCAACTGGCTTCAAGATTTGTATCCAGAGGTGGCAAACTCGCTCGGCGTCGGCCTTCCCGGCACGGTCGGCTGGCTGTTGACGCGTTTGCGCAACTGGTCCCTCAAGGTGGCGGTCTTCAATATCGCTATTGGCGAGTGCATGGCGCAATTGCTGCGCGACCAGGGCGTCGCCGATAACAAGATCGCGATCCTCACCAACTTTGTCGACGACAGCCACATCATACCGCTTGAGGGCATCAATCCATTGCGCGAGCAGTGGGGGCTGCAGGGCAAGTTCGTCATAGGCTATTCGGGAAATCTTGGCCGCGCGCATGACATCGAGACGTTTATCGAGATGGCGATCCTGCTGCGTGATCGGGAGGACATCGTCTTCCTGTTTATTGGCGGGGGGCATTTCGTCGACATGCTGCGCGCGAGGCTTGCGGAGGCCAGCGTCACGAATGTGCGGTTTGAAAGTTATCAGCCGCGCGAACAGCTCAACCTGTCACTGGCGCTGCCTGACGTCCACTGGGTATCGCTGCTCCCCGAGATGGAAGGCCTGATCGTGCCGAGCAAGATCTACGGGATCATGGCGGCTGGCCGCCCGATGATCGCGGTGTGTGCGCCGACAGGAGAAATGGCGCAGATCATCGACCGGGCCCAGACAGGACTGCAGGTTACCCCGGGCGATGGGCAGGGCTTTGCCGATGCGGTCCTCCAACTTGCAGATGATCCAGCCCGGCTCGGCCGACTTGGCACCAACGCAAGGAAGGAGATCGATGCCAACGCTAGCAAGGCCCGGGTGATGCAAGCTTGGGCGGAGCTTATTGCGCGCATCTCCTGACATTTGCTGTGCGATGCTACGTTGAGAATGCACACCTGCCCCAGAAGCTCTCGGCAACGGCATTGTCGTGGCAGTTGCCGCGTGGGCTCATCGAGTGTTCAAGATTGTGGGCGCGGACGAAGGCAGCTCAGTCCATGCTGATGAACTGCGAGCCTTGATCCGAGTGAATCAGCACCCGATGCGTGGGTTTGCGCCGCCCTGCTGCCATGTGCAGTGCCTGCAGCACCCCATCGGTGGTCTGTCGGCTCTGCATCGACCAACCCACCACACGGCGGGAATAAAGATCGATCACGACGGCCAGATAGGCAAAACCCTCCAGGGTGCGAATGTACGTGATATCTGTCACCCATGCCCGGTTGGGCTTCGCCACGTTGAACTGACGATCCAGAGTATTGTCGACCGCCAAGGACGGTCTTCCTCCATGCGTGCCAGGCCTGCGCTTGTAGCCGATTTGCGCCTTGATGCCCGCAAGCCTTGTCAACCGAGCAACGCGGTTCGGGCAGCACCTCTCGCCCTGATCCAGCAGGTCATCATGCAGCTTGCGATAGCCATAAACCTTGCCGCTGTCGTTCCAGGCGTGACGGATCATCTCCGTTTGCCGGGCACCGTCTCGAGCCCGCTGGCTCAGCGGGCTCTTTTGCCAGGCATAAAAGCCACTGGGCTGGATGCGCAGACAACAACACATCGACCGAACCGGGAACTGGTCACGTTGCTCTGCAACAAACGCGTATCTCACTTGGCATCCCTGACGAAATACGCGGTGTCTTTTTTCGGATGTTGCGCTCCTCAGTCACCCTGGCCAACTCGCGCTTCAACTGCCGGATCTCGGCATCCTTGCTGGTATCGCCAGACGCTGGCCGGGCGAACCGCTTCTTCCAAGTATACAGCGAATGCGGGCTGACGCCGAGACGCTGCGAAACCTCCACCGCCAGATAACCAAGCTCGGTTATTTGGGCTACCGCATCACGCTTGAACTCATCACTGAAATTGGGCTTCTCCATTTTTGCCTCCTGTCCTCAAAATTAGGATAGAAGGCGTCTAGAAATCTAGGGGCTATTCAGTGGTTCCGATCGCTTGAGCAAGCTGGATGAGGATGTAACCGAGACGCTCGAAGTCATCCCCCGCCAGTGGAAGGTGGTTCAGACCATCAGAGAGAAGTTCTCGTGCCGAGATTGCGAGAAGATCACTCAACCACCAGCACCGTTCCATGTCACGCCGCGCGGACTGTTCGGTCCCGGTTTCCTTGCGATGTGTTGGAGCCATCCGCGCCGCTATTTCTTCGAGCTCGTGTATCTCGACACGCAGCTCAAAAAGCGCCGCAAGAAGGCACCTGTCATCTCGCCGATCGCCGTCGAGGCAGTCCGCAGGATCGATGCGATCCTTGATATCGAGCGCGCGATCAATGGCCGAGCGGCTCGCCGCCCGGCAGGAACACAGCGCACCCTCGCCGGGCTCGAAGCATGGCTCCGCGACAACCGGTCGAAGCTCTCCAAGAGTAGACCCGTCGCCGAGCCCATCGTCTACATCCTCAAGGCATGGCCTGCCTTCACCGCCTTTCTCGTTGATGGCCGTATATGCTTTTCGAACAATTCAGCAGAACGGGCACCCAGAGGGATCGCCCAAGGTAGAAAGTCATGGCTGTTTGCCGGCTCAGATCGCGGCGGCCAGCGCACCGCCTTTATGCTCAGCCTGATCGCCACCGCAAAGCTCAACGATATTGATCCCCAGGCCTGGCTTACCGATGTGCTCGGCCGCATCGCCGATATCCCGCAGCGCCAACTCGCCATCTGCTCCCTTGGAACTGGCGCTCTCACCAAGTTCAGCGCCAAGCTGCCTGAGCCGCGGTACTCACCGCAGGCTTACCTTCTTCCTGTTCCGATTGCAGAAGTTAGCTTGGCTAATCCCTGCCTTGCGGCAGATTTCCGCAATCGGCCCTCAGTTCTATTCCTGCGTGATAACGAACGCCTTCTGCGCGTCCGTGAACTTTAGTGCTTTCACGCCAAACCTGTTTGGCCAGCCAAGGCAATCGAAGGCCAAAAACGGCTAGCCAAAAAATACTCGAAAATTCAGCTAGCGAAGCAGTACCTAAAGTACCACATTTTTCTATGTTTGCAAGCAGACGGTTGATTTAGAAAGACTTTCGTAGCCTAGAGATCATCTTGTTAGGTGTAGACAATCACCGGGTAATCACCACGGGAAAAAGGCACTACTTTTCATGCAGCTGCAAACCTTCGTACCTCAGAAAATTGTCTGGAGATGGTGAGAAGGCACAGTGCGAGACTGATCCAAGTTGGATGAAGTTGCCGGCTTTGGCGGCCGCTCCCCTTGCGTTCGCAGCCTATCGACTACAGGGTGAAGTTATGCGCACCGATATCGATCATTTGCCCGGTCAGAAGCAGCAGGAGCTGCAGGACGCCGTGCGCATCCTGTTCGAGGAGTTTGCCGCCGCAATCGGCAACACGACTGCGCCGTGGAAGAAGCAGGGCCGGATCCTCAAGGTCATCCTCTACGGCAGCTATGCCCGCGGCGACTGGGTCGACGATCCGGTCGGCGGCTACAAGTCCGATTACGATCTGCTGGTCGTCGTCAACGACGAGCGCCTGACCGATGTCGTTGACTACTGGGCCACTGCCGATGACCGGCTGATGCGCGAGATGTCGATCACGCACACATTGAGCGCGCCGGTCAGCTTCATCGTCCACAGCCTCAAGGATGTGAACAAACAGCTCGAGCAGGGGCGGCCGTTTTTCACCGACATCGCCTTGCAGGGCATCGCGCTTTACGAGGCTGAGGGCTTTCCGTTCGCAAGGCCGACGAAACTCGCGCCCGCCGCGGCGCGTGCTGAGGCGGAGAAGCATTTTGACTTCTGGTTTGAGCAAGCAGACAGCGCCAAATCAGGAGCTATGTTTTTCGTCCAAGAGGGCAAATCCCGGGACACCGCGTTCTTAATGCATCAGGCCACGGAGCGCCTGTATCACTGCGTAATGCTCGTTTTTACTCTCTACAGCCCGAAGTCTCACAAGCTCGGTTTTCTGCGCGGCCATGCCGAGGAGATCGCGCCGGAGCTTATCGAAGCTTGGCCTCGCGATGATCGCTTCAGTCGCCGCTGCTTCGAGTTGCTCCGGCAGGCATATGTCAACGCACGCTACTCGCCGCACTACAAGATCAGTGACGAGGAATTGCACTGGCTGAGCGAGCGCGTCGCATTGCTTCAGCAGCTGGTTCGCACTGTCTGCGAACGCAGGCTTGGGGCCGACTGATCTGGCGGCAACTTGCCCTGCACTGCCTGATCTGTGCCATTGCATATGAGAGATTCGGGGTTCGCACCTTTTTTCATCTTTGTTGGAGTGCCCATGTGCCGTGGGAACGAGTTGGACTGCCCGGCTTGATCCGGCAGCTGTATATCCTGCCCAACACGTGCCGATTCCCAACGCAGCGCAAATCGGATATGTCCGAATTGAAGGTTAATGATTCCCAAACCGGATGGTTTGGCAGCGTTCGGGGGATTTTCTTGGAAGACTGGCGCGCACAGCTGACCGAAGCTCAGGTCAACTGCCTGCGCCTGGTGGCCGAAGGCTACACCTCAAAGGAGATTGCCAAGCGGCTTGGGCTTACGCCAATGACTGTCGATCAGTATCTGCACCGTGCCAAGACGATCGTAGGGGCGCCGGATCGAAGGGCCGCTGCCCGACGGGTGTTCGATCCACAATCCGGACGGGCATTCAAACCGTTTGAACTCAAAACGCCAGCCGTTGCCGAGCAGTCCAAAGTCATGTCACTTCCTGGAGCGCCGAGTGAAGGACCTCAGGACACCGCCGCTGCCAGTCAGTGGCAGGCCAGACTGGGTTACCCTCCGCTTGGCGGCATCAGGTCAGACCTGGATGCTCCCCAGAAGACCATGGTCATCCTGCGTATCGCAGGGCTGTCCCTGATCTATATCCTGGCATTCGTGCTGGTGCTGGGTGGGTCGCTCAAGGTGTTCAGCTGACCTGATGCCCTGATCGCACGCATGGCGCCTTTCGGGTGCCTTCAGGAGACACATCATGCATATCGATGCCAATGCCGTCCGCGTCGTCGCGGAGGATACCCGTTCGTCTTTCGCTAGCTATGACCTAGCCATCCTGGATGCGGCAAAGCTTTCGGTGACAATGCTTGAGGCCAACGCGCTGTCAGAGGTACCCGCCAGGGATTCTCAGATCGCGCTTCGTGCCATTCACGAAAGCACCGGCCACCTGATTTCGGCGCGTGCCAGCATGGTCAGGCTTGTCGGTCACCTTAACGCGATCAAGCTGCGCAGTGACCAGGCGCCGATGAATGTCGGCTGCCCCGGTGAAACCCCGCTTGCCGGATCTCTGGTGCCAGCGGTGCCGCAAGAGCTGGCGGTGCGAGATTGACCTCGCCGCAGTCGATGCGATGATCAGCGACCATGATATCCATGATCTTCTGGCTGCTCGCATCATCGAGCTGCGGCTTCGTCTGGCTGTACGGCGATGCTGAGGGCAAAAAGGCTGCGGGACTTTTCGTGGTCGCGGTGCTCTTTACCTGGATTGCACAGAGCTTCGACACCCAATGGCGCCAGACACACTGGCCGCTGCTAACAGTCGATACCGGGTATCTGATCGCTGCCTACGCTTTTGCGCTTCGCAGCGACCGGTTCTGGCCCTTGTGGATCGCAGCTTTCCAGCTCCTGACTGTTACTTCTCATCTGGCAACCATGGTCGCACCCGACTTTGTCCCGACGATGTATTCAGCGATCGCGACATTCTGGGTCGTGCCACTGCTGCTCAGCATGGTGTCGGGTGTCTATCTCGATCATCGGGCCCTTACACGCTTGGTAAAAAACAATGACCCAGTTCTATTGCATGATCCTCCTGCCTGAGAGCGAGGCGCAACCCGGCCAGAGCGATCCCCAGGCCAGCGGCGACTGGCAGGAACGCGCAGAGGTCGCCAGCCGGTATCTCAAGCTCCGGGCAAAGCGGTCTGCGATTGCCGAGGCGCATCTATGGTCGGATCCGGCCTGGGATATCCTGCTCGAGCTGTTTGTCGGACATGTGAAGGGGAAAAACATCACTGTTACCAGTGCATGCCTCGCCGCACGGCGCCCTTCTACAACTTCGCTGCGCTATATCGACCGCATGCTCCAGGAGGGCCTGTTGCAGCGCGAGCGGGACCCAATCGATAATCGCAAGATCAACCTTCGCATCACCGACCAGGCATTCAGGGCGGTGAGCGACTGGGTCGACGCCCTGCGCGAGCAGATCGCTGCGGTCTGATCCGGCTGCAGCACGCTGCCTCGTCTGCTTGGCACAAGCTGCACCGGGCCAGTGGGATGAACTGGTCCGTATCCGGTCGGGTCACAAGAGGTAGGGGGTTGCGGATGAGCGGGGCTGAGGGCGCGCTCTTTCCCGCAGGCTGACCAGCCTGCTCCTGAGGGCGCGGCCTTGTGATGCAAAGGGCCCCGCCTGCACACTGAACCGGTGGCCACTGCTTCGAGCGCAGGCGTTGAAAGCCGACAGGCCCCGGCTTTTACGCCTGCTCGGGTCAGGTTTTTGCATTGCCGCCTGATGTTCAGGGTGCGGTCTTTTGTTTTTAGCCTGCCGCGCTGGTCGCGCGGGACATGCCTATCGCTCAGATAGAGTGAGAGGTGGGGGCTTCGCCGTGACGGGTTGAGGATCGAGAGAGAGGCTCTCGGTTGCCCGTCATGGAGGTTATCGCCATGAACTTAGATCTTACAGCTTCGCAGTCCCGTCCAGGCGCTGGGTACAAAGTCGATGTGTCGCGCGGTGAGCGGGTTGGCCGGGTGTCATCGGAATGGTTTTCCAGGCCCGATGACCAAAGGTTTCTGTCGCTCGACGACCTGGCCGCCAGCGTGCGGCGCCGCACGGACCGCAGTCGCACCCGCGTCGTCGAGACCGCCGCGATCCGTGTCGAGGCAAACCGGGATGATCCCGAGCGCCTTGTCCTCATGCTTCCAGGTGCCGATGCCCCGGTGACGCCAACCCACTGGAGCTTTGGCCAGCTGGCAGCCCAGGTGGGCGCCCCTGCCACATATCTGCGCCAGCTTCCCGCCCCGCTTGCCGCGATCAACCTGCAATACGGCCTGAGCTCGAACCGGACCGAGCAGATCAAGACACTGGAGACCGACGATGGCGTCTCTGGCAGCCGCATCGATCTTCGCGCCGTCACAGGGCCCGACTATGGCCGCATATTCGACCACGAGCTGGTCGAGGCGGTGCAACGCATCGCAGGCAATGGCACCGGCGATACGCGATGGAAGGTACCGGGCGTACTCGACTGGTCCACCGGCATGTACAACCCTCATGTCGACATCCGCCGCGACACCACCACCCTGTACGCCTCCGATCGCGACGTTTTCATGTTTCTGGTCGATGACCTCAACCCGATCGAAGCAGGACGCCTGCCCGATGGCTCCCCCGACCTGTTCTTCCGCGGCTTTTACTGCTGGAACTCGGAAGTGGGTGCGCGAACGCTCGGCATTGCCAGCTTCTACCTGCGCGCAGTCTGCCAGAACCGGAACCTGTGGGGTGTCGAGGACTTCCAGGAGATCAGTATCCGCCACAGCAAGTATGCCGCGAACCGCTTCGCGCATGAGGCAACACCGGCGCTGCTCAATTTCGCAAATTCCTCGCCTCAGCCCTTCATCAACGGGATCCGAGCGGCGCGCGAGCGCATTGTTGCGCGCACCGATGAGGATCGCAGCCAGTTCCTGCGGACCCGCGGCTTTTCCAGGTCCGAGACCGGCAAGATCATCGAGACGGTTCTCTGCGAGGAAGGCCGGCCTCCGGAATCGGTTTTCGACTTCGTGCAGGGCATAACCGCGCTCGCGCGCAGCAAGCCGCACCAGGACGCGAGGCTCGACCTGGAAACCCGGGCCAAGCGGCTGTTCGACAGGGTGCATTGACCCTGAGCCGCATCGCGTGAAACCGGCATGGCGCTGCCCTTTCCCGTCGGAAGGGGCAGCGCAAGTGCCTGGGGACGGACGAGGGTCGAGGAGAACGACCTTGCCCTGCCCGATCGAACTGACCGCTCTGTGGCGCCTGCCCTGGCTTTTATCGAACGCAGCAGCTGCTCGCCCGAGGCGAATGCATGCCGGTTTCGTCCAGGGCCGTGCCTTGAGCAGGATCATATCCAACGAAATGAAAGGAATTTCGACATGTCCCGCAATTACAGCATGGCTGCTGAGATATCCCAGAAGCTTGCCGGCAGCGCACTGGCAGTGTGCCGGCATTATCTGCCTGCCGGCAGACGCGAGGGGCGTTACTGGATCGTGGGGAATGTCGCAGGCGAACCCGGACGCAGCCTGTATGTCCGCCTGTACCAGACCGATAGCGGAAGCATTGGCAACTGGGTGGATGCTGCCACCGGCGAACATGGCGACCTGCTTGATCTGATCCGGCTGAACCAGCGGTGTGCCGGACTGGGTGAGGCCATCGAAGAAGCCCGCCGGTTCCTGCTGCTGCCGCCATCAAACCCGCTGCCGCAGTGGAGCAGGGTATCTAGCCACAAGCCATCGACTGGCTTGTCGGTTGCCGCACGGCGAATGTTCGAAGCCGCGCGGCCTGTCCCTGGATCTCTTGGCACACGCTATCTTGCGCTGCGCGGCATCACCCGGCTGCACGGCCTTTCTGCTCTGCGCTTTCATCCGCGCTGCCACTACCGCCTGTCTGACGATGATGCGCCAGATACCGCTCGGACCTTTCCCGCGCTGATTGCATCGGTGACCGACCTGGACGGCCTTCAGACCGGGATCCACCGCACCTGGCTCGATCCGGGGGGCAGGTGCAAGGCGCAGGTCACATCGCCCCGCCGCGCCCTTGGCAACATTCTGGGACATGCCATCCGCTTTGGCGATTCTGATGGAGTGCTGGTGGCAGGCGAAGGGCTCGAGACCATGCTTTCGTTGCGCGAGGCACTCCCCGGAATGCCCGTAGCTGCCGCCACGTCGTCCTCGCACCTTGCCGCCATCGCCTTTCCGCCAGGCCTGGTCCGCCTTTATGTCGCACGCGATGCGGACGCCGCGGGCGATGCAGCCTTTGAGAGGCTGACCTTGCGGGCACAGGCGGCCGCAATCGAACTGATTGGGCTCACGCCAAGGCTCGGAGACTTCAATGATGACCTTCTCGACGCTGGCAGGGTGCACCTGGCACGGCAGCTGCTCGCCCAGACCCACCCTGATGACCGGCTGCGTTTCGAACGGGGCGAATAGCAAGAGCGTTCAGGTCAGCTGGGTGGACGCAATTGTCTGCCCGGCCGCTGGAACGGAAGCCAGGACCACCCGGCCTTCTTGGGTGCGATCCGAGTGACCGCCAAGGCGGCTCGAGGCGCAATGGCTGCGCGGCGGCTATTTTCCGGCGGCGCAAGGATTGTCGCACCTGTGGCCAGGTGGCGCCTTGCGCCTTTCCATCGCGAAGCAAAATAGCCGCCGCTTCGCCATTCTCCGCTTCGCTCCGGTCCATGCAGAGCCGGTTGGTCCGACAAGGACAACCTCACCATCTGCAGATGCGCCCGCCGCCCTGCCGGTCAGAGGGATCGCGGAAGGCCGGGCACGGTGCCCGGCGCACATCCACAAGGACCGTCACAATGCATAGCCCCTATCCCTGCGAACCCGATCACGAAGCCTCTCCCACCGCCCATCTTCTCGACGAAATCGCCCTATTCGGGTACCGGCCGTTCTCGGACGAAGCAGACCCCAGGCCTCTCCCGGAAGACCGGCTGGCTCTGTTGCAAAGATTGGCGGCAGTCAGAGGTAGGCTGTCGCTCTGCGCCGA